>JAERTJ010000086.1 GCA_016844945.1 Fidelibacterota bacterium | reverse complement strand
GTGTGGGTAATACACCTTTCTTTTTAGCTGGTATTCGATTCTTTTTAGCCGCTTTCATCCTCATTCTGGTTCAACGATTAAGAGGAAGAGCACTTTTCCCCGGGAGTGAAAATATCAAAGTGATACTCGCCATCGGTTTGGGCAACTTTTTCCTGGGTTATGGATTGACCTATTGGGGTATGCAGTTTGTCGATAGCAATATTACATCAATACTCTGGGCAACCTTACCTGTGATGGTGACGGTCAGTGCTCATTTTATGCTGGCTAATGAGAAAATCAGCTTTGCCAATATTTTCAGCCTGGTTGGCGCACTGATTGGCTCTTATTTAATTTTTGATATCCGGGGACAGACTTTTGATCCGCAAGTCGCTATGGGTATGCTTGTCATCATGCTCTCAATTCTGGCGGCTGCATACTCCAATGTGCTATACAAACGAGAAGGCAGTCATCTTGACCCCATCGCGATTAATACATCGGGAATGCTGATTGGAGCTATTTTACTCCTTTTAGTCGGACTTGTTTTTGAACCATGGCAGCAAATTGAGTACACGTCTATCAGAGTGGGTGCAACTGTGTATTTAGCACTTTTCGGATCCGCCATGGGTTTTACAGCCTACTTTTGGTTACTAAAACGCATCTCAGTGGTAAAGATGAGCTATACGACCTTCTTGATCCCCATACTGGCTGGTATCTGGGGTTGGGTGTTATTGGATGAATCTCTGACACCGAAAAGTTTAGTGGGTGCCCTGGTCATTCTACTCTCGGTTACATTGCCTGAGTTAAAGATTTTTAACCGTCGGGAATTTAAATGATGAGAAGCTTGAGAAGTCACAGCAACAGGTTGTTTTTATGTTAAGGTCGGACTATATTTGTATCCTGAATTAAATTTATAAAGGTCTTTAAAAAACAATATCTTATGGCAAAAATTATAGCCATCGTTAATCAAAAAGGGGGCGTGGGGAAGACCACGACATCCGTAAACCTGGCAGCAGGATTAGCTGTAACAGAAAAAAAGACCCTCCTTATTGATTTGGATCCTCAGGCAAATTCCACAGCTGGTCTTGGTCACCCTGTACGAGTTGATGGTCAAAGTATTTATCAAGTTTTGCTGGGACAGGCAACCATTGAAGAAATTATGCAGAAAAATGAGTTACCCTTTCTGGATATCATTCCTTCAAGCCCTTCCCTGGTCGGGGCTGAAGTTGAGCTGGTTTCCGCAATCGCCCGTGAGCGAATCCTTAAAGAAGCATTGGCAGAGATAGAAGAGAACTATGATTTCATCATCATTGATTGTCCGCCTTCATTAGGTCTACTTACGCTGAATGCACTCACGGCTGCACACTCAATACTCATTCCTATACAGTGTGAGTATTATGCCTTGGAAGGACTGGGTCAATTACTGAATACCGTACGTCGAGTTCAAAAGACCATCAACAAAGCGCTGGTTATTGAAGGGGTGCTGATGACGATGTATGATAGTCGTCTGAACCTCAGTAAACAGGTCGTTGATGAGGTGAAAACCTATTTCAAGGAACGTGTCTATAAAACCTATATCAACAGAAATGTCCGGTTGAGTGAATCTCCCAGTCATGGGAAACCTATTATGTTGTATGATGCAAATTCGGTCGGTGCTGCTAATTATATGAATCTTGTAGAAGAGGTGCTAGAGAATGCCTGAGAAACCAAAACGTCTGGGGCGGGGTTTGGATGCCATTCTTGACAACCTGGGTTCGACATCTGAACCCATCACATCCATGGTGTCTGTATCTCCACATGATATTCGTCCTAATCCCTTCCAGCCACGGAAAGATTTTGAATCTGAGAAAGCAGTTCAAGCTTTTGAAGATCTCAAGGCATCCATTCTGGCAAAAGGGTTGATTCAACCAGTTACCGTCCGCGAGGTGAATGGGGAGTATGAACTCATCGCAGGCGAGCGTCGTCTACGGGCATGCCAGGAATTGGGTCTGGAAACAATTCCCATTCATATCCTTAAAGTTGATACTGATGTCGATATGATGGAACTGGCACTCATCGAAAACTTGCAGAGGGACAATCTGAACCCGCTGGAGGAGGCAGAAGCCTACCTGTTGCTGGCTGACAAATATGAACTTTCTCATGAGGAAATTGCTGGGAACATCGGGAAGAGTCGAGCGGCAGTCACCAATGCCTTACGTCTGTTAAAGCTGCCTACTGAGATTAAAATTGCGTTGAAAAACCTCATTATCTCAGCCGGACACGCCAGAGCGCTTCTGGGGCTTGATTCCACAAAAGAGATGGTTAATGTTTTCCAGGTGATTCGTCGCAACAACATGAGTGTGCGCGAAACTGAAAATCTTGTAAAGAAGCTCAAAGATAAAAGCTCAACGCCAGAGCCACTCAAAAAGACGACCCCCAAAAAATCTGTTTTTATTACCCGAAGCGAAGAAGCACTCATGACAGTACTTGGTACACGGGTGCAGATCAAGTCTGGAAAGAAAAAGGGCGTGATTGAAGTTGAGTATTTTGGCAATGATGATCTTGAGCGTCTCATAGAAATTATAAATAGCATTAAGTCTTAGATCTGGTCCAATGTCCCTGGACGCGAAAAGGATTCCATGAAACACGAAAAATATACCATTCTTATCCTGCCGGATAATGAAACCAATGGACGGTCGATTTCTATAACTGCCAGAACAGTGGGAGTTTTAAAGATATTAACCCTACTGATCTTGGCTCTGATAATTGTTTTTTCAACAGTATATCTACCCAAGGCAATGGAATATCAAGCCTTGAAGCGTGAAAATGATTATCTGCTTGGAGAGCGACAGGAAGTGGCTGGCTTATTAAAAAATGCCAAACGAATCGAAGAGATTAATCATTTCATAGAAAGTACTCTGGGAGGACACTACAATTTCCCGACTGACGGCAGTACAGCGGATGACTCGATTGCTGATGCCTGGGAACTCTCACCATTTGAGACCATGGGTCTTTTGGATGACCTGCCGACATACCTGCCCATCAAGGGCTTTGTAAATGCAGGATTCAAAGTGCGTGAAGGGTTATTTAGTCAGGATCATCTGGGAATTGATCTCTCTTCAATTGAAGATCGCGTGGTGAAGGCCGCTGGAAGAGGATATGTGATTTTTTCGGATTGGACCTACCGGTTTGGTAATACAATCATCATTGACCATGGAAATGGTTATCTGACGGTATATGGGCACAATGAACAAAACCTTGTCTCACAACGACAAGTTGTAGACCGTGCAGAGCCAATTGCCATTATGGGAAACACTGGGATATCTGAAGGTGCCCATTTGCATTTTGAAGTATGGTATGAAGGTGTACCCCTGGATCCAGCAACATTTATAACTGAGTTAACGGAAGCAGCTCCTGAGACTGGAGATGAGGAAACGTATTATGGCGAATAGAATACATCGAATAGAAACTATTGTGGGACGTGGGACACATATCTCAGGGGATATGCAGATTAATGGCAGTGCCCATATAAACGGGACTGTTGATGGCAGTGTGACCGCCACTGGATTTGTGACAGTCTCCGAGTCAGGGGTTGTCAAGGGAGGCATCAAAGGCGAGTACGCCATTGTTGGTGGAATTGTCGGTGGCAATATTGAAGTCCAGGGTAAAGTTGCCCTTGGCAAGGCGGGACGTCTCAAGGGGGATGTTATTGCAACTCGACTCATTATTGAGGATGGCGCTGTCTTTCACGGGCGTAGTTCAATGGTTCCCGAGAAATCTGAGGCTGGTGATTTTGCTGTATTGGATGAGGGAGTATAATCTTTTTTGAATCCTGACGGCTCGGGTAAGTACATGGCAGCAGCTTCTACTATGACCGGTAGTGTACTGGGGTTGACTGCACTTGGATATTTTCTTGATCAAAAATTTGATTGGCCACAATATGGGGTTTTATCTGGTGCCATTATCGGTGTGGTTATTGGTCTGTATGAATTGTATAAAAGTGTATATATGAAAAAGGATGATAAATGAAATCCTGGCAGGTCCTGAGTGTTGCAGCACTCATTCTAAACGGACTAATAATAGTCACCTTCCTATTTGTAGGCCAAGGGGATCGAATCACCTCAGTTTTAGCAGGAGCTTTCTTACCGATTCTGATAAGTGGAGGACTTTTATTCTGGGCAGAACAATCAACTAAAAGAGATGCTCAAAACCTTCAAAAAATAAATATAACAGGATTTTTCTTTAAGGTTGTTCTGCTCGGCGCATGGGCTGTAATCCTGGTGAAAGCAGGTACTCTCCATTTGATGACATTTATTGTAATATTAGTTATAAACTTTCTTGCGTGGCATGGGGTCGAGGCTTATTATTGGCGGCTTTTTATGCTAGGAGAGGTACAAAATACAGGGGAGAATTCTTGATGGCTGAACCAGGCCACGGCTCTAACGGAACAATTGGGGATAAGATAATCGAGCACGTCGCTAACAGCGATGTGATGATCCATTTTGAACTCTTCGGTATCGACCTTTCAATAACCAAACACGTAATCATGCTCTGGATTGCTGCTGGATTATTGGTCACAGCAGCCCTGTTTGCTACCCGCAAATATCGTAAAGAAGATCGTCCCGTACCTTCAGGTTTTTCTAATGCCTTTGAATATGTCGTAGATTTTGTTCGTACAGGTATTTTGATTCCAACCATGGGTAAAGGTCATGTGTTGAAATGGGGACCACTGGTGATGTCCTTCTTCTTTCTTATCCTGACCATGAACTTCCTGGGACTCATTCCAATTTTCAACGGGATTAACCATGGTCACGGTGGTACCACAGCGACTGGGAACATTAATGTAACAGCAGCACTAGCTTTGATCACATTTATATCCATTATTATTGCAGGGATATTAGAACACGGATTCATCAAGCATTGGAAAAATCTGGTTCCAGGTGGATTGCCAAAAGCAGTTTATATCATTCTGATCCCCATTGAGATTTTAAGTATGTTTGTTAGACCTTTTGCATTGACCATGCGACTCGCCGCAAATATGACTGCAGGTCATATCGCTATGCTGGCGATTTTTGCACCCATATTTCTACTCCACAATGCGTACGTAGGTGTCGCGTCTGTTGCCTTGAACGTAGGAATTACCTTTCTAGAAATTATCGTGAGCATTGTACAGGCTTATGTGTTTACGCTGCTTTCATCAGTATTCATTGGTCAATCAATACATCCTGACCATTAATTAATTTGATTTTTTACAACCAAATATATAAACCAACTATCGCTTTATCTAGCGACGTACTTGCTCAGTTCAGGGACTCAAGACAGGCAAGTATTGATGATGATACGGCAATAGTATCACACAACGTTAAGAAGGAGTTTTAAAATGGAATTTGCTTATCTGGGTGCCGCTATCGGTGCAGGTATGATTGTTATTGGTGCAGGCCTTGGTATTGGAAAATTGGCTGCAGCCGCTGCTGCTGGAATTGCTCGTCAACCAGAAGCTGCTGCCAGTATTACTGGTGCTGTTAACTTGCCACTCTTTCTCCTTGAAGGTGTTGCAATTATTGGTGAGGTAGTTGCACTCCTCATCGCATTGAAATAAGAAAGCCTGAAGACTCTCCTTCGGAGGAAATATGGAAAACCTGCTACGGTTTGACACAGGCTTAATGATATGGACCTGGATCACCTTCATTATAGTGTTGGTGATCCTGGGTGCCAAAGCCTGGAAACCCATGATCAAGGCGCTGGAAAATCGTGAAAATTTCATTCGTGAATCACTTGAAGAAGCTGAAGCTGCCCGTAAGGAAGCAGACAAGGTTGCAGGTGAATATGAAACCATGGTAGCGAAAGCTCGCCAGGAAGCGCAAGAAATTGTCGCGGCAGGCAAAGATACTGCTGAACGAATGAAATCTGAGATTCTTAATGAAGCTCAGGATAAATCAGCAGTCATTCTTAAACAGGCTGAAGCCCAGATCGTTGCAGAACGGGAAAAAGCCATTGCTGAAATCCGTACTCAGATAGTGGATATCTCCATGGCTGCTGCTGAGAAGATTATCGTAAAATCCCTTTCAAGGGAAGATAATGAGCGTCTCATAGAGGATGCGCTTAAGGATTACGGACAAAACTAATGCGCACATCAGCAAAAAGTCGCCAGTACGCTCACCTGTTACTCAAGATAGCTGAGAGCAAAAAAGCATTAGAGCCTGTCTATCGCTCTCTGTTGGTTTTTTATGCAAGCTATCGACGCGAACCTGCGTTAAAAGCATTTTTAGCCTCGACCAAAGCTACCGCTAAAGACAAAATTGCCCTCCTCGCCAAGGTCTATCCGGACCTGCATCCCATCAATCAAGCCTTTGTGGCTCAGTTGGGAGATGCCCGAGATATGAAGTTGGTGGGGATGATTATGCAAAGCCTGGAGACTGCCTACTATCAACGAAGCGACCAGGTAAAAGTTCATGCAGTCAGCACAAGCGAACTCTCAGCTCAAACCATCGAGCGTATTAGAGCAGCTGTGGAGACAGTAACATCCTCGAATGCTGATTTTACCTCTGAGGTGAATCAGGATATCCTGGGTGGATTAACATTACGAGTTGGCAACACAATTATGGATGCCTCGCTTTCAAGCAAACTGGCACGTATCAGACAAACACTGATTCAGTCCTAAAGGAAAACAGGAATATGACAGATATTCGAACAGACGAAATCACAAAATTACTCCAGGAAGAACTGGGTAAACTTGATCTTTCCATTGATGTAGCCGAGATCGGTGAAGTCATCATGGTGGGTGACGGTATTGCCCGTGTAAGTGGACTGGAAAATGTCATGGCTTCAGAGCTGATTGAACTTCCCAACGGTGTAGTGGGAATGGCGATGAACCTTGAAGAAGATGAAGTTGGATTGGTGCTTTTTGGCAATACCAGCCTCGTTAAAGAGGGTGATCAAGCCAAGCGTACTGGCAAGGTTGTTTCAGTGAGTGTGGGTGATGCGGTTATCGGCCGTGTGCTTAGCCCTATTGGTACTCCCATGGATGGCAAAGGTGACATCAAATCAGAAAAAATTCTGCCTGTTGAGCGTAAAGCGCTCGGTGTTCTGGCAAGATCTCCTGTAAACGAGCCACTCCAGACGGGTATCAAAGCGATTGATAGTATGATTCCCATTGGTCGTGGTCAGCGTGAATTAATTATTGGTGACCGCCAGACAGGGAAAACTGCCGTAGCACTGGATACCATTGTAAATCAGAAATACACACATAGCCCTGACACACCGGATGATCCAGTATATTGTATCTATGTCGCCATCGGCCAAAAGGCCTCTACGGTAGCTCGTGTTGTAGCTGAGTTAGAAGCCCAGGGTGCCATGGAATACACAACCGTTGTTGCAGCCAATGCTTCTGATCCCGCTCCATTGCAATTTCTTGCCCCTTATACAGGTGCTTCCCTTGGAGAATATTTTCGCGATAATGGAAAACATGCCCTTATCGTTTATGATGATTTATCAAAACATGCTGTGGCTTATCGTCAGATGTCATTGCTCCTGAGAAGACCTCCAGGTCGTGAAGCATATCCTGGTGATGTGTTTTATCTCCACAGTCGTCTCCTAGAACGCTCCTCAAAATTGAGCAAAGACCTTGGTGGCGGCTCATTGACAGCATTGCCAATCATTGAAACCCAGATGGGTGATGTATCAGCCTATATCCCCACCAATGTCATTTCCATTACAGATGGTCAGATCTTCCTTGAAACAGATCTGTTCAACAGTGGACAGCGTCCGGCGTTGAATGTAGGTATCTCTGTTTCTCGTGTAGGTGGAAATGCTCAGATCGGAGCCATGAAAAAGGTAGCCGGTGGTATGCGTCTGGATTTAGCTCAGTATCGTGAATTAGCAGCTTTTGCTCAGTTTGGATCAGATTTGGATCCAGAGACTCAAAAGCAGTTAACCCGTGGTGAGATTCTTTATGAAGTACTCAAGCAAAACCAGTTTGTACCCATGGTCGTTGAAAAACAGATCTCTATCTTTTATGCCGCCTCACGTGGATTCCTGGATGAGATCGCTCCAACAGAAATTCGTCGCTTTGAGTCAGAATTTCTGAACTACATGGAAGCAACAAACTCTGAATTGCTACATAAGATTGCCAAAGAAGGTAAACTTACAGATGAGATCGATGCTGCACTTGAGAAGTCAGTATCTGATTTTGTTAAAGGGTTTGCTGCTTAAAACAGGATCGCTATGGCGAATTTAAAAGACATCCGGAAGCGTATAGGTACCATTGAGAGTATCAAGCAAGTCACCCGGGCCATGAAATTGGTTGCTGCGGCAAAATTACGCCGTGCGCAAGCCAACATGGAACAGGCCAGACCCTATGCTGGTCGTATCAATGGTGTACTGAATCATCTGCTTCCTGACATAGACCGTACAGTTCATCCCCTGTTGTCCATGAGACCTACAAAGAAAAAAGCCTTTGTAATTGTGACATCAGACCGTGGATTGTGTGGAAGCTTTAACACAAACATCTTAAAACAGGCTCACGCCATTGTTGATGAAGCCGGCAAGGATAAGTGCCAGCTCATCTGCATTGGGCGTAAAGGATATGAGTACTTTGACAAACGTGGTTATGATGTGGTTGAGCATTATGCCGATTTTTGGAATGAACTCGATTTCAGCCACGCCACACAAATGGCAGAAGCTGTCACATCAAGATATCTGTCTGGTGAGTTTGATGATGTACGTGTGATTTTTAATGAGTTCAAAAATGTAGCTCAACAAGAAATTGTTGAATATCATTATCTCCCTCTGGTTCTTGAGGAAGATGAAGAAGCAATTTCAACAGATTATTTATTTGAACCATCCAGAGATGAGGTTGTCAAATCATTGGTCCCTCGTCACTTGAATGTTCAGATGTGGCGCTTCCTACTGGAATCCAATGCTTCAGAACAAGCAGCACGGATGACATCAATGGAAGCAGCTACCGAAAATGCTGGGGACCTCATCGACAGTCTCCGACTGGAATACAACAAGGCACGTCAAGCAGCAATTACCACAGAGATTCTGGAAGTTGTAAGTGGTGCCGAAGCTTTAGTGGAATAAGAGGAAAATTCATACGATGGCAAAGCAAGGAAAAGTTGTTCAGATTATGGGTGCTGTGGTTGACGTTCTTTTTGAGGATGGTCAACTCCCAGAAGTATTAAATGCTCTGAATATTGAACGCGAAGACGGAATTCTCGTATTAGAAGTTGCCCAGCATCTGGGCGAAAATGTGGTCCGTACAATCGCTATGGATTCAACAGATGGTCTGACCCGTGGTACCAAGGTTACAGACGTTGGTTCTCCTATTTCCGTACCGGTAGGACCTGAAACACTTGGACGTATGTTCGATGTGGTTGGTAATGTGATTGATGGTAAGGCTGCTCCAGAAGTTGAGCGCTTTCCCATTCACCGTGATCCCCCGAAACAGGAAGACCTGACTACCTCAAGTGAGATTCTGGAAACAGGTATCAAAGTTGTAGATCTCCTGGAGCCTTATTCAAAGGGTGGTAAAACAGGACTCTTCGGTGGTGCCGGTGTTGGTAAAACAGTTCTTATTCAGGAACTTATTCGCAACATTGCTACAGAGCATGGTGGCTATTCAGTTTTCTCCGGTGTGGGTGAACGTACCCGTGAGGGTAATGATCTCTATCTTGAAATGACGGAATCTGGCGTTATTGATAAAACTGCTATGGTATTTGGTCAGATGAATGAACCACCAGGGGCTCGTCTTCGAGTGGCTCTCTCAGGTCTGACAATGGCTGAGTATTTCCGTGATATTGAAGGCAAAGACGTTCTGCTCTTTGTTGATAATATTTTCCGCTTTACACAGGCTGGTTCTGAAGTATCAGCACTCCTGGGTCGAATGCCTTCTGCTGTGGGTTATCAACCTACACTTTCAACTGAGATGGGTGACCTACAGGAACGTATCACCTCTACGAAGAAAGGCTCAGTAACCTCAGTCCAGGCCATTTATGTACCTGCTGATGATTTAACTGATCCTGCTCCGGCTACAACCTTTGCTCACCTGGATGCAACCACAGTTCTCGAGCGTGGAATTGCCGAACTGGGTATTTACCCTGCTGTGGATCCACTTTCATCAACATCTCGAATTCTTGATCCTCGTGTTGTTGGTGATCGTCACTACAATGTTGCCCAGGAAGTCAAAGTCGTGCTCCAGAAATACAAGGATCTTCAAGATATCATTGCAATTCTGGGTATGGATGAGTTGTCTGATGATGATAAGAACACAGTGAACCGCGCGCGTAGAATCCAGAAATTCTTCTCTCAGCCCTTCTTTGTAGCTGAAGCATTTACAGGATCTGCTGGAAAGTATGTTACGCTGGAGGATTCCATCACAGGTTTTGAAGCAATTCTAAATGGTGACATGGACAAATACTCAGAGAATTCATTCATGTACAAGGGCAATATTGACGAAGTCATCGCAGCCTCAAAGAAGAGTGGATAAATAAAAATGGCAGCACAATTTCATCTTGAGATTATCACACCAACCAAGGTCTATGACGAAGGTGAGGTGGATTATCTCAGGGCTCCTGGTGTAGATGGCGCTTTTGGTGTCATGGCAGGGCATACTGATTCTATCATGGCGCTTACCATTGGAGAGATCAAGGTGGTCAAGGGATCTGTTGAAACCACTTATGCCGCTACCAAAGGCTATGCTGAAATTACTTCGGAGGGTGTCCAACTCCTGGTTGAATCCGCTGAGCAGGGGACGGATATCGATTTATCTCGCGCCCAGGCAGCCTATGATCGTGCAAAGGAGAACCTGGCGAAGAAACAGGATGAAATGATTGATGAGTTGCGGGCTATGAGAGCTCTGGAAAGATCAATGAACCGAATGAAGGTGGCAGAGAAGAAATAATCTACTCATTTAAATAAAATCCAGAAATGCCCCGGTTTTCCGGGGCATTTTTATTGAAATGGAATCTTTGTTCAATCCTGACCTTACTTTTAATTAGATTCCATTGCTGAATTGAAATAAATAATACTGAAGACCACGCCTATGAAAATGACACAAGATCTACACATTAAAGGATTTTATCCTCTCTCTTCACCCAGAGCATTGAAAGATGAATTTCCCGTCACTGAAAATGCCAATAGGACAGTGATTGAAGCACGTGAGGCCATTAACGATATCCTTGAAGGAAAGGACAAACGACTCCTCGTGATTGCCGGACCCTGTTCAATTCATGATCCTAAAGCTGCTTTGGAGTATGCAAATCGCTTGAATGCCCTTCGCTCGAAGTATGAAGACAGAATATTTATTGTCATGCGTGTCTATTTTGAAAAGCCGAGAACTACCATCGGGTGGAAGGGGTTAACCTATGATCCAAATCTGGATGGAAGCTATCTTATAGATGAAGGCTTGAGACGTGGACGAAAACTCCTGGCAGCCATTAATGATATGGGAGTACCAGCTGGTACTGAATTCCTGGACCCCATTACACCGCAGTACATTGATGATCTTGTCTCATGGTCCGCCATTGGAGCCCGAACTACGGAGAGTCAGACTCATAGGCAGATGGCTTCAGGTCTTTCCATGCCAGTTGGCTTTAAAAATAGCACCACAGGTAGTTTACAGGTGGCTATTGATGCCATGGTGAGTGCCCGTCACCCCCATCACTTTATTGGAGTTGATCAAGATGGGCAAATTGCTGTCGTTGAAACCACAGGGAATAAATTAGGACATATCATTCTCCGGGGAGGAGAAACCCGGCCAAACTATGAACCCGGCAGCATCCTCGAGACATCACAGAGAATGGAAATGAATGACCTACACCAGGCTATCATGGTGGATTGTTCACATGCCAACTCCGGTAAGAAATTCGAACAACAGGAAAAGGTCTGGAATAGTATTCTCTCACAGCGGGTAGCAGGAAACCGTGCGCTGATCGGGATGATGCTGGAGAGTAATCTGTTTGAAGGGAATCAAAAGATACCAGAAGATCTGAGTCTGCTGGACTACGGGGTCTCCATCACAGATGCCTGTGTTAGTTTTGATACAACAGAGAGACTATTGCAGCATGCCTGGGATGTCCTGGGTTAATTCGTAGAGGACTCCATTGCTGAAACCAGCAAAAAAACTACTCAGACTTAAACCATGGTATATCTTGCTTTACCTTGGTGTGCTGGGCATTCTCTTCCTGTCAACCTATCTTGAGTATAAATCTAGATATCGTGAGTTGCTTCAACTTATCCAGGACCAGGCAGCCATGACTGCAGCGGTCATTGCTCAGAGTGGCAGTGGCCAGGCTTATCTCACTGAAGAGCTCAAATATGCATATGTTGACAGGGCAATAGACCTTTTGACACTCCTCAATCACATGGATTCAGAGCAGGCATTGTCAAAACAGGATCTGGATGAGCTGGTGAATGATGACACCATTCTTGAAGTGACCACCTTCGATAGTGATGGTAACATCGAACGATCAGTTGGAAAATTATCAAAGGGTGTTGACCCCAGTGATGTTTCAGAAAATGTATGGGTCAAAGAAAAGCTTGAACCTATTCTGAACAATAAACAGGATGTAATCATTTTTGGTATTGATGATCAAGATGATATCATTGGAAATGAATTTCTTGAGGATGAGCAATTTCTGGTTGCCATACCTAGGAGCCGCGGGGGGGCTATCACATGTCAGCTCTCTGTAGAAGCTGCTGAAGATTTTCGCTATTTGACCGAAATGGAATCTGCCCTGGAAGACCTCCTACATGTGAAGGGACTAAAATATCTCCAATTATCCCTTGATAGCCATGAGCCATATTTCGTATCAAAGAATGGCGTGAAGATTGACGATAGCTGGTCGCGTACACCTCTGGCTGACATCCTGTATGAAGTGAATATTGCTGACACCACACTGCTTGAAGTGGTTCGTCCCGTATTCTTTGGTACTGATGTCGGTGAAGTTCGCATTGGCTTTGAAGACGATACTCTGGTCAATCTTCGAGGGCAAATCATATATCAAATTCTGGTGCGCACGACCCTGCTTACCCTCCTGGCATTTGCCATTCTGATCTTTCTTATTTCTCGGCAAAACGCCGCTCTGCTGGAGCGGGAGAAGCAGCGGATTGAAGCCGAAGTTCATCAGCTGGAAAAACTTAACCGTATGCGTGAGAAACAGGCGGCTATGGGTGAACTGGCTGCTGGGGTGGCTCATGAGATTCGCAACCCACTCAATGCAATCGGGATTGTAGCCCAACGCCTGAAACGTGAGTTTGAACCAAAAACTGATTCTGAGGACTACCTATCTCTAACAGGTACTATGGTGTCTGAGATTGGACGAATTAATGATTCTCTTCAGGATTTTCTGGAATACACACGACCAACTCCCTTGAATTATTCAGAGCTAAATTTGGGAGAGGTGTTGAGGCAGATCAAAGAGCTCTACCAATCTCAAGCTATGGATCAGAATGTGACACTCCTGGTGGAGAGTGAATCTATCCGATTCGAGGCTGATACTGAATATTTAAAACAGGCAATCTCCAATCTGGTTAAAAATGCTCTGGATGCTTGCGAAACTGGCGATACAGTGCGAATGATTGGTAGAAAATCAGGGGATAAGATTGTTATATCTGTCAGGGATAGCGGAAGTGGTATCGAAGCAGATCAGCTTAGCCGTATATTCGATTTATACTACACCACCAAAGACATGGGCACTGGGGTTGGTTTGGCTCTTACCCATAAAATCATCGCTGATCATCAGGGAAGTCTGGATGTGGAGAGTGTGGTTAACTCAGGAACAAATATTGAAATCAAAATACCGGTGAGACAATGACCAAATTATTGATTGTTGATGATGAACAGTTGCAGCGTGAATCATTGGCGGGATTCCTGGAAAAGATCGGCTATGATGTGAGCACCGCAGACTCTGCACAGACTGCTTTGGCTCATATGCACAACTATCAGGTGGACATTGTTCTGTCAGATTACAAAATGCCATATATGACAGGTGTAGATCTTTTGAACGAGGTGAAATCACGCCACCCGGGAACCATCCTTGTCTTGATCACAGCATTTGGAACTGTTGACATCGCTGTTAATGCCATGAAGTCCGGAGCTTGGGATTTTCTCACAAAACCCGTTGATCTTGATCAGCTTGAAAGTCTCATCAAGGGAATTGAAGCTCATCTGGCTGAAAGACGAGGGGAGCACGACACGACAAATTCTGATTTAATGGGGGATTCAGACTATCTCGCTGAAGATCCTGCAATGCTAACCATTATCAAGCAGGCAACAAGGGTAGCCTCCAGTCAGGTAACAGTCCTTATTACCGGAGAGACTGGTGTGGGTAAGGAAGTCCTGGCTGACCATATTCACAAACATTCACCAAGATCAAGTAAGGCTATGGTCGCAGTGAATTGTGCAGCACTGCCCAGCCATCTTATAGAAAGTGAATTGTTTGGTCATGAAAAGGGTGCCTTTACAGGGGCAACGGCATCCAGAACAGGACGGTTTGAAGAAGCAGATGGCGGCACCTTGTTCCTGGATGAAATCGGCGACCTACCTATGGAGATGCAAACCAAGTTGTTGAGATTTCTACAGAGTGGGGAGTTTCAACGGATCGGTGAAAATATAGTATATACCTCTGATGTTCGTGTGATTGCTGCTACTAATGTAGATTTGGAACATGCTATCGAGCTAGGTGAGTTCAGGGAAGATTTATACTATCGACTCAATGTCATAAATTTGCACATTCCACCACTTCGAGAGCGTCGAAGTGATATCGAGCTTCTCACAAATCACTTCCTCCAGAAATATTCTCACCGAGAAAGCCGTTCCGGATTAAAGTTTTCAGAAGCAGCGATGGCGGTACTCAAAGGGTATCAGTTCCCTGGAAATGTTCGTGAATTGGGAAATCTCATCGAACGAGCCGTCTTATTATGTGAAGCACCCGAGATTTTACCCGATGGGTTGAATTTGCCTCAACCCAAACAACAGTCAAAACCATCTGGGAAACTTAAATCATCAGTGGGTGACCTGGAGGCTGATCTCATAAGGAGAACCCTTACTGAATCAAATGGGAATCAAAGTGAATGTGCTCGAAGATTAGGTGTCAGCGAGCGCGTTCTGCGTTACAAACTCCAGAAATATCATCTTAAATAATTTCTAGCATACCTCCGAAATAAGCCTTCCAATCGTCATGCCGATCCTAGTCGAGGGATAAATATCTCTTGGATCCGCTCGAGATGACACATGATGATTTATTCGTATATTTCTCGACAATATTGTCGAACTCACCCCATTTTGTCGAAAAATTCTTCTCTCCTGTTCACTAAACAAGAATGTGTTAATACAATAATAACAGTATGATATAACGATTAAATTTCTCCTGGGAATCTCTGGCATAGCAATTGGACTATGAGGGGCAACTGTTATGAGTGAAAAAAGACAAACCAAGATAAGGAGAATCAAAATGAAAAAGAATCTGATGACACTTCTGGTGATGTTAGCAGCAATGAGTCTGTTCGCAATTGCCAGTCCAGTGTATGCTCAGGGACCAGGAAATGGCTTTGGTGGCAATGGTCCTGGCGGTGGTTTCGTTGATGAAAACGGTGATGGCTACAATGACAACGCGCCAGATGATGATGGTGATGGCATTCCTAATTATGCTGATGAAGATTATGTGCATCCCAACTTCGTTGATGAAAATGGTGATGGCTACAATGATAACGCCCCAGATGATGATGGTGATGGTATCCCAAACCGCTACGATGAGGACTATGTACGTCCAGAAGATGGCCGAGGTGGACGTCATGGTGGTGGTGAATTTATCGATGAAGATGGTGATGGTTATAACGATAATGCCCCAGATGATGACGGTGATGGTATCCCAAATTATGCTGATGAAGACTATGTACGTCCTGAAGATGGCAGGTTTGGAGATGATCGTCGCGGTGGACGTCGCGGTGGCGAAGGTGACAGACCTGGTCGTGGGGGACGTGGTGTTCGACCTGGCCCAGGTGAATTTAGCCGAGACCCAGGTGCTCGCGCTGAACAACAAAACCGGGTAAAAAGCGTAAACTAAATAATGAAATACGGTTGGGGAGGATGCAAATCCTCCCCTGACTGTAGATAATCCAATTGTATATTGTGAAGTCAAATAGAGGTCAATAGGATATCTTGCCAATGGAAACCAGAAATCACAGAATGATAGACACACTTCTAAGGTCGATCCTGGCAAATCTATTTCTGCTCGTTGCTTTTACATCTGTTGAAGTAAAGGCTGGTGATAATTCATTCACCTTTGATAACGTAATCGGGAATGCAGATTATCTTCTGGGAAGCAAGTTGCTTGACGATGCTTCATATGGAACCAGCTCATTCACATTCAGCTCAATCCTCAGCGATAAATTACGGGCATATGTAGATGTATCCCACATGCAGATATATCCTTATGCTCAATATTCCTCCAACGATGGAGAAGTCGGTGTGCAACTGCGCTATCTGGACATCCAGGACAATCAGATCTATGGTGGGTTGTATGCATTTCTGAATCGCTATCATGATGACTATAGTTATTTCAATAGCAACGGATATGGGCTCTATTTAAAATGGAAGCACTACTTCAAAACCACACAGCTGATCATTTCAGGGTACGACTTGAATTTCAATCAGTTTGAAGAAGTTGAAGAAGCATCAAATACAGATCATGAATTGTACCTTACCTACAACCAGTCCTTCCAGACCCGGACATCAATCAACCTCAGAAATTCTATTGCCTTTCAGAATTTCTGGATCGACAGCTATGATGTGGAACAAATTCCTGATAATCAATTATTGAGATCTGAACTTCGCGTGAGCCAGTCAATCGGTCAAAAAATGGGATTCACCGGATGGTTAGGTTACCAATCCCTCCTCAATGACTCAGCCAGCCTACTCAATTGGCAGGATGCAATCAACAACCCGTTTATCGATCGCTTCAGATGGACAGGTGCTTCAACCTCATTTCGACTCAATTATAAAATGAATACCAGAAACACTTTGAAGCTATCCTATTCGCTACGCGGAAAGGATTATCTAGATGTTCCAGTTTATGCCTTTGATTTTGAGAATCAGGAGTATGTCATCGAGGATGAAGCTTATGTTGATCTGGGGATCGATCGATCAGATGAAAACATGAGTGTTCAATTTAATTGGAGTGTAATTCTGGATAGATCTGTCAATATGTGGGTTCCTGGAATTGAGCTGGTCCTTAATAGCGGTTGGACCGTAAATAGCTCGAATGACCCGCTATATGATTATGCAAGTAGAAATTACAGTGTTACTTTAAATATTAATAATTAATGGAGTTAAGAATGAAATTTAGAATACTATTGTTGATCATACTTACTGCCTCCATCGCCCTGTCACAGGGTCGTCGGGGAGGGGGTAGACAATTAACCTGGGATGAAAACTTAAACCTCACTACTGAACAAATGCAAGCCATTACCGAGCTTCGGGATGCCATGCAACCTGCCATGCAGGAAATTCGCCAGACAACCCGATCCCTGGAAAGAGAATTGCGTGAGCTTAATCGTAGTGACAATCCTGATGCTGAGAGAATCGCCGAATTGGAAGCTGCAATTGCTGCCAACCGGACTGCCATGGATGCATTAATGAATTCACATCGCGGAGAGATCAGAGCACTTTTAACCCCTGACCAGCAAATTGTATTTGATCAGCATGAGTTTGGACCCCGTGGAAATCGTGGACCTCGTCAAGATCAAGGTGACCGTGGTGGAAGAAATTCCGGTCGCAGAGAGAATCGCCCGGGTAGAATGGGTCGTCCATAAAAGTTAACTGTCCCTGTGAAGGGACTTCCTCCCTGTATCAATTGCCCTGACATTTGTTGGGGCAGTTGATTTTCAACGAGGCGATGAAACTTGAAAAGAAGTGATTGATGAAAAAGGTTCGCATACAAATTATTGCTTTATTACTAACATCCGGGCTGGCTGCTCAGGCTTTACCCACTGGTTCATCGACCTTATTTGTGGGTTCAGGATCCTGTGCAACGTGCCATAGTCAGGGTGACCCCAATCCCGGAGCATTGGTTGATAACCAGGGACAGAATGTATCACAGGCCAGCTGGTGGCGGTCAACCATGATGGCAAACTCTGCCAAAGACCCCCTCTGGCAGGCAAAAGTTCAGGCTGAGATTTCAGCACATCCTGAACTGCAATCGATAATTGAAGACAAATGCTCGACCTGCCATGCCCCGATGGGACGAACCGAGGCTATCTTGACAGGGAGTGAAAGTTATACCATTTCTGAAATGTTGATCGATCCTCTGGCGATGGATGGAGTGAGTTGTGCTGGCTGCCACCAAATTCAGGATCAGAATCTGGGTCAGGGTGAGAGCTTCTCCGGGCATTACAGCATTGGTGATGAGCGAAAAATCTATGGGCCCTTCGAGAACCCCGTCACAGGTCCTATGATCAACATGATTAACTATAGACCTGAATTCAGTGATCATGTCTCGAGCTCAGAGATGTGTGCGACCTGTCATACCCTGTTTACTCCTTACGTTGATGACGACGGACAAATTGCTGGAGAAGCACCGGAGCAGGTGCCCTACCTTGAATGGTTGAATAGCGTATACCCTGAGCAGGGTATCGAGTGTCAGACCTGTCACATGCCAGCGATAGAGGAAAATATTGCGATCGCTAATCGTCCACCCTGGTTGAATGATAGAAATCCGCTGCATACGCATGAGTTTGTTGGTGGAAATGTATTTATGCTCCGCATGTTGCGTGATTTTAGCTCAGAACTTGAGGTTACTGCCAGTACTGCCCATTTTGATTCAAGTATATCAAGAACGATGGATATGCTCCAAAACCATTCAGTTCATCTCGACCTCTCAGCTGCCTGGAGTGAAGGCGATGATCTATTGACAGTGTCTCTAAATGTTGAAAATCTAAGTGGTCACAAGTTCCCCACAGCCTATCCCAGCAGACGTGCCTGGCTTGAACTCAAAGTCATGGATGAGAGCGGAATTGTGCAGTTTCATTCAGGTGCCTGGGATGCATCAGGTGAGATTGTTGGTTTGGATGAAGGATATGAACCTCACCATCAATTGATTGACTCAGAAGACCAGGTTCAAATTTATCAAAACATCCCCTCAGATCTCAATGGAGCCAAAACCTATACACTCCTCAGGATCGCAGGATATCTGAAGGATAATCGGATTCCTCCTCTAGGCTATACTTCCATGGGTGTTGCTGTAGATTCAACTGCAATTATTGGTCTTGCCCAGGGGGATATTGATTTTAACAGGGATGGCTCGGTTGAAGGCACGGGTATGGATAAAGTACACTATCTGATTTCAAATCTGAATCCACAATCGAACTACATGATCACTGCCAAAATGAATTACCAGACCATAGCACCGCGTTTTGCTCAGGACCTATTCGAACACGACATGCCGGAAGTTATAGAGTTTCAATCTTATTATGATCAGATGAACCTGGCGCCCATTGTTCTGGACTCAACCAGTATCAACATTTCTGCGACTGACATCGAACCAGTGTTGCCTCAAACAACATTAAATGTGGATCATTATCCAAATCCTTTTAACCCCCAGACAACCATCAAGGTGGATATCCCGCAACCAGGCAATCTAAGTATCCAGATATACAGTTTACGAGGCGAATTGATTCTTGAAAAACTTCAATCGAATCTCGCAAAGGAGCCATTTGATTTCATCTGGAAGGGAAAGGATAGCAGTGGTCAATCCGTTGAATCTGGTGTATACCTGATCCAGGTTGGCTTCAGTGAGTCGAGTACCAACTCAAGCATATATGCTCATTCCAAAGTCGTTTACTTGAAATAGAATCAGGGGATTGCAATTCGCATGGTATAATCACTACTGATGGCACCGAAAACACCAAAACCTCCTGTAACGCCTTCAGCCTTTCCAACCCCACCCTCTCCGATCAGAATGTTGGAAATCTCACCTGCCTCATCCTCGGAAGCCAGGAAATAGTTGTAATAATTTTCATCGTGAAAGCGTAGGCGAATTTTCATTCTTGCCGTAGCGCCTGGATCAGGCTCATACTCATAACACCAGGATTGGACACTTGAGGTCCAACTGGTATCCCCGGGTTGATTGATCCCATACTGCTCTAAACCACAAATGAATTCGTCCTGTCGTACCAGCTTCTCCGTTACGATGGTGGATGCCCAGTCACCGCCTTGATGCCATTGAACTTTAAACAATTCACGGATGGAAACTGTATCCGGCAATGCATATTCATTGATCTGGGGGTAGGGTGGCGTTTGCGTCGAGCCCTGTAATTCGAGACCTGCAGGCGTGGTTACTCTTAATGTGTACTCCGTATTCGAATGAGGTGTAAATGTATTGTCAGTGTTTTTATATATACCAGGATCACTATCAATATCACCATACCATCTATAATCATCCTCTGATCCCGCAGGTGTAGGACTCCTCTCGAAAACATATTCATTGACACCATCAGAGATAAGCACGTGAGCATCCTTAACTACATACAGAGATTCATAAATTGGATTTCCCCAGCTATCTTCACCGACTTTTATTTGATCAGGACCTGAGGTTTCCAGGGTTTTGTGAACAACTACAAAGCTTTCAAGGTCCCCATCAAGACTGATTAATCCGAAGACGTTTAACTTTTCTTCATTATCTGTTTCAATGGATTCCCAACCCCAATTCCCACATGAGGTTATCAAGAGGAGCACGAGGAGTAGGATCGCAGGTTTCAGAATATGAAGCGGTCCTGGGTATCTAGATGACACAACCTGTCTCTCGTGCCTGAGGTTTATAGCATTGAGTAATCCAAGGATTTTTCTATGGCTTGTGGACATTTCGACGAGCTCAATGTCCGGAGGAGAGGGTTGTGAGAATTTAGAATTCAAATTTCACCCCAAAAGTTGGAAAGAATGGAAACATGGGTATGCCAAATCGTTGAACCCCTTTGTTCGTGATTTCACCCGTTTCAAAATTAAAATCTTCATTTTGTCTATAGATATAACTAAAGGTATTCAAATGGTTTGTCACATTTAAAATCTGGAAATACCATTCCCAGGAGCCATTCCGAAAGGGAGCTTTTCTCTTAAAACTGACATCCCATCTGAAATATCCGGGATAACGGGCGGCGTTACGCTCACCATAAAGATAATTCGGCCATACATTCCATTGATTGTTTGTGGACCACTGATTGTCCTGATAGGACTCTGATCGCCCGATCACAGCCGTGTATGGATTCCCACCAGAATAGGTAATAGCGGTGCTAAAGTGCAGTTTTTTGGAAAGTGCCCAATCGGCAACAACATTAAGTGTATGTGTACGATCATACTTCGGGTAATACCAGTCTTGCCCTTCATATTTTCTCTGAGTGACGGCATAGGTATAACCTGCCCAACCTCGAACTTTTCCCGAAAGCTTTTTCACCAGAATTTCCAGGCCATTTGCATAAGCATCAGTATCCCAAAATTCATTGAACGGATCCAGATGAATAGTTCCGTCATCAGCAACTGTGAGTAATTCTGTCGGTTTTAGGGTCAGCAGATTATCGAAAGATTTATGATAGCCTTCCATACGCAGGAGGATGTCAGTGTTGGTAAGATACTCAGCACCCATGATAAAATGATCTGAACGTGGAGCCAGTCTATCATCTGGAACTCCAAACCAGATATCCAGAAACCTCAGATTCTCATCCGGAGGATTAGCAACTGTCAAGAATTGGTGATAGCGACCGGCAGAAGCCTTAAGGGACAAGTTTTCAGTCAGAAAATATTTTAGACCTAATCGCGGTTCCATGTAGGTTTTATCATGTAGAGAATATCCGGCAATTCTAAACCCACTCTGCACAGAGAGTAATGAATTGACCTCCCATTGGTCCTGGATGTAGAAGGCACTTTCAGTAGGTCTGGACTCCATCCACATCAGGGTGTCAAGAAATGTGTTGTGATAGTCCTCAGTAGATTCCTCCATTCCAATAATCATTCCCAGATTGAAATGAACCCGTTTGAGTTGTAAGCCTGAAGAAATTTTATGTTTATCACTATATAGCCAGGTTAGAGAAGTCTCAAAACTCTTGTCATTAATACGGTCAAACAGATCAAAGCCATAATTAGATGCCCAGGTGTTGGTATCCATCGGACTATGGGAACGGCCCTGGTCATCAAAATCAAAATCAACTTCAAAACGAAATCGACTGTTGGCAATAGCCGTGCGTGCAATCAACTTGGGATTGATGATCCAGCGCCAGCTCAGGCTATTGGTAAAATTCCCCCAACGCCAATCGAAGGTATTGCTCTCTTCGTTCTCATAGTTGTAATCTGAATCAATTGATTCATAGGCATAATTATCCTCTTCTGAGGAATAGCTATAATCATAGTTCCAGTAAAGGACATCATCACCATAAAATGAACTCCAGGTCAGGCGATGATCCGAACCAATATCCAGATTCAATTTGCCCTGGAAATCATAGAAGTAATAGGGCATAATATTATCTGGGGCATTTTCCTGCTCATCTGGATCAAGTGTCGGTTTTATTAAATATTTCCATCCCGTATTGGCAATGAGATCAAAGTATGTACGGCGACCGGCAAGCATCCAGGATCCTTTTAAGGTTTCTGAATCGCCGGTGGGTAATGGTCCTTCGACAAGGGCTTTACTTGAAATCAGAGAGATGTTTGCACTGCCACTCATCTCTTCAGTATTGCCTTCACGGTTAACGACATTCAGAATGGAGCCTAATCGTCCACCATACCGGGCAGGAAACCCACCCGCATGGAATTCCGCCTCTTTGATGGCATCAGTATTAAATGTTGAAAAAACACCTCCGAGATGCATGGGGTTGTAAACGGTGATGCCATCTAGCATAATTAAGTTCTGGTCAGGCGTGGAACCACGGACATAGAGTGCTGATGAGAAATCATTGAGTGATTGAACACCTGGAAGAAGTTGAAGCGCTCGGAACACATCAGCTTCAACAAAAGATGGTGCCACCTCGATAGCTCTCCGGTCAAGTGTGACCGTACTTGTGCTCACCAGCTCCTTAAATTTTTCCCGTTCTGCACTGACTTCAATGGACTGACCTTCAATCACTGCCTGTACAAGTCGCAGGTCGAGACGCAAATTCATATCGACCGGGAGTTGTACAAGGTGTTCTTCAGGGCTATATCCGATGATTGAAACCACCAGCTTGTGAGAACCAACCGGTACATCACTAATCACAAAATAACCTTCAGTGTTTGAAGTAGCACCGCGGTTGAGATCAGGTAAGATGATGTTGGCATAGGGGAGAGGCTCACCAGTCTTGTCCTCACGAATAAACCCATTGATAGATTGTTCTGAGAGAACTGTGCTGACAGACACCAGGAACAGCAGGAATAGGAACATGAGAGCTTTGAATTTCATCGGGCGAATATGGAAAGTTGATCTCGCGATTCATAATAAAATTCCAGCGGACATGCTTTTGTAAATTAAGCCTGAGTTGTGATTTTTAAGACTGAGTTGATCATCAAGGAAACAGTTATCAAAATCCTGATCTTTTGACTTTTATTTTAGACGATTCGAGGTGCATATTATTGCAGTTCAAGAAATGAGGAATCATGTCATCAGTTGCAGATAGATTGAGAGAATTCAGAGCTGCTGTAGGTCTAACCCAGAGGGAAGTCGCAAGCCTGTGTGGGCTTGGCAAAAGAACAATTATTTACTGGGAAATGGGAGAACGGGAAATCAAATGTACCAAACTCGTGCCCCTCTCTGAAGAATATGATCTAGACTTCAACTGGCTGATTCTGGGTAGAGGCAACATGTTTAATGAAACAGTAGAACCTCAATCTGAGTCCCTGGAACCAGATCTCGAATCAGAAGAAGAGACTTATCCAGAGATTCCTGAACCATCACCTGTGGTAGAAGAGAAACAACAGTGGGTTGATGATTCCCAGCCTCTCCAGAAGGAGCAGGAAGATGTTTTACCCCTTATTCAGAGACTCAGACGTAATTAGTCGCTATCCCCAGATTTAAACAACTTCACAAATGTCAGTTATTGATGTGCCCGCATCAGGGATTACATTGCCCCGATTTTAAAATATGGAGCGAATATGCGATTGAAAAGAACAGTGACCTGTGGTCAACTTACAACCGAGAATGTGAACCAGGAAGTCGTCCTTAATGGATGGATTGCAAAGAACCGTGATCACGGTGGTGTCATCTTTCTCGATTTACGCGATAGATATGGTAAAACACAGGTAACTTTCAATCCTGATCTTGATGAAGATATGGCAGCCCGGGCGAAAAGACTGGGAATGGAAGATGTCATCGCAGTCAAAGGGACTGTACAGGCGCGTCCGGAAGGAAATGTAAATCCCAATATGCCTACTGGTTCCATTGAAGTGATCGTTTCTGAATTGGAAGTTCTTAATGAGGCTCAGCCCTTACCATTTCTGGTCTCTGACCGTGAAAGTGGCAGTGAAGATCTTCGCCTGGAGTATCGTTATCTAGAATTGCGTACACAGGAATTACAATCTTTCATGGCCCTGCGCTCAAAAACCTATCAGAGTGCCCGTAGCCGACTGAATGCTGAAGGCTTCATGGAGTTCGAAACACCTGTTCTCATGAAATCTACTCCTGAAGGTGCAAGGGATTATCTAGTACCAAGTCGTATCCACAAAGGGCGCTTCTATGCACTCCCCCAATCTCCTCAGACATATAAACAGCTCCTGATGATAGCGGGGTACGATAAGTACTTCCAGATTGTCAAATGTTTCCGTGATGAAGATTTACGAGCAGACCGGCAACCCGAGTTCACCCAGATTGATATCGAAATGTCTTTCGTGGATCAGGAAGATGTGCTGGGTCTGGCGACACGGGTAACACGGGGGATGTTCAAGGATATTCTGGATTACGAACTGCCTGAAGTTTTCCCCACAATGAAGTATTCTGATGCCATGGAAATGTACGGCAGCGATAAGCCAGATATTCGATTTGAATTACCTCTGGTAGAGTTCGCTGATTATGCAAAAAAAACTGAATTTGGTGTCTTCAAGGATAACCTTGCCAATGGCGGAAGGATCAAGGCCTTGGTGCTTAAAAATGCCGCTGACAAATACTCCCGTAAAGTGACTGATGGTCTTACAGACTGGTTAAGAACCTATTATGGATTAAAAGGTCTGGCGTTTGTAAAAATGGACCAGAGCAAATTCAGCGCGGGGATAAGTAAATTTTTCCCCGAGGACTTGCAAGCCGAAATCGTAGGCGAATTAGACCTAAAACATAATGATATCCTCTTTTTTGTTTCAGATACTGAGGCGAAAACATTGCAAGCACTGGGAGCTTTGCGTCTTGAGTTGGCGAAACGAGAGAACTTGATCCCTGAAGGGGTGATAAAGCCTCTGTTTGTTCTTGATTTCCCTCTTCTGGATTGGGATGAGGACAGCAAGCGCTATATCGCTATGCATCATCCGTTTACATCACCACATCCTGAAGATGTCGAATTAATGCAGACTGATCCTGGCAAAGTACGTGCACGGGCTTATGATCTGGTTATCAATGGATATGAGGTTGCCGGTGGATCAATCAGGATTCACACCCGGGATATGCAGAGTCGCATGTTTGAACTCATCGGGATGGATGAGGAAGAAGCACAGGCACGATTTGGTTTTCTATTGAAGGCGTTCAAATATGGTGCACCACCTCACGGTGGGATTGCATTTGGTTTTGACCGATTGATCATGATTTTGGCTGGCACTGAAAATATCAGAGACGTCATAGCATTTCCAAAAACGACTTCAGCATCATCACTCATGGATGAGGCCCCGTCCAATGTGGATGCACAACAGCTAAAAGAACTGCACATCAAACTCATCGAGTAGGATTCTCACCAGGGAGTTTGTACCCGTATGCTGATTATGGAGAAAGACATTTGTTAGCGTTTTTACTCCATAATCAGTAAAAAACCAGCTACCTTATCACCTTATTGCAATTATCTGTGAAGCGGACTATCCAGGGGATTTAACTATGGTATCACTGAATCGCACATCCAGTAAAGTCGTTCTCATTTTCCTCCTAATTTTTGGATCGGGATTCGGTCAATATTGGCAACAATGGGTCGAGTATGATATGGATATTATCCTTGATACGGAAAAGAAGATACTCACTGGAACTTCGGATCTGATATACGTCAATCATTCTCCAGATACACTCCATCAAATGCTCATGCACTTATACCATAATGCCTTTAATGAAGGTACTATTGCTCAGGAAGTATGGGAATATGATTATAATGAATCTATCGACATGGACAAAGGTTGGACAGGTATCAAGGTCGCAAAAGCCACGGTTGATTCAGTAGAACTCGACTTTACCATTCGTGATGATACGATCCTCGATATTCAATTGAAAAATGACCTGGCCCCAGGCGATACGCTTCAATTTCATCTGGACTGGAAGTCGATTATACATCCACATATTGATCGTTCAGGTTGGAAAGCGCAACAGTTCGATTTTGCTCAGTGGTATCCAAAATTTGTAGTCTATGATGAGAATGGCTGGCATGATGATCCCTTTGGTGATTGGGGTGAATTCTATGGTGAAATTGGCAATTTCAGGGTGAAAATGGATTTACCCATGGAGCAAGTGGTTGGTGCAACCGGGGTTGTCAGTGATGGAGATCCTGGCTGGTCAGATGTAAGTGTAGACACATCCAGAAATTGGGATGAATGGGTCGCAGAGTTTCGCGAGGATCGGGGAAAGTATCTGGCAGGATTGGATAGTGCAGATAGACGGCAAGTCACTTTTGTTGCCGAAAATGTCCATGATTTCGCCTGGCTATGTTCTCCTGACTTTGTCTATGAAAATGGATTCTGGAAAGATGTAGAGATTCATGTTTTATACACGACCCAGGTTGGTAAGCAATGGACCAAAGATGTGGTCGAATACGGTAAATCAGCTATTCAATGGCTATCTGAAAAATTTGGGATGTATCCCTGGCCCCAAATGACTGTCACCAAAGCATTACTGAGTGGGGGAATGGAATATCCCATGCTGATCATGGATGCCTCAGAAAGTGAAAGCCTCACTGTACATGAAATTGGTCATAATTGGTTCTACGCAATTCTAGGGAATGATGAATTAGATGATGCCTGGATGGATGAAGGCTTTACCTCTTTTCAGACCCGCTGGTATAAAGAGCACCACTATCCCGATAATGGATATGATATCACAAGAAATAACATTACCCAATTCGAGCATGATAATCTCCCCCGGCAAATGTATCAGGAGGCGGCGCTTAAGCCTGTGATTCGATTCATGACCTCATGTGCCAATGAACCAATTGCTACCCGTAGTTATAACTTTAGTAGCTATGCTTCATATCGCGATAATGTGTATGACAAAGCCAGTATCATGCTGGATATGCTCAAGAACTATCTGGGTGAAGAACGCTTTCTCATGGGGATGCGCCTCTACTATTCTAGATGGGCGCTAAAGCATGTTAACGAGGCCAGATTTATCAAAGCAATGGAAGATGCCAGTGGTGAAGAATTGGATTGGTTTTTTGATCAATGGCTCCATACCACCCATTATGTAGATTATAAATTGAGTGACTGGCAGGTTAAGGAACATGACCAGGATCATTTCACAACTATGGTGAATATGGATAATTTAGGGGGTATGTTTGTTCCCATGTCAGCTACGGTCTTCGGTAAGCATGGTGAGACAGCCTCAGCCACGGTAGAGGAATTTCGGTTTCGCTCTAGGGGAAGTGTTGCAATCGAATCAGATTTCAGACCGGATTATGTGATCCTCGATCCCGACAATGTATTCTTTGATGTGGACCGTCGGAATAACAGCTCACAGAGAGAACGAGCCTGGCGATATAATTACAAAGGCTGGGATGCCTATCCTGATGATAGAAATCTCTACCTGTGGAAACCCAGGTTTGGCTACAGCGATCTGGCTGGAACTGGGTTAGGCGTCCAGATTAAACGTGTCTATCGTAACACGGGCAATTACTTAATGACTGAACTTGATCATAATCTGGGATCAGGAAATCCCGATGTTTCAGTATCTTTCAAAAAATTGCAGATAGGTTTGCCATTTAAAGCGACTGCATTTGGAGAGGCTAAAGTCTGGCGTTCAATGACCCATGTATTCCTGGCATACGAACTGAATTGGGCCAAGAGGTTCTGGGCAAATCCCATTCATTATTTAACCCTAAGATTGGAAAAGACGGATGCATCTCATGCAAATTTGAATCCTGCTGATAGAGTTGATTTTACACGGCTAGGCATTCAGTATGATTATCAAAATGACCTCTTGGGTGGAGATTATGGTTTTACGATGAATGCTTATACCTCTCCCCGGGGTTTGGGGGGATATGGTGAAGATTTTAGCCAGATATCTCTTATGAGCAATTGGAAGCGTTATTATCCCTACTTCAATATCAACAATCGTATGAATCTTTTGACCAATTATGGTGCAACACCGGATATGATAAAAAGCCGCCTGGCTTCCCAGGACATTAGAAGCGTCTACTTAAATCGTATGGCAAGTTCTCTGCACAACATCGAGAATGCTGAAATCTTTGGTTCACGTTACTATCTCAAAGGGGGGGGCAGGATGCGTGGGTATTCTGATTCTCTGGATATATCTGCAAATTTTATCTGGTCAAACAATACAGATATTCTCCTGCGATCTGTTTCATATGTGCCCAATACACTTGATTTTGGAATGTTCTTCGATGTGGGTCAGTATTCTCAGGATGGAAGTCATTGGAAAACAGTAAGTGATCTTGGATTTGCCCTGACGTATAAACCCACATGGGCACGTACAAGTTGGGCATCAACTATATTCAGACCGGTAAAAGTAAAACTGGAACTCAGCATGATGAGATATGAGGATGGAGCATGGGTCAATCGACTCTCCGCAAATCCCTGGGTTTTTACCATTAGCAATTAAGGATTTGATGGGATAAATATGCAACGATGTATGATAACATTGATACTCATCTGGATCCTGGGATGTCAGGTTGCTCTGGGTCTTGAGCAATATGATCAGATACGCATCTGGACTGGGAATACGGATGTTACACTACAAGAACTTCAAGTATTGGGGCTCGATCCTGAAGCCATGAACATCAGGCGTGGTGTGTATATTGATGCTATCGTCGCCCAGAGCGAAAAAGAAGTTCTTATGGATCGAGGGTACACACCAGAGGATATCATCCTGGATATGAGCGCTCATTATGCTACACATCTTAGCCAGGGCGCGGTAAGAGATTTGGAATTCGGGAGCATGGGTGGCTATTTAACCCTGGATGAAATTATCGCCACCATGGATACACTTCATGTTGAATTCCCACACATTGTCTCAGCCAAAACAAGTATTGGTGAGAGCTATGAAGGGCGGGATATCTGGGCATTTAAAATTTCTGACAACCCTGACATTGATGAAGCTGAGCCAGAGGTTCTCTATAACTCACTTATCCATGCACGGGAACCCGCTGCCATGATGACACTGATGTATTTTGCAATGGAGTTAGCCGAAAACTATGGGACAGACCCGGTCATTAGCTACCTGGTTGATGAAAGGGAAATCTGGTTTATCCCGGTCGTCAACCCTGATGGTTATGCTTATAATGAACTCACCTATCCAGAGGGGGGTGGCCTGCACCGTAAGAATCGACGTCCGGGATGTTCAAGTTCTCCCGGTGTGGACCTCAATCGCAACTGGGGGTTCCATTGGGGATATGATGATACGGGATCCAGTCCAGATTCTTGTTCTGTCACCTATCGCGGTGAATCTTCCTTCTCTGAACCTGAGACACAGGCATTGAGAGACTTTGTCCTCTCAAATGATTTTCAAACGGTTTTCAATTATCACAGCTATGGTAATCTGCTGATCAGACCCTATGGCTACAATCCAACTCAGGAACTCCCAACTCCAGATGCTGAAATTTATAGTGAGATGGGTCAGGATCTGGTGCTAGATAATAACTATCTATTTGGAACGGGTGCTGAAACCGTGGGTTATCTGGTGAATGGTGATGCGGTTGACTATATGTTCGGTGAATTGGGTATCATCAATTTTACCCCTGAAGTAGGTGCCTGGGCTCAAGGCGGCTTTTGGCCCAGCTCTGATGTGATATTCGAGTTGGCGCAAAGCAATATGAGTATGAATACTCACCTGGCTGGTTGTGCTGGAGGGTGGATCCAGATAGAAACCTTTGAGTTAAACATACCAGATATTCCAGAGGAGGGTGATGTACTTACTGGAGACCTGGTGGTAAGGAATAAAGGTTTAGGTTTTGAAACACTAAATACAACCCTCTACTTGAGCTCACCGGATAGCAGTCTTATTCCCTCTGTGACCAGTTTTGATTTAAGTGGGTTGGCTCCCCAAACCAGCCTCAATCCTGTAATAGATGATCTAACCTTTGAAATTACCGCTCCCTCAGGGGCGCTGGCTCAGTTAGTTCTTTCAATTGAAAAAGGTAACTACATCATTCAGTCGGATACCTTTTTCTGGAATGTGGGAATAGCGGACACACTATTTTTAGATGATTTTGAAGCCGGGTTAGAGTTATGGAATTCAGATGAGTGGGGGACCACAACATCAGCCTTTGGAGGAACCCTGGCTATGACCGACTCTCCCTTCGGTGATTACCCACCTCTAAATACATCAATGGTTACGTTGAATGATCCCATAGACCTTAGAGGGTATTCGACACCAAAATTGGTGTTTGATGCAAGTTGGGATATTGAAATCTATTATGATTTCTGTCAGGTATTGGCTTCTGATGATGAGGGGGTGACCTGGGTACCCCTTCCGGGACTACACACAGTCCTGGGGAATGGAAGCACCGTTCAGCCTTTTGGAGAACCAGGATATCATGGAACTCAGACCTGGATTCACGAGGAAGTTTCCCTGACTCAGTTTTCAGGATCACCCTCAGTCCTAGTGGGGTTTCGGCTTATGAGCGATAATTATTTTGAAGGTGAGGGTATGAGCATCGATAACCTCAGTGTGCTTGGCTGGGGAATTGGCTTTCATAGTGGTGATCTTAATCGGGATGGTCAAGTCAATATTGCCGATGCAGTTATACTCCTGGAAAACATTTTAGACAATACTGAACTCGATGCTGAAACTCATGAGATATCTGACCTGAATGGTGATTCTGAAATTGATATCAGGGATCTTATTCAACTCATTGAAAAAATAATAGTTGGCGAATAAGGATAAAGTCCTTCACTCAGTTTTTCTGGGTTCCCAGAACATTCTCCCCGTGGATCGTATGGTATTTTATCCCTGAATGATTTATATTTGCGTGAAACAACATTTGTAATACCGAATTCATGGAAGCTATATTTGGCCGTTTTTGAGGATGAGAGTATAATTACTCATAAAGGGAAGTCACAAAAGTGGTGCAACGTCTAATATTTATCAGTATTACTGCAATATTCCTTGCGTGTACTTCTAGCAATATCCCCATAACACCTGATACACCAACACTCTCTGAAGCGGTTACACTAAACACAGCAGATAGCCTTTGGGAGCTGAGGGCAGATACTCTAAATGCCAAAAGTTCCTTAATGGCTTACAAGCAACTCGCTGAATCTGATTCCTCGTCGCTGGAAATCTGGGCTAAACTTTCAAAGGCCTACTATTATTGTGCACAATATCTACACCACTCATCCCAGGTTAGAGATAGCCTGTTTATGCTAGGGTATGAGACCAGCCAGACTATCCTGAAACAAAATAGCGATTATAGAAATCTGTTATTCTCAACAGGTGAGGAATCAATGGCAGTCCGTGGTTTAGATCTCAACTCCGTGGATGCTCTCTATTGGGGAATGGCCAATCATGGGCAGTGGCTCAGCACTAAAGGAACACTGGTACGGCTGGGCAAACGTGAATTGATCTGGACAACCCTGGAACACATTCATGATTTAGACTCATCCTATTACCATGGGGCATATTTTAGATATAAAGGAGCCCTCCTTGCTCGGGACCCTCAATCCCAAACTGATCTAGAAGCTATTCGCCTGTCCTTTGAAAAAGCTATATCCCTTTCACCAGAATACCTGGGCAATTATACCTTAATGGCCCAGTACTATTGTCCACTGGCAAAAGATAAAAATTTATTTTACGAACTCTTAACTAAAGTCGTCACCGCAACTCCCAATCAGTCCCTTAGTTATTATCCTGAGAACATGGCTGAAAAGGAACTAGCTGAAAGATTAATGATCAAAGCTGAAAAGGAAAACTGGTTTAATCTATGAAGTCGTTTCGGGTGGAAAAACAGAAAAAAACTGCATCAACACAGGTTCTTCTGACCCTTTTGGTGCTTGTGGCATCTATCGTACTGGTAAGGTTTTTACCGGCTAATGTCACGCGGGGAAATTCAGAAATCGAGAAAACTAGTTGGGAATCTTCTGTCGTAAAATTGCCTTAATCAGAAGATTTATTAACAACACAAACTAAAACTGGAAGGGTGGCTCATCCATCTTGGATAGCGCCTCACGCAACCTTGGCTCATCCAGGGTATAAATCTTTTTATCACTTAACCCACCTGCAATTGCCACATAATCCTCGGATTTGAAGTATTGCCTGAGTTGGCTCCGAATTGGAATAATCTGACGGCGGGGTTGCCAGGAAAGGATTTCTCCAGTTTCCTGGTTTTTGATGCTGCCTGTAGCACTTGCCCAGGCAATGACAGCCAACCTGTATTTTTTCCACAAATCTTGCGCGACCTGAAGTACTTGAGCCTGTACAAAAGGACTCAAAAACACAAACCGTTTGCTAAATAAGAGCCCGGTATGATAGTACTCTGGCACATTAATAATCCCATCTACTTTTAAGTGTCGTCCCATGATGGTAAAAAGTGCAAAAAGTTGATCGCCCAATCCTAATCCTGGATGAATCTGACCGGGTAACCTGGGTCTTCGATGGGTGAATTTCGATTTGGGATTCTGGAGTAGTAACCACTCAACCATTAAAACTTTGAGCTGATTTGTATATTCATTTTCAACATCAATATCTTTTGGTGTGAGATGTTGATACCTCGCGACAAATTCCATAATAATGTGGTCTCTATCCCGCTCTCGACCGTTATAGATGATAAGTCGATGTCGGTATGGATCCGTTGTGTCAATTTCTACTGAAGGGTGCCTGATTCCCAGATGCCTGGCCTGTCTTGCCAGACCAAAGCGATCCATGATGAATTTGATTCCATCCTTCGAATATTTACCTAGAAAAAGTTGAGTCGTGTTTGAGCTGGAGCGATCTGTAAAAAAATCGTCCCAGCTCAGGTCTTCTTGCGAAAAATTGCTGGTGAGATCAATGGGTGAAATCCCACGAGCAATTCGGTTGTACTTTTTATCAAAACGATTCATCGTGGCTAAATATAATTAAAAGTTCACCGTGAGTCCTAAATTTAGGTTGGAGAAATCTTCGAGCTGCTTGAATTTGTTATCTTCTTCATCTCCACCTATGAAATAGGAGAGGGTGGCATCCAAATTTAAACCTTCCCATAGGGTATAGCTTGAATTCAGGTTCGTCATGTATCCTGTTTCAGCCAAATTGATCATGAACATGGCACCTAGTTCCAGATCATTATCCAGTGTTGTCACCATGGTAGATAGCACCACGACCTGATCAGAAATCAGACCAAAAGGTGTTCCCATCCCTGCTGAAAATTCTGGTACACCAAAACTACCAAGCTGAGCCAACATTGGAATCCGGATTGAATCCGGTAAGGGACTGTTTGGATCCTGCAAAGTAGTTTGAGCAGTGATCATTCCACTTCCAGGTATCAAGTCAGATTCAGTGGAGATATAGTTCGTGTTGATGTACTGCCCCATGAGCTGCACATTATTTGAAAAGGAATATTCTGCCTGAATCACAGACTGTAAATATTTTGCATCATAAGTGATCCTCGACATATCAAAATCAATCTCAGGTGTTTTGGATAGGAAGTAGGCGAACTCTCCGCGTAATGTCCAATTACCTGGAAATAAAACGGCATCGAGACCGATTACATCTGTCTTTCTGTAGGTTAGCTGGTGTGTAAAGCTTGGCTCCTCCCCCACGAAAACGGGTGAAACATTAACTAGCATACCAGCCGGTGAAAAAGATCGGTCATGACCCCTAAAGTAAGAAGCAGAAATGTCTCCAATCCCCAGGGCATATTGAATTCTGGCACCAATTTCAAATTCATTTTCAGGCATCCAATAACGAGCACCTGGAGGAACTGGAAGCTGGATGGGGAAATCTGGCTCATCCAGAGGAAGACGGTTGGATTCAAACTCAGGGATAGCGATGACCTCAAGCTGAACATCACCGAAGTAAGCTTTTCCAACTATACTAAAAGTTCCGAGTTTTCTATCTGTGCCAGCAAGAAACATATAGTAATAATCGTAGGGTGATAGGTTATCAGTTGGGTTGTTGGCATCGGCAGCGCCCCAGGCGTGTATCATTTTTCCCAGTTTGACTTCACCGAAAGCAGGATACCACATGAGATAAGCCTCTCTGAACTGAAGCATATCCTCGGAGAATTCAGGATCTATCCAGCGGGACTCAATGGAGGTTGTGGTGTTGAGCTCAAAATCACCAAACGCATATCCTGCCGAAAGGGTTCCAACCCTGAATGGCAAATCGATGAGGGAACCATCACTAATCCGTAGCATGGCACCAGGCGTAACCTCCCCTGAGAGATTGATCTGACCACTCAGACCAAGAGGAAGCAATATGATGAAGGGCAGTATGAGTGAGAATATCTTGTTCATGCTGAAATCCTTTTCCACTAGATACATCTGACTTATTTGGGCATTCGTTTTAGGTTCTTTTCCTGGAAGAGATCTGCTTTTACACCCGTGTCTACTTCTTGACTACTGAAAGTCAGTCTTGTGTTGGTCTTCTTCTGTACGTTTTCCACATAGATTTCGGTGGGAAGATCATAAGATTTACTCTTTTGGTATTTCATGACGCGTCGCTTTAACAGTTTGTCACGTGTATCATAAGCTTCATCCAGAATGGCAACCAGATCCGCCTTGCTAACATAGGTAACAAAGCGTTTATAGGTTCTAGTTACACCAGGCTTAGGTGTGCTCTGCAGAATGTGACAGGCTACACCATCGATGGTTTTCTCGCCCAGGATTTCATAGGTGTATTCATCCAGTTCTCTCGATGTCATATCCTCATAGCTCAGATCTGAGCCCATAAACGAATCAGCCTTTTTCTTTGAAGATATGCGGCGAACTTTCTTGAAGGCCGGGAGCCAGAGTCGCATCTCATCATCCTTATCCAGGTGCTCAATCTTTAGAAAAGCGACACCTTTATCATCTGCTGGAGCCAGAAACCAGATAATCTGTTTCCGGTTATCATCTGCAGAAATGGATCGAATGGTCGATTCCCTGGTTTTTCCTTTCTTGTTCGTCAGCACCATGGTCATGTTGGATTTCATATCTTTTGGTGCAGCTTTATCTTCCATGGCTTTGGCTAGCTCATAGCCTGTTTCAGCAAAAATGCTCAATGGGAGAATGAATAACAGCCCATACAGGAGTGTTCTTGTTGTTAATTTCATATCATAATCCTTCTGTTGATTAATTATTTATTCAGGGACCATAATACCTTCAATACGGGCCAGACGTTTTTTATTCAGTTCCAACAAAATCGCCAACAATGTGAGGGTCGCAGTCGAAGTCGAGACCATGGCGAACACCATTAATCCACCCATATGTATCATGGGGATAAACACTGAGAATAGCAGCGCACCAAAAGCCATGTTGGATGCAGCATCCAGAATTACAGGGAATCCTACATCACGCATTGTCTCTGTGCTTAACTTACCATCCAGTCCGTGACGATTCAGGTGGGTTCTGAACTGACTAATATAATGGATGGCGAAATCTACACCGACACCGATGATTATGGCTGACAGGAGGGCAGTAACATGATTTAAATCTACGCCAAATATACCCATGAGTCCAAAGTTCAGAATTACGGCTGAGCTGAGAGGCACAACGGCTAGCAAACCCCAGAGCCAATGTTTGAAGAAGTAACCAGCAATAAGGGCAATTATCAGAATGGAAGCGAGAATGCTGATAAAAGAGCTCTGGATGATCAGTGCAACCAGATCCCTGAAGACAATAAGTAGACCAGTGATGGTGATATTCAGATCCTTGTAATCGTCTTGCTGGAGAAATGCTTCAATCTCCTCAACCAGTACGACAATTTCGGATGTTGATATGGATCTCATCATAGAGGTCGCTAGACCCTTCTCATAATCATAGTCGACCAGGGAACTGAAATCCTCAGGATCACCAGACATGGAGTACATTGTGAACAGGTTATTCACTTTATCCCGTGTATCTGGAATGGTTTCAAAGGCTGGATCATCATCATTGACCATACGATGCATCTGCTTGATCACATCTGCGATTGAGATAGACAGAGTCACCGATTCATGAGCTTCCATGAATTCCTGAATACTAGCCATCCTCGTGAGTGTCTCTGGGGATTTGAGATCAGCATTGATAAGCAGCTGAAGATCCATGGTACCAGTCATCTCATTATCCATAAACTCAAGACTTTGACGAATGGGGTTTTCCGGTTTGAAGAAGGCTTTCATGTTTACTTCAATGTTGAGCTTGAATATTCCAAGAATACCAATCATGATCACAATGGCACCGCCTATAAGGACGGTCTTGGGGCGTTTGATGACCTGTTCACCAAAAACGATGACGAATCTTTCGAAATGACTTGGGTGTGAGACAGCAGCTGAATCTGGTTTCCACTTTTTCAGTACCAGAATAGAGGGGAGGAACATGGTAGAGAGTATCCAGGCCCACAAAATTCCCGATGAGATAACAAAACCGTAGCCAAAAAGCGGTTCCAGAGGTGCAAAGACCATACACAGAAAAGCAGCCACAGTTGTGAGCGCAGTGAGGTAGATTGGCAGAATCAGGGAGCTGAGTGTGTCTCTTACGGCTGCCCGGGAATCCTTGTTGGTCCGCATCTTCCTGAAGAATTTAGTGACAACATGAACCCCGTAAGAGTTAGCTATAGTCAAGAGGATGATGGGCATGGAGGTATTCAGGATGCCGAACATAAATTTATCAGACCCGGTAAGTTTCATCATCCAGCCATTGAAACCCAGCATAAACACAAGTGAAAGGATAATGGTTGCCAGCACACCCAGGACAGCCGGTACATTCCTGAAACTGAACAGAAGGATCAGTAACATACCGATTAAACCGACCCGCATGAGACCCATGACATCATTCCGTATCATGACGGGTAGAGCCCCAGTAAGATATGCCTGCCCACCCCAATGGACATCATAGTCGCTCAGGTATTTATCTGCAATGGCCTCCATCTCACTCACCAATACATCATTTTTCGCACCAATATTAGGTCGAATAATCACATTGAAGTAGTCACCCTTCTCACCGATGTTCCGTGTTTTAATTTTTGAGTTTTCATCAAGATAAGTCCTGAGCGCTGCAACCTCCTCCGCTGAGAGATCACGGTATTCCTGAAGGGGCATCACCTCCAGAAATCCATCCACACTTTCCATCTTATCAGTGGTAGAGATGCACATGATCTCATCCACATATTCGATCTCCTCCAATTCGTATGCCACATCCCAGAGGGTAGCCAGATTCTTGGAAGTCAAGACGTCGTCGCCACGAATTCCAAAGCCCAGAAACATGAGGTCTGTGCTGCCAAACTCATCCTTCAACTCATTTAGTGTGACCATGGAAGGGATATCCTGGGGCAGCATCTTCATGAAATCATCTTCTACAGTGAAATGCATGAGCCCTGTACCCATTAACAGGGTGATAAGAACGGTAAGAAGTATACTTCTTTTTGGGTTTTCTACAGACTGATTGATAAACCACTGTTTCATATTTTATCCTCTATGTGTTTTAGACCCTTTTCAGTGATGATCCCCCGTAAAAAAATATTTTTATAGGCCAGCAGGGTTTCTTTGAGTCCAATCTGATGTTGTATAAAAAATTCAGGTTGGAAAACATCATTTATGATCTGCATAAAGATGAGGGAAGTAAGTTCAAGATCTATTTCATCCCGGACATATCCCTGTCGTTGAGCTTCTTTGAAAATGGTTAGAAAATCATCTCTCCGGGCAAGTCTAAAGGCTTCTATTTCTCTCCAGACCTGCGGATATCTCACCTTAAGCTCGCTGATTTTGGCTATGGATACACGGTTCAATGTCTTCACGATTTCATTGATCGCCGTGTCAAATTTATCCAATGGGTTGATTTCCAGTTTATGGATCTTTTGAAATTTTTTGGCAATGACAGTAGTGATGTATTGAAAAATGGTTTGTATGAGAATCTCTTTGGTGGGAAAGAATTTGTAGATTGTCTTCTTGCTCATGGCAAGATCTTTGGCGAGAGATTCCACAGTAAAACCGCGAACTCCTTCCCGGAATATCATATCAAGACCGTGCTCCAGAATAGGACCTTCAGGGGTAGTTGTGTCAGGGGTCGATGGAAACGTTTTCTGTTTCATACGTTTCCAATCTAGGAAAATTTACTCCCCCAATCAAGAAAAACTTTGCCAGCCAGTTTTTGATTTCGAGGAACCTCAACCAATGCTTGGTTCATTCTCCCCCGAACATCGAGTTCATCGAAATGTCCAAATACCGGATCATAGGCTTCGATTCACCTACACTGGCCAGGTTAGGTACAGCAGGAAGGCTTAGCCTCCATGCCAAACATCTTGTGGTGAAGCCTTGAGAAGGTTTCAATCCTGCGCAAGGTTTAGGTTACTCCAGCCTGTAGCTAAAGAATTCTATCTATTATAAATGAATTTGGGGCGGGTGAGGACAATGACGAGGGGGAGCAGCGTCAATGCAGCAATCAAACACATAAATATGGATACGGCAATCAGCCAACCAAAAAAGTAGATCGGAATAAACGTGGATAACATGCACACAGCAAATCCTACGATAACGGAGAAACCATTAATGATGATACCCTGTCCCGTGGTGCTCAGGGTTGTTACGATGGCTTCCTCATCGCATAACCCCCTGCGAATTTCAGTCCTGAATCTGAACAGGAAGTGAAGGGTATAATCGATACCAATTCCAATCATGATGGAACTGAGCATTGAGGTGGCTGTATTCAAATAAATAGACATGTATCCCATTAAACCAAATACCCCGGCGATAGCGAAAGCAAGAGGCATTGCGCTGATTAGCGCCGCAGAAAAAGATCTAAAAACAAGACCTGTGACCAGAGCAGCCAGAAAGACCGATAGTACCAGACTCCGAATTTGACCTTTGACCATCATTGGCATCAAATTTCCTAACAGGACGGCATAGCCTTCACTTTTAGGCTGATTGTCCACATGGATATTTTCATCGAGGTAGTTATCCAACTCTTTCTGTAGATCTACCATGTAATAAACATCCATGGTATTCAATCGAACCACAACTTGAGCATTCCGGTAATCATAATCCACATAGGTATCCAGATAACCATCACTGGACTCCCAGGAATAGAGTAGGAGATATTGTGAGACCAGCTCACGGGTGTCAGGTATGGTGTAATAATCTGGATCCCCACCATTCATGGACTGGTTCATTAGTTTGATAAAATCTGTGATCGCCAGTGTATAGCCAACACCCTCACGTCCTTCAAGAAAATTTTGGATCTGATCAATTTGATTAAGAACTTCTGGTGATTTGATATCACCTTCCAGAACAATTGACATAGTCGTACTACCACCAAAATGCTCGTCAATGATGTTGTTAATAACTCGGACAGAGGATTCTGGTCCATAGTAATTAAGGGGATTGCTATCCAGCTCCACGGAAGGAATACCGATAGCAGATACAATGGTGAGCACCACAAAACCGACAATGATGACCCCTCTTCTGTTGAACACCAGACGCCCAACCCAGACGAGAATTCTAGAAAGTAATCTATTGGTTGTGTTTTTACTCTGTCGGATAAGGCTGGGTTTATGAGAAAGGACGAGCACAGCAGGAATAAATGTGATAGATAACCCAAACGCCAATGCTACACCAAAGGCAGTGAGTACCCCGACTTCTCTGGATGCGGGTAAAATGTGGGAAAGCAATGACATGAAACCAATAACCGTAGTTAATCCAGCCAGGAAAAGGGGACGCAGCATATGTTCGATTACACTGGCTACCACTGCCTTACTATCTGCGGATTCATCCATGCTGGCACAATCTTCAAAGTAGCGGGTGATAATGTGTATACCATAGGCACTGGCCACAGCGATTAGCATGATCGGCATGATACTGGAGATGACTGATAACATGAGCCCCATCCATGCCATAAGACCTAAAGTCCCTAAAATGGATAGCAGAACCACCAGGAGCGGTAATATTACGCCACGGCGAGAGCGGAAACTAAAGTAGAGCAACAAAGCGATGAGAACCATTCCAGCCGGGATAAATGTGGTTGTATCGTGTCCTATATCTTCAGAGATCTGAGACCTGATGACAGGCATGCCACCCAGCTTCAAATCATACCCCTGCTCCTGATAGGGGCGTAGAATTGCATGCAAGGTATCAACAGTGGATACTTCGTCTGCATCCACATCACTAAAGATCATAAGAGCCGTATAGGTCCTATTTGCTGATACCAGTAACCGACCTAACATGGGATCTGAATTTGCTGCTACTGCAATTGAATCACTCTCTGCCTGAGTCTGAGGAAACTCCTGGATGAAGGTATCCACAGTCATGGACTCTTCATCACTGAGCGTAGCTTCATAGTTGGTCAGGCTTATGACTTGATCCAGGTGGGGCAATCCCTCCAACTCATAGGTCAGGTCATCGATCACCTTTAGAGCTTCCGGGGCAAAGACATCCTCAGTATGAAAGCTGATGAGGATAACATCTAATCCACCGAATTCTTCTTCCAATTCCTCCATGCGTATGACATCCGGGTCATCAGCAGGAATGAGAGCCTGTAAATCTGGATTAATGTTTATCCTATATATGGGTAGGGCTAATAGAGCAATAACGAGCAGATTAAGTAATATTATTGTCTTGGGGAAGTGGGTGATAAGGTAGATCAATTTTTTCATGGCAAGAAATGTATTGCAAGCCCTACAGCTATGAAAGGAAAAGGAATTGGCTGCTGCATTTGAAGAATTTTTTTAACCGGTTAAAAAATACTATGCCTGCCTTATGTTACGAATATATTAGGACGTAACTAAGGAATGAGACACGCTAATGAACGAAAAGCTACTCCCCGCTCTCAAATCATTCGGATTCACATCCAACGAGGCTAAAACTTACCTTAGCTTATTGCAAAATAATCCAGCTACAGGATATGAAATCAGTGGAAAATCAGGGATTCCTCGTTCAGCAATTTATGAAATTCTGAAGCGTCTGGAAAGTACAGGAATGGTCAGTTGTGTGGACTCTAATCCAACACGCTATATACCACTACCACCAGATCATTTATTCAACGTTCTGGAAACCAACTTTACCACCAACCTCGACACACTCAAGGATTCCTTGAAAAATGTGAATACAGACCTTGAAGTTGGTGATCTCTGGAATATCCGCGGATATGACAGCATGATTGATCGCGCCAGGCACATGATCAAAAATGCTGACAAATCCATTTATCTATCCATCTGGCTGACAGAGTACCAAAAATTGTACACCGATCTCATGGACGCAGAGAAGCGCGGTGTTGATATTGTCATATTCTCGTTCTGCGATGTACCGACTGATATTGGGACAGTGTTTGCCTACAACCTGGATAGCCAACGGCTTGAAGATGTTTGGAGTAGTAAAATCTTATTGGTTGTTGATCATGATTCCGCACTATTGGGCGGTGTTGAAATGATGCCCACCAACAAGGTAGCCTGGACCAGAAATTCTGCCATTGTAGCTATCGCCCTAAATTATATAATTCTTGATTTAACCCTATTTGGACAGCGCTATGATCTTGACTTAGGTGCTGTCATCGCGGAAATGCTCCATGGTGAAATCCATAATCTGGATGATCTTCTCAGTGAAGATCATGAAGCTGTTATTCACTTTAAGAAGAAATGACCTTTGAATATTTATCTAACCTTTAAACAATCGTTCCCCCCACAAACGGGATCGAAATGGAGGCACATTCTATGAGTAAGATTAGAATCGGGCTGATGGGATTTGGTGAGATTGGTAGAGATGTCTACCGCTTAAGCCTTAACCAGCCTGAAATGGAAGTTGTTGCAATTAGCGATATCGGTCGCACCGATATTCTGCACTACTTGCTAAAAACAGATGGACGAGATCCAGTTGATGCCAGCCTGGAAGGAAACTTCCTGGTCGTTGGTGATCAGAAAGCTCGCCTGATACATGGTGTTGAGCCAAAAGATGTTCCCTGGGATGCTTTTGATGTGGATGTTGTTATTGATTCAACCCACAAATATCGCACACGTGAAGCCCTGCAGGCACACTTGAATTCTGGTGCAAAACGTGTGATCCTTGGTTCATTGCCACAGGATAATATTGATCGCGTGATTGTCATGGGTGTCAATGAAGACACCATGGAAGCCAGTGATAAAATTGTTTCCGCTGCATCTGCCACGACCAACGCGTTGGCCATGATGCTGGATACACTGGATAAGGCTTTTGGTGTGGAACACGCCATGATGACCACTATCCATGCATATACCAGTGATCAACCCCTACGTGATACTGCCGCAGCAGATTTTAGACGTAGTCGTTCTGCCGCAGAAAACATCATTCCAAATGTCAATATCAGTCCATACTGGATGGAACAGATCCTACCTCGCTTTGAAGGCAAAATCGAAGGTTCAGCCCTGAATGTACCTGTTCCTATGGGATCACTCCTCGATTTGACCTGCGTGCTTACCAAAGGTGACTCCACAATCGAAGAAGTTAATGAAGCCATGCGCAAGGCTGCTGGTGGTGCATTAGCAGGATATATTGAAGTAACAGAAGATCCAATCGTTTCAAGTGATGTTATTGGAAACGCACATTCTCTACTTTTTGACACCAAGGGTACGATGAAATCAAGCAAACGCATGGTTAAAACCCTTAGCTGGTATGATAATAGTCTCGGCCAGGCCGGGAGATTGGTAGATCTAGCCCTTGCTTATGCTAAGCTCGGGGTGGAAGGAGGTGCTGCATGAGAGTAGCCATTAATGGATTCGGGCGTATCGGTCGTTCCGTATTCCGTATTTTAGATAAACGTGACGATATCAATGTCGTAGCTATCAATGATCTGTTCGATCATGAAGCGCTTGGCTATCTACTGAAATATGATACTGTCATGGGTGGATTTGGAGATAAGAACGTTCGTTTTGAAGGTGATGTTCTCCATACCTCAAATGATACTGTTAAAATGTTGAGTGAACGCAACCCTGGTGATTTACCCTGGGCTGACCTTGACATCGATGTTGTTATTGAAGCAACAGGTGTTTTCAGAACTAAAGAAGCATTGACTGCTCATTTAGATGCTGGCGCCAAACGTGTGATTCTCACCGTTCCTTCTAAGGATGATGTAGATTACACCGTTGTACTTGGTGTAAACGAGGATGGTCTGAAACCAGAACATCGTATTGTTTCCAACGCCAGTTGTACAACAAACTGTCTGGCTCCAATGGCCAAGGTTCTCAATGATGCATTTGGTATCGTTGAAGGTGTTATGACAACCACACATGCATATACAAATGACCAGCGTCTGGCGGATGTACCTCACTCAGACTGGCGTCGTAGCCGTGCTGCTGCAGAGAACATCATTCCAACCACAACAGGTGCAGCCCGCGCCGTTGGAAAAGTTCTTCCTGAACTCAAGGGAAAACTGGATGGTATCGCTGCTCGTGTACCTGTCGCTGATGGTTCTGTTGTTGATTTGATTGTTGAAGTTAATCGCAATGTCAGTGTTGAAGATATCAATGCCGCTGTTCGCGAAGCCACAGCAACCGATCGTCTGAAGAATGTCTTAGAGTATAACGAGAATCACCTTGTTTCCTCTGATATCATCGGAAATCCATACTCCTCAATTTATGATGCATCATATACTCGAGTTGTTGGAAACCGTATCGTCAAGACACTGAACTGGTATGACAACGAATGGGGCTATTCCAACCGCGTTGTTGACCTGATCAATTTGTTCAAGGGTATGTAAAATAACCCTTTGTTGATAAATAGAGCCGGCTGTGAATGCAGTCGGCTCTGTTGTCTATTAGAACTTTACGTTTAAACCCGTGCATAATCCGGAACCTCGAATAATGAAAAAAGTCCAGTTCATTTTTGGAATTCATAACCACCAGCCTGTTGGCAATTTTGATGATGTCTTTCATCATGCATGTGACAAGTCCTATTTACCATTTCTTCAGGTATTAGACAAGTTTCCTCATATCAGCATGGCATTTCACTTTAGTGGATCTTTGATTGAATGGCTGGAAATCCATCGACCTGATGTCCTTGACCTGTTTAAGAAACTGGTTGAAAGAGGCAATATTGAGGTCATTGGTGGTGGGTTCTATGAACCCATTCTTGCCATGATTCCTGAGGCAGATCGTGTCGGGCAAATTCAGAAAATGAATGCCTGGGCAAAGGATCGTTTGGGGTATGAAGTCAAGGGGAACTGGCTCACTGAGCGTGTTTGGGAACCCCATCTGGCACAGAGCCTCAGTAAATCTGATATAGACTATATGGTTGTTGATGATTATCACTTCCTCACATCAGGTGTCGACCCCAATGATTTGGGAGGATATTACAACACTGAGCAGGAAGGTAAAGTTCTTAGCGTTTTTCCCATATCTCAGAAAATGCGCTATGCCATGCCCTTTGAGGACCCACAACAAGCCATAGATATCCTCAGAAGTTATGCAACTGATTCTGCTGACAACCTGATTGTCATGGCTGATGATGGTGAAAAGTTTGGAATCTGGCCAGGAACCTGGGAAACTGTATACGGCCAAAAATGGCTGGAAAGATTTTTTACACTATTAACTGAGAACCAGGACTGGTTGAGCACCACGACATTTAAGCAATATCATGAGAGTCACGCTCCCAGAGACCTGGTCTATCTCCCCACTTCTTCATATTTTGAAATGTCCCAGTGGACACTTCCTACGAATCTGGGACGACAGATGGATCACCTGGTCCACGATCTAAATTCACAGGGAAAAGGAGAGCAAAGTCGCCCCTTTATCAAAGGCGGGATGTGGCGCAACTTTTTTACCAAGTATCCAGAATCCAATTGGATGCAGAAGCGTGTACAATTTCTCTCCATAAATCTCCATCAACTCGAGAGCAAAGGTGGAATACCTGAGTCGCTTCGAGACGACTTGTATAGAGCCCAGTGCAATTGTGCATATTGGCATGGCGTATTTGGTGGACTCTATCTACCTCATTTGAGACACGCAATCTATGAGCACCTCCTCAAAGCTGAAGAAGCATTTGTAGAAGCAGGTGGTGTTTTTCCTGGTCTGACTGATCTGGATAGCGATGGGATAAGTGAGTACAGGCTTAGGAGTAATAATGTGCAGGTATTTCTATCTGCCGATCAGGGGCATATCCGAGAAATTGACTGGCTACCCTCAAATTTTAATGTTACAAATTACGTCCAGCGTTACTCCGAACACTACCACGAAAAGCTTGCTCATGCCAGCCAGAACCAGGCTTCCGGTGGATCCATTCATGATATCGTCTTAACCAAAGAAGATGGACTTCAGGATAAGTTATTTGTTGATCAATATAGACGTCATGGTCTCATAGATCACATTTTCTCAGCAGATCAAACCCAGGATGCTCACTATCGAGGTACCCTGGAAGAAAATTTTACAAGCAAATCAAGCCGTGTGGCTCAAGACGAAGCAGGTGTGTCTATCCAAAGTCAGGCTGTCAGCGAATCTGCCACATTGAATATTCATAAAACCGTTGAATTGCATGACAATCAATTAGCAATAAAAGTGAGTGTTGAAAACGCCGGCGAATCAACGGTAAATCAAAGCTATGGACTGGAATTCAATTTTGGCTTGTTAGGTGGTAATTCACCTGACCGATACTATCTACTGAATGGCGTGAACAGCGGCAGCCTTAATTCCCAGGGTGATGACCCGGATATTGAGGACGTGAGCTTGGTCAATGAGTGGGATAACTTTAAAATCAATCTTCAGTTCTCAGAGAGTAGCCAGTTATGGCGCTCACCCATTGAGACCATTTCAATGTCTGAAGCAGGATTCGAACGCGTCTATCAAGCATCAGCTTTATTGCCACACTGGCAGTTAAATCTTAACCCAGGGGAATCATTCGAAATCGATATCCTTCTGAGCATCACTAAATTCAAATCTTAAATACGAGGAATAAATGTCAAACGATCAAGCCACTGTAGCCTATTTCAGTGCAGAAATTGGAATTTCACCCAGTCTGCACACATATAGTGGGGGACTTGGAATATTAGCAGGTGACCATATCAAGGCTGCCGCAGATCTCGATGTAAACATGGTCGCAGTGACCCTGATGTACAAAGAGGGATATTTCAAACAAAGAATGGATGAGGATGGGAATCAAACTGAAAATTATCCTCGGTTTGAACCTGATCCCCTTCTGGAAAAGCTGGATGGAACTATCACCCTCACATTGCGGGGACGTGAAGTACATGTACAGGTCTGGAAATACACCTTTGAGGGTATTAAAGGCACACCCATTGACATCTTGTTGCTGGACACAGATGTAGACCTGAATCACTCTGATGACCGGAATATAACCCTGAGGCTTTATTCTGGTGGCAAAGACCATCGTATCCTTCAGGAAGCTGTTCTGGGTTTTGCAGGTGTACGTGCCTTGCGTAAGCTGGGATACAAAGATTTTTCTACCTATCATATGAATGAAGGTCATTGTTCATTTCTGACTCTCGAATTGTTAAGTGAGTTTGGAGGAGATGAAGATAAAGTACGGAAACGTTGCCATTTTACCACTCACACGCCTGTTCCTGCTGGTCATGATCATTTTGCTGTGGATAGAGTCAAGCGTCTCATCGGTGATTTGCTGCCTTCTGGATTAAATCTACCCTCCATGGTGCTGAATGGACGGGTTCATATGACCGAATTGGGTCTTTACTTCAGTCGTAGCGCTAATGGCGTGTCTGATCTCCACGGTGTAGTCGCTCGTGAGCAGTTCCCAAAATTTAAAATAGGTCATGTGACCAACGGTGTATTCCACCGTTATTGGGTGGGCAAGATTTTTAGAGAAGTCTTTGATCGGAACTTACCTGGTTGGCGTGAAAATCCTCAAAGATTACTGGAAGTTGACTCTGTGCCTGATGAAGAGTTGCTATTTGCTAAACGTGGACAGAAAAAATTCCTTCTGGACTATGCAAATTCTCAGTCTCAACGTGCACTTACAAATAAAACCCTGACCATCGGGTTTGCCAGGCGAGCTGCCGAGTACAAGCGCGCACGCCTGATCTTCCATGACAAGGAACGCTTAGTCAAAATAGCAAAAGGCAAGGTTCAGTTTGTTTTTGCAGGAAAAGCGCACCCAAGAGATGATCACGGTAAGGAGATACTCCGAGACATCGTACTTCAGGCGAAGGAATTACTTGGAGACGTCAAGATCATCTTCCTTGAAAATTATAACATGTGGTTGGGAAATCTGATCACCGCAGGTGTAGATGTTTGGCTCAATACACCGCTTCGACCCAATGAGGCATCTGGGACTTCTGGTATGAAAGCCACTCTAAACGGTGTCCCTAACTTATCCATTCTGGATGGGTGGTGGGCAGAAGCTTGTGAAGATGGCGTGAATGGCTGGGCAATCGGTGATGCAGAAAATGCCAATGATGCAGCTGATGCAGATCATCTTTACCGCTTGCTGGAAGAACAAGTTATCCCGACTTACTATGATGACCAGACCAAGTGGCTCAATATGATCCGCGAATCCATTAAAACCGGTGTCCAGTATACAGGCACCAGAATGGTTCAGGATTATTTGGACGAATACTACAAGTGAGTCATCACATACTGAACATATAAAAAAAGACCGGGCAACCGGTCTTTTTTTTGTGCTAAACCCGTACGAACTATTGCTTATGGCGTTTTTCCATTTTTTCGAGCATCCCAACAATTCTTGTACGTTGATCCTGATCAAGACTTGAATGAAATTCAGCGTACTTTCCCAGAATATCTTTTCGGAATGCATGGAGCTTTGATTCCAGGTCTTCAAAATGTTGATTCAATTGGTCAAGATTTAGCTCTGGTTGTGACAGGTTGGTTTTAAAAGGTTCGCTCAAATTTTCATGTTCTGTATTGAACTCTCCTTTAAAATCTTCTGCTGTTTTAACGACCTGTTGTAGAAGGGCACTTTGTTCTACGGTCAAATCCAGTTTTCGGGTCGCCTTCTTTAAAAATCGCTCCCCATGCTTGCCATGATGTCCGTGGTGGGAACCACAAGCCATGATACCCAGCATACCTGCAATAATCAGAATGGCAATTCCCGTACGTTTATGTAATTTCAATTTATTCATAAATAATATCCCTTATTGATTCAGTTCTTCACCATTATCACTACGCTTCTGTGGGGCTGTATCTACTTCAACGCGTTCCCTAAGGTGTGATTTCCAGCCATGAGGTGATTTGTGATGATGCGATCTATGACCTCTTGAGCCACCAGAAAATAGCAGTTTTGAGAGAACCAGTAGACCCATGGCCTGCCAATATGTGATCACTGGACCACTAAACAATGTTGGGATCAACCAGTTCCATAGGAGCATGGTGACAGCGGCAAATCCAAAAATTGCAACAATGACAAAGAGTCCAATTCCAATGATTTTTCCTGGTTTTGGTTTACACATGTCTTATTCCTTTCAATTATATGTTCAAGTCTTGTAGTTTTTTTCGCAAAGCCATTACAGCATATCTTTTCCTGGAAAGTAGAGTGTTCACAGAGTCACCCGTCAGGGTTGAGATATCTTTGAAACTGAGACCTTCTATTTCATGCCAGATAAACACTTCCTGCTGTGCTACAGGTAGAGAATCTATGGCAGATTCTAGTCGTTGCTCCAATTCTTCCAGATCAAACTGTCGCTCTGGTGTTGATTCCGTATCAGCCAGGATATTGTCAAGAAGGTTGTCTTCGTCTCCTGATGGTCTCACAGCATCCCGGTTTGTGCCCTCAATGGTTCTAGACCGCTTACGATAGAAGTCGCTTATCCGGTTGCTGGCAGCCCGATACAACCAGGCTGAGCTTGCTTCAAGGTTGCGAATCTGATCATAGGTGCCTGTGAATTGATGAAGGACATCCTGAACAATATCTTCAGCATCTTCAAACCTTGGTACTCGGGATCGCACAGACTCCAGGAGCCAGCTTCGGGCTTCAGCTACAATGGCGGCAATCTTATGATTACGAACTTTCATTTTTGTTGGTGTCGATATGGAAATGGCATTTTGCATCTTACCCTTACAGACGCCTGAATGCAAAAAATATTGTATGCTATTTTTTTATTGAATTGAAATATGTGTAAGAACCTTACGAAGGTTTTAAACCTTCGTAAGGTTTAGTAGGGAACCGAAGCTAGTTCAATCCGTGTTTTATCTGTGAGGATCCGTGGCTAAAAAGCATCTCCCTAAAGCAAAATCAGTGGCTTTTAATCTTCTTACTAAAACTCCAGTGTCACTCCACCGATGGGAAAAGTCTTGAATTGCAGCGCAATATCCTTGGTGCCATCCTCATTATAGACATAATCCCAGGGGTTATCTCGATTAAAGACATTCATTATATCCCAGAACGCAACCAGGTTCATTTTCTCATAATAGAAGCGTTGCAGGAGCATGATATCAAATCGAATATACTCCTCCATGCGTTCAGTATTATAAGCATCCGTGTTGACGTACCAGCGTCGTACATTGTGATCATATATTTTTGGGGTGAAAGGTTTACCGCCTGAATATCTGAATCGAAAACTGATTTCATATTCATCAGATGGGGCTATGGGTAACCAGGATGTGAAGGAGGCGAATAGGGTCTCTTTGTAGTTTTGATACCAATCATAATCCATGTATCTAATTTTGTATCCACCAACCAGACTGACCACATCGCGATAATCATAATCCCAGGGGTAGTAAGTTTCTTCTTCATACCTTGGATCAAGACCTTCAGAGACAGAATGACTATAGCTGAAGGAACCATACCAGTTATGCGAGAATTTCTTCTGAACAAAAAATTCCAGACCACGTGAGCGCCCCGCCCCAATATTGGCATAGTGACTCAGGCTGTCTCTGTTGGCTGTATCTGAAAAGACTTCCTGACGGGGCATATCATGAAAAGATTTATTAAACACCTCCAGGGTGATTCGCACATCTTCCCGCGGCAGATATTCAACACCCAGTGCGACCTGATCCGCATAATAAAAATCCAACTCCCTGCCTATGTCTCCTTCAGCCATGAGCAGGGCATAGAAGGGTGCCTGGAAGTAACGTCCCAGGGCAAGGTTGGTCTTGACGTTGTGAAACAATTGTTGAGAGAGATTTATTCGAGGTGAAAAATTAGACCGCTCCAGATATGCGTTGTACTCAGCACGTCCACCTAGAGTGAGTTCAGTCAGTTGGGTTGCCTTCCACCGAATTTGGGCATGTATCCCACCAGAGTTATATGTATGAGCAATACTTGAGTCTGCTGACTCGATGGTATCAAGGGTTCTGAGCGGAACAACTATAGCAGTCGTATCCCCAAGATAATGTGCATAAAATTCGTCCACTGAAATGGGAAGTGCAGGGACTAAAGTTGTGTCATGGGAATATCCATACAGCTTCAATTCATCGCTATGCCATGCATAGTCCCAGGTGTTGGGTGCTCGAATAGTCTTTACACCTGCTGAGAATTCAAAGGAGGGTGTAAACTTATAAACCATATCCGCTTTGAAAATGAGCTCCTTCTCGATGCTCAACCCGCGGTAAAATGAATCATGCTCCCCTTCATCTGTTACGCGGAAAGCATCAATATCCATTTCTACGAAATTCTGAGCCAATGAGGCAAGCACATAACCTTGCTTGGAGAATAGATTTTTATAAGTGATCCCAAGGGTGTGTTGTTGGCTTTTGTAACCCACATTTTCGGCATTGCGTTGCTGTGGACTATCCTCACCAACAATATCAATGGCATCAATTCCACCGAGATAATTGAGGTAAATCTTTTCCTTAGGACTCAAATCATAGGCAACCTTTCCTTGGAAAGTCCAGTATTTGGGAATTGCCATGAGACCGCTCTGTTGAATGATAAAATCAAGAAATGAGCGTTTTATTGAAAAAAGATAGGAACTGTTTGGTGTAATAGGTCCTTCAAAACTGGCACCAAATCCAGCCATATCAAAGCTCACCTTTGTTTCCCGACTCTCACGACTTCCTTCTCGGACACTTACATCCATGACGGATGAAAGCTTATCCCCATAGCGTGCTGGAAATGAACCTGCAAAGAAATCTATTTTTTCAATAAAATCAGTGTTCACCATGGTAACCGGACCACCACCGGCTCCCTGTTCAGGATAATGTACGGGGTAGGGAATATCCAGATGATCCATGACAAACAGGTTCTCCCCAGGTGATCCTCCTCGTACGATGATCTCATTGGTCTGATCGGCTCCTGATACAACAGATGGGAGTGATTGCATCATGCTCAGGATGTCGTACGCTCCAACGGGATCAGATCGAATCTCTTCAAAGTCAACACTCCGAACACTGGTGGCGGCATCCTTAACACTCTCGAAATAGCCTGCAGTGACAATCACATCTGATCCAGAGAGCGTGGTTGGTTCCAGTGCCATGTTAAGGGTTGTGGCGCGATTAAGGAGGGCGTGGATGTTGGCACGTGCTTGTGATTTGTACCCTATCATGTGGACTTTTACCGAATAACTACCGGCAGGGACATTCTGGATTGTAAACCTCCCGTCAACATTAGTAGCTGCACCTAAATGGGTTCCTTCAATAATGACGTTAGCGCCAGGGAGTGGGTGTTGAGTATCACGATCAATGATCATGCCTTCAATAGTTTCACCAGGGGAAGCCTGAAGCAGAGGTGTACATAGTGTAAGGAAAATAAGAGTAAGAATAGATTTATTCATTTGTTAGACCTTCTTGTCGCTCATTGGTAATAAGTTTTCTAAATATTGAACATAAGTTGCAAGTGCCGCTTTGCCTTCTGGAGTGAGATTGTAGATACTCACAGGTTTACGATTGATAAAAGATTTGTCTACACTCACATACCCTGCATCTTCCAGCTTCCTGATGTGAACGCTCAGATTTCCATCTGTGGCTCCCACACTTTCTTTGATCAGTGAAAAACTGGCAGGTCCCATGGAAGCCAGGGCTGCCATAACAGCCAGCCGAATCCGGGAATGGATCAAATCATCAATTTGTTGATAGTCAAAATCATTCATGTTTAATCCTGTGCAAATTGCGCCTTCCATTGGCGATGAAAGATGATTCCAGGAATGATTTGTAAGCCAATCATCATGGCTGCAGCTAGAATTCCAGCAGCGATGTCGGTCAGAAAGAACAGAGGGATTGAACCTGCCCACCAACCAAAACCAAGATTTCTGACCCAGGTCTTGCCACTGATGATGCCTTGCATGAAATAAGCAATTCCCACAACGGTATATAGAACTGCAGTAATGCGGTGTATGTCGATGGTACCTGATATTGCTCCAATAAATCCCAGGATTGTCATGGTCAGGAGTACGGAGGTCCAGATAGAATTTAGAATTTTTCTGGTGAACGCATTCCCAACCACACACTTTTCCCGTGAACGGTTGATGGTAAACATATAAATCCAGCCCAGGCTGACCATAAGTACATAGGTCCATCCCTGCAGGAACTGCAGATTAAGGTAGTGGAGGAGGACTGAACCAAAGCCAGCGGTAAGGATGAGGGTACCCCAGACGATAAAACCTTCGCCATTGTCGGCAATAACCTTCTGTCCATCATCCATGATGGATCGGATTAAGTCGAGCTGTTCTTTAGCTTCATGTTGATCAATATCTTTGTGCATAATCTTAAACACTCCAGTCGAGTTATAAAGTACTTTAAAAAACAAAGCAACTTAACTTGCTATTAGCATATGTCAATAGATTCCCGTGAATAATTCTTGTTTCACCTCAAGTGGCAAGACAGGTTACGTCAAAGGAGATTTCACCATGTTCCAAAAAGATTTACTCAAAGGAAAGACAATATTTATTACAGGTGGAGGTACTGGACTCGGGAGATCCATGGGTAAACGCTTCCTGGAGCTGGGAGCAAATTTGGTGATTGCCAGCCGTAAACTTGATGTGCTGGAAAATACTGCCCGAGAACTGATCTCTGAAACGGGAGGAGACGTTCTGCCCATAGCGCTGGATGTCCGCAATTACAAGGAAGTAGAGAACGCCTTAGGTAGATGCGTAGATACCTTTGGACAAGTCGATGTTTTGTTAAATAATGCTGCTGGAAATTTTGTCAGCCCCACTGAAGCACTGAGTCATAAAGCTTTCGATGTCATTACAGATATTGTCCTAAAAGGTTCTTACAACACAACGTTGGCTTTTGGTAAACACTGGATCCAGAAACAACAAATCGCCCGCGTCCTTAATATTGTGACAACCTATGCCTCCACCGGGTCAGGTTTTGTTGTGCCGTCTGCTATTGCAAAATCCGGGGTTCAAACCTTGACCAGAAGTCTGGCTGTGGAATGGGCAAAGTATGGTATCACCATGAATGCCATAGCACCGGGTCCTTTTCCAACCGAAGGAGCCTGGAATAGGTTATTACCACCTGGTCTAGAAGAAAAATTTATCGAGAGAATCCCTTTGAATAGGGTTGGTGATCATATTGAATTAGCAAATCTGGCTGTATTTCTGGTATCTGATCAATCCCAATATATTAATGGAGAGACTGTTACCATTGATGGAGGAGAATGGCTCAAAGGTGCAGGGGAATTCAATTTTCTGGATGTTTTGTCACCTGGAGAGTGGAAGGAGATGGAGCGACAAGTTCGACAAGCGAACAAGAATTAATTATGCAAGATCCCCCAATAAAAAAAATCCCCCGGCAGTATGATTTATCCGCATTAGGGGAATTTCCATTTTATGTGGAAGACCTCAGTATGATCTCACTCCAAAGTAAGAATTATTGGTCTGGATCTACACCGCGGCTAATCCAATCGACACCAATCTGCTCCCAGTTTGAAACTGATGAAGCATCAATGTAACGTTCCCAATTATAGATTCCAGTTTCCTTGGCAATTCTCTGAAACTGCATTTTTGTTATTCCGCTGTTAACAATCACTACAGAACGTTCCATGCCTTTTTCTTTGAATAATTTTTGACCCACTTGCATTTCTGCCTGTGCCTCTGGGGGAAGTGGCTTCAGTTCACGCATATCTACAAATATGCCAAACTTTGCGGGAGCTCCAGCTAGTACCGTTGTAGCCTCCCCGACCCATTTTTTCATCTCATCAGCCTGGATAAAATCTGAAAATGTGAGCTTGAACCCATATCCTGTTCTATCGATCTTGTACATCCTGTACCTCCTTGGTTTATAAGCTTATTGGCTATTATCAACATTCTCGAAGCACAATGGGGATTCCTGAGAAAATAAAGTACATCAATACTAGATAGTGGAAAGAGTTTAAGTATAGTATAATCAACACTTGAAGGCAAGCGTAAATACAACCAGATACAGTTAATGCTATATGAAGCCATGTACCCATTACTGGTAGGTACCTGCTGTTGTTAATACTGGAGGGGGATGGTGATAAAAGTTGGACTTCCCTGCATGTTTATCACCGCAGGTTGGAATTCAGGAGGACCCATTCTCATTGTATTGTTTGAAACACCAATACCCTCTGCAGGACCGGGAGGGAGCCAGCGGAAATCCATTTTGTTATTGCTATTCTTATCGTGGACCACAGAAATCGCGAATTCCTGATCCAGCGGTAACCCATGGAAAGTAGTCTGAACCTCGCTTTGATCTGTAACAGGAGTGACGAAACTGGCAACATCACCATCAGGAGTTAACCAGGTATCTGATCCCTGGAAAAGTGCAATAATCAATTGTCCACCCTGTTCGGATTTTATTTCACTAACTGTGACCACCAGATCAACCGTATCTCCTGGGGGATCATTTGCCATGATTGTTTGCATGAATATCAGGGAGAGCGCGAGTATAAGGTATTGTTTCATAAGGATCTTCTGAAATGAGGTGGAGTATGCATCACTCTAAGTTTAGCCAGATAGGACTAGATATGTAGACACCAGGCCAGCGTGAACCTTCACTGGTGATTTCCAGGCGAAGATAGGCATTCGAACTTCCTTCATAATCCAATTCAATACTGAACTCATCTGTATGGTTGGTTTGGTGAAAATAGAGACTTTCTTCCTGTGTTTCCAGATTACCGGAAAATAGGGATACATCCATATGTTTACCGAATTCTGCTGTACTCATACCTCTGATGGAGACTTTTAATTTTTCACCTGGTTTAATGGTGAGGGTATCCCCGATGCCTGCAACACAATTTGCAGATGTCACGAGCAGCTCGCCAACGGGTCCAGTAGAAAGGGCGGAACGTCTGTTTTTCATCGCAGCGATCAGATCGCTATTCTGTGTTGAATCACTTCGTAACAAGGTTCTTGACTGGGCAAAAATTTGATCCTCATGAATCCCTAATGACCAAACGGGCAATTTTACATGCCAGTTTCGATTGAAATTGCCGTGTCCATCACTTCCACCAAAAACACCAAGTTGTTTCCCCCTTAAGAGGGCTTCAATCCAATGCTGTCGTGACTCGTGGAATGAGCCCGAGGCTGGTGTACCACATAAAATTTGTACACCATCTAACTCTGGATTATCATGGTCTTGGGGTTCCCACCAGCCTCGGTTTAAAAGTAGCCGCTGGAGCCATGGAAATTTATAAACCGTGTGAGCCCCCACAGAAACAGTATTTGTGCTCCGCTTCGCAAGGATCTCATCAATGGATAATTGAGATCTCACCTGTGGCCAGTTCTCCCCACTATCGCCATTCCCAGGGAAATAAACCGGGTCATTAAAGTGAAGGAAATGAACCGTAGAACCACGTGAATTTGCAACACTGATTTCCTCGCCAGGAATGATAGGGATTGGATGTTCTTGATTCATATGAGCTATCGCCTGCCTGCTCTCAGTCCACTTTTTAAGATCTGGATCATTTTCCATATAGTTTTCTGGCATGTCATCAAGATCATAGGAGTGATCAGTGGCAGTTATGAAATCCATTCCTACCAGTTGAGCGCAAGCGCGCGTCTGCTCCAGGGATGCACCAAATTCGATTTGGTCTGATGTAAGTGAACTATGCAAGTGGGTATCACCTGAAAGCCAGCCCTTCAGGCCTGGTAACCCATGGACTCCCTTTGTAATTCTCAAGGGTAGTTTTTCAATTAGAGAATAATTGTCAACAACCAGGTTTTTAACTTTTCCATCCACATGATACTTTAGCTTTGGGATTATTTCAATTTCACCATTTGGAACTTCAATATCAGTGAGTCTGAATTCTCGGTGTGTCTGCCGCTCCTGGATATTTTCGTCCAATGACCATTTCCGGACTCCGATCATTTGACCCTTATGATAGACCTCGATTTCCACACCATCTAAAATAATTGGATATTGATGGGCATCTTTAATCACCAAAAAAATGATCGGATCAAGTCCTGGCTCCAACCGCCAGGGTGTATCAAAGATGAGTTCTGGTTCCTTTTTGAAATAGCGGCTAAAAGGGATACGGAATCTAAAATGACTCTCAGCGTAGAGACCTATAAAGGGGAGTGTTTCAAGCCATTTATCCGGTAATATGTTGATCAAAAATTCCATAGCCATTAATAGGATTCAGGAGTTGGTAAGGCAAGAGGAAAAAGGCTGAAAAAGGTCTGGGAATAGATAACATCCATTGAGGTTTCATTGTTGGATATCGAGCATATCTCACATGCCAAACTGGAACAACACAAGGATAAAAAGTTTGCCATGATTTCAGCCCCCGGTTAACTTCGCGCCACTTAAGAAGGAGTATGGTCAACAATTATGGGTAGCACATCTGATATAAAAAACAATCTGGTAATGGAATTCAATGGCAATCTTTGGAAAGTCGTTGAATTTCTTCATGTTAAACCAGGCAAGGGTAATGCCTTTGTCAGAACAAAATTAAAGAAAATTCCCGGTGGTCAGGTCATTGAGCAAACGTTCAGATCCGGTGAAAAAATCGATGATGTCAAACTGCTTGCTAATGAAATGACGTATCTCTATTCTGACGAATCCCACTATCATATCATGGACAATGAAACCTATGAGCAGATTGCCATCGATGCTGAGCTCATGGAATCTGTGAAAGATTATTTAAAAGAGAATGACATCATAAAAGTTCTGTTCCGTGATACTACTCCAGTTGATGTTGAGGTGGCACCCCATGTCATTCTGGAGATTAAAGAAACAGATCCAGGTCTTCGTGGCGACACAGCTACCGGTGGATCCAAACCAGCTTTTCTTGAGACAGGTTTAAAAGTGACGGTCCCCCTATTCTTGAATATTGGTGACAAGGTCAAGGTTGATACTCGTACGGGGGATTATCTCGAACGTGTGAGGGTTTAGGAGAACATTTATTTTGAATACTAAAGACATAGAACAACTCATCGCTCTACTTGAGCAATCCACCATCTCGGAGATTGAGGTTGGACGTTGGGGCAAAAAGATTCGGGTTTCCAGGCAGGGTAACAGTGTTGTTGTCCAGAATTCAGGGGCGACCCAGGCTGCACCACAAGCAGCTGCACCTGCTCCCGCTGTTGAGGCAGAGGAAGAAAGTTCACTCCAGGGACAGGCCATCAAGTCTCCCATGGTTGGTACTTTCTATCGCTCTCCAGGTCCTGATGTGGATCCCTTTGTTAAGGTTGGGGATCACGTGAGCAAAGGTGATACACTCTGCATTATCGAAGCCATGAAAATAATGAATGAAGTTGAGGCTGAAGTATCTGGTGTTATTCTTGATATACAGATTGAGAATGCCCAACCTGTCGAATATGGCCAGACTCTATTCCTCATCGAACCCTGATAAAACCGCATGTATAAAAAAATTCTCATTGCAAATCGTGGTGAAATAGCCCTGCGGGTCATTCGTGCCTGTCGAGAGATGGGTATTAAGAGTGTCGCCGTTTTTTCCGAGGCTGATGAGTTATCCCTTCACACAAAATTTGCTGATGAAGCTGTGTGCATTGGACCAGGTCCGTCAAATCTGAGTTATTTGAATACTCAGGCTATTCTGACTGCTGCAGAAGTGACTAATGCAGATGCCATTCATCCTGGTTACGGATTTCTTGCTGAAAATGCAGATTTTGCAGACATGTGCAAAAATCATGATATCGATTTTATTGGTCCCGATGGGGACATGATTAATTCCATGGGTGACAAGGCTTCTGCCAAGGAAACAATGAAGGCTGCCGGGGTCCCTGTTATCCCTGGAAGCCAGGGTATTCTGACTTCTGCTGAAGAAGCCAGAACAATGGCTGATGAGATGGGTTATCCTGTCATTCTGAAGGCAACTGCCGGTGGTGGTGGACGAGGAATGCGTGTGGTTTACAGAGGTGAAGATGTTGCCATGTTTTATGGCATGGCACAGGCTGAATCCGGTACGGCATTTGGCAATGATGGTCTTTATCTTGAAAAATACATTGAGAACCCCAGGCATATTGAGGTTCAACTTCTTGGTGATTCCCACGGCAATATCTATTCCTTGGGAGAACGCGAATGTTCGATTCAGAGACGCCATCAAAAACTTTTAGAAGAATCTCCCTCCCCCGTCGTTTCTGAGGAGTTACGACATGAAATGGGTGTTGCTGCTGTAGCCGGAGCCAAACGTGTAAACTACGTGGGTGCCGGGACCATTGAATTTTTGCTGGATAAGCATGGCAAATTTTATTTCATGGAAATGAATACACGTATCCAGGTTGAACACACTGTCTCTGAAGAAGTGAGTGGCGTAGATATCGTCAAAGAACAGATTGCCTGTCATGCAGGAGAAAAATTACCTGATTGGTTGGGGAAATTGAAGTTACGTGGACATTCCATTGAATGTCGTATCAATGCTGAAGATCCAGCAAAAAACTTCAGGCCATCACCACTGTTCATTGAAAGTGTACATTTTCCCGGTGGTCGAGGCATTCGTGTGGACAGTCATATTTATAGCGGGTATCAAATTCCTCCTCATTACGATTCTATGCTAGCCAAATTGGTGGTGCATGGTCCCAACAGAGAGGAAGCTATTGATCGCATGCTGGGTGCCTTGAGAGAATTTATCATCGAAGGACCAAAGACGACGATTCCATTTCATATCCAACTGCTTGAGGACGAGAAGGTTCGAAAGGGCAATTTTGATACACATTTCCTGGAATCATTTAAATTTGACCCAGATCGCGCACAATGAGAGGAGCCCTCTTAATTACCAGTTAAATTATCCCGCTTTGAATCCAAGATTCGGCGGGATTTTTGCTGTTTAGGACATATTAAATTTTTGAAAGTGTGATGTAACAATCTCATCAAGGAGAATTAAAAAATGAATGTACCTGCAGATCTCAAGTATACCAGTGACCATGAATGGATTCGCATTGAAGGTGATGTAGCTACTATCGGAATCACTGACTATGCCCAGGGGGAACTTGGCGATGTTGTTTTTGTCGAATTGCCAAGCGTGGGAGAAGACTTTGAAAAAGGTGATGTCGCTGCAACTATTGAAGCAGTCAAGACAGTAGCCGATGTCTTTTTACCATTGAGTGGTAGTATCAATGAAGTAAATGAAAAATTAGAAGATGATTCTGAATTGATCAATCAGGATGCTTATGGTGAGGGATGGATTCTCAAAGTCACCATTTCTGATAGTGCAGAATTAGATAGTTTTATGAGTGCAGAGGAATACACTTCAAGTATTTCCTAATAGGAGAATCATGCACCAGTACATACCCAACACGGAAGAAGAACAACTCAAACTATTAAATGAAGTAGGTATCGCTTCTTTTGAAGAGCTGCTTGAGGCAATTCCAAAGGCTTTACGCTTTAGAGGTGATTTACCATTACCTGAAGCAAAGTCAGAGTTTGAGCATAAATCCGATGTCATGCAGATGCTTTCCAGGGATGCCAGTACAGCTACTCATGTTTCTTTTCTGGGAGGAGGCAGTTATGATCACTTCATTCCCCATGTCGTTGACGTACTGATCAGTCGCTCAGAGTTCTATACGGCTTACACGCCCTATCAGGCTGAGGTTTCGCAGGGGACCTTGCAAGCCATGTATGAGTATCAATCCATGATGTGTGAACTTACAGGGATGGATCTGGCAAACAGTTCAATGTACGATGGTGCCAGTGCTATGGCTGAAGCTTGTCTTTTGGCCAGTCGGCACACTCGTAGAAAAAAGATTCTTATTTCAAAAAGTGTCAACCCCGTATATATCGATGTAGCAATTACTTATGCCCACCATCAGGGTCTTGAATTCGAGTTCGTAGACCTTGCTGAAGGGGTAACCAGTTTTGATGCTCTTAGTGATAAACTTGATTCAGATATAGCTGGCGTTGTCATCCAGAATCCCAATTTTTACGGTGGTCTTGAGGATCTGTCATCGATAAAAGCCAGCATTGCTGATCCCAAAACCTTGCTCATTGCTGTGGTTAACCCCATTAGTTTGAATCTACTGGAAGCACCAGGGAAACAAGGTGTGGATATTGCCGTGGGTGAAGGGCAGAGTCTGGGGAATCACATGAGTTTTGGAGGACCCTACCTCGGTTTTATGGCAGTCAAAACCCCTCTCATACGTAAAGTCCCAGGTAGAATTGCAGGGGAAAGTATCGATGTCCATGGGAACCGAGCCTTTGTCATGGTCTTACGAACGCGGGAACAGGACATTCGAAGAGAAAAAGCTACTTCAAATATATGTACGAATCAGGGTTTGAACGCATTGGCGGCTTGTATTTATATGTCGACGCTCGGTCGGAACGGTTTGAAACGAGTTGCTGAGCTCTGTACGCAGAAGGCACATTATCTGGCTGAGGCTATCAATAATCTTGATGGGTATACAACCAAGACAAAATATTTTTTCAATGAGTTCGTAGTTGAAGTGCCTGGTCAAGCTAAATCACTTGTTGGAGCTGGGGCTAGGGCTGGATTCTTCCCAGGAATCTCTTTGAGTCAATTCAAAGGTGAGTCTGACAATCAAATCCTCATCGCTGTCACTGAAAAGCGAAGCAAAACTGAAATGGATGGGCTTGTTGAATTCCTGAAAGGATATTCTGCGTGAGTGTCTATGAGCAAATGCTTGAAACCAGGGCAACCAAGGGCGCCGGTTATCTAGTCCTAGTTGATCCCGATCGGTGGAATCTCGATGAGGTCGAAACTTTTATTAAGAAAATTAACACCTCAGGCGCAGATGGAATCATGGTAGGCAGTTCAATGATTCTTGGTGAAGGTGTGCAGAGCAAGATGAAGCTTATTCAGGAAGTAGCAACTTTACCCGTTATTCTGTTCCCCGGAAACATCAATCAGCTTACTCCACATGTAGATGCCCTTTTCTACCTTTCTGTGATTAGTGGCCGAAACCCGCAATTTCTCATTGGTGATCAGGTCCAGGCCGCTCCTGTTGTTAGAGAACTAGGGATTGAACCCATAGCAACTGCATATATGATTATTGAGAGTGGGAGAGTGACAACTGCTGAGTTTGTCAGTGGATCTAAACCCATTCCCCGGGATAAGGATGAAATTGCAGTAGCCCATGCACTTGCAGCAGATTACCTGGGATTCAAGTTTATATACCTCGAAGCTGGTAGTGGAGCACAGTATTCAGTGACTCCTCAGATGGCTCATGCAGTAAGTCGGTATACAGATGTTCCAATCATTGTTGGCGGTGGTATCCATTCGCCGGAAGTCGCTCAGACTCTGGTTCAAGCCGGCGCTTCATTCATTGTTACCGGGAATGTGCTTGAGGATGTTGAAAACTCACACCTCATGGAACAATTCGCCAAAGCAATCCACAAAGCCTAGTTTTCCACAAGTCATCCTGAACACCAGTGAAGGGTCTTGATCCATAGCCGAGATTTGCATAAAGGATCAAACTTCTTCGCAGTGCTCACCATGACTGGTACCATGCAAATCACTCTCGACCAGTAACTTTTACCTGTAGGGTAAAATTGAATGCTTCGAGTCCCCTCACTGCGTTCGGCCTCAGCAAGACAAACCTCTAACTCCTATCTCCTAACCCCTAACCCCTAACTCGCTTATATTCTCCCATGAGCCGATCTGAGCAATTCCTACAGGATTTCCTGAACTACTTACGCATTGAACGCAACCTTGCCAGGAATACTCAACAGTCATATCTGGATGATTTAAGCAATTTCTGGATTTTTCTTGCTGAGAAGAAAATCAATCGACCTGATAAGGTGGATCATCAAGTTTTAATTGACTATGCGCGAACACTTAAACAGCGGGGACTGGCTGAAACCAGCGTTGCCAGGCATTTCTCCTCCCTGAGGGCTTACTATAAATTCCTGGTCATGGAAGGTCATCTTGAGACTGATCCCACTCAATTTCTGGATTCTCCGAAGCTCCCTGCAAGTCTGCCCAAAATATTAAACTTTGAAGATGTTGAACTACTGCTGGATGCCATTAATACTGATACTCATCTTGGGGTTCGTGACAGAGCCATGTTTGAGCTCATGTACGCTGCAGGGATGCGTGTATCCGAAGTATGTAATTTGACCCTTGAACAATTACTCCTGGATGAAGACCTTATACTGATTCGCGGAAAAGGCAATAAGGAAAGAGTTGTTCCCCTGGGCGGTGAGGCAAAACGGTGGCTACTGGAGTATATCGAGCATAGTCGACCTGGATTAGAGAAAGGCTATTTTAATGAGGGGATACTATTTTTGAACAATAAGGGTAGACCCCTTCAGCGCAAGGGGATCTGGTTTATCCTTAAGAAACTTGCTGAATCGGTTGGTCTTAATAAACCGGTGAGCCCTCACACCTTCCGCCACTCTTTTGCGACGCATCTTCTCGAAGGGGGGGCTGACTTGAGAATCGTCCAGGAAATGCTTGGTCATGTTGATATTTCTACGACACAGATTTACACCCACCTGGACAGTACATATTTGAAAGAAGTTCATAGTAGTTTTCATCCCAGAGCCAGACGAAAATAGTAATCCTGAGATTTATCTAAATCCATTCTAATCAATTGTTAGTCACTCATTTCCCGCTTATTTTGAATTAATGACTCAAAAAAATAAATTCTATACAGACTGGGATTGTGAATCTCTTGGTGAGCGTCACCTGCCGGAGAATGAATATCGCAATGCCTTTGAAATTGATCGAGATCGAGTGATCCACTCCACTGCATTTAGACGCCTCCAGGGAAAGACGCAAGTCTATGTAACAGGACAATCAGACCAGTATCGTACCCGGTTGACGCACTCCATTGAAGTGGCTCAGATCGGACGGTCTGTTGTAAACTACCTGAATCGTAGTTCCAAATTGTTAACTCCGGATTATCAGATTGACTCAGCCCTGGTTGAAGCAGCCTGTCTGGCTCATGATTTAGGAAATCCACCCATTGGTCACCAGGGTGAATCACGCCTCAATGACCTTATGGATGATTGGGGAGGATTTGAGGGGAATGCCCAATCCTTACGTATTCTGACAGATATTGTACGCGGCGATAAACGGGCCTACGAGAAATCTGGAATGCAAGCTACACGGGCCTGTCTGGATAGCATTCTCAAGTATAAAATTGTGGGGAAAGAGAATTCCCCCAGAGGAGCAAAATTTCTGTACCCAGAGCAGGGGGAAATTCTGAGCTGGGTCCATGAAAATCCTACGCTTGATGACTTGACTCAGCATGGTACTCAAGTGAGACCGATTGAGTGCGCCATCATGGATCTTTCCGATGACATTGCCTATACGACCTCTGATTTATTCGATGGTGTCAAACAAAGTTTGCTGACTGCTGAACAGGTGCAAGTTTTCTGGGATGATCAGAAAATTGATGTTCATCAGTCACTTAAAAATGAAGTCTCTGATGTATTAGACAATAAAATTCCCATGTCTCGTTTTATAGCCAGTCTCATAGGACGTTGGATTTATTCCATTTCTATCAGGGCTATTCCTGAACCGTTTGTGGATGTGCCTCGCTACAAATTTCAGCTGGAAATGGCTGAAGAGTCCCATGCTGAACTTATGGCGTTACGGGCTCTCAATTACAATTTGATTTACAACTCACAGTATGTGAAAATCCCTGAATCAGCAGGTGTGGAAATTCTTGAAGAACTGTTTATTTACTATCGGGATGCAGTGTTTGGAAAGCGACCTGTGTTTGAGCTTCTGCCTTTACCAACTGGCTTGTCTGAAAATCTCCCCGAGCATAAAAAAATGCGGATGGTGTGTGATTGGGTAGCTGGCATGACTGATAATCATGCAATTCGTTTACATTCGTATCTTAAAACTTAAGCTTCTGAAAAAAGATATCAGCTTTCTCTAATAGCTCTTCAAGTGTGCCTTCATTGTCGATGACATGATTAGCCCGCCGAATTTTTTCTTCTCTGGGCATTTGGAGAGCATCTCGTCTTTCAAAATCCACTTTTGTTATCTGACTACGACGTTCAACTCGTCCTTCCCGAAAAATGCGATCCGCAACAACAACGAGTACACTATCCGTGATACTGTCTAAATGGGCTTCAAAGAGTAGGGGAGCATCGATGACAAATAGCGAATATCCTTCGTCGCGAGAATGCTCGATCTCTTCCAGAGTGGATTTTTTGACCTCCGGGTGTATCAGATGGTTCAGGAATAATTGATCCTCACGGGTTGCAAAAGCTCTTTCCGCGAGTAGGTGTTTTTGAAGAATTCCTGAAGCATCAAGGAGGTCATCTCCAAAGCGGGCGCAAAGCTGTTCAATGATTCCGGGGTTGCTCTGGAGAATTTCTTTCGCCAGAGCATCGGAATGTGAGACAAAGGCACCATGGTAAGCCAGCCGTTCACTGACACTACTCTTGCCCGAACCAATATTTCCAGTAACCCCGAGGATGTACATTGCTTTACTTCAAGACTTTCAGGATACAATCGTAGATATCCTTCACATTGCCCGTCCCATCTATAAGTCGAACTAACCCCTGCGGGTTGTAGTGATCTATCAATGGTCGTGTTTGGTCTTTGTAAACCTTCAGGCGATTCACAACGGTTTCTTCTGTATCATCAGAACGATGAACAAGTGGACTGCCGTCATGGTCGCACACACCTTCAGATTTGGGTGGGTTGAATACCAGGTTGTAAATATGACCGCATTCTGAACAGCTTCTTCTGGCAGTCAATCTACGAACCAATTCTGAGTCAGGAACATCAAGAACCAGAACATGGTCAAGTGCCAGATCTTGATCCTTTAAGAGCTGGTCCAGACCATCTGCCTGAGGGCATGTCCGTGGGAATCCATCGAGAATATAACCAGGTTTGAGCTCAGGCTTTTTAAACTCCTTTGCAACCATACCCAGAATCACTGAGTCAGGGACCAGATCACCACCATCCATGAATTTTTGTGCCTCTTTACCAAGGTCAGTTCCTTGTCGACGATTCTCACGGAGGAGGTCTCCTGTCGATAATTGGCGAATTTTAAAATCCTTCACAATCATTTTAGCCTGGGTGCCTTTACCAGCACCGGGAGGTCCTAAAAGAATTATACGCATACTAATCTTTCTCCAAATTTATGTAATCAATATTGCATGGGCTTTTAGCCATTCATTATAACACAACATATTCTATAGCATAATTCCTGCCACAGTTGCAGTTAGCCACGAAGCCAGGGCTCCACCAATCATGGCTTTCAGTGCGACTTGTGAAAGATCTCCCCTTCTTTCTGGAGCCAGAGCACCAATTCCACCAATCTGAATTCCAATAGAAGCAAAATTTGCAAAGCCGCACAGGGCATATGAACTAATAATCATTGATTTCTCAGTCAATACCCCAGACATCTCCTGGAGATGGGCATAAGCAACTAGTTCAGTAAGTACAATTTTCTCACCCATGAGTTGTCCAACCGTAAAAATATCGGCATAGGGGACTCCCATTAGGAAGGCCAGGGGAGAGAATACCCAGCCCAGAACTTGTTGAATACTGAGTCCGATCCAGCTCAGTCCATAATTGGCTGCTGCAACCAGGGCAACGATGGCAATAAGCATGGCTCCAACATTGGCAGCCAGGCGCATCCCATCACCGGTTCCTCTGGCAATAGATTCCATGACATTGCCGCTGGTTTTCTCAATCTCCAATTTTAGATCACCCTGGGTGGGAGAGGTTTCTACTTCGGGATAAATGATCTTGGCGAGTACCAATGCTGCTGGGGCACTCATCACTGAAGCAGCCATGAGGTGTCCGGCAATGTTAGGTATATCGGCTAGCCATTTTGCATAGATTGCCAACACCCCCCCCGCCATTGTTGCGAATCCTCCTGTCATCACAGCCATGAGCTCGCTTTTAGTCATCGTTTTTACAAAGGGTCTGATAACCAGAGGTGCTTCTGTCTGGCCCACAAAAATATTGGCTGAGGCAGATAACGTCTCTGAACCACTGGTCTTCATGGACTTCTGCATTCCTCGAGCGATATATTTGACAATAAACTGCATGACACCAAAATGATAAAGAATAGCCATGAACGCTGAAAAGAAAATGATTGTTGGCAGAATTTGAAATGCGAAAAAGAAGCCCAAACTCCCATCATTCCCGGGACCTATGGCTAGAGCATTAAACAGAAATTCAGCACCCTCATCTGAGAAGGACAATAGTTTGCGAACACCCCTATCAAAAAACTCAAATAAGGGTTGGCCAATGGGAGTAGCTAAAATGAAAATAGCGAAGGCGATTTGCAGCCCAAGCCCCCAGTATACAATACGAAAATTGATTGATTTGCGATTGTTTGACATGAGATAGGCAATACCCAGAATTGCAGCGATGCCCAATAATCCAGTTAGTCTTTGCATAGTCTAATCCTCAGGTTCTTCATAGCAGTTACGACAACGGGCTTCATAGGCTTCAGCCTCACCCACCAAGATTTGGTCCCCTGTGTTATTTAATCGCTGTGTGAACCCTGCTGGGTTTCCGCACACCACGCAGATAGCCAGATTCTTAGTCACATATTCAGCATCTATTATTAGCTCAGGCATGGGACCAAAGGGTTGTGCGCGATAGTCTTTTTCTAGTCCAGCAACAATCACGCGTTTTTTCTGACGTGCAAGTGTTCGGCATACTTCAACAATGTCATCGTCAAAAAATTGTGTCTCATCAATTCCCACAACCTGCATATGTTTAGCAAGTTGGAGAATATCCTTGGCTGTTTTAACCTTCGTTGACTCCAGTTGTTGCTGACTGTGTGAAACAATATGGTCTTCACTAAACCGGTTGTCGATATCAGGTTTAAAAATTGCAACATGTTGACGAGCAATCTGTGCCCGTCGAAGTCTGCGTATAAGTTCCTCGGTTTTGCCGCTGAACATGGAACCGGTAATGACTTCAATCCAGCCGGAGTGGTGGGGCGTTAAATGCTCCATGGTGATAGAATTCTCCTGAAATTAATTTTTAGGCAGGTGCTCAATTATTGAGATCGTTCTGGTCAAATGCAAGTGGTAGTAGTGTTGATGATCGTGTTTCGGTACACACACCTTTCTCATCGACTATGGTGATAGGGATATCCCCACACAGCTCCCAGATGACCTGACGACAGGCACCACAGGGGCTTACACCATTTTCGGTGGCAACAACCAGATGCGTGAATTTTCTCTCCCCGGCTACAATGGCTGAATGGAGAGCTGTTCGTTCAGCACAGATGGTGAGACTATAACTGGCATTTTCAACATTACATCCAGGAAAAATTTTACCTGAATCAGTCAGGACAGCTGCACCCACAAAAAAATCTGAATACTTTGCGTATGCCTTTTTTCGGGCTTCCTGAGCAACTTCAATGAGTTTGTTTTTCGTCATTAAATCCTGCTTAATTGATATCTGTGATAGATGCTATAAACAACCAATCCTGTAATAAAACCACCGATGTGTGCAATATAAGCTGTACCGCCGTTAGGTGTCAGTATTTCGAATAAAAATTGCATGGCAATCCAGATTCCAATAAACCAGACTGCTCGTATTTCCAGGAAGAGGATGAAAATTGTCCAGGTAAGAATTTTAGCCTTAGGATATCTCAGTGCATACGCCGCGAGTACACCAGAAATTGAGCCTGATGCACCGATAAGGAGACCAGGTCCGTCCAGACCAAAATAGGGATCCAAATACACTTCAGAAAGAGCCGCTCCTATCCCGCAAATGAGGTAAAAAACTAAAAAGAATCTCCTGCCCAGTGACCCTTCAATATTATCCCCAAATATATAAAGAAAGAGCATGTTGAATAGGAGGTGGCTCCACCCCCCATGAAGAAATTGGTAGGTGAATAGGGTGGGTACTGCTACCAATAGATCATTCAGGAAAACCGTTTTTGAGAAGACCAGACTGTTGAAATGATAGACATAACTCAAAAGGTAGAAAATGATATTCGTAAGGATTAAACCGTAAGTGATCAGGGGTTTTCGAAGCGCTGGGTTCGTATCCTTTAAAGGGATAAACATTTTATCCTATCACATTGATTCGTCGAGAGTAATTCGTGGTATTCCCGGACTGGTCTTCGATTGAAAATTTGAATACATGGGGACCTGATTTTATTCTACCCGGGATGTGGAAAGACAATTCTTTCCTCAAAGGGTTGTAGTCAGGAAAAAATAGATCATCATCTATAAACGCCCTGATCCCTGAGCGCGGGTAGGAGACAATCCCAGTGTTGTCAAGAATCTTAAAAACCAGACGTTGACCTCGGTTTACCTTTGAATAGGAGCTGTTTGGTTTGACCACAGGTCCGCGGTTGTCCTGGAGCGCAAAAAGAGTAGCCCCTTGTTGGAGAATTAACTTGAAAGCTCCTGAAGTATCAGCATTCCAAACTTTTCTCCATCTTTTCTTTTTTCCTGGGGAAAATATTGAATAGGAGGAGTCCAGATTCTCATAAGTAAGTTCAGCGAGGAAGGCGTTGGATGTATCCCCTAAAACACCAATTTTAACGCCAAGAACTGTTCGTCCCTCAAATTCAGATGCTGTTGTATCTGTTGTGAAAAAGATCTTGTTTAAACCCTGATTGCTTGCTCGAATCTGAACATCGAGTTCATCGATCAAGAACGACTTGCTTTCTTGAGGAGGCAAAACCCGGGAGGAATCAATTTCCATGTACGCTGTCAAATCGGAGCCTCGTAAAAATTCCAGGCGCTCTGCCTGTCCCCGGATGTGAAGTGGGTGAATATCGGTTTCTGCATGCGTTGGGGAGGTTTGCCTCATTTCTCCTGAAATCAAACTGTCACCAAACACCAGGGAGTAAGTGATGGGAAAAATATAGGGCTCTTCACTTTCCAGTCTGAGCACATAACCTCCCTCCAATCTGGACCAGGAGTAGTCCAGGACAGGCAAACCTTGATCAGCAGGAGGTACGATCCACTTGGTATTTACACTGGAGGTTCCCAGGGCACGGATACCCGTTTCAGCATAACTGTTTGACAAAACCCAGGTTGTGGAACGGAGTCGGTAAAGGGTTTCTGATATGGGGATGAAAGAATTATCACCGGTAAAAAATTGTACTTTCTCATATCCATTTTGAGGATAGTGGCGGGTTAGAATGAAATTGCTCTCATCTTGCTTGAGTTCCCAGGTGTCATGAATTTCCTCATGAGTTACAATATTTCGGCTGGTCTCGTTACCATGAATATCGGCAACTCTCAACGTCAGGCTTGAGATTCCTGCAGGTGCAATAATACCATGCATCCCAGGAGGTGAAAAGGGAACACTTTTCTCTGCTTCTTTATTGAATAGTGACATGAAGCGCCAGCCTCTGCGACCCCGCATGCCAGGGTAGATATGGTCAACCTCATCCATGAGACGATTAGAACTCTGGTCGAACTGGCGTTTAAAGACAAGTGAGTCATTAATCTGTGCCTCAGCTGAATAAACATTATACTTATTAAAGGTGCCATCCGCTCGATCATGGGCATTTATAGCTACACGAATCGGACCAGTAATCGCCACGGGTTCAATAGGTGCATGAAAATCGATGATAAGGGGAAATCGGCTCTCATTAATTCTGCTGTTCTCACTATCTGGTAAGAGCAAGGCTTCATCCATGATAGGTCGTTTAGTATCTTTGATCCCAGGGTAAAACAGTTGTGGATTCAGGACAGTCCTTAGCGAATCCCAAATCTCAAAATGAAGATGGGGGTGCTCTGTACCAGATGTCCCACTATACCCAATGATTTGTCCAGCAGTCACAGGATATTCATCTGGTGAAAACTCCATTCGCATAGAATATCTCTCGAGTTCTAGCTGTTGGGTGAGAATTCTTCGCTCGATGAGGGGAGTGAATTGCTCGAGATGACCGTATACTGCCTGGCTACCATCCTCCAGGCGTAGAATGAGACCGCGCCCGTAGCCATTGTAGCCTACCAGAACTTTTTCAATGTAACCATTCCCAATCGCCAGGCAGGGTACTTCCATCTCTCCCCAGGTCTTGATATCTATACCGGCATGTAGATGCCCGGACCGATACTCACAGAAGGTTGCAGATAAACTTTGTGAGGCTCTGATGGGCCAACGATAGTCCTGAGCCAGGAGGGTAGAGATGAATAGAAGACTGTATAAGCTGGTTCGAAACATGGTGCATAAATTCATTTTTCTCGCAGATGATGCAATGATTATTCAGGCGAAAAATATGTCAATTTTATGCACCCGTGATGGAGCGCTCAGATCTGGATAAATTGTAAGAATTATTGGGAGGACAAATTGAGAAATGATGACTTGAAAATCAAATAGGGGATTGTTTCTGTCTGTGATTTCAATTAAATCATGCTCCTTATGAGACTAATACCAACCAAAAAACCAACACCACAAAATCCATACAGTTTTCAGGAAAGATTTCAGACCATTCAACGGATTGCAATTATTTATCCAGAAAAACCTGAATGGTTGAGAATTGCCCGCTACGCCTTGCAGCGCATGTACAATCTCCCTGAACAGTTTGAATACCTGCTCCTGGTTCCTAAAGATTCAGAACGTTCTGAATTGAATATCCAGCATGTTTATGAGGAGATGAACTATGCTCCGAATTCAGAAATAAGGGTCGACATACAGAGTAAGATTGTGGGCTTTAATCCTGACATCTTGCTGCAGCTGGAACCTGATCCAGGCTCTCGGTTAGTAAAATTGATCGGGGAACTAAATATTTCGCTAAAAATTGGGTTTGGGGATGAGAAATCTGATTTAAACGTGATCTACTCCCAGAGCGAGAGTGGGTTCTATGAAAAAAATATTTTAAACCTGATTGCTTTACTTGAGATGAAGTAGTAGCGTGATATACCGCACTTATTGATTGTGATTACGCTGGTTCTGAGTCTCTTTACATGATACGTGGTACTTGGCGATGGGAGCTGCGACCAGGCGACCTTCTTCGATGAGTTCGCCACAAATGATACAAACACCATAGGTCTCTTCATCCACTCTTTCCAGAGCTTCATCAACATCGCTAAGGTATTTAGCCTGTCTATGTGCGAACAAACTAGTTTTCTCTCTCTCAGCCATATCTGTCCCAACGTCAGCCATGTGGTAGGTTGCAGACGAGAGCTCTCCGGCACTATCAGTAATTGTTTTATTTAATTCACTTTTCTGATAATCCAAGTCTTCAGCAATACGATTACGCTCGTCCATAAGTAGCTCTTTGAACTTCTTAAGTGTCGTTTTGTTGAACTTTTTTGCCGCCATTTTAACCCTTCAAATAATGCTTTAATTGTTGCAATATATCGTCTGCACATGATTTTCCTAGCAAATTTAGCGGTTTTAAAAACCTCTTGGCACCCCCTATGTCACCGACTACATTTGCGCGCTTTATGAACCATTGGAATTATCAACCTATTAATGTGAGGGTATAATGGAAGATATTGTATGCCCGAATTGTGGTGAAGAACTTTCAGAGGAGAAATTAGCTAAATCTCTCGTCTGTCCACACTGTGCAACGAATCTTAAAAATAAAAAGTATATGGATTTCCTGGAATTCCTTATGGTAGCGGAAATCGTAGAAGATATCGACTTTTTTGATGAATCTGTGTATGGCGATGAATACTTAAGATTTGAAGAATCTGATTTTGATGATCAGGATCTCCCTGATACACAAGCTGCAGAGATTGACTGGGATAAGGATCCCGATCATACTGAAGAAGAGTGGGGGGAAGATAACCCCAATCTCTCCAGAAATAAACCCTGGCAGTCTTAATCTTAGGCACCACCCTTCGAAGGAAATAAAAAATGGAACCAAAAAAAAATAAACCTGCACAACAGATACAAATTCAAGTCAATGAAAAGGTCGCTGATGGAGAATATGCAAACCTGGCGATCATTACACACTCTGCGGCTGAATTTGTCATGGACTTTGTGCGTGTGATGCCTGGTTCTCCGAAAGCAAATGTACAATCGCGCGTTATCATGACCCCCAGTCATACTAAAGCGCTTCTGAGAGCTCTCGAACAAAACATTACCAAATACGAAACTGAACACGGAGAGATCAGGATGCCTGATCCGATGGCTTTTCCAGGAATGCATCCCAAACCAGGAAATATGCCGAACTAGTAATTCAATTAGAAGTTGTGAAAAAGGGTCCCTCGGGACCCTTTTTTTGTATCATAACTTTGTGAAATAATTCTTTTGCCGGAGAAGCAAGGTGTTACTGACGACTGAAACGGACGAAAATGCCATTGCCAACCCTGCGAACATTGGGTTTAGCAGCATCCCTGTAAATGGAAATAACACGCCCATGGCAATGGGAATTCCAGCCAGGTTATAGATAAATGCCCAGAATAAATTTTGACGAATTTTACCCATGGTTGCCTGTGCAATACGATGGGCGTATACCACATGATTCAGTGAATCATTCAGCAGGATGATGTCTGCAGCATTGATTGCAATATCTGTACTGCCTTTAAATGAAATTCCAATATCCGCCACTGTCAATGCAGGTGCATCATTGATACCATCACCTAGCATGCCTACAATCTTGCTCTGGTTCTGTAGAGATTTTACCTCATCATGTTTATCCGCAGGTAACACTTGTGCCTGGAAATTATCGATTCCAGCTTCTTTAGCGATCCGAGCAGCCGTTTTAGGCTTATCCCCTGATAGTAAATAGGATTCAACACCTCGGTTCCTCAATGCACGCACAACACTTTTACCCTCCGGTTTAATGATATCGGAAAAAGCGATGAGCCCTAGAATATTGTCATCGGAAAAAATACCCGAAGTAGTAAACCCTTTTTCATCATATGATTGTGAGACCTTGGAAAAATCTTCTGGTAGATCTTCATCTGGATTCAGCCGACGAAAATGAAAACAGGATTGCTCATGATAGCCTTGAATCCCTGAACCGGGCTGTTCAGTTACATTCTCCATTTCTGTTGCCTGGAGCCCCAGTTTTGTACCGTGTTTGAGCAATGCCCTGGCAAGGGGATGTTGACTCTTTTCTTCCAAGCCCATAGCCAGACTAAAATATCCCGTAGTATCCACAGGGAAGCATCCCACAACTTGTGGATCAGCTGTGGTTAAAGTGCCTGTTTTATCGAACACCATGATATCCACCTTACTTAATTGCTGGAAAGCATCTGCAGATTTAATGAGAATGCCACCCCGTGCCGCGATTCCACTACCAACCACCAAAGCCGTTGGTGTTGCAAGTCCCAGCGCACATGGACAGGCAATAATCATCACTGATATCATAACATTGATGGCGAAAGTGATTCCAAAACCCAGCAGCAACCAGACCAGTCCACTTAGAAGTGCAAGACTCAAAACGATGGGAACAAAGACTGCTGCGATTTTATCGACTAGTTTTTGGATTTCTGGTTTTTTAAGTTGAGCTGATTCTACCAGAGTGATGATTTGGCCAAACATGGACTCACGCCCAATTTTCTCAGCCCGGATAACCATTCCAGACTGAAGGTTCAGACTGGCTCCAATGACAGAACTGCCTTCCTCTTTCTCAACAGGAATTGATTCACCACTAATGGAAGATTCATCAGTGCTACTCCTGCCTGCTAACACGACACCGTCTACTGGAATTCTTGTATGTGGATTGACCCTGACCTCATCACCTATTATGACCTGGTCAAGACCTAACATAACCCATTTACCATCACGTTTTACTTCAGCTTCAGTAGGCATTTGATCCATGAGTCCCGTTAATGCCTCAGTTGTTTTGCCCCGTGCCAGTGCCTCTAACCATTTCCCGAAGGTGATAAAGAGCAAAATCGTACCAGCTGCCTCAAAGTAGAGGGTCGTAAACCCTTCAATCTCGAATCCCTGGATCAGGTTCATTGTGGAAATGATTGAATACAAATATGCTGACCCGGTACCCAGTGCCACCAGGGAATCCATGTTTGGTACACGCAAGATGAGATGTTGAAATCCCCGTCGGTAGTAACCACTACCACTGATGACTAGAATGGTCGCCAGGACAAGCTGAATCAGGATTCCTGTCACTCTTGGAAAAATCTGGATTGCTGTGAACATCTCCAGCATGGCATAAACCAAAAGAGGGACACCAAAAATTGCCTGGATTATCAATAATCTTTTCCAGGTTGATATTGACCGCTGCTGCCTGCTCACAAGGGATGAACTGCCCTGAGGTTCAAGCTTATAACCCATTTTTGAAACGGTGCGTGTGAATTTATTGATTGGGATGGGTGTTGAGGATGTCACCTGAGCAGATTCTGTTGCAAGATTCACAGAGACCTCTCCAACCCCTTCAATGGAATGGAGTGCAGATTCCACATTTGCCACACAGGCAGCACAACTCATGCCCTCAACATCAAATTCATACTGATGCTGTTGATCTGAGTCTATTGATTTATTTGGAGCCATAGTTCCTTCTACTTCTCGATTTGAAACCTGCGTAAATATGATTGGAGATGACAGGAATTAAACGATTTATTTTAGTTTATCACTGATTGCTCATGGAACATGTTTTAGCCCACGCATCTTGTATCATTGATTTGCTGGAATCAATTGATTCACTTTCGGTTTTACATTCAGACGATTTTGTGTAAGCGCTTTAATTGGATTCATATTGTGATAAATATAGTCATGTAAATCCTTGACCAGCGATTTGAATTATATATTATCGAGGCATGAAAACATTTATCAGACTCATTAGTGCAATGACATTGCTTCAATTATTACTGGGAAGCTGTAGTGATATGGGAGATCCAGAAATCCTCCTGCCGCAATTAATTGTTGATGTTGAAAGCATTGAGTTTTCAACCATTACGATTGGGGCTACCCAGACCAAAGGATTTCGGCTGATTAATAACGGGGAAGGGGAACTTCAGGTTACCCTGGCATTGGTTCAGGATAGTTCAGTCTATTCATTGGATCCCCAAGGGGACTTTAATCTCAATCCAGAGGATACATTGAATCTAGTCGTCACATTTACCCCACAAAGTAATGCTACCTATCCCGCAGAAATTCTGGTGAGCAGTAATGATCCAGAAAATTCTGACCTGGCAATCCAGGTGCGCGGAAGGGGAACTGCTGTGCCAGTCCCTGTCCTATCTCTCTCAGATAACCAGCTAGATTTTGGTCAGATTCTCAGTGATGGGAGTGTTCAAAAACAGATCACCTTATCCAGTACCGGGAATGATACCCTTTCAATTGACTCGGTCACAGTCGAACAGGATGTTTTTCAGGTGGATACGGTCTTTCCACAACATTTGATCCCCGGAACATCCATCAGTGTAACCGTGACCTTCGAACCGGTGATTGCAGGAAATTATGATGGTGAAATGACCATCTATTCAAACAGCTCTTCATCGCCTGATGTCATCAGCCTGCTCGCTGATGCAGAGGAAGCTGTAAGTTATGCAACCTCAGTTCAGCCAGTGTGGGATGGAAGTTGCACCGGGTGCCATGGAACCAGTGCGGGTCTCAATTTGAGCTCGTACGCACAACTCATGTCAGGTGCTAATAGTGGAGCGGTAGTGATTGCTGGTGATGGCGCGAGCAGCAGGTTGATTATGAAACTCAGAGGTACAGCAGGATCCAGAATGCCACTCAGCGCACCTCCATTAGCAGATTCAACAATTGACCGAATTGAGCGTTGGATTGACCAGGGAGCACTAGACAATTGAAACAGATCATAAAAATTCTACTATTCGCCCTCATAGCCACAAATTTAATAGCCTTGCCAAGGTTCGCCATGATGGAGTCAGTCAGTTGTGGTTCCTGTCATTCCTACCAGGGAGGTGGAGGAGCCAGAAACACCTATGGGAAGGATTACGCTCGTGAGAGCATGATTATGAGAGATGTGCAGCTGCCATGGGAAGGTGATGTTGACGACTTCGATGATGAGAGTGACTTCCCCCTCACCTTCGGGATCGACACGCGCTATCAGATGATTGCCCAGACAGATAAAGATTTAAGACAGTTCCCAATGCAATTTGCGCTCTACTCAGGTGCTGAATTTGGTAACCTGATTGCCCATGTTGAGGTGGGACGTGTCCTGGAGGAATTCAAGTTTACCGGTGGTCTGCGATATGAGGGACTGCCCCTTGAGAGCTGGATATCAGTGGGCAAAGAGCTACCTACTTTGGGGTGGCGAATTGATGATCACAGCACATTTATTCGTGGCGGAAACCTTACAACGCTAGGTCTTGGTAGAGAGGGAATGCCTTTTACTCCCTTCATAGATCCTCCAACACTCATTGAAGTGGGAGCTGCTCCACTCGCAGGACTTGAGCTTTCTGTTATGGCTGGATCAGCCTTCATACAAAGTGATATGATTGAGGATTCACAAAACTTCAGTGCGTTTAAAGCGAATTATATGCTCGAGGGCAATGTAGTTACTGGTCATGCAGGGTTCGGTGTCCTCAATGAAGCCCAGAACACCCAGGCAACTGTAGCCACCTGGGGATTAGCAAGCGGGAATCTGGTCCTATTAGGTGAATGGTCAAAGATGAGTGGTTGGCCATCCAAGGATGCCTCTAACCTGGCAGTGCTACATCAAATGAGTTATCGGATTCTCCAGGGGGTTGAAGTGGTTGGACGTTATGAGTTTTTTGATCCGGATATGGAACTTCAAACTGGCGCCATAAATAGAACCAGCATTGGGTTGGAACTTTTTCCAGTAAGAGGTATTGAGGTCAAATTGGGCTATCGTACAAGTCAGCTCGAGTTCCCAGGTGAATCAAGTGAACCTGAATCACAGCTGCTAACCCAGATTCATATCTATCTGTGATAATGAAGTAATATTCGAGAAGCTATTGTAGTGAAATTCGTGGTTCTGCGCTGGGGTTTGTGATCTCCCCGATGATTGTAGCAATTTCGATCCCATTGGCATGTAGATCACTTAGTAATTTATCAGCTGCTTCAGCCGGTGTGCTAATGAGCAAGCCCCCTGAAGTTTGAGGATCGACCGCAATCATTTCCTGTTCTTCAGAGACTAAACTTCCAACAGCGACTCGGGGATGATAATATTTCTTATTAGTTAATAAACCACCGGGAACAATATTCTTTTCTGCCATATCCAGAACGCTGGGTAGTAGAGGTAGATCATCCACATATATTCTGGCATCCATAAAACTTGAGTCAAGCATCTCCAGCAGGTGCCCAATCAACCCATACCCCGTTACATCCGTCATGGCATTTATGGAATAATTCTGAGCCGTTTCAGAGGCTATTTTATTGAGCTGAATCATGCTCTCAACCATGGGTTGAACTTGTTCATCAGTAGCAACTTTTCGCTTGAGAGCGGTTGCGACGATCCCTGTTCCCAGGGCTTTGGTGAGGATGAGGACATCTCCAGCTTGAGCCCCCTTGTTAGAGATAATCTTGTCTGGATGAACAGTGCCTGTTACGGAGAGACCATATTTGAGTTCATCATCTTTTATGGAGTGTCCACCTGCCAGTACCGCCCCAGATTCATTAATCTTGCTGATCCCGCCTCGCAAAATGTCCTTAAGGACAGAGTTGGACAAATCGTCAACAGGAAAAGCAACAATATTCAAGGCAGTGACCGGCCTGGCCCCCATGGCATAGAGATCACTAAACGCGTTGGCAGCCGTTATTTGACCAAAGGTATAAGGATCATCGACAATGGGTGTGAAAAAGTCCAGGGATTGCACAATTGCAATATCTTCACTGAGCTTGTACACTGAGCTGTCATCACGATGGTCAATCCCTACGAGCAGGTCAGGATGTGATAAAATATCAATCCCGCAAAGTATGTCGCCCAGGTCCCCTGGACCAATTTTGCCTGCTCAGCCGGCGGCTTTGACTTTGGCGGTCAGATTTATTTCTAGACTCTTATTCATCATAATTAAAATAATCCAACCGTTTGGGGTGCCAACGACAAAAGCGAACGATGGACAAATGTTTTTGTTGAAATCTTTCAACTCATGTTCTATGATGGTGCATGATTAAAAAAATATTGCTTCTTTTGAGTGTTAGTCTTGTATTCATCTTAATAGCCGGATGTCGTCAGGCTGCGACCGCTTCCTCTGCAGAAATCATGTATTTTGTGCTCATAGATCGTTTTGCAGATGGGGACACATCAAATAATTCTGGTCAGACACCGGGGAGTTATTTGGCTTATGAGGGTACTAATCCAGAAGCACTGAAGCATTATCAGGGAGGGGATTTATCCGGGATTACCCAAAATCTGGATAGCCTTCAATCCATGGGAATTACTATGATTTGGATCTCACCTTTTCTGGATAACTCAAATTCAGACTATGTAGGGTGGTGGGCATACCATGGATATCATCCCATTGATTTCTTCAGTGTGGATGAACATTTCGGGACCCTGGACGATTTAAAGCTCTTGGTCAACTCGGCTCATGCACGGGGAATGAAAATCATTTTTGATATGCCTTTTAATCAAACTGCCGCGGATCACCCCTGGATCGATGATCCAGAAAAAACTGATTGGTATCATTGGGATGAGCAGGGGAAGCCTTTTGAGATAACTGACTGGTTTGATCAAGAGCAGATTGAAATAGGTGAGTTGCATGGCTTACCTGATCTGGCACAGGAAAATGATGCGGTTTATCAATACCTCATGGATGTCTCAAAATACTGGATCGATGAAACAGGCTGCGACGGATTCAGGCTGGATGCAGTTAAACACATTCCAGTTGAGTTTTGGGAACGTTATGTCAGGGATGTTCGAGAAATAGCAGGATCAGATTTTTTACTCATGGGAGAGGTATTCTGGGGTGAGGCTTTCAGGATTAAACCTTATGCTGACATCGGGTTTGATTATTTGTTTGACATACCGGGTTACTATGCCATTCAGAGAACCTTTAACAAAGGTGCGCCCATTAAAAATTTTTCAGACTTTTATCAGGAAAATGCAACTGACTTAGCGTCCACACGGTTTGCCACACTCATTGATAATCATGATGTTGCCCGTTTTAATGCCGGTCTGGCTGAGCAGTCCTGGGACAAGCAGAAACTAGCATTGGGTTGGCTGATGACAGCTCCGGGATTGCCAGTTATCTACTCCGGTACGGAAATCGGGATGGATGGCTATCCAGTGAAGGACGCTAATGGAATCCCTCAAGATTTTCTGAATAGACTACCGCTACCAACCACACTGAACTCTGAACAACTCAAGCGTAAAATGGAGTTTAGTGAATTGACCCAGCTACGTCATACTTACCCTGCACTATCCCAGGGAAGTTTCCATGAGGTGTACAAAGATTGGTCTATTTATGCCTATCTACGTTCAGTGGGTGAAGATCAGCTCCTGATTTGTCTTAATAATGCTTCAACTGAGGAATTTGTATCTCTTCCCAAACCGCCGGGGATAGAGAGCTTTGAGCCCCAACCTGTTTATGGTGTGGGTGTCTTACGTGAAGAAGGGAATGAATTCTATCTGCGACTGCCTGGCAACAGCATGACGGTGTGGGCATTACGGGGGAGAGCTGATTCCATATTACCCACATGGGTAGATTTTACAGACAGGCTATCCAGAGACTATCAGCAAATCACTCTTTATTACCTGGATCCCGAAGGCAGCGTTGACAAGTTGGAGGTTGCTGGAGATTTTAACAATTGGCTGGCTGAGGAGTATTCCAATCATAAACAGGGAGATACCCTATTCACAACAATACCGGTTAAGCCGGGATCCTATACGTATAAATTTGTCTTAAACGGGTCTGACTGGATCGCCAATCCACATGCCAGTGAGTTTTCTCAGGATCCATATGGTGGGAAAAACAGCATCCTTAACGTGCTAGATCACCATTGATAGTTGTGGAGTTTATCCAGGTCAATCTGGATATCATGGTTCTTAGCTAGGGTCTGGACTTCTTTTAGGCGCAATTTATCCAAACGATCATTTTCAGCATCTATTCTGACCTGGGAGTAGATCTGCTCCAGGGGTTTTGCATGTCTGCGACGCTGGGTGGCTGCGATATAGGTAAGACTGTCTGTTGAATTTTGTGGATGGATCAGCGTTTTCAACGGAAGTGTTACCAGTTCATGGTAGTAATTTGCATAGTCCTCGCGAGCACCTTGGAACCACCCCAGATTCTTTATCATCACTGAAACTTCAGGATTTGAGTGAGCATTTGTCCACGATGCCCCGCCTTCAAGCAACTTTAAAAATGCCAGCTGCGAAGCCCTCGAGAGAAATTCTAATTGCTGAATGTATAAGCTATCTGGCGCCTGGTAACGTGTAGTTGCGAATTGCTTGTAGAAACTGCGAACTACCTGCTCACTGATAGGTTGCTTCTCTGCGAGATGTCGGAGGTAAAGGTTCGAAAGAAACTGGTTCTCACGATCCTGGACTTCAGCAATGACGCTGGGATTGTTCTGGAGTGAGCGTTTTGTACCTTCCAGATAGATAATCTCATCTCTTACCAGAAAAGCTGTCGCAGTTTTCAGGTCGGATAGCATGAGTTGTCGATTCATTTCAGGCAGTTTTTGAAGAAAATCTTTCACGGTCCAGGTTGTGGTGCCAAAGGTGAGCATGGGCTCATTTAGCAAAGGCTCCAGTTGATATTCAAAGTTTTGTAGTTCAAACCCCATGGACGCTTCAAGCTCCGGTTCCTCAAGTAACCTATGGATTTGATCATGCATGACCGTCCAGACCCTAGGTGCAATCCGTGGTACAAACTGCAGATTGGCTTGAGTCATCATGGCATTTACAACGGAATCAGAGAGCCTTTTTTCCTCCCTCTCGCGAAAAACCCGTTCCAGCTTCGAGCGTTCCAGTGAGAAGTCGTATTCAGTGAGCATGAGATCTTTGGATTCTTCATCCACGCGAATGATATGCCAGCCAAACTGGGTTTGAATGGGTTTTGATATTTCATGCACTTCCAGGTCATAGACGGCTCGCTCAAACTCGGGATCCATATCTCCAAATTTCATCCACCCCAGGACACCCCCACTGTATGCCAGAGAGGGATCATCAAAGCTGATTGCAGCCAGTGAATCCCAATTGGCTCCCTGAATAAGCATCTCATAATATTTTACCGCTTGCTCTTCATCGTCAGTAAACAGGTGACGAACCAGTCGGGGATTGTGGCTGTTTATATATGCTTTTCGTAATCGAGCTTCAGAGGGGGTCGTTATAGATTCTTTCACCCACTCCTTATATAGAATCCGAGTAAAGGCAGTTTTTTCGGCGGTTCTTCTCAGGACATCAAGGGTGGCGATTGTATCCAGTTTTAAATCCTGAGCTTCTTTGGCAAGGATGGTCTGATCGATGAGATAGTTAAGTACTTCTTCACGGCTTTCTGGTGTTTCCTTTTTGTCAGAATATAGAAGCACTGGGATATACGCTCGCTTGAAATCTTCCAGCGTGATGGGGTCACCATCGATAGAGGCTACAACCTCGTGAGACAGCTCACTTTTGTTACATGAAACAATGAGAAATACTGTCATGAAGAGTAAAAAAAGCATCTTTGCATAGGTCTTTAAATTCATGTCTATGAAATATGTCAGAGAGGGGAATCAAGCAAATCATTTCTTTCGTTTCAGGGACATCTTATTGATAATCAATCCCTTTCGAGCTTCACTTGAGGGAAGGGGAAAGCCATAATATTTGTCATACAAATTATGCTGACAGACCCTTTAAAAGACTGGAAGAAACAGGGGTTTGGAGATTGTTAATGTCAAGCAAATTATCTTGACATGGTGACATCATTCCAATAAGTTCTGGAAACGTAACTCAGAGGAGGGTTACTAATCTTTTAAAAAGAGTGAGACACGGATTTGAAGACACAATTATTTTCGTCGCCGATAAGGTGGTTGTTCGTCCTAAGTTTTCTTTTTTCTACACATCTGACTGCAGGTACTACAGGTAAAATTGCAGGGTATGTTCGGGATGCCGAGAGTGGTGATCCCCTCATTGGTTGTAATGTCATCGTTGATGGTACAACTTTTGGTGCTTCAGTTGGGCTGGATGGGGATTATTTCATTACCGGGCTTCCTCCCGGTAGCTATTCTGTTACAGCAACCATGATTGGATACCAGGCACTCAGAAAGACTGAAGTCCTTGTATCCGTCGATCTCACGACTGATCTGACATTCGATTTAGGAACGCAAGTTCTTCAGTCCGGAGAAGTTGTTACTGTGACAGCAGAGCGACCCCTGGTAGTGAAGGATCTAACATCAAGTGCTTCACATATCACCTCCGCCGAGCTGGAAGCAATGCCTGTTGAAACTTTCAACGATGTCTTGTCAATGCAGGCCGGTGTTGTGGATGGTCATATCCGCGGTGGTCGCCACGGTGAAACCCTGTATATGATTGATGGTATCCCAGTTACTGATCCCTATGACGGTAGCATGGCTGTTGACGTTGAGAATGCATCAATCCAAGAATTGCAGCTGATCACAGGTGCATTTAATGCTGAATATGGTCAGGCTATGTCCGGTGTGGTCAATATTGTGACCAAAGATGGAGATGATGAGATCGAGTGGAATGTCATGGGCTATGCTGGCGATCAACTTTCCAACAATACAGATATCTACAGAAATATTGACTCATTTTCACCTATCTCTCAATACAATCTTCAGGCGAATATTTCTGGTCCGATCATTCCCGGAAAGTTGACAGCTTTTGGTACCATTCGTCGATTTGTGGCTGAAGGACATCGCTATGGTGTCCGTCAGTTTAACATTGATGATACTTTTTATGATGAGATAAACCCAAACACGGGTCTGGGGGGTGATGGTGAAGGTAGGTGGTGGCTAAAAGGTTTGTATGTTGGAGATGCTGACCCCGACTCCATCCCTCAGGGAACCATTGGGTATGCACCCCTTAATCTGGACTCGCTTGTGGCATTTAAAAATGATGGTTATCGCCTGGGGACTGGTGATTCAGCATTTGTGCCCATGAATCCATATGAGAAAACTTCTTACCATGTAAAATTTACTTACCGTGTCACACCCAGATTGTCACTTCGTCTAAACCTTTTACAGGATGAATCATATCAACAGGGTTGGAGTGAGGCTATGCAGCTCAATCCAGATGCCATCCTCCATAGGTACAAAAATGGGGGCAGTATTACCTTCAATATCAACCATCAATTAACTGAAAAGACTTTTTATCAACTGGGTTACTCAAAAGTGAATTATGAGTGGCAGGAATACAAATACGAAGATGAGTGGGCATTCTCAAAATATTTAGATACAGATGGTGATGATACTCTCGATGCATTCAATCCAAATCCGAAGGATATCAATCTGGTAAACGCCCTGAGCGCCCAACAGCTATATAGTTATTTCACTGGGGGAGTTGACAATTCCTGGTTTAATCGAAAGACTGAATCTCAAGTATTTAAAGGCGATTTAACCAGTCAGGTCAATCGAGTTGTGGAAGTTAAGGTAGGTGCTCAAGCCAGGTTAGATGACATCTATCGACGCTTTATTGCCTATGACCTTCAGACAGGCATCCCGTTTGGTTTTAACCTTGAAGTTCAGCCCAAGGAATTGTCTGCGTATGGGCAGACAAAATTAGAATTCAAGAGCCTCATTGTGAATGCTGGACTGCGGCTTGATTACTTCGACTCAGATGGTATTGTACCAAAAGATCCGAGAGATCCAGATGTTTACTCACCGATTAAAGCTTCTAACCGATGGCGAGATGCCGATGGTGATGGTCATATCGATGATTCAGAACCCTATATCGATGCTGATTCTAGTGGTAGCTATGAACCTGGTGAAGTTTTTACCGATGTTGACCTGGATGGTGTATACGATTTTTCTGAAAAAACAGACGAAAATGCTTTTACCCCAGACGAACGAAGAGCATTCTGGTACAAGGATGCCGAACCCAAATGGCAAATCAGTCCCAGAATTGGTCTGGGATATCCCATATCCGACCGCGGTGTAATTCACATTTCATATGGTCATTTTTTCCAGATTCCAAATCTGCAGGATCTGTTTACAAACCCAGAGTACCGAATTGGAAGTGGAACCGGGATTGTAAACTCATTGGTAGGTAATCCCGATCTAGAACCTCAACAGACAATTTCATACGAAATTGGGTTGCAACAGGAATTGACAGATGATGTGGGTATCACTGTCAATTTTTATTTTAGGGACATCCGAAACCTGATTTCTGCTGACAAAATTGTATTGACATATGATCAACGAAAGTATGCTCAGTTTGTGAACCGTGATTATGCCAACACACGCGGTGTAACTATCTCGTTTGAGAAAAGGTACTCTCAGATGTGGATGACGAATCTCGATTATACATTCCAGATCGCTGAGGGAAATGCTTCCGATCCCAATGCCGCATTTAATGCGCGTCAGGGCAACACCGAGCCTGAAGTCAGACTTCTTAGGCTAGACTGGGATCAACGACATAGTTTTAGTGGTAATATCACTGTTGGAAACCTCGAAAGTTGGGGTGTGAGTCTCAATGCACGTCTGGGCAGTGGATTACCCTATACACCCAGCGATGAACAGGGAAACCTTGGTGTGGCAACACCTAATGGGGGCACTAAGCCCTTCACGCAGATGTATGATATGAAAATTTACAAAAACATCACCCTGTCTGGATTAAAAATGAATGTATACGCCAAGTTTGACAACCTGTTTGACATTCAGAACGAGTATACTGTTTATGGTGACACGGGTTCGGCTAAATACACACTGGCTCAAGCACGTGCAGAGGCAAATAATGCTGTGGAAGCAATTAATACACTGGATGATTACTTTTTGCATCCCGATTGGTATGGTGACCCCAGACGTTTTACCGTCGGCTTCTCAGTGGGAGTAAAATAATGAAAACGCTAAAATATATTCTTGTTCTGGGATTACTCATCTCTGCCTCCCTACAGGCACAATCTTATGGTGATGCTACCTTCAGGAAAAAAGGTATACACGCCGGGAATAAAATTCGAACCGTCTTTTTTAATTATGGTCTGGTTGCCGGCACTATTGGTGGAGATCCAGAGGGGGAGTGGCCCATCGGTTCAGGGAATATGTATATTGGAGATGTGAGTCCCTTGCTAGGTGTTGAAGCTGAGCAAAGCTGGGTAGACACCTTACGATATCTGAATACCTCCACAATGGATACATTGGTTGACCCAGAAGGTAGTCAATTCACAAAATTCTCGATTCAGGAGATATTGAATCCACCAGCTGTCGTTGATGGGGTACAGTATCCTTACATCGCCAAGGTCTATAAAGTTTTTAGATCCGTAGGAACCAGTGATGGCCCCCGTGGATGGACAGATGGACCTATTGTGGGTGACAACTCCTGGACCTTTGAACCTGTCCCTGGATATGCGAATTCTGATACAGATAAAGTAGCAATGTCCACGGATCTGGATAGCGACGGTCCTGATGGTCTACCAAATTCTGAAGATGATGATGGCATTCCCGATTCCTGGCCCCTTTTCTGGCCGGATAAGCTTCAGGATGTTGATGATCCCGGTTGGGCAGGCTCATGGAATGGATATTTCGGAAAAAATGTGAAGAATGCTGACCAGGAATCCTACTTCGTCATGGACGATAATAATGATAGGGAATTCAATCATAAATCAGCTGGTGACCCCAGCTCAGGACGGGTCTTTAGTCCTGACTCAACTGACTCATTCCGCTATGGAATGGGACTATCAGTTGCGGTTAGAGGATTACAGTGGTCTCACTTTCTGGCAGAGGATGCTATTTTCTGGCTGTATGATGTGACGAATCAGGGAACGACCAATTATCTCAAAGCAGCCTTTGGAATGATGGTTGGAACCCTTGCTGGTGGCCGTTGTGGGGATTCAGAGGATGATTTGGCTTACTTTGATGCAGAAAACGATATCACCTACTCCTTTGACAGTCCGCCTGCATTTAGTCCCTGTTTTGATGGTCCAGTTGGTTATGCCGGCTATGCCTTCCTAGAGTCACCAGGTAATGCTGTAGATGGTATAGACAATGATGGTGACAATTTTGCTGACGGATTAGCCCCAACCTTTGAACCAGCCTTTTTTGAACCAGATAGTTTTAATCTGGGTGATCCGGTTGTGGTTATCGATGCCGAGACCTATGAACGTACAATCGTGATTCTCACTGAAGATACCACAGATCTCTATTCCCAGGGACGCGTCGTGCAAATTATTACAACACCTGGTCATAGAACGGTATTCAAAGAAGATATCCGTAATTTGCTGGATGATAACTTCAATGGTATTATTGATGAAGATACACTGAATCACTATGCCAACCGTGTGGACAGAACCATTGACAACGTTGCAGCACCCTTGCCACCTTTTCAATACATCGACTACCTCAATAACATTGGTACAAGCGATCTGATGTTGGATGAGGGTCGCGATGATGGGATCGATAATGATGGTGACTGGGAAATAGGCAACGATGATGTGGGCCTGGATGGTGTACCGCTAACCTATGACATCGGTGAAGATGATGGTATGCCTACCTCAGGATTTCAACCCGGTCCTGACGGTAAACTCTATGATACAGGTCTCCCAGGTGAACCCCATATTGATAAAACAGATATCGATGAATCTGATCAGATCGGTCTCACCAGTTTTACCTACTTCACCCCTCCTGGAAAAATTCGCATGTCAAATGATGCTCAACTCTGGAGCAAACTGGCTCCCAGTATTGACAAATCAAATGATATTGAAACCAATCCCGTGGATGGTGACTTCATCTATGGTGCTGGATTCTTTCCATTAAAGGCACGTCAAACCGAACGTTTCTCTGTAGGATTGGTCTTTGGTGAAGATTTTGATGATATTCTGAATAACAAGATCACGATCCAGCAGATTTACGATAACAACTACAATTTTGCCAAACCACCAGATAGACCCACTGTTAGAGCAGTTGCCGGTGATGGACGTGTGACCCTGTATTGGGATGACCTGGCTGAATTTTCATATGACCCAGTCAACGGATACGATTTTGAAGGTTATAAGATCTATCGTGCTACTGACTTTGGATTTAATGAGGTCAACACCATTACTGATGGTTTTGGAAATGCAGTTTTCTATGAACCCATTGATCAGTTTGATTTGATCAATGATGTTCAGGGCTTTTATGACGGGGATCTGGATCGTGTCCAGGGAGCGGCTTTTTACCTGGGTGATGATAAAGGTTTGACCCATGTCTGGCATGATACCACAGTAGTGAATGGTCAGCAGTATTTCTATGCCGTAGTTTCCTATGATCGTGGAAGTGACAGTTTTTATCCGGCGGAGTGTTCAAAAACCATTCTTGAGCTGAACGGGAGTATCGTTTATGATCAAAACACCGTCGGTGTTGTACCCAACGCTCGTACTGCTGGTTATCAGGCACCTCAGAATTCCGGAATTGCACATATCGCTGGTTCAGGTCAGGGAAATATCACGCTGAATTTTCTAGATGCCACAGCTGTGAAAAATGATGCAGAATATGAAATCACATTTCAGGACATGAGCAATGATGGCATCGATAATGATGGGGACTGGGTCGCCTTTTACAATGCTGATGATGCGGGTTCATACGATCCTTCACTTGGTGATTCCATCCTTCATGATGTCGGTTCAGATGGTCTCTGGGCAGCCGATTCAGGCGCTTCCGTCTATCGTATGCTTCAGACGCGGACCGTCTTCCTGGGTGTTTATCATGGTCCAGATGCTGATGGAACCGAGGGTAATGGTCAACCCGATCCAGGAGAGCCCAATCTGGATCAAAATGATCCTGATGAACTTCAAGAGATCACCACTACCTACACGGTTACCAGAGCTATGGATGGTGAACTAGATACAATCATGGCCAACTCACCAAACTTTGGAACTGGACCTGCAGAATATCAGTATGTCAACGGAAACATGGGATTGGTTGAGCCAGATATTCGACTCGCCAGCAAAGTCATTGATGGAATTCGTTATGACTTTAACAACATGTGGCAGGTGGAACCCATCGAGGAGCTTATTGGATTGAATCGTCCTTTTGAATTATCGCCTGATATTAGTTATGGTGTTAATGCTGCCTATAGCGCCAGAAGAATGCCTCATGACTACGCAATCGTTTTTGCTGATGAGGTGGTTGGAACCTCCATTCCCTATGTCGGAGTGGGAAGTACCATTGCCGTTAAGGATATCAAGTTTCACGTTAAGGATCTGACGACAGATGAAATCATGCCGCTGGTTGGATACAAACCTGTGAACAATACGGCTCGCGATTTTATCACATACTTTGCACACCAGACTGCAGAGCAGGACAGCTTTTTGACCTGGTTTGTTCGTTTTACTTTTAATGATACCATCACCACATCCATTGTACCCGGTGTTGGTATTGTGATTGATACTGCCTACTCAGACATCGAGTCTGTTGGGGTAGGAGACTCACTACATTTTTATACCACAAAGCCGTTTACCAGTGAAGATGTTTTCAGGTATACAACAGAGAGCGCAGGCGCGTCGTTAGCTGCCATGGACGGTTGGGAAGATAAAGTTCGAGTTGTTCCAAATCCCTATCTGGCAGCAGCCAGTTGGGAGCCAGTAAATCGCTTTGCCAGCGGGCGCGGAGAACGGAGGATAGACTTTATTCATTTGCCAGCCTCCTGTGAGATTCGACTCTATACCATTACCGGAGATCATATTCAGACCCTGACCCATGACTCCAATATTTTTGATGGTTCAGTTTCCTGGAATCTCAGAACCAAAGAAGGCTTAGATATTGCTTACGGAATTTACATTTACCATATCGATGCCGGCGAAGCCGGTGAAACCATTGGCAAATTGGCCATAGTGAAATAGGAGGGAGGAAGTATGAACAACATGAAAAATATTCTGCTAACTGCCCTGCTAAGTATACCGATGCTGGGCTTGAGTCAATCTATGGTAGGTACCACAGCTGCTTATTTTCTGGGTATTGAAGTGGGTGGTAGATCCGTTGGTATGGGTGGCGCACATGTGGCAAGTGTCAATGATGCGACTGCATTGTACTGGAATCCGGGTGCAGCCACACAAGTCCGGGGGAGTGAAGCACTTTTTGTTCACTCAGAATGGTTGGCTGAGACCAATTTCGACTATATCTCTGCTGTATTTCATATGGGGGGCGCAGGAACCATCGGCCTATCTGCAACCGTCCTTGATTATGGGCAGTTACTCCATACAACCATCGAAGACCCAGAAGGTACGGGTCTGACTTTTGGTGCTACGGATATGGCTATAGGTTTGACCGTTGCCAGAGCTATGACAGATAAATTCTCCATTGGAGGTACCATCAAATTTATCAGTCAGACCATCTGGCATGAATCTGCTTATTCAGTGGCTGTGGATGTGGGTACGCTTTATAAAACAGATTTTCGTGGAATGACTATGGGAATGAGTATTTCCAATTTTGGATTGCCCATGCGAATGAGTGGTTCGGATCTGCAACACTTCTATGATGTAGCTCCTGAGTTCTACGGAAATAACAATAAAATCGTGTCAGCGCTGGAAACAGGATACTACAATTTACCCCTGATCTTTCGCGCTGGAATCGCTCTAGACCTTTATCGCAATGATTTGATGAGTCTTTCTATGGCTGTGGATGCAATCCATCCCAACAATAACTATGAAAGCGTCAATCTTGGTTTTGAGTATGTCTTGTTGAATAAGTTTTTTGTTCGTGCCGGTCAAAAAGCACTTTTCCTGGAGGATACGGAAGAAGGTGTCACCATGGGTGTTGGACTACATATCCCCATGCGTGGTCTCAAAGTGCGTTTTGATTATGGCTACGAGTATTTTGGAAGATTACAGGATATCCAGAATTTTAGCATCGCACTGGATTTCTAGTCGTAATATTAGTCTGATTTAAACAAACCAAAGGAGGTAAGTGTGAAACGCTTATTACTAGTAACCTTGTTTGCCCTTCTAGCTCTGTCTGCAATGGGACAGACCAGTGTATTTTTCTCTGAATACATTGAAGGAAGTGGCGACAACAAAGCTTTTGAAATTTACAATGGATCAGGTGCAGCCATCGATTTGGCTGATTATCTGGTACTTGGAAATTACAATGGCAACCCCTACAGTGATACCCTAAGATTTCCTGTGGGTACAACTGTAGCAGACGGCGATGTTTATGTCGTTGCTCACCTGGACGCTGATAGCGCAGGTCTTGCAATGCATGCTGATTCGCTTGTAATGAACCCATATGCTGGTGGTTCATCATTTATGACAGTCTTTAATGGTGATGATGTCCGTGGGCTATTCCACATGGCTGGCACAGACACTACCCTTATAGATATTATTGGTGTTTACGATCTAACTGATCCCGGTTCAGGTTGGGATGTAGCTGGTGTAACAGACGCTACAAAAGATCATACGCTTGTTCGCAAGGCAAGCGTCACAGCAGGTAATACAGATTTTACCGCTGGTGCAGGTACTGATGAAGCATCATCTGAATGGCTTGTTTTTGAGCAGAACTTTTTTGGTTCAGTTGGATCACATCCATATATCGAACCAGAACAGGTTACTTTTTCTGTTAACATGAGTTTCCAGATCACATTGGGTAACTTTGTTGTCGGAACTGATGTTGTCAACGTTGCTGGTACTCTCAATGGGTGGGGCGGTAGTCCCCTTACTGATGATGATGCTGATGGTATCTATGAAGGTACTTTTGATGTTGTCGCAGGACCAATGGAATACAAGTTTCATATCAATGGAACGACATGGGAAAATGTTGCAAACCGTACGTATACTGTTGTAGATGGTGAAAATGTTCTGCCTACAGTTTGGTTTGACGATCAGGAACCTGTTGGAACCACAGATGTGGAAGTTTTTGTCCAGGTTGATATGACCGTTCAGATTCTGAATGGCAACTACGATCCAGACAATGGTGACTTGATTGTTATCCGTGGTGGTCATGCTAATTATGGCGACTGGGGTGGTGCAATTGAAATGACTCTGGATCCAGAGCAGACCAATGTCTATACACATCTCTCCAGTTTTGACGCTGTGCCTCTTGGTTCAGGATTCGAATACAAATTCGTTATTCTTACTGGTGGTGATGTCGATGCAGCAATCTGGGAAGGTTCACCAAACCGCTCATTTTCCGCCACAGGCGATGAAGTGGATACAGATTCTGATGGCTACGGCGAAATCATCCAACCCGTTGCCTATTTTGCAGACGTAACACCTGCTGATATTATCACACAGGATGTTACTGTAACATTCAACCTTGATATCTCTCCAGCTTATCGTGCACTAGCTGCCGGTGATACCCTCATTGACACCCAGACAGGGTCAGATGATATCACCCTGTGGTCTGAAGTTAATGGTGTTACCATTAATGGTGTTCTCAGCCAGTGGTGGGATTGGGGTAATGATGTGACCTGTGCTGGTGAATGGGCAATGACCCAGACGGATGACGATGGTTACCTCTATACCTTCTCATATCTATATACAGCTGGACAGGCAAAAGCTCAGCAATGTAAATTCGGTATCAACTCACTCGACAATGAAGCTGGCTTCGCACAGAACCGTGATTTCATCGTTGATGATGCCGCTGCGACCTTTACACTGGATAACCTCTGTTTTGGTGAGCAGAACACTGATGCCAACCTCCCCTTCCCACAGATTTGTGGACCTATGGGACCAGAACTATTTATCTCAGAATACATTGAAGGTAGTTCAAGTAACAAAGCAGTCGAGATCTATAATCCCACTGGTGCAGATGTTGACCTCTCTGCTTACTCAGTCGTGGGTACCAACAACGGTACTGCCTGGGGCGACGGTGGCGATAGAGATTTCGCACTGACTGGAATGCTTGCTGCTGGTGATGTCTATGTGATTGCTGCAACTGATGCCAATGAAGCTATGTTGGCTGTAGCTGACACAGCACTCGAATATGAAAGTCCAGTACATCATAATGGTGATGATGGTATCGCCTTGTTGAAAAATGGCATGTTCATCGATTACATCGGTGTAGATGGTGTTGATCCTGGTGACGGTTGGGCAGTTGCAGGTGTTGTAGATGCTACAAAAGATCATACACTCATACGTAAAGCCAGTGTTGTTTCTGGAGATATCTGGGCCAACTCAGTTGGTACAGATGCTGACGATTCACAGTGGATTGTCATGGAACAAGATTTCATTGATGGTCTTGGATCACATCCATATGTTCCTGGGTTTCCTGTCACATTTAGTGTTGATATGAGTTTCCAGATCACTCTGGGTAACTTCGTAGTCGGTACAGACGTTGTCAGTGTAGCTGGTACCCTGAACGGTTGGGGCGCTGATCCACTGTCCGACGATGATGCTGATGGTATCTACACGGGTACCTTTAATGCACCTGCTGGTGCAATGGAATACAAGTTCCATATCAATGGTACTTCATGGGAAACGATTGAGAATCGTACCTATACAGTTGTAGATGGCGACAATGTTCTGCCTACAGTTTGGTTTGATAATCAGGAACCTGTTGGAACCACAGATGTGGAAGTTTTTGTCCAGGTTGATATGACCGTTCAGATTCTGAATGGCAACTATGATCCTGACAATGGTGACTTGATTGTTATCCGCGGTGGCCATGCTAATTATGGTGACTGGGGTGGTGCAATTGAAATGACTCTTGACCCAGAGCAGACCAATGTCTATACACATCTCTCTAGCTTTGACGCTGTACCGGTCGGGTCAGGTTACGAATACAAATTCGTAATTCTTACCGGTGGTGATGTTGATCAAGCAATCTGGGAAGGTTCACCAAACCGTTCATTCTCAGCGACAGGTGAAGAAGTAGATACAGATTCTGATGGCTACGGTGAAATCATCCAACCCGTTGCTTATTTTGCAGACGTGACACCTGCTGATATAATCACACAGGATGTTACAGTGACTTTCAGCCTTGATATCTCCTCTGCTTATCGTGCCCTGGACGCTGGTGATACCCTCATCGATACCCAGACAGGGTCAGATGATATCACCCTGTGGTCTGAAGTTAATGGTGTTACCATTAATGGTGTTCTCAGCCAATGGTGGGATTGGGGTAATGATGTGACTTGTGTTGGTGAATGGGCAATGACCCAGACCGATACTGAAGGTCTCAAATATTCATATACCTATCTCTATACTGCGGGTCAGGCAAAAGCACAGCAGATTAAATATGGTATCAACTCCCTGGATAACGAGGCTGGCTTTGCTCAGAATCGTGATTTCACTATTGATGATACCAACCCAACTTACATGATGGATGAACATTGCTTTGGTGAACACAATACCGACGAAGCACTACCATTCCCACAATCATGTGAACCGCTATCAATCGAATCATTGCCTGGCATTCCAACGTCTTATGCAATGAGCCAGAACTATCCAAACCCCTTCAACCCAACGACAACTATCAATATTGCGCTTCCAGAAGCTAACAATGTTGTTCTGACCATCTACAATGCACTTGGTCAGGAAGTTCGTACCCTGAAGACAGCTTATCTCGTTGCCGGAAACTATTCCGTCACATGGGATGGCCTGGATAACTCAGGTAACATGATCCCCAGCGGTCTGTATATTTATACACTGACTGCAGGAAACCAGAACTTCAGCAAGAAAATGCTCATGCTGAAATAATCGCCATGCGATTGATGTAATATTAGACGGGGTGGAGAGGTTTTTCTCCACCCCGTTTTTTTAAAAAGGGTATTCAACCATCATATGCTTCCAAAAATTGATTTAAGTCGCCCTGCGAATCTCATAATCGTAGGTTTGCTATTCCTCCAATCCTGTTGGATGGCTCCAGAGAGTCAAGGACCAACTATTCCCGAGGCTGCAGAGTTTTTAGCCACCAAAGTCCGACAGACAGTTGAGTCTGGCACTTTTGAAAATTTTATTACTTCAGTCTACCAAGCACCTGCAGATCAGAAACAGGCAATGGTAGACTCTTTTTTGCTCTGGGCGGACAGTTTGACAGGGATTCCTTTTGTTGAGGATACAACGGCTGTATTTCTATACACAAACTCACCGACTGCAGAGGTGGCTGTTGCAGGAGATTTTACCGGCTGGGATCCCACAGATCACACATTTAATCAATTAACGGGTACCAATCTATTTTATGCAGTCTACACCTTTGAAATAGATGCTCGATTGGACTATAAATTAGTGGTGAACGGGAATTGGATACTGGACCCTTTAAATCCGCATACTTGCGCTGGAGGCTATGGACCTAATTCAGAATTATCCATGGGTAGCTATATTCAACCTGAAGAAATTCAAGCATTTGATTTTCCCCATGGTAGAATCACTTCTACAACATTTTCAGACACGACTCTAGGTCGTACGCGATCAGTAAGAATTTATACACCACCTGAATATGATGATACAGGAGTCTCTTACCGCAGCATCTACTTTCACGATGGTTCAGAATATGTTTCTCTTGGATATGCAGCCAACGTACTGGATTACCTCATCGCTACCGAAGCTATTCCACCAATCATTGGTGTATTTGTCGATCCCACAAATCGAAATGAAGAATATTCCTATGACTATGACTTTATGGAAATGTTCGTAAATGAACTTGTACCCTGGATTGATACAGATTACCGAACCATGAACGATCCTCAATACCGGGCAATAGCAGGTGTGAGTCTGGGGGGATTGACCTCACTTTTGTTCACAATTCAACATCCTGAAGTATTCGGAAATTGTGGAGCCTATAGTCCAGCAATCTGGTTTGGTGACATTATTGAACAATATGAGGATCAGTCTGTCTTACCTGTAAAAATTTTTATGGATGCTGGCACCTATGAGCCCTCTATTTATAATAGTTCTTCTAATCTTTACAATATTTTAGAGAGCAACTCCTGGAACACCCAATGGATGATATGGCATGAGGGACATTCATGGGGTGCCTGGAGAGCCCATCTTGATGAGGCATTAAAGTATTTTTGGCCCCTGAATACCAGTAGTATCGATGAGGGTTAAAGAATTTTATTTACCATAATTTTGAATCCACAGGGATGACCTGAAGGAGAATCAATTTGAAGCGTAAGAATGACCAAAGTTTAGGTTTACTGTTATCAACTCTGCAAATTCTGCTACTCATCATCATGATGACCGGGAGCTTGTGGAGCGCTGAGAAAACAACCTTGCACTTGTGGCATCCTATGCCTTCACCCAGTCGGGCAGTGCTTCATGAACTCATTGCTGAATATGAGAGTACCCACCCCGATATAAATGTCCATCTGCTCTATAAAGAGAATGAGGAGGTCAGGATGGCTTACATGTCAGCCACAGCCTTCACTGAGGGTGGCCCAGACTTACTGTACGGTCCCAGTGATTTTACTGGTGCGCTGGTAGAAATGGACATTATTAAACCCCTGGAAGAATTTTTCACTGAAGCGGAACTCCAGGAATTTGACCCCAAAGGCCTGACCTGGTATGAGGGGCATCTATACCAGATTGGCGATGAGTTGGGCAATCACCTTGCCCTGGTTTATAATAAACGTCTTTTCGCAGAAGTTGGATTGGATCGGCCCCCTGAAACCCTCCAGGAACTCATAGAATTCGGAAAAAAACTTACCATAGATAAAAATGGTGATGGTATTGTAGATCAATACGGACTGGTCTGGAATTTTACAGAACCATTTTTCTTTATGCCCTTTTATGCTTCATACGGCGGGTGGGTCATGGATGAAGATCAAAACCCCACACTGGGTAATGAAGCTGCTGTAAAAGCATTCAAATTTGTAAGAGATATGCGAGATGTCCACGGCATCATCCCAGCTGAATGTGATTATGATATTGCGGATTCAAAATTCAATACTGGTGCTGCTGGTATGCTCATCAATGGTGCCTGGTCCTGGGCAAAATATATGGAATCTCCCCATGTTGATTTTGGTCTGGCGGTTCTGCCCATCAATGAGGAAACAGGTCTTTATCCAGCACCTATGATCGCTACAAAGGGATACTATTTAAATCCCTACCTTGAAGGTGAACGCGAGACACAAGTCGTAGAGCTAATGAAATTTCTCACAAGTGCTGAGGCTCAGTTTAAGTATGCCAGCCGCCTGGCGACAATCCCCACCCGACTTGAAGTTAGAGAACGACCTCAGATTGCTGAAGATCCCATCATTCGTACATCTATAGAACAGGTGTCACGTGGCAAGGCTATGCCAATATCTCCACAGATGCGCGCGATCTGGGATGCCATGCGTCCTGCTTACCAAAATGTATTAGGTGGGAGTATGTCCCCTGAAGAGGGTGTTGCCTTTCAACAGGAAGTTGCCCTGCAAAAGGTGGCTGAATTATTCGAAGGACAGGATGTAGATGCAGACGCCATCAATATTACAGCAATCCTGGTATACCTGGCAGGGATTGCCCTTGCAGTCTGGGCGCTCTACAAACTCTTCATCGCATTTATCCTACCACTGATTCGAGGTGTACCTGGCGTTCAGGTCAAGGAATCCCGCTTTGGGGTCCTCATGGTAGCCCCTGCTGCGATATTCATTTTTGGAGTGGTGGTGTATCCCTTTTTCTATAACCTGGTGATCTCCTTTTCGAATATGGGTCTTACCACGGTGAATGATTGGCGTATCATTGGACTTTCTCAATATGGCAAGGTCCTAACCGACAATCAGTTCTACTATTTCTTCATGAAAACCATCATCTGGACTGTGGTGAATGTGAGCCTCCATGTTGTCTTTGGTGTCATGCTGGCAATGCTATTGAACAGACCGTTGCCGGGCAAAGGCATCATTAGAGTTCTCCTGATTTTACCGTGGGCTGTACCCAGCTATATCACGGCTCTTACCTGGCGTGGCATGTTCAATATTGATTATGGCGCCGTGAATATCATCCTTAAGAATGTCTTTGGAATGGAGCCCATTTCCTGGCTGATTGATCCTACCAATGCATTTATTGCAGCCATTATCACCAATGTCTGGTTGGGTATCCCATTTATGATGATTATTGCTCTGGGTGGATTACAATCCATTCCTCAGGAACTCTATGAAGCTGCTTCCATTGATGGGGCATCACCCTGGCATCAATTCAAAAAAATTACATTGCCTTTGTTGCGCCCGGTTATGGTCCCGGCCATTACCCTGGGCATTGTGTGGACTTTTAATAATATCAATGTGGTCTGGTTGGTCTCAAACGGTGGGCAACCTGGAGATCAAACTCATATTTTGGTGAGTTTTGTTTATCGAGCAGCATTCAATCTCTATCGCTATGGTTATGCTGCTGCTTTCAGCTTTATGATATTCCTCATGCTGGCGCTGTTCTCAGTAAAATTCATGCAAAAAAACAAAGCCACGGAAACGGCTTACTAGTATGAAACTTTTAGAATTTAACCACCAAGTCACAAAGACACGAAGTAGCACAAAAATGATTAAATTTTGTTTTGCGAATCCTTATAGTTTTGAGCTTTTATGGTTAGCAGAGAGTGACCCATCATGAAAAAGACATCGGCCCTCCAGTATATTATGATCTATGCGTTGCTTTTTCTAGCGATTGCATGGTCCATCTATCCCATCCTACGAGTGATTACCATCTCTATCCGTCCCGGTGACAACCTCCTGACGGAAAGTTTATCCATCATTCCTGAGGATTGGAGTTTCGACAACTATATCACGCTGTTCACGGATCATCCCTTTGGCACCTGGATCTGGAATTCGATTCTGGTTACCGTTACTGTTGTCATCACTGGTGTGGCTCTTGCATCCACAGCAGGGTATGCACTGTCGCGTTTTCGATTCCCCGGAAGGGAAGCCAGCTTATTGAGTCTTCTGGTGACACAGATGTTTCCTGCAACCATGTTGTTGCTGCCTTTGTTTATCATGCTTTCCAGCCTCCATCTTATAAACACCTATCTGGGACTGATTGTTATTTACTCATCAACAGCTTTGCCCTTCTGTGTCTGGCAGATGAAGGGTTATTATGATACCATTCCCTACTCACTGGAAGAAGCTGCTAGAATTGATGGCGCCAGTCGATTTATGGCATTCTATAAAATTATACTGCCCCTGGCTTCACCTGCCCTGGTCATTACAGCACTCTTCTCTTTTATGTCAGCCTGGACTGAATACATCGTAGCGGCGCAGGTGCTCTGGTATGAGGAAATGTTCACCCTGCCCATTGGCCTGAAATCTTTTCAAGCGAACATGACTACAGAGTGGGGACTTTATGCAGCAGGAGCCATGATTGTCTCAATCCCGGCTATTGCGTTATTTTTATTTTTGACAAAGTATTTGATCGGGGGACTCACATTGGGTTCGGTCAAAGGCTAAACATCTCGCTTTAGGAATCACCATGAAACAGATACACCATATACTAGTTCTTGTTGTAGCAGCGCTTGCTCTCTTCAACTGTGAACCCCTCTCTACGGAAGAACAAATGATTGAAGGACCCTGGGTTCTGAAATACGATTCGGCAAAAGTTGGTTTGCGTGCTGGCTGGTTTGACAACGACTATGATCGTTCAGATTGGGAGACCATTGAAGTCCCTGGATCCTGGGGCGATGAAGATTATGATGGTTTTGCGTGGTACGCCACCACCATTCAGGCAAAGCATGTAGCTGCAGGCTATAACCTGGCTCTGGTTTTTGATTCGGTAGATGATAACGCTGTGATCTGGTTAGATGGACGTCTATTTGGAAAACAGATGGGCTATGGGGTGAAGTTCTATTTTGATATTGGAGAACAGCTCTCTGATGGTAAAATTCATCATCTGGTTCTGAGGATTGAGGACACGGGTGGGCCAGGTGGTATCAACGGACCTGTGTATCTGGAACCCTATATCGATGAGGTCGACCTGGTGCGGTCAGAAGCCAGTAAACATAAAGCTCCCAAAGCCCCAAGCTGGGCACTCAATACGCCAGTCTATGAGATATTCGTAAGGCAGCAAACCCCTGAGGGAACTTTTACTGCTTTAATTGGAGATTTGGATCGGATCAAATCCCTTGGGATAGAGTTAATCTGGCTCATGCCCATTCATCCTATTGGTGAAGAAAACCGGAAAGGCACAGCAGGCAGTCCTTATGCAGTGAAAGACTACTATGCCACCAGCCCAGAGCTTGGCTCACTCGATGAGTTCAAGGCATTGGTTAAGGAAATTCATAAAAGAGACATGCACATCATTCTTGATTTTGTTATGAATCATACAGCCTGGGATAATCAGCTTATGACTGATCATCCCCAGTGGTACACCCACGATGAATCAGGTGAAATTGTTCCACCCAATGCGGATTGGTCTGATGTTGCGGATCTCAACTACGATAATCCTGAGTTGAGGAATTATATGTTGGAGATGCTCCAATGGTGGATCACTGAAACAGACATAGATGGCTATCGCTTTGATGTTGCTGAACTCGTTCCCAATGACTTCTGGGCTGATGCAAAAAAAGCATGTCAGGATATCAAACGAGATGTTTTCTTTCTGGCTGAAGGTGCCAGACCTGATCTGCACCTAAATGGTCATGATATGACCTATTCCTGGAACATGTGGGAAGCAATGATTCAATTAACACAGGGTAATGCAGACCCTTCCGAAGTGAAACGATCCTATGAGCTGGAACAATTCCAGTATCCTCAAGGCGCACTCCGTATGCGCTTTACAGAGAACCACGATAAAACCAGATCTGCCACTCTCACACCAAACAGGGATTTAAATTTAACAGCCTGGTCTTTTATTGCGCTGATGAAGGGAAATCCCCTGATCTATGCTGGTCAGGAAATTGGCGTTACCGGTGAATACACCCCGGCTATTTTCGAACGCGTTCCCATGGATTGGGAAAATGGTGATTTTGGAATCGCTGAGGTCATGTCAGATGTTCTGGCTCTCAGAAAAGAACATATTAAAGCGGATTCACCCTTTCAGATTATCATTGCTGATAATGACAAGCAGGTCATGGCATATAAGCATGGTCCCTTGCTGACCTTCTACAACTTTTCTGCAGACACCTTTAAATTTTCAGCCGGTGGCATGGAATCCATTTTATATGGAGGGGTTACTGAAAACCCAGATAGCACCCTGTCACTTCTGCCACATCAGTTTGGAGTCATCAAATGAAAAAATCAATTTACTTCCTGGCACTTGCACTGACTGTTTCCCTTTTTGGGCAGACAGTATACTGGGAACCTGCAACCATCACTCAGGGTGGAACAGTTGACATTTATTATAATACCATTACTGGAACGTTACCGGATGATGCTCCCAATGTCCTCATCCACCTCGGGTGGAATGATTGGACCAATGTGGAGGATTTACCGATGACGGCCCAAGCCGATGGTTGGTGGGTTTATCACTTTACCATCCCTGAAGAAGCAGATGTGCTGGATTTTGTTTTCCAGGATGGTCAGGGCAATTGGGACAATAACGGGGGACAGGGAATCGATTGGCATATCGGAGTTAATGTGCCCGGTCTGTGGGAACCAATCTTTCCGGGTCCCAACGATACCATTCGTATCAGTAAGCAAAAAGACATCTCAGGATATCTGTGGTGGGGCGTGAATTCATGGTCAGAACCTATTGAAGCCTATCACCCGGACAACACCATCGAAGCGCAAGCGGGTTACTCAATTCAATCCCAATTACAGGGACCAGATTCAAACGATGTTTATTGGATCGATATTGGGCCATTCAATAACCCCCGTCAGGCGGTCAATATGGTGGATTTCGTCTTCCATTGGGATGATGACACATGGGAAGGAACGGGTTCAGGAGATTTCCACTTTCCAATTACTTATGAACCAGGAATCAATGATCCCACCATTAGTGTGGTAAACATTGAAGATGAACACGTACTGGATGATGATCAATTGATCCAGGTGGAAACAAGTGATGCTAATTATGTCGAAATCCTCATTGATGGTGCTACCCGGCATATTTCAGGTGGGGGAAATGTGGACTTCACAACCAATACTGAAAACTTGAGTTATGGTCGACATCAGTTAGTGGCATTTGCTCGACGAGATAATGGTAGAGTTATGATGGATATAAAAACCGTCTGGAAAGTCCCTGAACTGGTAGAAGAACCCCTTCCGCCCTATGACTATATCGGGGTTCATGATCGTTTGGATGGGACTGTAACTTTCGCCCTTCTCGCCCCTGGGAAAAAATTTGTAAGATTAAGTGGGGATTTTAACGATTGGAATGAGGACGAGGGTCTGATGAAATATGACCCGGCACAACAGATTTTCTGGTTGAATATTCCTCTAGAGCCAGGCAACTATGAGTATAAATATATACTCGATGGCGAAAAAGTAGTTGGGGACCCCTTTGCCAAGGATGTGAACTGGACCGATTTGTTTGGGAATGAGCATTGGGAAGCCCAAAATCAGAAATCAGTGGTTAGCGTTGGTGAGGATGATTTTCCCTGGACAGATGATGCCTATGTAAAACCTGAAATGGAAGATCTCATAATTTATGAGGCTTTGATAAGAGATTTTTCACCCAGCGGTGATATAGTAGGCATGACAGAGAGACTTGACTATCTGGCTGATCTGGGTATCAATGCCATAGAAATTATGCCACCTACAGAATTTCCTGGTGAATCCTCCTGGGGTTATAATCCTGCATTTTTTATGGCTTTTGAATCTTCATATGGAACTCCGAATGAATTTAAAACCTTTGTGGACCAAGCACATGAAAGAGGGATTGCAGTCCTAGTTGATCTCGTATTTAATCATGCCGATGGTAGTTCACCCTATGAACAAATGTATGGCAATGATTATGATAACTCCCCCTATATGCATGCTGAAGCCAATGCCTGGGGTTTCCCAGATTTTGATCACAGTAAAGCTGGTACGAGAGCCCTTGCTGCAGCCACAGTGCGCCATTGGATTAATGAATATCATGTCGATGGATATCGCTATGATCATACACCAGGCGTAGGATGGGATGGTATAGCTTATTTTGCCAGTCAGACCTATCAGGCAGACAACACGGCTTATCAAATAGCAGAGCATTTTGATTCTAATGTGGGTAGCCTGATTAATCTGACTCACATCAATTCTCACTGGCATGATGCCTTCCACGACCAGATGAAAGCAAATTTACGCCAGGGAACATTTGAAGGTTCCAGTTATGGTGATATGAATAAAACTGAAAAGGGTATCAGCTATTGGAATGATGGATTCCAGAATAGTGAAGCCTGTGTGAATTATGTTGAAAGTCACGATGAACAACGTGTCATTTTCGAAGCACAGACCAATGGTTTAAGCTATGAGGCTGCAGTTAAAAAAGCTGAACTTGGAGCCCAGGTTTTATTCACGGCATCTGGAATCCCCATGTTCTATATGGGTGCTGAATTAGGAATGGATACTGAACGCACACTGGACTTTAACCCCATTCACTGGCACTATCTAAATGACCCGGTTTTGGCTGAGTTGCATCAAAAATACAAGAATTTGATCTGGTTAAGGAATAATTATCCTGTCTTGACGTCCAACAACATCAACGTCGTCTATAAATCAAATACTCAGAAAGCCATCATTTACCACCGGACCATGGAGGGAGAAGCTGGTTTTGTTATCGCTGTGAATTTTAATCACACGGATCAGACCATGGATGTCGAGTTTCCCTGGGCTGGAACCTGGTATGAATTTACAGAGGATGATACAGTAACAATTGAGACAAACTGGTTCGGTGGATACACTATTCCTGCTTCCTCTGCCAGGATATTTACCAGTGAAAGACTCTGGGTGGGTATTGACCAGAAAGATCAGAACCCCGTATCCTATCAGTTGTACCCTGCTTTTCCCAATCCTTTTAACCCCAGCACTACCCTTCGCTTTGATTTACCAGAAGCGACAATGGTAAATCTTAAGATATATGATATCCGCGGCAGGGAGATTTGGACCCAGAGTAGTGAAAGACAGGCAGGCTCACATGAGGTGATCTGGTCGGGGGTAAACCACTCCAACCAACCAGTGGCTACCGGACTTTATTTCGCTGAATTCAGCACTCCCCAGTACCGTGAAGTTAACAAACTCATGCTGGTGAAATAAAGGCCACTCAAAATTATTGCAGGGAAGTGGAGGATTAATCTTCACTTCCCTTTCAAAGTATAAAACTCATTTCTTTACCCCGGACTTTTTTAAATCCTGGAGGGGTGATACGTTTAAAACGGTGAAGGTAACATGTTATATAATACTACAAGGATCAACCAATTCGCACTGGCTGGGATATACATCCACAGTTAAATCCACGGGTTTTACCAGAGGAAAAATATAGAGAAGAAGTATAAAAAATTATGAGACGACTACTATTTCTACCCATAATAGTTTGGATATTGAGCTGTTCATCAGAACCAACTACCCAAACTTCATCATTTGAGCTGGAGGCTGGGAGTGAGCGTGAGATCGCTTACACAGATAAAGCTGATGCCTTTTGGGTAACCCGGTCTGGTGGATATAACAGTTCCCCATGGCATGGGCTAACTGCCTCTAAACGAGGATATCTGGAAGATCTTTTTATTTCTGCAAACGGTGTTCTGCTACCTCGTGAAGCTGCAGAGGTCACCGTTGATCCAGTATCATTGGTACGAACATATCCTGGCCTGGGTATTCGTGAAACCTGGACACTCCTTGATAGACAACGAACTCTGCTGATAGAATTGCATGCTGAAGAGGAAACCCATTGGACTGTTCAGCCTGCCATATTAGGGGGGAGCACATCACAGGACTTTGAAATATTAACAGATCGAAGTGTTCTTAATGCCCATATCAAACGCCTTGATGGATTGTCCTCCAGTTATCCTCATTTGAAGATATGGTTTTCACAAGCCATGAATTGGTCACCAGCCATCCCCCCGGGAAAAACATTGTACAGTTCCTTTCTCACGCCTAGAGCCGAGTATGGGGGTTCACATCGATTGGCAATATCGGTTTCACTTCACAAAGAGGATCGTGAGTTGGAACATTCTCCTGGTTGGATGGAACGCGCTCGGAGCTCCCGCAGAGATCGCCTTGAATCACAAATCGATGCTTCACATATCAAGAGCAATGAACCAGAATTGGATAAAGCTTTAACCTGGGCACACCTTTCATTAAATACCCTTGTCATGGAGCAGATGGGGAAGGGTATCTATGCCGGTCTCCCATGGTTTGATGATTATTGGGGTCGGGATGCCTTTATTTCATTCACAGGTGCTGCCCTTGTAAATGGTCGCTTTGAAGATGCGCGAGATATTCTTCTATCATTTGCTGAACTACAAAACACTGAAGCGGATGATCCAAATTATGGTCGGGTCCCAAATCGTGCTCAACCCTCAAACATCATCTATAACACCACTGATGGAACGCCCTGGTTTGTTCGCTCTGTGTGGGAATATTATCGTTATAGCGGGGATGAAGAATTCCTCAAAAAAATGTGGCCAAGTATTCGACATGCAACCCTGGGTTCCCTGAAAAATTGGGTGGATGACCACGGTCTTTTAAGACACGATGATGCCGATACCTGGATGGATGCCAAAGGTCCCGAGGGTCCCTGGAGTCCACGAGGGAATAGGGCTATCGACATCCAATTTCTCTGGCGAGATCAACTGGCAATCACACAGAAATTAGCTCACCTCTTTGATGATCCAGAATTGGAAGCAGCGGCACAAAAAAACCTGGAAAAATCTGACCTTGGACTAGAGCAATTTAAATCTACAGACCATACATATATCGTCGATCATTTAAATGCTGATGATGTACAAGATACCCAGATTAGACCCAATGTCTTTCTGGTTCCTTCATTATTCAATGAGACCTATGACTGGTCCACATTTAAAACCCTGGCTCCTCAGTTAATTACGAGAAGTGGTGTCTTGTCCCTGAGTCAGGATGACGCCAATTTCCATCCCTACCATCATCAACCAGGTCTATATGTACAGGATGCTGCTTACCATAATGGTATCATCTGGACCTGGAATTCGGCTGCCAGTATTACGCCCGCTGTAAAATTTCATCAATATCACTATGCAGAGGCGCTATTTAATGGTCTGACAGATCAGATTCTCAATCGTGGTGCCGTTGGAAGTATTGCAGAATTGACGGATGCCTGGCCAAAGCGTGGAGAGACTCGATTATCCGGTACATTTAGTCAAGCATGGAGTCTGGCAGAATATTTACGGACTTTTTATCAGGATATTCTTGGATTCCAACCTGATTTGTCAAAATCAAAGGTATCCCTTGCACCACGTCTTCTAGAGGATTTGACCAGCATCAGCTTCAGGCATCCTGTGGGCGATGACCGGTGGGATGTGAGCTATGAGGAATCTGAATCAGCCTTCGAAATTGATATCACTAGATCAGGTCAACACGCTGTGAGTCTCCACCTTGAGCTCCTCCATGCATCCAAATTGAATCATCTCGATTTGACCTGGCAAAAAGAAGAGCTTCATGTACGCTTTGAAAAGCAAATGGGGCAGTGGACGGTTCCAGGGGATATCCCCGATTATGCGGTTTCGGTAGGTGATGTGACTCTCCCTATCAATGGGTTGCCCTTTTGTGAAATCGATACAACTCTTGAGGTACCAGCTCTCTCAGGTCCAGAGCATCGGTTGCTTGGCAAAGATGAAGTCTTGGCATTTAAACAACCCTTTCAGGTTATCCACAAACTTGAGGATTCTCGTATGGATGATGTTGGTTTGACAGGCAACTATGTCTATCCTTCTAACCATCAATTCGAACCTGGGATTGCAGATATTTTGAGCTTTGCAGTGGGGGAGAATGAATCCTTCTATGAATTTGAAATGATTTTTTCCAATCTAGTCGATCCGGGCTGGCATGCTGAGTATGGATATCAGCTTACCTACTGTGCTCTTGGCGTGAGCTATGATTCTAAATCAGGAAGTAGAGAAATAGGTAAAAATGCTCAGGATAACTTTCAGAAAGATTTTAAAGCGGACCTGATCCTGTATATCAGTGGGGGGATATTAGTTGTAGATGATAAACTTGTCCCTCTGGCGGAATATATGCCTCAAACCTCTGCAGGTGCCATTGGCAATGCGGTCACTGAAACGATCAGGTTCACCCTTCCCAAAAGCTTATTCAAAGTAGCCCTCAATGATGCATCCTTTCAAATCGCAGTGGGCTGCCAGGATGATCATGGTGGGGCAGGTATAGGTGATTTTCGTCCCGTTGAAGCCCTCGTCAGCGAATGGGCAGGTGGTGGCGGCAGCCTCGATGGATCCAATGTGTATGATTGGTTGGTGGAGTAAGGACGCTCCCTCCGGACATTGAGCTCGTCGAAATGTCCGACCCCCGGCACAGGATTGAGGTTTCGACAGGCTCAACCTCCGGGGAGGAACCTACCTGACCCTCACATTAATTGCATCTAAAAAATAATTTGGAACCTTTCCAACTCTAAGCATATTAACTACCTGTGAAGAATATGTGGAAATATACAGCCCTTTTATCGCTCCTATTGTTTGGTGGGGTCCAAGTGTTACCATTTATTCCTACACACAGTAATTGTGAAGCCGCTTGCTGTGTAACAGAGGTCAGTTGTTGTGATTCTGAGGTAAAAACGGGTTGTGATATGGCCATGACATCGTGCAGTGTTTCACTGTTCATGCCGCTCATATCTGCACCACTCATTAAGGTCGATAGCAATTTCCAGATGGATTTGGATGATTGCCTTCCCCAGGTTCATGAAGTACTACTGTCAGATCAGCACATCGAGGTGGCACAGGACATATCGTATTCCCACGGTTCCCCCCCCAGTCTGACTCCTCTACTCATTTAGACATCAACAAAATATGGATTAGACCCTGAGTCTCGTGCTCAGGTGTTTGTAGAGAAATAAATCCTGTTTTGGAGATGTTAATGTGTATCGTTTAAAAAATATTTTACCTGTTCAACCCACCCTTCTGGTGCTGATCCTTTTCGTTCTGGTAATGCCAGCCATGGCTTTTGGAGAGGAAAGGGAAATGCCAATCGATTCGGCTACATGGTTGACCCTGATAAATTCAGATCAAAAAACCATGCCTGAAAAGGTGGTAGATGTCAGTGAACTCATTACCCTGGCATTAATAAATAGTGTTGAGCTACGTGCTCTGTATGCTGACTGGCAAAGACAAGAGGAACATGCAAATGGGGTGGTTATTATACCCGACCCCAGCATTTCTTTGGGCTATTTCATTGAGCCCATTGAGACAGCCCAGGGCGCTCAGACGGCAAAAATATCCGTGGGTCATACTATTCCCTGGTTGTCAAAAAGCAAGGCGTCACATAAGATGAGGATTTCTCAGGCAGCCCAGGCGTTTGAAGTACTGGATAATGCCAGGTTAAATCTGCAGAGAGATATACGTAGGATATGGGCAGAAGCACAATATCTCCAATCCACCCAACTCATTCTCCAAGAGCAGGTTCAGCTGGTAAAGGATTTGGAAGAGATTCTCATTGTTCAATACCAGTCTGCATCACTCTCTCATCAAAGGCTGGTCGATATACAGATTCAATCTCTGTTTCTGGCTGAAAAACTTGCAGAGACTAAAAGTAGGGAACATCGGTTACGGATCCGACTGAGCAGCATATTGAATATGGGTAACACAATATCTGAATCATTTTTGCATACTACTGCGACTTCTGCAGGCTTTGATGAACCCGACACAAAATTACCCTCAGATCATCCTCGATTAAATCGACTTGACCACCTCAGTGATTTCTCTAGAGCCCATCTATCTGGTGCACGGGCAAACTATATGCCTGATTTGAGAATTGGTCTGGATTACATCCTGACTGACAAACGTGTTGTAGATGGCGTGGAAATCGAGGACAGCGGAAAAAATCCATTTGTGATTAGCGCTGGTTTGGCTCTGCCCATTTGGAACTGGAAGCAAAAAAAATCTGAAGTGAAGGCATCTATCTGGCAAAAAAAGCAGGTTCAGAACCTCAGGATTGAGGAAGGAAATGCACTCAAAGAGGAATATGATATTGCATGGTTAACCTTGACTGATGACCTTCGTAAAATCCGTCTATATGAAGATGAGTTAATTCCCCGTACCCTGGAAATTGAAAAGGTGGTCGAGCAGGATTATATTAGCCAATCCTCGGATATCTCAGTTCTCACAAGTACAAAAATTAAACGTCTGGATCTTCAGCTTGCTCTGGCAGCATCCAGGTTTTCAGCAGCAACTCAATCTGCTCTACTTACCTATCTGAGGGGTCAATAAAATGAATTCAACACTAGAATATCTTATTAAAAAGACAAAAGTAATAACCAGGTATAGTACAATCAGAATTTTAATGGTATTACTCCTGGGTATGTTCATTGGCAACATCCTCTTTTCGGATGAACAGACCTCAGCTCATGGTGAGCATGAAAATCACACCCAGGCCTCAAACTGGACTTGTTCTATGCACCCGCAGGTCAAACTGGATGAACCCGGGCAATGTCCCATTTGCTTTATGGATTTGATTCCCCTGGATCATGCAATGGGATCAGACCGAAGTGATCAACACACCATATCTGCTGCGTCGGCAAAATTAGCCAGAATTGTAACAACAGAAGTTCGAGAGGGGAGCGCTCATAGTGCTGTCCAATTGTCTGGTAAAATCACTTATGATGAAACTCGAGTGAAAACCATTTCCGCCTGGTTTCCTGGTCGACTCGAACGACTTTTTGTGGACTACACTGGAGTCCATGTTAATGCCGGAGACCACCTCTACGAGATTTATAGCCCTGAGCTGTATTCAGCCCAGGAAGAACTCCTCCTGGCACATCGTAGGTCACCAGGAAGTTCTACCTTTAATGCGGTGAAAGAGAAAACGAAACTACTGGGATTGAGTGAATCCCAGGTTGAAATGATCTTGCGCACCAATAAGGCTCAGTCTACCATCCAAATAAATAGCCCCATTGCAGGAATTGTTACCCATAAGAGCGCCATTGAAGGCAAATATGTCAGGACCGGTGAGCAAATCTATGTCATCGCAGATCTAAATAAAGTCTGGCTGGTTCTTGAAGCCTATGAGAAGGACCTGCCCTGGCTGAGTTATGGACAAGAGATTGAGTTTACAGTGGCAGGTCTCCCCGGAGAGACTTTCTCGGCTCAAATCTCTTACATAGATCCGCTGGTAAATACTAAAACCAGAAGTGTGACTGTCCGCGCCGTACTCAACAACCCGCAAGGTCGTTTGAAACCAGGGATGTTGACAGAGGCCACCATATCAGTGATCCTGAATGCACATGGTCAGGTCGTGTCCCCTGATCTTACTGGGAAATGGATTTGTCCCATGCACCCTGAAGTCATAGAAGATCGATCTATAACATGCTCTTTGTGTGGAATGGACCTCGTACCTTATCAGAATCCTGCCATAGGGGAGACAGTGGCTTCCGATGCCCTGCTTATCCCCAGCTCAGCAGTTCTGAAAACCGGGAAGCGTACTCTGGTATATGTAGAGCTAAACCGGGATGATAAACACACATATGAACTAAGGGAGATTGTGGTCGGACCTCGAGTAGGTGAAGACTATCTGGTGTTGAGCGGGTTATCGTTAGGCGAGAAAGTTGTTACCCAGGGAAACTTTAAAATTGATAGTGCCATGCAGATTGCTGGGAAACAGAGCATGATGAGTGCATCGGAGAGTGAGCTCCTGCAAGATATTTCCACAGGGTTCAAGGCATCACTCTCAAAAATTTACCAGGAGTATTTATCACTTCAATCAAGTCTATCCGCTGATGATGTAGAAGCTTCCAGGGAGGGATTTCTAAAACTGACCGAACAGATTGCCCAGGTTCCAGAGACGCCAGAATCCTGGAAAAGTTTATCCACGGGCTTTCAAGCTAAAATGGCTCATGATTTAAAAACTCAATCCATAGGAGAGCTAAGAACTTCATTTGAGTATGCCTCATCACTTATTCTCACCCTTCAAAAAACCTATGGTCATACTGAAGAGCAAATGCTGTATGAAGTTTATTGTCCCATGGCGTTTGACAACAAGGGTGCAGCCTGGCTACAAACAGATCGACAGGTGAGAAACCCATATTTTGGTGCAAGTATGCTCAGTTGCGGAGAGATAAAACAAAGTTATAGCCCCCAGGGAGTACACGATGATTAAACGGGCGGGATCCCTCCTGGACAGAATTCTGGGCATACCCCTCGAGAACCGGTTGATCACTCTGGTTTTATTCCTGGGTCTCATGGTCTGGGGAATTTTGTCGGCACCCTTTGACTGGGATATTCCAGGGATAGATCGAGCTCCAATTTCCGTAGATGCCATTCCTGATATTGGGGAGAACCAGCAAATAGTTTTCACAGAATGGGCAGGGCGTTCTCCCCAGGATATCGAAGACCAAATCACTTATCCACTTACTGTAGCCCTGCTGGGGACACCTGAAGTAAAAACAGTCCGCTCCTTCTCCATGTTTGGCTTTTCAACGATCTATGTGATTTTCAATGAAGAAGTTGATTTCTATTGGTCCAGAAGTCGAATCCTTGAAAAACTCAATGCGCTGCCAGCAGGAACCCTCCCTGAAGCTGTCAAACCAAATTTAGGACCTGATGCAACAGCGTTGGGGCAAGTGTTCTGGTATACCCTTGAAGGACGAGATAAAGATGGAACGGTCACAGGAGGGTGGAATCTGGATGAGCTGCGATCCATCCAGGATTATTATGTCAAATATGGTTTATCTACAGCCTCCGGGGTATCTGAAGTTGCTTCTGTGGGTGGATACGTCAAGGAGTACCAGATTGATGTGAATCCTCAGGCTTTGAGGCATTATGACATCTCTTTACTCCAGGTTTTCCAGGCAGTAAGAGATGCCAATAATGAAATTGGGGCACGCACAGTTGAGATAAATCGTGTGGAATATATGATTCGAGGCCTAGGCTTTATTCAAAGTCTTGAGGATATCGAAGCAACAGTTTTGAAAGTTATTGATAATGCATCCATTCGAATTGCTGACGTGGCTCATGTAAGTTACGGACCTGCATTAAGACGGGGTGCTCTGGATAAGGGTGGAGCTGAAGTGGTGGGGGGCGTCGTGACCACCCGGTACGGTGAAAACCCGCTGGCTACAATAAATGCTGTCAAACAGAAAATCAATGAAATTTCGCCTGGGCTCCCTGCAAAAACTCTGGAGGATGGTCGTGTATCAAAGGTCAATATCATTCCCTTCTACGATCGATCTGCACTTATCCATGAAACCCTTGGTACACTGAATCATGCCCTACGGGATGAATTGATCATTACAGCTATTGTCATCCTGGTTCTTCTCATGCAATTGAGAGCTTCAATCCTCATCAGTCTGCTCATGCCAGCCGCCGTTCTCATCACTTTTGTCGGGATGAAATTGTTCAACGTTGACGCAAACATCGTCGCCCTATCAGGGATAGCCATTGCAATTGGTACAATCGTAGATATGGGAATCATAATGACTGAGAATATCCTGAAAAAATTGGATGATCCAGAATCCTCAGGAACGGTCACCGAAAGAGTTTATGATGGAGCACGAGAAGTTGGACCAGCCATCTTGACGGCAGTCTCAACAACCGTCATCAGCTTTCTTCCCATTTTCACCATGGAGGGCGCAGAAGGAAAACTGTTTAAGCCCCTGGCTTATACAAAAACCTTTGCATTGATTTCCTCAGTTGTCCTGGCGGTATTGGTACTGCCAACATTCGCAAGCTTCCTATTCTCTGTGAAATCTAAATCAAACTGGGTCAAGAATGCATTCTTAACCGTCTTACTCCTGGTTGGTGTGGGAGTTACTGGCTTTTATAGCATTGTACTGGGTATCATTCTAGTCTTTACAGCGATCGCTCAGCTCCTCAAATCGAAACTACAGGCCTACTCATGGTTATATGATGAGAAGACTTTGAATTTTCTTTTGGCCACAGGGATTATTTTTTTACTCACACTCACCTGGGTACCACTGGGGTATGAGTATAGCATCCTGTCAAATTTCACCTTTGTAGCATTGCTGGTCGCCCTCATCCTTTTCTCTATCCAGAAGTTCACTGACTTATACCCAGGGATTTTAGCATGGATGATGAGTCACAGAAGCTATGCGCTGCTCATTCCAACCACAATTATCCTGCTAGGGTTGAATGCCTGGCTGGGTTTCGATTTCTTGTTTGGGTGGTCTCCCCAGGGGATCCGTTCAAGTCGCCCATATCAGCAGATGGTCCATACATTTCCTGGATTGGGTAGGGAATTCATGCCGGCTCTGGATGAAGGCTCATTTCTCTATATGCCTACTACAATGCCCCATGCAGGTGTTGAAGAATCCCTGGATGTGCTATCCACATTGGATCGTGCCTTATCATCGGTTCCTGAAGTTGAAAATGTGGTAGGTAAGATCGGCAGAGCAGAAACCCCCCTTGATCCAGCACCCCTGTCCATGATCGAGTCCGTGATTACTTACAAGTCAGAGTTTCTTCAAGATGCTGCAGGCAATCCGTTGCGGTTCAAGACAAATCCATTAGGAGATTTTATCTATGACAATTCTGGTGAGTTAATCCCTGATCAAGGAGGTAAACCATTCAGGCAATGGCGTGATCACATCAGAAGCAGTGAAAACATCTGGGACGAACTTGTCAGGGTTGCCCAGTTACCTGGGACCACTTCCGCACCAAAATTGCAACCTATTGCTGCCCGAGTGGTCATGCTCCAAAGTGGGATGCGCGCACCTATGGGGATTAGGATCCAGGGATCAGACATCGAAACCATGGAATCCTTCGGGTTAGAATTGGAGCAGCGACTCAAAGAAGTACCCTCAGTTAAAGCAAGTGCTGTTTTTGCGGATCGAATTGTAGGGAAGCCTTATCTTGAGATCGACATCAATCGGAATGCCATCGCTCGGTATGGATTATCCGTCCGTGAAGTGCATGAGGTTATCGCAGTTGCTATTGGCGGAAAACAAGTCGGAACTTCAGTTGAGGGCCGGGAACGATATCCGATTAGGATACGATACATGCGAGATTATCGCCAGGATGATGAAAGCTTTGCTTCTATCCTGGTTCCAACAAAGTCAGGTGCCCAAATTCCGTTGGGGCAGCTAGCTACCATTAATTTTACCCGGGGTCCCCAGGTCATTAAAAGTGAGAATACCTTTCTCCTTTCATATGTTCTTTTTGACAAAATGGATGGTTTTGCTGAAGTAGAGGTTGTCGAGCAGGCGGAGGGATATCTGGAGGAACTGATCCGTAGCAATCAACTTTCCATTCCAGAAGGGCTCAGCTATAGTTTTACAGGCTCTTATGAAAACCAGGAGCGGGCGACAAAACGCATGCGGATTGTGTTACCTTTAGCCCTGGCTTCCATTTTTGTAATTCTATATCTCCAATTCAAACGAAGCTCGACTACATTGATCGTGTTCTCTGGAATATTTGTGGCCTGGGCTGGTGGTTTTACCCTCATCTGGCTGTATGGACAGCCCTGGTTTATGAATGTGTCTGTAGCTGGCCTGGAACTGAGGGAAGTATTTCAGATTCACGAGATTAACTTGAGTGTCGCAGTTTGGGTTGGATTCTTAGCCCTTTTTGGTATTGCCACAGATGATGGGGTGCTGATTTCAACTTATTTGGATCAATCTTTTGAGAGATTAAAACCAGACTCAGTTGAACATATTCATCAGGCTGCCATACTGGCTGGTATGAAACGAATTCGCCCTGCGATGCTGACAACAGCGACTACACTCCTTGCCTTGATACCTGTTTTAACCTCATCAGGGAGGGGTGCAGATGTGATGGTGCCCATGGCAATCCCAACCTTTGGTGGGATGTTATTCGCCATCTCGAATACCTTTGTAGTACCTGTTCTGTACGTTATGATTGCTGAAAGACGATTGTTGAAAGAAAAATAGAATTCAGGATCGATGATTTGAAAGGATTGTTGAAATGAAAGCGGTATGGTTGGCATTTGGAGCAATATTTATTGCAGAGTTGGGCGACAAAACACAGTTGGCAATTCTTGCTATGACTGGGAAAGGTTATGGACCCTGGGCTGTATTTCTAGGGTCAATGTTGGCATTTACTGTCTTAACCGGGATAGCTGTGCTTCTGGGAGATTGGGTCCAGACCAGAATCCCTCCGGAAATAATTACTAAAATAGCCAGTGTTAGTTTTATCTCGATTGGCGTATTAATGTGGTTTGGCAAAGCATAAGTAAAGGAGAGTTATATGGAGAAGCAGGTCTTCACTGTGAGCGACATGAATTGTAATGGATGTGTTGCGACAATTAAACAAGGATTGGAATCTGATGATAGAATCCAGACATTTGATATTCAGCTTTCGAAAAAACAGGTCACTGTTCAAGGGGATCTAACTGCAGATGAAACTGCAGAGATCATTCGAAATTCTGGATTCAACCCTGCTGTGGGTGCACCGAAAAAGAGTTTTCTAGGGAATCTTTTTTCCAGCTGATGCGGGCAGTTCTTCACATAATGTTGCATTTCCTGGTACCCGCAATGGTGGCTCCAGGTCTAAGTAAATGGTTAGAACCACCCAAAAAATGGTCCTATTATTGGATATTGATGTCGGCTACTATTCTTATCGACCTTGATCATTTACTGGCAGAGACAATTTACAATCCTGATCGATGCAGTATTGGTTTTCACCCCCTGCATACTGGGTGGGCTATTGGGACTTATGTTATACTACTTTACCCACAAAAAACTCGGGTCATCGCCCTTGGTCTTCTTATCCACATTCTGTTGGATGGAATTGATTGCTTGATGATGTAGAAAAATATATTTTTAACAAACTAAAAAAGGAAATAGTATGAAATACTTAATTGCAGCAATTGTAATAATGGCAATGATGATTGGATGTGGTGGACAGAAAGATGCTCCAGCAATGAAATCTGAATCACATGCAGGGATGCAAATGGCAAAAGCTGAAGCGTCGGGGGAGAAGTTAATTTATTATACCTGTCCCATGGAATCGCATAAGCATATTCATTCTGCTGAACCAGGTGAGTGTGGTGAATGCAATATGAAGCTGGTACCTGGAGTGATTACCACAGAAGACAAAATGGAATACTGGGGTTGCCCCATGCTGATTCATAGTCACATCAGACATGATGCAGCAGGAAGATGTGCAGAGTGCAAAATGGAGTTGAAACCCATGCGATTGAAACAATCATAGATGCATGAATACAGCGGTGGCCATATAGATTCAATTTTTATTTTGATTTTCTGAAGCGAGTATTAACATCGCATGATTTCAGAATTCAGACAAACAGGCGTTTAAGCTGTTTCGGAATGTGGGCTTGTCCGTACGCCTCCAAAAGAGATAAAAAAGGATATATCAGATGCAAGATCTCTTAGATCTTCTGTTGAGTAATAAACTCTATATGGTCATTGCCGGTGTCGTTGTCATCGGAATCGTAATCTTCCTGTTAAAAAAAGTATTCAAGATGATGATGATTGTTTTTGTTGTCATCCTGGCGTATGTCGGTTACCTCTATATGACTGAGGATGATCCAATGAAACTCATCAAGGATAAGCTTAACATGGGCAAATCAGCTATGGATAAAATTGATGATGCCACAGGCGATCTACGGCGAGAAGCAATTGATAAAGTCATCGATGACGTGGATAAGAAGCTCAAAGAGGCTTCCAAGAAACGTAAATAATCTCAACTGGGAGATTCAATAGTCTCTCCCAAACTTTTTGTTTTAATCCAATTTTCTTGAGAGATAAGATTTCTCTATATCTTTCAAGTCTCCACGGGGAATCGCAGCGATGAGTCGTTTTGTATAATCGGTTTGTGGATTCTGATAAACCATATCTGCATCGTCCATTTCCTCAATCTTACCCTCATTCATAACTACCATACGGTCAGACATAAACTTGACAACAGAGAGGTCATGTGAGATAAAAATGTAGGTGAGTCCGAACTCGTCTCTGAGTTCGTTGAGCAGGTTCAATACCTGGGCTTGAACTGAGACGTCCAGTGCAGAAACTGATTCATCACAAATCACGAATTCGGGCTGTACTGCCAGAGCGCGGGCTATACAGATTCTCTGGCGCTGGCCCCCTGAAAATTCATGAGGATAGCGATTATAATGGCCAGGATCGAGATTGACTCGTTCTAACAATTCCTGGACCTTTTTTCGACGCGTAATATCATCACCATGTAAATTGTGAACTTGCATAGGTTCAATGATGGCAGATCCAATGGTAATACGCGGATTCAGTGAGGAATAGGGATCCTGAAAAATGATCTGGATACGTCTGCGAATGTCCCGCAGTTCATCACCACCAATGTCCGTAATGTCTTTCCCATGAAATACGATTCGACCCTCGGTCGGTTCAATCAGACGTAAAATAGTTCTACCGAGTGTTGTTTTTCCGCAACCTGATTCACCAACCAGCCCCAGAGTTTCTCCGGGATAGACATCAAAACTTACATCATCAACAGCCTTCACATGATCGACAACTTTGCTGAATAGCCCTTCTCGGACAGGAAAATAGGTTTTCAGGTTTTTTACATTGAGGATGGCTTCCTGATCATATAGGTTTTCATGTCGTTTTTTCGTTTCTTCGGGGGTGATAATGAGGTCATGGATAGCCTCAGTGACGGATCTCTTTTTTTCAATCATTTCCCCTGAATCACTCTCATCCATAAAATCAGCCATGGTGGGCAGCAGTTTGAGGCGCTGATCCAGGGGCGGACGACAGGCTAACAAGCCTTTTGTGTAAGGATGTTGAGGATTGGAAAATATTTCCCAGACCGATCCTTGCTCTACAATTATGCCTTTGTACATGACCACGACATGATCAGCAATTTCAGCAATGACACCCAGGTCGTGCGTTATAAAGATAATTCCCATATCATGACTGTCTCGTAATTTTCGCATCAAGTCAAGGATAGTGGCTTGCACCGTAACATCCAGTGCTGTAGTGGGTTCATCTGCGATGAGGATTTGTGGGTTACAGGACATAGCCATAGCGATCATAACCCGTTGTTTCTGACCACCGGAAATCTGATGTGGATATGCATCGATTATTTTTTCGGGTCGTGGAAGCTCAACCTCTTTAAACAATTCTAGCGTCCTTGCTCTGGCTTCCAGTTTTGACATATTTTGATGCAGGATCAGGGCTTCCATTACCTGATTACCGCAGGTAAATACGGGATTCAGGGAAGTCATGGGCTCCTGGAATATCATAGCGATTTCATTGCCACGAAATTCCCGCATCTCGTTTTCAGGGACTTCGGTGAGATCCACCAGACCTTTACTGCGTGAATGATACATGAGTTTACCACCCACAATTTGACCGGGAGGATTGGGGATTAGACGCATGAGTGAAAGTGAAGTGACTGACTTCCCGGAGCCTGATTCCCCAACAACGCCTACTGTCCGACCTTTTTCCAGTGAGAATGTGACTTTATCTACGGCTTTGACAGTACCTTCATCAGTGTTGAAGACGGTTTCCAGTTCCTGTATTTCAGTTAACATATTTTCAGACATAAGTATATCCGTATCCTTTTTATCATTATGGACCACATAGTGAGCGTCCGCGAGGCAAGAAATATAAATGGTAATACTTCAGGAAAAAGGATGAAGGAGAGATGAGAATGTAATCCAAGTGATTGAATCTTTTCTCCTGGCGTGTCAAGAGTAGTGCCTTATCAGTGTAATGATGAAGCCATCATCGGTTCCCAACTCTTGTACTCCGGCGATGATTTACGACCAACTATTGATCCTGCCCTGGATTCCTTGCGTATGTTTTCTGCCGACAAATTCGTTTTCTGTAGTCTAATTGCTGCCACAATCAGGATGCCTCCAATAAATAATTTTACAAAAAGTAAGAAAAAGTGTAAATATAATCAAAATGTATCCTTTATTTTGACTATTATAGCCTAAAATCAGTATTTAGTTTGTTAGTGCTGATTATGGACGTTATCTTTTCGCCTGAGGATAGAGCACTCCAAAAATTCAGAGGAAGTTTAATAGTCAATTTTTTTGACACGACGTCAAAAGTATCGGGGGGATAGGATGGGATACTATGACACAACGACAACATCTTCTCAGCAATGAACTAAACAAAACTGCAGAAAGCACTGAGGTGGTAGAAAAATTTCACGCCGCTGAGTGTTATGGTTTACTTGGTCAAATTGGTTTTATAAGTGAAGACAAAGTTGCCATGCTCCTGGATCAGGGGAAAGTCTCTGATCGCAGAAATAGAATGCTTGAGGCATTGAACAAAATTACCTATGCCCGGATCGCCAGTCTTGAAGGTAATTATGCATTCGCCATTGAACTCTATGATCAAGTCTGGGCAAAAATCAATAACCTGAATAAGGGCACCCAGCAGGAAAACGCCCTGGCGTATTTCTATTACGATTATTCAGATTTTCAGTATAGAATTGGTGATCTGAATGCTTCATTGATGTATCTGGATAAGGCTCGAAATGTTGCCTCTTCCAATAAAATGAAACAAATGGTGGCTTACAAGCAGTTGGTGTTTGATAGCCGGACCCAAAAACGCTCCACCCTGAAGAAGTGGTTACAGAGTATTGCTTATTTTAACAAGTACAACATGACGGTGATGGAATCCCAGGCACATTTTGAATTGGCCTTGTTTCTGGCTGATCAGGGCAATTTATCTGATGCAAGTGATCACCTGGATCAGGCGCATGAGATGGCGACTCTGGCTGGGTATCAACATTTGCGCTGGAACATCGACTATACAAAAGGATGTTTACTTGAAGAGCAAAGCCGGGATTCTGAAGCAATCGGGTATTTTACCGGTCTGCTGAAATCAGTAGATAACAATTACTACAAAGCGAGTATACTCCTTAAGGTAAGTGAACTAAACTACAAGTTAAACAATATCGATGAAGCGATGGAAGCTGCTAAATCCTGTATGGAAGTCTGTCAACGCTTCTCTATCGGATCTGAGCTCGCCGCTGTCAGTGTCTTGCTGGGTGAGATCTATCATCGAGAGTTTAAGGACATTAACAAAGCTTTCTTTTACTACCAACAGGCCTTTGGGTCCATTATGGCTCTTGCTAAACGTGGAGTGCCGATCGATTCGAAACGACAAGGTTTGCTAAACGATTATGTGATTTTTCTTGAAGAACACTTCCCTGGTGAAGCTGCAGAATCAGCCAATGAAGATTTGTTCTCGTTTTCTAAGGAACTAACCTGGGTCAAAATCAAGGATCTCTTCCACTACAATCTGTTCCTATATCATTACATGAACACGGGTGTTGGGAATAAAACGCTTGAAGCATTAGACTTTCCAGCATCCTCCTTTTATTCTGCAACCGAACGATTGCGCAGCAGGGGTATTACTTTCCCCAATTTTCGTCGGAATGATGTGGAAATCCCCAGCGACAACTATGTGGAGGGTTTACAGCAGTATTCTCGCCTGCATCGTGATAAAAGTTGGGTTGATATCAATGAACAGTTTGAAAAGGATATGCTGGCTTATCACTATAAGTTGAACAATTACAATAAGAAACTTTTGGCGAAGCATCTGGATCTTGCGTATTCAGGTATTGTCAATCGTACGAAGTATTTGACTTCGCGAGAGGGTTAGACAACGGCAAAAGCCCTCATTCATTTGATCGTTCGATCAAGAGATAAACTTCTAAGCCCTCAGCTGTTACCAGGAGGCTTTTCTTAATGAATAGTTTCGGGTTTGTCTTTAAAAGCCATCACTTGTTAATGGTAGAGTGGTTGAGCCTTTTTTAGTGAACCTTTTCTGAACTGATGGCTTTGGTAAAAAGTTCCTTAGCTGCTGAATCATTATACTCTCTCTATACTTCACCTGAGTTTCTTGATCATAATGACGCCATTGGTAAAATCCTGCTCGGGTCGTGACTTGATCTCTGAGTATCTCATTGATTGAGGTATCGATACGACTTGCCACATATCCACTATAGAAGTTACCAAAAGCCTCAATATTTGACTCTATTCCAATATGAATTTTCTCATCATAAATTCTATACTCACTATGTTTAGTAAAATCGACAAACCCTGTATCCTCTGCAAAAAATGCCCAGATGCTGGGGATCTCGTACATCAATGTATCTCCGTCACCTGTATAGTCGATGCGACCACACGACAATAGTAAGCCATCCAAATTTTTAACTAGAGATGCATACTCATCTGGTCTCCATGTATATTTGAAGTAATCTTCATATTGTCCGGAGATATATAGGGTATCTAAAACAACTGAATCGACATCATCTTCATAATAATGACGCTCATAAATCCAGGCGTTTCCAGTTTCAAGGGGAAAAGCTGTGGGTAAACCGATATGAGGGTTCAAATCATCCTCATCAGCTTCTTCACAGGAATGGATACAAACCATGGAGCTTAGGATGAATGAAGCAAGGACAAATGAGGTTTTCAGATTCATTGTGGTATTCTCCTTCTAAAACAATTTAGCATTAACAATTGAATTGCCTATGATTTGACCTATGAATCAGAGATTGGGTGTCAGTTTAAGAATATATTCTCATTCCGTATCTCAATAAAGGACACAAACAATTATCCACTATAGATTCATAATTATTGAGATCGAAAAAAAAGCCGTTTATTAACATCTATTCAATCAGCCAATCTACTTTGCTTGAGACGCTTTAATAAAAAGTAAAGCCCCAAGCAAATACTTGGGGCTTCCTGTTGACTCATTAGATAATGGATATATTACTTTAGGAGAATCATTTTCTTCACTTCTTGGGAGCCATCCGTTTGTAAGACATAAAGATAGGTGCCACTGCTCATATTTTCAGCAGTGAACTGAACTGAATGAAAACCCACATCCTGGTGACCAGCAACAGGGGTAGCGACTAACCTTCCCATAAAATCATAAACCCTCAAGCTGATATTCCCACTTTCTGACAGGGTGTAGGATATGGAAGTACTTGGATTGAACGGGTTGGGATAATTTTGGCAAAGCGTGAAGCCGCCAGGTGCCGTGATCTCCGGTGAGGTAATCGGTTTAGCCAGAGAGGGGTCAGTGTACCCTGAAAAGGCTACATATCGTCCATTCCTTGAATAGGATGGATCATATTCACCAAAGCCTACATCGGTAAACAATTCAGACAAAGCTCCACCTGAAGCAGGAATGGTCAATAGGTCATGATCACCACTTAGACCTGTTTGAACAACGATGGTTCTGCTATTGTTGGACCAGGACGTGTGGTAGTAATACCCTGGATCAGTCGTTACCTGTATTGGATCGCTTAGGGGAACCCCAGAGCTATTTACTCTGACTTTCCAGATATGACCATCAGATACAAAAGCGATCCATTTACCATTGGGGGACCATACTGGATATAGACCGTAGCCAATGAGCGTTGCTGTTCCACCACCTTCATGGACTGTTCTGATGGATCCGTCACTGGGTTGGGAGAAAACAAGATAGCTACTGCCAGGTGACCAGTCAGGTCCAACTGCATCGCTTCTAATGAGAGTTCTGGTACTCTCACCACGTACGGTAACATAGATGCTGGCATCACCCACGGGGATACGATCAAATGCAATTTTGTTACCAGCTGATGCCCATACTGCATCATTTCCACCTTCTGCGCCAGCAAGGGGAGTACTGATACCCGTCCTTACTTCTGTGATGTAAATAGCATGACCGAGTGCAGCAGGTCCATCTACCACATCATGAGCAATCAGTTTACCATTGTTAGACCACGAGGCATTAAATTCTCCTGCATTTGGTATACTTGTTAGCTGTGTGAGTTCACCTGTCCTGACATTAACCGAGTATATGTCAAAGTCTGTGTAAGCTCCTTGAGCGACGGTTATGCCTGTGCTCAATAAAATTGCACAGGTGACGATGAAAATACGCTTTGTGAATCTTTGACCAGAAGTCATTCTACCCCTCCTTTATTGATTTTGCCTATCTGCCCGGATGATCTAGATGGATCATCTTTGGCTCTTGAATATTTTGAATCAACCTTGGAAAACAGTGGGAGTAAATGCTGTAAGAAATTCTGTAAAGAAGTGCGGCTAATATAAGGCAACTGCTGTGTTCAGGCAATTAAATCAAAGCAGGTTGACAGCCATTGGTGTGGGATGGGGTTTTGGCTTCCCTGCTTTAGATTTATGATACTTTTATAGTTGAATAAGAAGGTGCAAATGAACCCGATTGGGGATCATTTACTTAAACAATTGTACAAATGCCGAGAATACTTCCTTATTCAGATGCAACCCTTTATCATACTTCATCAATAGCAGCGCATCATAGAGGAGGAGGGATGGCTTAAAAAGGCGTCTTGATGTCAGAGCATCGAACACATCAGCAGTGGCACATATACGGCTGTAGATGTGAATCTCATCACCCTGGAGCCCATTTGGATATCCAGATCCATCTTCACGTTCATGGTGCTGGGAGAGGATAATTTTGCTTTCATCACTGAGCAGATTGGCTTCTTCCAGAAGATCGAGTCCATCCATGGGGTGGGCTTCCATTATCGTCCGCTCGTCCTCAGAGTATTCCTGAGTTGAGTATAGTACCTCGTCTGATATTTTGCTTTTTCCAATATCATGTAAAAAGTAGGCGGAACTTAATTCCTGCATATTAGGGGGTGTTGATTCACCATATAGAGCTTTAGTGAGGAGGATTGACATAACACCAACATTAATCGAATGCGTGAAGGAATAATGATCCCGGGATGTGAGATGAAAAAGTTGGGTTGCAGTATCCTTGTCAGATACCAGCAGATCGACAATCTCTGACACACCCATCTTAAACTGCGTGATGTTGCCTATATTTGGATTCAATAAGACCTTGTCCATCACATAAAGACAGACTTCATAGAGATGACTGGCTTTACGTTTTGGAGCTACGGTAGCATCGGTTAAAAAAGCACTAAAGCCAGCAGGCAATAAACGGGGTCCCAAATCTATTTTGGGCTCAATCTTTTTCTCGGGTGCCTTAGGGATGTATACGGGCTTTTTTTTGATTTCCGGACGAATGTGACTCTTTAGTGGATCAACTATAACCGTAGAAAGACCACTTTTAACGATCTTGGATATCTGCTCATCACTCTTTATCAAGAATTTACTGCGAAAGAAAGAATGCTGTGTCCAATTGCCTGGCATCTGGACAAACATACCGACCTTCAGGTCTTGAATACGCGTCTTTACAGGTCGGTCTATGGGTCTCATAGCCAAACTTTAAGACAAAACCTGGCTACTCCCTAAAAGAATTTAAAAAAGCAGGGTTGTAAGGACAAAAATCAGGGAAACCTCCCAGCTTAGCTAGGAAAAACCCTAAGATGTTTTTGCCCGATGAGGTGATCCTTACCAAAAAATACTCCAATTGCAACCTAAATTATGGACGCTTAGGTTGTTCGCACCCGTAATTATTCGGATCAGTAAAATTCCAAATAGCAGCTATAAAATATCATCAACCTGTACCATTGTGCGAGATCAACGCACATAGTTTTGATAAATAGTGGATAGATCCCATTCTTGACAATTTGGAGCACAGGGATAGATTCTTCTATCTTTTAGATGATGTTTGCAATATGGATGAGTACGAATGATCCTAACCTGAGGAACTAAATGGTCAGAGCAACTGCTGTCATGCTAGGTTTGCTGATGGTTCTCAGTCTTAATCGCTGTATGCTATCCAAGTCCATAATCCTGGACAATTCGCCGCCTGCAATAGTTTGGGATGAAGGTTTTGAAACTGGTCTGGTGTTTAAAGCGCCCAGGCAAAGCAGTCTGTTGACCTGGCAGGGACCTCAAGTTACTATCAGAGAGTTTCTTACTCGTGAAATTGTCTTCAAGGAGGAAGTAAAATGGCACACCCTTACCTCCATTACTCTGAATCCAGGTAAATACATCGTTGATTGCTACGTACCCTATCTGGGTTTCCGCATCTGGAGCTACAAAGGCTTTTTTGAAGTAAGTGAAACAGCACCCTCACACCTCATTTATAAAACACCTTACCTGATAACATCTGATCCACAGGTGATTCTTAGATAGGGGTGATTGCCGTAAAAGTATTGGAGAAACTATTTATTTGGATTTGCATGTCCATCGAAATGAAAAACCCCACAAAAGTGGGGCTTGGAAATCTGCTTGGTGACTGCGGTAGGAATCGAACCTACGACCAATTGATTAAAAGTCAACTGCTCTACCAACTGAGCTACGCAGCCATGAAACACGGGCTCTTTAATAGAAAGCCCCTTTAAAAAGCGAGGCAATATAGTTTTGTCCATACCGCAGGCAAAACAATTTCCATCACTTATTCAGTTAATTCAGGCGAGTCACTTTTTGAAATTGGTTGTTTTAATTCTAGACCTATCTTGCGTGCATGAAAAAAATAAATAGCCCTTGGAGAATCATCTCCACTGCAGTTTACGGTGCTCCCAACGAAGGAAAAATCTACGGGATATTAGATGTAGATGTGACCGATGCCTGGGAAATGATCAAAGAAAATCGCAGTGAAGGTCGTCGCATCACCATGACTCACCTCGTTGCTGGCGCCATTGGTCGGGCTATTGGCTGGGATATCCCTGAGATGAATGCCTTTGTCAAACGTGGGCAGATAATCCAACGGGATGAGGTCATTGTTACTGTCGCTGTAAACATGCATGGTGGTAAAGAAATGACCAGTGTGAAACTCTATGATGCCCACAAAAAGACGGTATTCGATATCGCGGATGAAATACGTAATCGAGTGGCAAAGGCTCGCAGTGGCTCTGATAATGATACCATGGAGAACAAGTCGTTTTTATCACGAATCCCCTGGCCGTTTCGTCGTATGGCTGTTTTGTTTCTGCGGTTCATCACCAATACACTGGGATTTGAAATAAAATCCATGGGCCTGGGACACAGTGCATTCGGCTCAATTCTGTTATCAAATATTGGCTCCCACGGTTTATCCGTCGGTATGGGTGCTCTCTTTCCTGGATCAAAGTTACCTGCAGTCCTGGTTATGGGGAAAGAAGAGGATACACCCGTCGTGAGAGATAACAAAGTTGTCATACGGAAAATTCTTCAGTTATCAGGGACTTTTGACCACCGTATCATGGACGGTTATCATGGGGGTATGTTAGCCCACCACATCAAACGATACATGGAAAATGCCCACCTGCTGGCTGAAGCCCCGATTGAAATGAAGGAAGAAGTGTTAGACGCCTAGCACTTTAGGCTTTACTAAAGATTCCCTTTTGTTCCAACCTGTGCTGAACTTCAAGCAGTCCACAACTAAAAAGTAAACCCAGATTTTGAAGAATCTTTTGAATCCCCATATTGGATTCAGTACTATCCACACTAAAACAACCACAATTGAAATCCAGTCCCCGACTCATGGCTGAAAGAATAGCCAGTATAAACACAATTAACATACCCATGATGAGCAGCGTGGCAGCCCGCTGGTAGCGGTTAAAGACCAGAGCTAGCCCACAAACCAGTTCCAGCCAGGGTAATATGATGGCAGAGAGGTGTAAAACTTCCAGAGGTAAAATTCTATAGTTAGCTATTGCTTTGGCAAACAGACCCGGATTCCAGATTTTATCCAGGCTGGCATAAATAAAAAGCAAGCCGAGGCTAATTTGAATCAGGCGAATACTTATTTTCCCGTAACGATTGTCCATCAGGATCTGGAAGGTTGCAGCCATATCAAGATCCACTTTCTATGGGGTATCCTGCTTCTTCCCAGGCTTGCCATCCACCAAAAAAGAAGTATACATTTGAAAAACCCATCATTTTGAGGTCAGCGGCCAGATCAATGGATGCATTACAGTCTGCACCATCACAATACGTGATGATCTGACCGTTGAAATCAAGACTTTCCAAATAGGATAATGAATCAAGAAATGCATGTACCGGTAAATTTTTGGCTCCCTGAATATGCCCATCTGCATAATCCTCTGGGCTACGGGCATCAAAAAAAATAGTTGCGTTGTTCTCATACGAATGATAGGCATCCTGAAGTGAAATGTTAGTGGCCGCTTCACCATCTCCAGTTGGGTTAATCGAAACCGCGGCAATGGCAACCGAGCTTGAATCATTCTCAACGAGAGTTATCTCTGTTTTTAGACTGATCCCATGAGGGAGGACGGCTTGAGCTGAGACCCCCAGAACGATGGAGATCAGAACCAGAATGGTCATTTCTTTCAATAAGGGATTCAAATTTTTCATAAGTTCAATAATAAAATGATGAGTCAATTAATCCTATAAGAAAGAAAGCTGTGAACGGTTAAATCTTTTGAAAAGAATCGCGATATCCTTCGGTTTAACCTGACATTAGGACAAGTCACCTTTATATTCATAAGCTATTATAAGGAGGAATTATGGCTGGTAAACGTATCGTTATTGGTGATAGTGAAGTTGAGATTCCAAACTTTGGAATGAAAGCCTTTATCTATCCTGTTTTATTATTACTTCTGGTCTGGATATTTTTTGCCGGACCATTTTATGTTGTTGATCCAGAACAAAATGGTGTGGTGCGAACATTTGGGAAATTGACCCAGATTACCGAACCAGGATTAAGATTTAAATTTCCCTGGCCGATCCAAACCGTGGATCTGGTGAATGTTGAAGAGGTCCAGCGACTCGAGTTAGGTTTTCGTACCGTAAGAGCCGGGGGAACCTCGAGCTCAGCCCAGTACAAGGATGTGCCATCAGAGGCACTCATGCTTACGGGTGATGAGAATATTGTCAGTGTTGATCTGGTTGTACAATACAAGATTAAAGATGCTGGGCAGTTTCTCTTTAGAGTTGCAGACCCCCAACGGGCAGTATCGCATGCAGCAGAAGCTGCTATTCGGCAAGTTGTAGGATCACAGCCCATAGATCAAACTCTGACTACTGGTAAAGCTATGATTGAAACAGAAACAAAAGAGCTATTACAGAGAGTCTTAGATGGCTATGAAGCCGGTGTACATATTGCAGAGATTAAGCTTCAGGACGTGACACCGCCACAACAGGTTGATGCAGCCTTTAAGGATGTTCAATCTGCTAAGGAGGAAAAAGAAAAGAAGGTAAATATCGCTCTGGGTTATCAGAATGAAATTATCCCTCAAGCTCGTGGTGAAAGCGCTCAAGCCCTTCAGGAAGCTGAGGCATTTCGACAAACTCGTATGAAGGAAGCTCAGGGAGATTCCTCCCGTTTTGCACAAATGCTTTACCAGTACCGACAGGCTAAGGATGTCACCAGAACACGAATGTATATTGAAACTATGGAAGAAATTCTTCCTGGTCTGGATAAATATATCGTGGATGGTAAAGATGCTGGTGGTTTGGTTAACGTGCTAAGCCTTGAAAAGGTGAAAGGGGGTGCCAAATGAGAAATCTAGTCACAACAGTTATTGCCATCCTGATCCTTATGATTTTTTCAGGTGGAGTTATGATCGTGGATGAGACTGAACAAGTCGTCATCGTACAATTGGGTAAACCCGTCAGAAATATCACTGAACCTGGATTGAACTTTAAGATTCCCTTTATTCAATCCGCTACATTCTTCGAGAAAAGACTTCTGGAATATGATAGTGCGCCAAATACAATCCTGACTGAGGATAAGAAAAATCTCATCCTGGATAATTACGCACAATGGCGAATTTCTGATCCGCTTAAATTCATGCAGACCATGCGGACACAGGCATTAGCTCAATCTCGCCTGGATGACATCATTTATTCCAGTTTGAGAGTCCAGTTGGGAACACACCTCATGCATGAGATCGTTTCTACCATGCGTGATTCATTGATGCACAAAGTAACTCAAAATGCCACACTTACTGCTCAAGAGTATGGGATTGAAATTATTGATGTACGCATCAAGCGTGCAGACCTTCCTCGTGAGAATGAGCAGGCAGTATTTGACCGTATGAAGGCTGAACGTGAAAGAATGGCCAAGCAATTCAGATCTGAAGGTGATGAGGAAGCGGTCAAAATTCGGGCTGAGACCGATAAAGAACGTGAAATTATTCTGGCTGATGCTTATAAAAAAGCACAGGAAATTCGAGGAGACGGAGAAGCCCAGGCAATCAGAATTTATGCCCAGGCCTACCAGAGTGATCCTGACTTTTATGAATTTGTCAGAACCCTGGATGCCTATAAGGAAGTGTTCGATGAAAAGACAAAATTCGTCTTAACTCCTGAATCTGATTTCTTCCGTTTTCTAAAGGAAATGAAATAAAATAAATCAGGTTATATCTTGGTTAAACAGGGGTATATGTTTCTGGACATATACCCCTGTTTTTTTATTTGGTGGGTGACCTCCGCTGCCAGATTGATGTACAATATTGTCTCTCTGTTGATGTATCAGGCTTCGACGAGCTCAGCCTCCAGTTTTTGGGTGCTTCGAGACCACGCCAATGGAGGGTTTTAGCCTCAGCAAGACTCTCAAGGTTTTGAGAGTGAAGGGATTGTTGACAATTTGGGCTCACCTTGGGCGGATTTGAATCTTAAAAGACATTGCTCACGAACGGACAAAATCTATATTTAGCGGCTTTGGCTGAACCGAAGTGTTGATAAGAATAAGAGGCTTAAATGAACATGTTTCCAGAACTCCATGCCACAACAATTCTGGGTGTAAGACATAACGGAAAAGTTGCCCTTGGCGGTGACGGACAAGTCACTTTTGGTGATACAGTTATGAAACACGGTGCAGTAAAAATACGCTCGATTTATGATGGTGAAGTGCTCACCGGGTTTGCAGGATCTGCTGCTGATGCCTTTGCTCTTTTTGAAAAATTTGAAGCCAAGCTTGAAGAATTTAGTGGAGACCTGGTTCGAGCAGCCGTTGAGCTGGCCAAAGATTGGCGCATGGATAAAATGCTTCGCAATCTGGATGCCATGTTAATTGTTATGGATATTGATCATGGCTTAATCATATCTGGAAATGGAGATGTGGTTGAATCAGACGATGGTGTTATCTCCATTGGATCAGGTAGCCCCTATGCCACCGCTGCAGCAAGAGCCTTTATTGCCAGTGGTAAGAAATTGCCAAAGGATATAGTCCGCCAATCACTAGAGATCACGGCAGATATCTGTATCTACACCAATAACAAAATTAATGTTTTAGAATTGAAATAAGAGAACATCGTTTAAATGAGCAAATTTTCACTTACACCTAAACAAATTGTAAAAGAATTAGATAAATATATCATCGGACAGGACGGTGCTAAAAAGTCAGTCGCCATTGCATTAAGAAATCGATGGAGACGACAACAGGTGACCTCAGATATACGTGATGAGATAATGCCCAACAACATCATCATGATTGGTTCCACGGGTGTTGGGAAGACTGAAATTGCTCGTAGACTTTCAAATCTTGTTCAAGCCCCTTTTGTCAAGGTTGAAGCTTCAAAATTTACTGAGGTTGGGTATGTGGGACGGGATGTCGATTCCATGATTCGTGACCTGGTGGATAACAGTTACAATATTGTCAAGTCTGAGCATGAAATCACGGTTCGTGAAAAAGCGATTGAGATGACCAATGAGCGGATCATGGATTTACTTCTGCCACCCCTGAGCAATAATGATAAGGAATCAGAAGATTATATTCGTTATCAATCTACCCGGGAAAAAATGTACAACAAGTTGATGGCAGGTGATTTTGAGGATCGTCAGGTTGAATTCAAGGTTCAGGAAGACGCCAGCAGTCCCATGATGCAAATTTTTGGCCCATTGGGAATGGATGATCTCAGTATGAATCTTCAGGATATGCTGGGCAACGCCATGCCGAAAAAGAAAAAAATTCGTCGCTTGAGTGTCGCTGAAGCTAGGATTTTGATTACCGCTGAAGAGTCCGATAAACTTATTGATGAAGAGAAGGTTCAGCATGAAGCCATCTACCGTGCGGAACAGGATGGAATCGTATTCGTCGATGAGATTGACAAGATAGCTGTGGATCGCGGCGGTGGTGGTCCTGATGTCTCTCGGGAAGGTGTACAGCGGGATATTCTACCCATAATCGAAGGTAGCACAGTGAAAACAAAATACGGGACACTGGTAACTGACCATGTCCTATTTATTGCTGCTGGTGCATTTCATATGTCTAAACCCTCAGACTTGATTCCAGAATTGCAGGGACGTTTCCCCATCCGAGTTGAGCTCGATAATCTGACTGAAGATGATTTTATACAAATTCTAACTCAACCCAAATCAGCCCTTTTGAAACAATACACGGCTCTGGTGGGTGCTGAGAATGTAAAGATTACTTTTAACAAGGATGCCATTGCAGAGATTGCCAGAGTCGCTTTTGAAGTCAATGAGAGTGTTGAGAACATCGGGGCACGTCGACTGCATACAATCATGAGTCGTCTACTTGAAGAAACGCTCTTTGATTTGCCTGATGGGAAGCAGAAACAGATTAAAGTCACTAAATCCATGGTCACTAAAACTTTCAAGGATACCATGGCTGATCAGGATCTCAGTAAGTATATTCTATAGTGGAAATGAATTGATGAGAATTGTTCAAATCGAAATAAAAGTTTTTAACTCAAGACTCCGTCTGTAGACGGGGTCTTTTTTTTGTCATCTAATGCAAAGGAGGCCGAATGAAACGAGATTTTTTAGCAGTCACTGATTTTAGCAAAGCAGAGATATTTGAAACCTTCCGTATCGCAAAAGCGCTGAAAGCGGAAGTGAAGTCAGGTAAGGATCATCACTATTTTGCCAATCAAACCATGTCAATGGTTTTTGCCAAACCCTCGTTGCGTACCCGAGTCAGCTTTGAGACTGGTATGGTTCAGTTTGGTGGGCATGCACTCTACCTGGGACCCAATGATATCAGTATTGGTAAGCGTGAATCCGTCAAGGATATTGCACGGGTTATTTCACGCTATAACAATTGGATTATGGCACGTCTATTCAAACATGAACATATGATTGAAATGGCGAAGTATTCTACGGCCCCTGTGATTAATGGCTTAACTGACTACAATCATCCCTGTCAGATCATGGCAGATATGCTAACCATTCATGAGCACAGAGGAACTGTTGAAGGGCAAAAAGTAGTATTTATTGGTGATGGCAATAATGTTTGCAATTCCTTTTTGAACTTCGCCTCTGTGGTACCCTATCATTTTGTTCTGGCTGCACCTGAAGGGTATGATCCTGATCCAGAAACCCTGGCAAAAGCACAGGCTGCTGGCATTAGTACGGTTGAAGTCATCCGTGATCCAGTAGAGGCAGCGAAAGATGCCGATGTACTCTATACCGATGTATGGACGTCAATGGGGCAAGAGGATGAACGTCAGAAGCGATTAAATGATTTCAAAGGTTTTCAGATCAATGAAGAATTGTTAAGCCACGCCAAATCTGATGCGCTGGTTATGCACTGTCTACCTGCTCATTATGGCGAAGAAATCACCGAAGCTGTTCTGGATGGGCCGCAATCAGTAATTTTTGATGAAGCTGAAAATCGCATGCATGCCCAGAAGGCAGTGATGGTCATGCTGGCAAAATCTGGTGGCGCTGATATTTCTGTTTAATTATTACTTTGATCGAAGCAAAAAAAAGGCTGCCCAATCCAGGCAGCCTTTTTTTTGAAAGTTGATTAAATCCTACTGAGTTTTGAAGGTTGTATCCTCAGAATAAGCGTTGATATCTCCATCCTCTTGGGAGTAAGCTGCGATAAACCACCAGTACCTTGTATCATTTGGAATGAGTGCAGTTGTAGCATTCGAAGGATAGGTGATGCTGAGTGTACTGGCTCCTGTTGCTGCTATTTCGGAGGTCCAGATGTTTCCATCATTCGGAGATGTTCTGAGTACAATTTTATATTTTACAGCTTCCTGAACATGCGTCCATTCAAAAGTTGGTGTTAAAGACGTATTTCCAGCATCATCGATAGGTCTGACAAGAACAGGAATTTCCAGGGGAGTATCAGATTTTGAGAATGTTGGGTCACTATCGAGACCACCACGATCAACAGCCCTTAATTTGTAGTAATACTTTATCCCGGGCTCCACATCCTGATCAGGGTAGGAAGTATCAGTCGTTGAATCAAGTAATGTTGAAGGATCAGCTTGAAAAGAAGGTGATGAAGCCGATCGATAGATTTTATAATGATCGAAATCACCTTCACCGTTCGCATTCCAGGTTAGTTTAACTTCTAGTATGAATGATTCGACCAAGTTATACGCTTTGACCTCTAAATTTTCAGGTGAAGCAGGTCTAGCCTGATTAAAGGGCATGACACTGGTCATGTTTGAAAAAGGACTCTCATTACCGCTATCATCCACAGCAGTTACCTTGTAATTATAAGTAATTGTATAGTCAAGATTAAGATCCTCATATTCAGGTCTTGTCACTGAATTAATCTGAGTGAAATCACCACTACCCTCATTGCGATAAACATTATAGCTCTCAACATCATCATCTGAAGGAGCCGTCCAGCTTATGTAAACTTTGCCATCTACAGAAAGGTTTTCATCATATGTCAGGTTTACTGGAGCTCCGGGTGCCGTTACATCATCCTCTTCCGGATCACTACAACTCACCATGAAAAGTCCAATTAATACTGCTAATACTAAAACAAGGTAACGTTTTGTCATATTTTCCTCCGTTAATAATTTATGATCCAATTTAAGAATCAATATTGAGAATCAAGCTCTATAAAAAGGCTTAGTGATATGGATAACATTGATTTCGATTCATGTAGCATTCAGCACTCACTGTCTGACAAATCACTAGGGTGTCCTGAATGCATTTATGTCACTATAGCAGTTTATCTCATCAGTATCTTGTGAATAGCTAGATATGAACCAGTAATATCTTGTATTCGATTCAAGTTGGGTTGTGGCATTCGATGGATAGGTGATGCTCATTGTGTTCTCAGTTGTTGCCGTCAATTCGACCTCCCAGATATCTCCGGTCATAGACGATGTCCTGACAACGATTCTGTATTTTATAGCATGAGATATATTTTCCCATACAAATGTGGGAGTCGCACTTGAAGTTGTATTGTCGTCTATTGGGCTGAGTAATTCGGGTACTTCAAGCGGGGTGTCAGACAAAGCAAAGGACGGATCACTGGATAACCCACCTAAATCAAAAGCTAGTAGTTTGTAATAGTATGTTATACCCGGAGTGACCTGATTATCCTCATAATAATTATTTGTAATTGAATCTAGAAATGAACTTTCATTGGCTGCAAAAAGTGGAAGTTCTGATCTATATATTCCGTAATGTGAAAAGTCGATTTCTGTATTTGGGTTCCAGAATAACTCCACATTCGTTTGAAACTCAGCAGGAATATTGTGCGCTCTAATCTCAATACCATTGGGTGTTGCTGGAGAGAAACGGTTGATTGGGGTGAGTGAAACGATATTTGAAAACACACTCTCATTACCAGCGTTGTCTTCTGCTGTAACTTTGTAAGTATATTGAGTATAATAATCTAGTCCGATATCAAAATAATAATTGCTTGAGGTAGTTCCAATTTCATTGAATACACCTGTATCCGTATCACGGTATAATTTGTATCCTGATATTTCTTCATCATAAGAAGATTGCCAGCTCAGATATATTGAACCATCGCCTGATAGATTCACATCGTATTCCAAGTTATATGGAGGAGGGGGAGGGGCTAAATCGGGGGGTGATTGCTTTAGAATGTTTGAGAATGAACTTTTGTTGCCTGCTCCATCTATAGCAAGAACTTTATAGCCATATTCAACATCATAGTCAAGGTTGGTATCTTGATATGTGGTGTAAATAGATTGAGCGATCTCTATAAATTCACCACCATCTAGGTTTCTGTGAATACTATAACGTTCCACATCATTATCTACAGGAGCGGTCCAACTTAATATAATTCCTCTATCTATAAGTATTAGGGTATCATAGATTAAGTTTAATGGTGGTCCTGGAGCTTTGGTATCGTCCTCGTCGGGCTCACTACAATTAAATAGTTGCCCACTTATTACAAAAATCAACATTGTCGCGATATAGCGCGTTTTCACTTCTGATTCCTCCAAAAAATTTCCACCAAGTTATAAAAACCCCATCTGAATCAAAAGCCTGTGTGATGGGGGATACGTTATGCAAATGTAACACAATTGCACCCTGAACTGAAAAGATGAATTATAGATATTTATTCTGGATGGGAATCTTCCCAGAACCATCGGGTTGATCATACACATAATGGGGGATGGCATACCCGGGTAGCTCACCCTGAAGCTCACGCAGAAGCTGAAGCCCACGATCAATGGGTACCCGTAGGTGACCTGTACCCTGAACCAAATCAGCCTGGTGGAGATAATAGGGTTTTATTTTGATTTCCAATAATGACATAAAGAGGGCTTTTAATGTGGTGGCAGAATCGTTGACATCTCTTAATAAAACGGACTGATTCACAAAGGGAATCCCCTGGTTTATCCAGCCTCCAATTCTGTTTTTTGATGTAGCTGTGATCTCATTTGGATGATTGAAGTGGGCAGATATCCAGATAGGCTTAGAACAGTTCCTTACAATCTGTGCTAATTCAGGGGTAAGTCGAAATGGATTGACCACAGGTAAGCGGGTATGGATTCGAATAAGCCTGATGTGTTTGATTGATTCAAGTCGGATGAGAATAGACGCAATCGCATCATCACCCAACGTCAGGGGGTCGCCGCCTGTGAGGATAACTTCCTCAATTTCATCATGTTGCCCGATGTAATCATAAGCCTGGTTCAAATCTTCCTCACGGGCGTTGTGCGTTGTGTCGCCCACCAAACGTTTCCTGAAGCAGAATCGACAGTACACAGCGCACTGGGCCGTTGGAATCAGGAGCACACGATTTGTATAACGATGGATCAAAGCCTTCAACGGCCGGGACCCCCTTGCAGGATTCTCGTCACTGATGGGATCTACTCGTTCATCTGGAGTAATTGTCAGCTCATCGCTTGCTGGAACGATCTGGCGGAAGATTGGATCTGTAGGGTCAAATTTTTTGATCAGACTGAAATAGTATGGGGTAATTCCCATTCGGTAATTTGATGTTATTGCTTCAAACTGGTTCTGATCAAGGTCAAGGGAGGCTTTGCTAGCGTCCATCCATGCTCGTAGCGTGGACAAATCCTGACAGCGTGTTGCGTGTTGCCATTTCCAGTCTTCCCATTGTTGATCGTTCATTTCGAAATTCATGATTCAGTGTACACCTGTATTCATGATATAAAAATGCTTTTTCGGGTAAACAAAAAAGAGGTGCTCTTCACAGGGAGAACACCTCTTTTATAATGAAGGTGGTTCTTACTAATCTACAATTGAATCCAAGAGATATTGGGCGACATCCTTGCTGGCAGTTGAGATATCCAGCTCTTCCGCCTTGATACCATCATTGACCATGGTGGCACAGAATGGACAAGCCGTGGCAACTTCGTCAGGTTTAACCGCTTTCACATCTTCCATACGCTCGATGTTGATTGTCTTTTCACCCAGGGTCTCTTCAAGCCACATACGACCACCACCGGCACCACAACACATGCCTTCATTTCCAGAGCGGGGAAATTCTTCAAGCCTGATTCCCGGAATTGCTGAGATAACATTTCGTGGTGCATCGTAAATGTCATTGTGTCGTCCCAGATAGCATGAGTCATGATATGCGATTTTGGAATTGCTCGCTTTTGAGGGACTGAGCTTGCCAGTTTTTACCAGATCTTCCAGAAACTCGGCATGGTGTATGACTTCGTATTCTTTCCCCAGAGATTTATAATCATTTTTTAAAGCATTCAAGCAATGCGGGCACTGTGTGATGATTTTGCTAACCTTATAATTCTCAAATGTATCGATATTCTGCTGGGCCATCATTTGAAACAAATATTCATTGCCCAACCGACGCGCAGAATCGCCTGTGCAGGTCTCTTCAGTTCCCAGGACGGCATAGTCTACACCTGCCTGATTCATGAGCTTAATCATCGCCTGAGACACTTCCTGACCCCTGGCATCATATGCACCGGCACACCCCACCCAATAAAGGTACTCAGCCTGTCCTTTGTCGCGCATACGTGGAACATCAAGGTCACCGATCCACTTCTCACGATCCTGTGGTGACTGCCCCCAGGGGTTACCATTCACTTCAAGGTTTTTAAAGGTGGTGACTGCTTCTTTAGGGAAACGACTTTCCATCATGACCAGATCCTGGCGTGCGCGAAGGATGTCTACCATGGGTTCATTGGCGACAGGACAAACTTCCACGCAATACCCGCAACTGGTACACGCCCAGATGGCATCCTCGGTAAGCATCCAATCTGACATTCGATCACCGCTCTCGGCACCACTGGCCAGCTCGGAGATATGCTCACGGATATAATAACGTTTGTTAACTTCAACAGCAGCTGGTGAAAGCGGTTTGCCAGTGATGTAGGCCGGACAGGCATCCTGGCAGCGATTACACATGATGCAGGCATAGGCGTCCAGAATATTTTTCTGTGGTAGATGCTCCAGAAGGGCAGCACCATATTGCTCCAATGACTCATCTTCAAAATCAATGGTTTCAAAGGTAGCCGCTGTTGTATCGCGACCATTGATCATGTGATTCAGGGGTCCCATAAACAGGTGGGCGTGTTTGGTTGTTGGAAAATAGGGGATGAATGCGAGGATTAATCCAATGGCCAGCCACCAGGAACTGTGCTCACCCAGGATCAACTGCTGCTGAGTCAGGTTGCTCCATAAAATTGCGAGGGCTGAGGCGGCGGGCTGGTAGAGGTCGCTGTGTGATTGTGCCAATTCAAAGGAAGCACCGAGGAGGCGAAATCCAACATGGAAAAAGATGAAAAAGGCTACCAGAGCGGAATCACGGAAGACACCTTTTCGGGCTTTTGCATTGACCAGAACAGTTTCATTGATGGTAAGGGCTGGATCCTTTGAGATAAATCGTCTGAACAGAAAATAAATGACCCCAACCAGAACAACCACGCTAAAGATGTCCACAAAGAGTCGGTACAGATTTCCAGCCAGGGAGCCTTGGAGCAAATGGAATTCAGGTATAAGGCCATAGAGGATGTCAAAGAAATTGACCAACATATAGAGGATAAATCCCCAGGCAACACCTGTATGGATAATGGTTACCACAGGACGGGTTTTGAACAAGGGTTTGCCCAGGAATGCCATAATCCCGGTTGGTATATTTTTGAACATCAGTGACCAGTCAATAGGTATTACTCCGCGTCCAATAATCGCAAACATGCGTCCGAAAGTAGTGCGGGTGGCTCCCAGCGAGCCCAAGAGAACCAGAATAAATACCGCTTTTTCCCAACCAGTTAGCATCAGAATTATCCTCCGTAATGCCATCCTGTCTCAGAGAGACACATGGCGTTTTCATCTTCATTGTTAATACCTGTATCGACGACCTGGGCGATGACCAGATGATGATCACCCTCTTCGACAATAGATCTTACTTCGCATGCCATCCATGCCGGGCTGGATTCAATAATCGCTCCGCCAAGTTCATGGGCTTTGGCTTTGAATCCTCCAAACAATGCACCGTCCCAGCTACCGGGTTTAAAAAACGCACCTGCCAGGGCTTTATCACCTGATTTTACCAGGCTAACTATGAGATTTCTATTTTCCTGGATAGCTGAATAAAGCCCACTGTCGGCCTTGATGGCTAGTGTGAGAAGGGGCGGTTCAAAACTACTCTGGTTGAACCACGTGACTGTTGCTCCAGTCGCTTCAGTACCCTTACCTGATGATACAATAGCCACATTATGATGAAGTAATCTTAGGGTATGTTTTTTTGAGGTCAAATCAAAGGTCATAGGAATATCCTTATTGTTTTTAAAACTAATCTAGCCTGACCCGTGTATGTTCATATAGCAAATTCATGCTCACCCATCTGGGGTGAGAAGAATTTCTATTCATCAATGATGGTTTTCAATGAAGCAAATATTACACCGAACCAGGGATTAGCTGTTGATCTGGATTAAGATTGTTTCGCCTTAGAGAAGGCTTCCAGCAATGTAGTTACATCTTCATCTCTTAAGGCATGAATTTGACCCTGTAGACCCAGACGCCAGTTTTTCGCTGGCCATTTTCTGAAATGGAGAAGTTTATCGGCGAAATTCTGCATGGGCATCCATCTAGGTTCATCTAGAACGATATGGGCTGAAGTCTCAAACCGCCAGGGGTAGCATTCATCTGGATTCTTGCCCAGGTTTACCCAGACCTTGTCTTGCGCCTCTGAGACAAATGAGTGGATTTCCAGAACCGCAGCCAGTTTTTGCTCACCAGTGATATAGCAGAAAAAGAAGTCACCTGGTTCAATTTCTTGTGACCTTTTACGGTGTCTTTGTTTTAACCCCTGGGAGGCGTAACCCAACCTGGCAGTGATCTCCAGGTTTTGTTTTGATGAAATAATGAGCCATCCGGACATACCTAATAATAATGATTTCAGCCAGCAAAACAAATCTTTGACAAACGGGATCAGGGAAATCCTATAGGACAATAGGGAAGCCCCTAATAGAAAGCATCTCTCAGAATTGTACTTTAGACCAGGATGAACAAACAAACCTGTGGAGGTTGAAAATGAAAACCGGAATGAACAAAATAGCCCTGATTATCCTGATAACTATGATTCTTAGTCTATCAGCTTTCGCTGGTGAGTCTTTAAACGAAGCTCGCTACGATGACCTCCCCAAAGGTGTCTATACATCACTAGTTGGAAGTGGTTTTTTTGATAACTATGAAGTCTATTTTGATATGAGTCCTTTTTTCCAGCGTGGTGATTTTAACGGTGATGGTGCTATCGATATAGCCATCCAGGTTATCAGTAAAACATCACGTAAAAGAGGCATCGTCTTCCTGCACAACAATGACCTTAACTACTACGTTATCGGCGCAGGATCAAAATTTGGTGATCTGGGCGATGACTTCAGCTGGTTGAATAAATGGCGTATTGATTCATTTACCTTACAACAGAGTCGGATCTCCGCTAGTGCAGAGGCGTTGATTCTGGACAACCCAAGTTTCCCCAAAAGTTTGATTTACTTTGATGGCAAGAGCTATCAGAGTCAAGGCATGGATGCCTACTCTTTTTATTCAGATGGACCTGTATACAGTCAGGCTTTACCCCAATTATAAGCAAGGATCTGGAGTTCTTTAACCTGCGAGAGTTTCCCTAAACAGAACTTCATTGGGAATGTTCATCCTGGTGTTGTATAACACCGACCCCCAAGGCAGCTTCTCCCAGAGGCTGCCTTCTTTTTACCCAGAGTTAAAACTAACCTTGCGAAGGTTTAAAACCTTCGCAAGGTTATTGCATACTTGTCAGTGGATGGAACTATAGTTTTACGGTTAGAGATGTCGGGTCTGTGAATGACCCCTTGACTTGCATAGGGTGGTTGGCTGCATGATGCCTGAGGATCTGATAAATCATGATACCACTATCTTGAATATTCAGGGCTTCTCCAATATCCTGAACACTCATAAACATATCTGACTCATTCAGGAGTGTCAGAATTTGATTTTTTAGCTCTAGAACATCCCCGGCTGCTTTTTTACCTGCTTCCACACCGGGCTGGTGGTAGGCATTAATGTTGACCAGTGAAGCATAAAGACCTACAGCCCTTTCATAAAGTGCGATGAGAGCACCAATGCTCCTAGGGGACAAATCCGGTATAGTGATGGTCAGAGATTGGCGCTCACTACCGTACAATGCGGTCTCAGTTCCTTTGAGAAATCCAAACAGATAGTCACCACTCGTGTTTGCATCATCCACTTTGATTGAATCACCATTGCGGTCAGCAAGAACTTCAATAAAGGTCACGAAAAAGTTGTTCAGTCCATCTCGCAATTGTTGCACATAAGCATGCTGATCAGTTGAACCTTTGTTGCCATAAACTGCAATGCCCTGATGAACGATGTGCCCTTCAAGATCGAGTCTTTTTCCCAGAGATTCCATGATTAGCTGCTGTAGATATCGGCTGAATAAAATTAGGCGATCCTTGTAAGGAAGGATTACCATATCTTTTTGACCTTGCCCTTCTCCAATAATGTACCAACTCAAAGCGAGAAGAGCGGCTGGATTTTCTTTAACACTGGATGAGCGTGTGATCTCGTCCATTTTTGCAGCACCCGCCAATAGCTCGTCGACCTTAATTCCCATGAGAGCTGCAGGTAAGATCCCAACGGCAGACATGACTGAAGTTCTGCCACCTACCCAGTCCCACATGGGAAAAATCGAAAGCCAACCTTCCCGTGTTGCCAGGTTGAATAACTGACTTCCCTCACCTGTGATTGCGACTGCTTGTTTGGCGAAATCCAGATTTCTTTTTGAGAAAATGTTTTGGACTTCCAACATTCCATTCCGTGTTTCTGCTGTGCCACCAGATTTAGAGATAACCAGTACCAGTGTCTGTGGCAGTTGGGTAGACAGCGTATCCATGACATAATCCACACCATCAGGATCTGTATTATCTAAAAACCTAATGGAAAGTCCTGTACTCGACCCCAGGGCTTCAGCGATAAACTGAGGGCCGAGAGCGGATCCACCAATTCCAACAAGTAATAAGTCTGTGAATTTCTCACCCGCTGTATTGGTCAACTCACCATTCAGGACAGATTGGGTAAAAGTTGTGATCTTATGCAGGGTATTGTTAATTGAATCTCTAATAGCCGGGGAGGGAGAGAGAGCAGGATTTCTTAACCAATAATGACCGACCTGTCGATTTTCATCAGGGTTTGAGATCGCTCCATTTTCAAGAGATGACATTTCAGATAGTGCTTTTTGAATCTGTGAGTCCAATGATTCAAGCCGTTGTCCATCGATATTTGAGTGTGATAAATCCAGGTAGAAATTAAGCTCCTGGTTGCAGTAAAGTCGATCTGCATAATTTTTCCAGGGGGTTGAATGAGTCATGTTGATGATCCTTATGGAGTGAAGGTTTATAATAATCGAGGGCAATATATATGATGTTCAAGCAGGTTGAACTTTTTTCTTCTGTACTATAAAAAGAAAACCCCCTGTAAATGGGTTTTACAGGGGGACAGTCAGTGGAGTTATCCGATGCGATAAAAGCTGACTAGTTTATTGTAGGCAAGAAGTGGTGTGAATGAGAAACCGTGCATGTAATCCTTCATGCGATCCCAGATGAATGAGGATACTTTAATCTTCATCTAGTTCCTAAGATCTCGTCACTACATCATGCTCAAAAAACAGTGATGCCGATACCTATCACAATTGCCGTGCCAACTGAGGTAGGTGTAGTCTATAGTATTGTAATAGAGGAGGTTAGGGTGATATCTATCTAAGGGGGGTAATGTTTTTAGTAAAAAGAAACGATATAAAAGAATATCATAATGATATGCTTATAGTAAGGGGATATAGGCTGGATGGTTATATGATTTTAAGCTTGTCCAGGTGAATTTCCATTTTGGTGATCTCTTTTACCACGCCCACAACCTTTAACTTTCCTTCGCGGGTCATCCACGATTGATCTTTATAATCTTTCATATTGATATCACCAATAATATGAAACTTTCGATTGTCCTGATAATCAAGGACAACCTCTCTAAAATTGCTACCCTTTTTGGAGCGATTGCTGCTTCCAAGAATGGTGCGAACTTCCACTGTGCGACCGATGTAGTTTTGCTTGGCTTTTTTTGATTCTGATGGGGCAAGTTTAAAAATTTTCGTGCAGAGGGTTTCTGGATCTATTTCAACAGCGTTTTTATTAACTGTTCCCTTACGCTTAACCTTACGCTTTTTCTTTTTTCCACCTGTTGACAGTAGAATAGCTGCAAGTCCTAAGACAAGTATTGCACTCACGCTGATAATTAGAATCATTGAATCCATTTCATGCCCTCACATCGTGTTGATTTGTTTCAATTGGACAAGATAAATAGACTATTCCAATGGACAAATCAATTTATCAAACCCACAATCGCACACTACTGAAAGTATCGGTCGAAATTCATTGGATTTTAGCCTCTATTTTGAAATTCGAACTAGCTATGTTACTTCGCGATATTACATAAAATGTAATATGTGTAATAGCATGTATTGCTGTAGGCAATATACATGTATTTTATTGAATATTATCATATTTTCTAAATATTCTTCTAATATATCAAAATTATTACAGTTTTTCAGGTATGTCAGTAGCTATTGTTAGATTTTATTGTTGCTTCATATTTGCCTGGATTATGCAAAGTAAAATGAGGGAGTGAAACTGAAACATTCGAAGATAAAGTGTAGAAAATCGTTGCATTATAAGGGTTTGTCAGTAGGTCCTGGTATTTAACTACAGATTAGAGATGAATCAGGAAGATGGAATAATAAGTCGTCCTTAATATTGATAATTCTGGATTGATCTAAGGCTCTGAGTTCACGCATAAGTGACAAAAAAAATCACAATAACAGATTGACAATATTGTCACTTTCGTTGCATTTGATATGTCATAATAGCAAGTATTACTAGAGTCACGTAAAAAACATACATCACTTCAACGATTCGAATGATCCCGGGCTTTGTCACTTTCACAGCGAGTATGACAAATTATTCCTGATCATTACATAGGCGAATTCATACAATCGGGAGACAAGAAACATCACATCATAACAAATATCAGCTCAATACCTGGTTACCATCAGTGTCCAGGATTAGATGCAAAAACAGAGCTCTAGAAGCACTCATATTATCCAACATTACTGAATATATTTGAGATCAGAATGAAGGTAGGTTGTGAGATATTGTCATTAAATTCACGGATTCCGTGGTAGATATTTCGCCAATCAAAAATTTAGCAGATTTTCGGAAATTCCCCCTGTTGTAACAAAAATATTCTTATTCGAGATTGAGTTGTCAAAAAATTATGACAAAACAATTTACTATGTCATATAGTGATCAAATAAAACACAATATAAAACAAATAAAAACAATATTATAACCTGCCTAAAAAGTGGTGGCATAACCTTTGACTTATATAAGGATGTATATATGAGAACGAGAAAAGAAACATACAGCGCCCACAAAACTATTGAGACAAAGACAGGTCTATCTGTGAATTCTCAAGGTTTTAAAACAAGAGCCATCAGGAGTGAATTGAACTCTTCAAATTTCCATCCTGTAGCTCTGGAGCAATACGGGCAGAATCCCAGTCAGGTAAGTTTGATTTGTGCGATTCAGAATTTTTTTAATGTGACAAAAATCACATCGGAAATGAACACAGAAAATCCCCTAGAGATTTCAAAAAATTCTGTTGGTTACAAAAAATTATTTGTGACTGAAAATGCAACAACGGAGGAAGAGATGAAGAGTGAGAGAAGCAATAGTTGGAAAATGGCAGTAATTGCTATCATGAGTATTTCGATGGCTTTCGGTCAAGGTGCACCGAAGCTCGAACTCCATGTTGAAGATTCCAAAGTCAATCTGACAGCAGCTGAGATAGTCGATGGAGCCCAAGTGACGTATTCACCTGGTGACACCATCCAGTATGTCTTGACTGCCTCAAATGTTGGTACCGGTCTGATGACGGATCCGGAGATTGTCGATCCTATTCCCGCTGGTGTGACATATGTCCCCAAAAGTGCTAGAGGTGATAACACGGAAATTAGCTATTCCTTGAACCAGGGCGGAACCTATATGGCCTGGCCGCCCACCTATACGGTTAGAAACTCAAAGGGTATTCTGATCAAACGTGAAGCAACCCCGGAAATGATTACCCATATCAAATGGGCAATTCAGAAGGATTTGCAACCGGGTGAAAAGTCAACAATGGAATTCTTAGTGGAGGTTAACAACTAATGAAAACTTTAAGCATGAACCAAGATTCCAACATGGAATCCCAAAATATTAATCAACAACAGAAGCAAACAAAAGGAGGGTTTAAAATGAAACCTACACGCTTCTTAATCGTGGCAATCGTCCTGTTAGGGATGGTCGCAACAGCAAGCGCCATTACTCGTTCTGGAACGACCATTACGAATATGGCAACTGGTACCTACAATGATGCCAGTGGAGTTGCAATGGATGCAGTCGCCTCTAACGAAGTGACAACTACCGTTAGTCAGGTAGCGTATGCATCATTCGGTACAACACTCGACAAAGCCATGAGTACCATGGCATCCACTGTTTACTCAGTGGCATTTCAGAACAATGGTAATGATTTCGATAACTTTACCATTGCTGCTTCAGATGCAGCAACTGCTGGTTCATCATTCACCTATGAGATCTACCATGATCTAAATGGGAATGGAACACTTGAGCAGGCAGAAATTGACGATGGTATTGTCGACACAACTGGTAGTATCGATATCGATGAGTACTATCGGCTGGTTGTCCGCGTTACTGACACCTTCTCAGGTGGTTCTCCTGCTGCCAGTGAGCACACACTGACGATTACTGGCGCATCTGCCTATAATCTGAGTCAGGATGCAGGTGCTCCAGTTGATGCAACCATCATACTGACCACCACTATTCAGGCTGCTTCAATCGACGCTGTGATCACTGTGGATGATCCAACTCCACAGCCAGGTGATGCAGTAGAGTACTCCGTTTGTCTAACAAATGATGGTACAGCAACTGCTTATGGTCTGGTCTATACAACGGTTATCCCAGCTGGCGTAACACTCGATCTGAACAGTGTGTACGTTGGTGCCACACAGATTCCATCAGGTTCTGTTGATTATGACACACAATCTCGCGTACTGACTGTTCCTATTGGAGACATGCTGACTACTGACCCTCAGCTTTGTGTCACCTATTCTGTTGTTGTTCCAACAGATGCACTTGCAGATCTTGATCTGACACCAGATACCCCACAAATCACCTTCGATAATGAAGATGATGTTCCCTATCCTGCTGATGTTCCAACTGATAACACCGGTGGTCCATCAGTTGCACAGACTTATGGTGTGACCGTTGAACATACTGGTGCAGCATCGACTTCCTTTACTGGCGAAGCTGCCATTGACACTATCAAGTACCCATTCACCATCACCAATGACGGAAATGGCAATGATAATTTCAATTTCAGTTCACCAGTTACGGATGCAGATCTCACAGACACTGATTTTACAACTGTCTGGGTCTTTTACATTGATACCAATGGTGATGGCCTTCTAAGCGGTACAGAAGACAATACACCAGTAGCTTCATTGAATACTGGAACATTGGCTGCAGATGCATCGATCTCATATATCGCCGTAGCAACAATCGTCGGTGGTACCATTGATCAAGCCAATGATAATCTCACGTTTACAGCTACTTCAGCCAACGATCCTGCCACTGATAGTGCAACTGGTGCCATTACCTGTCTTGCACCTGTCATTGTAAGCGAAACTGGTCTTCTGAAAGCTGTTTCACCTTCAGGTGATCAGCCTCCAGGGACAACCTTAACCTACACACTCACCGTAACCAACTCAGGACATGCGGATGCCAGAACTGTCGTCATTACCGACCACATTCCTGCAGACGTAACCTACCAGACCGGTACTGTTGAAATCAACAATGTTACCAAGACTGATGGTTCAGATGCTGATGAAGTCGTAGCAACAACTACTGGTGGAGTTAACTCCAAAGGTGTTGTCACTATTACCTTCGGCACTGTAGCGGTTAGTGATCCACAAGTCATTACTTTTGATGTGGTAATCGACTAAGGCTCCCTAAAGGCTAACGTGATTTTTAGGTTCAAAACCCTCCACACGAATCCCATGAGCGGATGATGAGACGAATCCTCGCCTTAATCTCCCTCATGGGAGCCGTGGTATTTGGTCAGGTTCCAGTTGGTACCGTGATTAACAATGTGGCACAGTCATCCCACCAGGATGCTGCTGAGGTCACATTTGTTAATAGCTCCAACAATGTCGAAACGACAGTTGCAGCAGGTTCCGTACTGACAATCTCCAAATCCGCAAGTGCCAGTGTTGTGGCACCAGGCGAGAGTTTGACCTATACAATCACTGTTTCAAACACAGGTAATACTTCACCCGATCCATTTACTATAACTGATACATTGGGTACAGGACTTGAGTTGATCTCAAGTTTGCCTGCTGCGAATATTGATGGTCAAATCCTGAATTGGGATGTACCAGAACTCGCAGGTGGCGCAAACTTTGTGATCGAGTTGGAAGTTCTTGTAGATTCAAATCTTCCTGCTGATGAGGTGATTTCAAATATCGCCTGGTTGGCTATTCCTGGAGGAATTGAACTATCTAGTGAATCCGTTGATGTAACTATCGGATCATTTTCAGACCTGGTTATTGCAAAATTGGTTGCTGAGGATGTTTCCCTGGTGGGAGATACGACTCATTATACCATCAATGTATATAACACAGGCAATGTTACTTCTACGGGTACTCTTGTCTCGGATGAGCTACCAGCACACGTCAGTTTTGCAAATGCTTCCCAAGGTGGAACATTTGCAGATGGCACGGTAACCTGGATGCTTGGAGATCTTGCAGAGGGTGACTCAGCCAGTATCACATTAGACGTTGTTATTAATGCGTCAATGCCAGCCAATACCAACCTTACCAATACAGCCATGGTTGTGAATGATGAAGGCGCTTCCAACGAAGCTTCTGCTACTTCACTTGCTAATCCATGGATTCAGACTATTGAAAAATGGGCTGCAGATAGTGAGTATGGCTATGGAGATACGATTGAGTTCGTTATCACGATCGATAACACTTCTCCAGATCCCGTGAATGATATCAACGTAACAGATACACTGCCCCATCCACTTCAGTTCCTGTCCGCATCAAATGATGGAGAATTTGAAGATGGTGCCGTCCAATGGACGCTGGGCACTCTGAATTCTGGAAGTGAAATTAACCTGTCCGTTGTAACGGTGGTCGGCTCGCTCCTTGAAGCCAGACCACAAGTAACAAATAGAGCCTGGATATCTACGACCAATGCAGGAAGTAATTTTGGTGATCATACTGTATCACTGGCTGCTTTCCCTGAATTGGTACTAGAGAAGTTAGCTGAACCAACAGTCCTGGCCGGGGATTCGCTGGTGTATACCTTTGTAATGGGTAACACCGGTAATTCAATGGCCCACGATGTGGTCTTGACTGATACCCTTCCCCCAGAACTAACTGTGGGCTCTAGTTCAATCGCTTATGAATATGATGAGGCAAGCCACAGTGTTCTCTGGAACATTGGAAATGTAGCCTCGGGTGCTTCCGATTCTCTGGAACTGGTCACATATGTGAAATATCCGGTTATCGATGGCACAACTCTGGAAAACACGGCTCACTTATCCTGTATCGAAGGTAGTGCTACCCAATCTGCAATAAGTACCGAGATTCACTCGACTCCAGGGCTATTCCTGGACATCAGTGGAAATCGGATTGTCATGGCTGGGGACACCATCCTCTATAATCTGGATTACAGCAACATGGGAACAGAGATTGCGACTGGTGTTGTACTTCATGACACACTGGATATCAATCTTGAATATATCAGTGCAACACGTCAGCATGCATATGATCCGCTGACTAGAATTGTAACCTGGAACCTTGAAGATCTGGCTCCTGGTGATTCTGGTGTCGTAGGGATTACTGCAAAAGTACGTGATGACTTACTTGGCACTGGCTCACTTCCCAATGGTGCTTTCCTTACATGTGAACAAGGTGCGCAAAGTGTTGATATATTCAATACGACCCTGCGTGCTCCAGTGATGAATATTGTTCTCATTGCTGACACAACATACATCCTAGCAGGTGAATTGATCCAATATGACCTCTCTTTTGAAAACGTGGGTGACACAATAGCGACAAACGTTATTGTGGTTGACTCACTGCCAGAAGAAGTCACATTCCGTGGTGCATCGAATGGTGGAATCTATGATCCCTCCAGTCACGCCGTAACATGGAATATTGGTGACCTTGAACCTACGGAGCCAGAAGGTGTCGCTGGTAAAATCAGTGAAAACTCTTCATCTGGCCGAGATCAGGTACATGCAGTCACTGAACCTGCTGCAGAGTATACGATTGATGTAGAGGTTAACTATCCTCTACCCAATGGTTTGCAAATACCAAATACAGCTTATATCTACTCAGATAATATCTTACAAGCTTCAGCAACCTGGTTGGCTATCGTCGTGGCAAGCCCAGATTTTGTGTTTACCAAAACAGCAGATCTTGAGGTTTTCCCTGGAGATACGATTCACTACCAACTGGATGTTGCTAATTATGGAACCGACCATGCAAGTGGTGTGACTATCCTGGATACACTCGATTCACGGGTGACATTCCTGGGTGCAACTGGAAATTATGATTATGATCCAGCCTCACATTCACTGTCCTGGAACATCGGACCACTCAATGTTGAGCAGACAGAAAGTTTCACCATTACTACCACAGTTACTGCAATGCTGGAACATGGTGCTCAAGTTGGAAACCGTGCCTGGTTAGTTTCTAATGAGTCTGAAGATATTCCTGCGGAAGCTCTGACTACGAATATTCTACCCCTCAGTGTTGTTCTTGATGCTGACCCCAGAACAATTCTTGGTAACGGTGCTTCCTTCTCAACCCTGGCTGCTCATGTATATTCATTCCTGGGCAATCCGGTACCAGATGGCGTAAATGTGAACTTCTATACTGATGAAGGTACTATTCCTGATTCAGCATTGACATCTTCCACTGTTGATGGTGTCGCATTTAGCACGCTGGTATCTGATACCGTCCTGTTTGAAGCGGTGACAGCTACACCTTACGCCAGGGCTATTTACTCAGCCACCGATTATGCTGATGACACAACTCAGGTTGTCTTCATGATTGGAGCCTTTGACGGAATTATCTACAATTATGAAGGTCTTCCCCAAGAAGGTGTCCGGGTTGAATTGAGATATGTAGAAACAGGCGAATATGCAGGTCATGATAGTACCAACGCTGACGGTTACTATCTCATTCCTATCTATCGCGATGATTTTTATCAGATTATCTACACACTGATAGGTGATGATGGTAATGAGTATGAAACCGTACAGGAAATTGAAATTGCTACACCAAATGAAGGATCTTTGGTTACCAATCTCAATTCTGTTTCAGGTTGGTTATATGATGAAATTACAGGTGAAGTCATTTCTGAGGACAGTATCCTTGTCATCGTCAATGGTGATGTTATTGATACAACATCAACCCTGGGAAAAACCGCCGATCATCACATGACCGACTCAACCTATACTGATTCTACTGGACAGTATTTCTTTACGAATTTATATCCAGGCGAATACAGTCTTCAGGTTGTCTATAATGGCATCAGCTCATATAGCGATGGCGGACTAGATGTAAATCTAACAACTCCTGGACTATACGTTGTGAATGCCAATGTTACCCTGAGAAGTTCTCCCTTCTACGCCATTAAGACCGTAGATAAGGTTGAAGCCGCAGTGGGAGATACACTCCACTATGTCATTAATCTGGGTACTCAAGATGTAACCTTCCTAGACTCAGTGTTTATCACTGATTATCTACCCACAGGACTTAATCTGATTGAGACATCTATCCAGACGGATATGAACACCGTCTATACTGGTCTGGATGCATTCTCAAATGAAATGAGATTTGAGAGAGCGGGTATTAATGTCAATGATTCAATCACGATTGAATTCGATGCAAAGATTACAATCGATGCAGGTCTGGGATGGATTGAAAATCGCGTACTCGTAGCTAGTGAACTTGATAGCACCTGGAGCGATAGAAATCCGAACTCGAATGCGAAGACCAAAATTATCTTCCCATTCCTTAAAGTTGAAAAACAAAGTAACCGTCGTGTTATCGAAATTGGTGACGTCATCACTTATACAGTGAAAATGACCAACACCAGTGTTGATGACATCGTCCATGACTTTGTAATCGAAGATGTGCTTCCTTACGGTTTTAAATACCGCAAAAACACCAGCTATTGGAATGAATCCAAAATTGGAGATCCAAATTTCAATGAAGCTGCAGGAAAACGAATTGCCATGTCCTGGACCATTGGTGACACGTTGCAACCTGGTGAGACATATGTGATGAAATATCGCATAATCTCAGGTATGAACAGCCGCGAAGGGACAAATACAAATGAAGTAATGGCTCGGGGTCATACCCTCTTGGGTTTCCCTGTCATTTCTAACCTGGCAACTGCCGATGTAATTGTAAAACCGGGTCTGTTTAGTGACCGCGGTCTCATCATTGGTAAAGTCTACTATGATACCAACGCCAATGGCATCCATGACAACAATGAGGAAACAGTGAAAAATGTTGAACTCATCATGGAAAATGGTGCCAGAATCATCACCGATGAATATGGTAAGTACAGCGTACCAGATGTTGAAGCCGGTATGCATGTTATCCGTGTCAACGAACGCACCTTACCTGACCTCAGTGAGATTATTCTTGATTCACCTGATTATCTTGGTGACACTCAGAGTAAAATTGTTCGTGTCGCTGCCGCCGGTATTGCAAAGGTCAACTTTGCATTGACTGAAATTGCTATTCCTGGCAAACTCACTGGAACGGCATACTACGATATGAATGGTAATGGCATGTGGGATACTGAGGAAGATGTTCAAGCAAATATCCGAATGATACTCAATGACTCACTGGTAGCAATGACAGATAGCCTGGGTAAATATACCTTCGATAAAACACCACTTGGTGACCTGAGTTTGAGTATAGATGAAAGCAGCTTGCCTTCATTTGCTACTCTGTTTATGTCTGATTCATCACTGGATTCAATTGGCTTAGCTCTCAGCAATTGGACCACAACAATATTCTCAGGGGATAGTGCAAACATAAACATCCCACTGGAAAAACTTGAACTGGTCAGTGTCTTGAGTAAAGAATCCACCCTAGAAATGAAGACCGAGATGCTCACCGAAGAATTTAGACTTCTGGTATACAAGCCATGGAGTCTGTTAATTCGAATTGGTTTTGTATCTGGATCTGCAACACTCCAGAGCGAAATTTTCAGTGAGCTGAAAAACATTGGCGACCTGATGAAATGGCAGACACAGATCAATCTGGACATTAACGGTCATACCGACCACCTGCCACTTGCACCAGGAAGTTCCTTTGATGATAACCAGGCACTCTCAGAGGCCCGTGCAGAAGCGATCAGAACCTACCTGATACAAACTATGGGTATTGATGCAGATCGCATTAAAGCACTGGGTATGGGCGCCTCAACACCATTGGCTGACGGAGCTACACCTGAAGGTCGTGCTCTGAATCGTCGTGTAGAACTCGTCTTTTATAACGCCGTTGAAGATGACTCTGAATTTAACCAACTCGAGTTCATGTATGATATCAACTACACAGGTGAAGTACCCATTCACGGTATCAGATTCCATCAACAACTACCTCCTGGCTTTGCCTATAAAGAAGGTACCGCCCTGCTCGATTCTACCAATCTTGAACCCATCGTTCATGCCAGTGAATCAGATGTGTGGAGCTTTGGTGACTGGAAATCCAAGACGCATAAAGAATTTGATGTATCCATGAAACCAGAAGACTATGATGAAGTACAGAATACGGGTGTTGTATCCGCCTATCTGGAAATGGTCGATGAGGAAGGTAACGTGGTCACTACAGACAGTCTTGAGACTCGCATATCAACCCTTGTTGAGACACTCTCCTTCAACATGATTCTTGAAGGTACACAATTTGACGTAGGTTCAGCAGACCTGAAACCATCCGCCTATCCAAGTCTTCGCAAATTGGGTGATTTCCTTTCATGGCAACCGGATATTGAGATTGTCATTGAGGGATTCACAGACAATCGAGGAAGTCTGGAATTTAACATGCTCCTATCTGAATGGAGAGCAACCAGTGTTAAGAATTATTTGATAGAGAATTATGCAGTCAATCCTGAAAATATCCATACCCACGGCTTAGGTCCTCACTATCCAACAGGCGATAATGAAACCTGGGTTGGTAGAGCTACGAACCGCCGTGTTGAAGTACTGGTGAATGCTGAAGTCGGTGAAGCCGCATTGCTTGAATTGGATGTTATCAAAGAATCTCTGAAACAGAAGATTGTTGTCCCAATCGATCCATTAAAAACTATGTCACCTGATTCAGCCCTGGTGATTCCTTCGAACCAAGCCTCAACGGTTCTATTCAACCTGAGCTTCCCAGCCTATGCAGGAGCAGATTCCATGGCAATTACGCTGGCTCTGACAAATGATTTAGAGTATGTTGATGTTGCCGGGACAATCAAATCTTGGAGTGAGAGCGTTGAACCTGGTACATACGAAGTGGTTACACCCATTCACCTGAACGCACCAGAAGGTGTTGAAGGGGTTCGCGATCTATTTATGAATGTTCAACTGTACAAGGATGGGTTGGCACTATCAAGTAATATTGAAAGAGTTCTCAAGGTGAACTTTGAAAAACCTGAGGACACAGTTAAATCCGTGAATAATGAAGAACCAGGGACTATCAATGAATAGACTACTCAAAATTTTTAGCGGTCTCCTGTTTTCTTCTATCCTCTTTGGACAAGTTCTGATTTTAGAACCCAAAGAAAATACTGTGACCCAATCCAATCATGTAGCAGTTACCGTCGCTGGAGTAGCAGGTGCGCCTGCAACCCTGTATATCAATGATGTCGCTGTTGCTACAGAATCATTTAGAATTGACGGACTGTTAGATTTTCTAAACGTTGAAATTCCTCCAGGTCCTGTAAAAATCCGCATTGAAGCTGAGGGTGCAGGGGGCAAACAGTACGCTTCTGAAAGAGTAATCCACTCACTGGGAACTACAAAAAAAATTATTAGTTCTGCAGGCTTAATCCAACTGCCTGCTGATGGACGAACCACCCACACATACAAATTCGAACTCCAGGATGAATGGGGGTATCGACTTCATGATCTCAAAATTGTCAATGTGAATCTAAGTTCGGGAACAATTATTGACCCCGATGCTGATGAAATTTCTGGGGGGTTCCAATTAAGGGTCATAGAAGGATTTGTTACACTCACAATCCAGGCTCCTGATGTTGCCACAGAACGAGCCACGCTGGAAATTGCTTCTCAAGGCTATACTGAAAAAATCCAGGTGAGTTATTCTATCCCTGAGGAACCGCTTATCCTGGTGGGTGCTGCAAGTGCAGGGCTTTCAACGCTAGCTGAAGACCAGAATCCAGATGCACTACCACATTTTGGTTTATTGAATCAAAACAATACCACTCTAGGTGATCATGTCCTACTGGGTGGTCGTACTGCATTTTATGCAAAGGGGAGTATCAAACCTGGCCTGAGACTGACAGCGTCACTGGATACGGATAGAGGTTATCTGGATCAGTTGTTTGTGGATGTGGACCCAAATGAACAGTATCCACTTTTTGGAGATGCCAGTACCATCACGTATGATGCTCAGACCCGATCAAAATTTTATGCCAAGCTTGAGCAAAATGAATCCTTTGTCCTTTTAGGTGATTACAATACCAATCTCACCGAAACCGAATTTACAGCGTACAATCGGACCTTTAATGGAATCCTGGGCTCCTATCTATATGAGAATCATTCGGTTCAGGCATTTGGGACCGCAACAGACCGTTCCATGGAACAAGAAGAAATCAGAGGAGAGGGGATTAGTGGGTTCTATTACCTCTCAAATGCAAATATTACACGCTTCTCTGAGAAGATTCGAATCGTGACCAAGGATAGATATCACCCAGAAACAATTCTGGAAACCAAAAATCTGACACGCTTCTTTGATTATGAGATTAACTATGTAGATGGAACCCTCATGTTTAAACAACCTGTAGCCGCACTGGATGGTGCAGGGAATCCTATATTTATTGTCGTGTCGTATGAATTCCAGGGAGCAAATTCCAGATCCTGGATTGGGGGCTTCAGAACTAAAAGTACTCTGGGACCAAACAACAAAATCTCTGTGGGATCAACATTTATCACAGAGGAACGAGCCTCGGCAAACTATATGCTCTACGGGCTAGATGCCCATGTACCGATTTCTGAGAAAATTTCTGTGGCTGCTGAATTCGGTCAATCCCGGAAACCTGATGATTTTGTGGACAGTGTGACGGTGGGTAGCGCTTTTAAAACTGAAGTAATGGTGAATCCATTACCCCAGTTAAACCTGAAAGGGTATTTACGGTCAGTTGGCGATGATTTCACCAATGCATCACAGGTCGGAGGTAACAGTGAAAAAGGTTCCTTCAAATATGGTGTAAGTGGGAAGTTCAACTCAAGTGAATACGGCGTGATTACGTCAGAATATTATGATCAGTCCGGTACGATGGGGACCAGTAATACCAACAGGTCTCGTGTTTTCAATATGAATCTTGAACGACGTATGCAGACCAATGGAATACTGAAAGTAGGTTATGAGAATGCATTCAGAAAGCGTTCTAACGCTGCAGACAGTGTGTTAACATCAGATTATTCAAACCTGCTTAAAGCGCAGTATAGCATCCTCTTGCTGGAGAAAATTGAAGCCCTGTTTGAACACGAGCAGAACCTGACCTTGAACAATCGAACAAAACCAACCAATTCAAGTGTGGGACTGGTCTATCCCATAACCGATCAACTCGAGGTCTTCTGGAAATATAGGTTTATCCAGGGTGATGGTGTGAACCGTCAAAGCGTTCTGGGTTTTAGATCAAAAGTTGGTGAAAACACAGATATCGAAGGTAAATATGAAATCGGTGGTATCACAGGTAATCAGCGCAACAAAGCCAGCCTGGGTCTTCAAAACAAATGGGCGGTTCGAGAAGATTTGATCCTCAATGTATCTCTTGAAAATACTGCAACCGTGGATTCATTTGAAATTCCAACTCCCAGCCATCAAGCTATGGCTCTATCGTTTGAATATTTGCCAGAGATGCCCTGGAAAGCCATTGGAAAATATGAGATTAGAGATGATGCTAGCAGTCTGCAACGTGTGATTACTCTGGGAGGGGACATGCGTATCTTTGCTGGATTTGGAGCTATCGTAAAGCTTGATCATTGGGAAAATCGATTCAAAGTGGGTATAGGTGGCTCACAAACCCGTGACAATTTTCAGGCGGGAATCGCTTATAGACCACAGAGCTCAGACCAGATAAATGCACTGGCAAAGCTGGCATATGTTTCAGATCGAAATACTCAAATTGCCATTCCTGTGAGACAAGACCGATACATCCTTTCGGCTCACTCCTACTATCAGTATGATCGTAAATTGGGTATCGGATCCAGGTTTGCCATGCGCTATGTGTTAGATGACGATGCAGCTTTTGATGAGGATGTGACAACGACGACATTCTTTGTGCAATCTAGAGCCGAATATGCCTGGGACAATAAAATCAGCGGTATCCTGGATATGAGATACATTTATATGAATCCCCTCAAAGAAAGTGCCTTTGGTCTGGCAGTTGAAGGAGATTACCTGGTTTATGAGAATGTTCAGTTCGGTGTAGGATACATTCTTAAAAATTATTCAGATTCAGATTTTGGCTTCCTGGACTACCAGTACCATAATCTCTATTTTGCCATACATGCTAAATTCTCAGAGGATATTTTTAACTGGCGATAAACCTCATAACTATTCGTTTTAAAAGGCTGGGTTTTGCGTATGCAGGGTAAATCATACATAGGAACGTGCAGCTGGAAATATCCTTCCTGGGAAGGTCTTGTTTACTCCTCAAAAGCACCTGAAAATTACCTCCAGGAATACGCTCAGAAATACAAGTCTGTAGAAATTGATCAATGGTTTTGGTCGCTCTTCGGCGTTGATAAAATTGTGCTCCCGAAATCTTCAGTAGTTGAGGAATATGCAGCGTCCGTTCCATCTGAGTTTCGTTTTGTTATCAAAGCGCCTAATAGTCTGAGTCTCACACACTTATACAAGCAATACTCCTCAGGAAAATTGCAGAGTAACCCTCACTTTCTGTCACCTGATCTTTATGGGAGTTTTCTACATACGCTTGAGCCTATGGCTGCAAATATTGGTGCCATTAGCCTCCAGTTTGAGTATCTAAATAAAATGAAAATGCCCTCGCCTGAGTCCTTTCTCAAATCGTTTACAAAATTTGTGGAAAGTGTGGATAAAACCATCCCGATTTGCATGGAAATCCGCAACCCAAATTTCCTCACTTCAGAGTATTTCAAAATATTGGCGGACAATAATGTGGGACATACATTTTGTCAGGGATATTACATGCCGGATATTCGAGAAGTCTGCAAAAATTATGGATCCAAACTCACGGGAACTTCCATTATTCGGTTATTGGGCTCTGATCGACAGGGAATCGAAAAGACCACATCAAAAGTCTGGAACCAGGTGGTGAGTCCAAAAGATGATGAAATACCTGGAATAGCCAGACTTATCCGTAATATGGTTGATCAGTCTGGGATGGATGTCTATTTGAACGTGAATAATCATTATGAAGGTTCAGCACCTGTAACCATTCAAAAAATGTTGGAATATTTGTAACATTCACTCCCTTTATCATTGCGAATTACCGGATAATCTTTATGCTCAGGGTTCAACGAACTATTGGGATATACCATGCAGGAACAGCTACACATTGATGTTGAAATATTAGCCTCACCGGGGACACGTAAAGTCGGGAGTCTGGGTCATGCCAAGGCAATTGACTATCTCACCGAACGCATGAATGATCTTGGGTTGGCATATTACGCCGGTGATAGCTACAAGTTAAAGTATCATAAGAATTCCCAGGAGTATACGAACCTTGCTGGTGTTCTACCTGGCCTGGATAGACGATTAAAACCCATACTTCTGGTAGCTCATTATGATACCTGCGGTGATCAGCCTGGTGCTGATGATAATGCTGCAGCAATCGCGATTTGGCTATCTGTAATAAAGGCAATTCAGGATAGCTCACTTAAGCATGATGTTATTTTTCTTTTTCCCGATGCTGAAGAACCTCCACGGTTCCTGACGGACGAAATGGGGTCTATCAACTTTTATCAGGATCAATTTCAGGGGGAAATTCATGCAGGACTGGTTCTGGATCTTGTGGGACACGATGTACCACTCCCAGCAATGGAGGAGCTACTCTTTATCTTTGGTTCTGAAAGCCACGCCAGTCTGGCCGATCTGCTCACCAGAATTGAACCACCTTCAGGATTGAGGCATATCGCAACCTTAAATAGATACGTAGGTGACTTGAGTGATCATCACATCTTACGAAAAAATGGACAACCCTATCTTTTCTTTACCTGTGGGCGTTGGGAACATTACCATCAGCCCACAGATAAACCTGAGAATCTGAATTATGCCAAAATGCAACGGATTAGCATTTATTTAACATCTTTGATCCTGGAGGTGGATGGGCTCGAATTTGGTGAAAGCGGCTTTGGCAAAGATCCTGTCGATGCAGAATTATATCTTATAAAGCGAGCGATTGGTCCTTTTTTGGAAAGCCGGGACATTCCCATGGACACCCGCGATGATATTCAGAAATTTGTTTTAAACTGGGTCAAGCAACACGGACTATAGCATTTAGTCCGCTATATATTGTTTAAATCCACTGGTCATTAATTCTTCAAAGCTGCCATCCGGATTACGGGTAATCAATAAGCCTTCCACATCCGGGTAGACTTCCAGCCAGGCTAAACCTTCATCTGCGCCCATCACCATGACAGAGGTTGCCAGTCCATCGGCTTCCATGCATGAGTTAGCAATAATCGAAACTGCTGCCAGGTTATGATTGATGGGTGAACCTGTTCTGGGGTCAATCATATGCGAGATACGCCTGCCTTCAACTTCTCTATAGTTTCTGTAATCACCACTTGATGCAATCGCCTTATTGGACAGGTGAATAATTTCTTGTAAATCAGCACCTGGAGCGCCATCAAAATTGGGACGATCAATTCCTACCCGCCAGGGTTTCCCATCTTTGTTGGTCCCTCGGGTCATTATTTCTCCACCAATTTCCACAAAAATGTTATCGTACCCCTGATTAATCAAAAATTGGGTGACATGATCCGCGCCATCGCCTTTGGCGATAGCACTCAAATCGATACTCACCCGGGGATCACTTTTGCTAATGGTTGAATCTCCAATTTCCAGCTTATCACATCCCGTAAGTTGTAGCCACGCATCAATCTCTTCAACGGTGGGGAAGCGGTCTTCACCAGGTTCGAAGCCAAAGCCAAAGAAATTTACTATGGGCATAATGGTTATATCAAAGGCACCGTTTGTACGGCTACAAAATTCCTGACCCGCTGTGATCACATGTTTCATCTCATCAGAAACAGGGATAGGATCCAAACTTTTGTTTCGATTAAACAGGGAGATTTCACTCTGATCTTCGTAGGTGGACAGGATATGGTTGAATTCCCGGAGGACACTGTCCACGCGAGTGGCGATCATGCTACGTCCTTGACTATCAATGGGTTCTCCGATGAGACTAATATTGTAGACAGTACCCATAGTTGAGCCATTGAAGTTAAATTCAGCCAGGCTTTGCTTGTTTCCCTCGCAGGCGTTTAAACAAAGGAAAATGATCACCATTTGCATAGATGTTAGGATGAATACTTTCGTAAAAGGTGATTTGCCCATGATGACCTCCGATGTTTGGGTCTTAAACTTAACAAAAAAGGTCCGGATAACCCGAACCTTTTATTGTTAAGATGTGTATGAATTTAGAATTTATCGTAATCAATCATCTCTGCTTCAACACCTAGATTGTACAGCATATTATCTACAGCATCAATCATCATGGGTGGTCCACACATATAATATTCGATATCTTCTGGTGCTTCATGATCAGCAAGATAGGTATCCTGAACCACCTGGTGAATAAATCCCACGGGTCCATCCCAATTGTCCTCTTCCATTGGATCAGAAAGGGCAACATGGTAACTGAAATTTGGAAATTCTTCAGCCAGTGCTTTAAACTCATCATCATAAAACATTTCACGTTTAGAGCGCGCCCCATACCAGAAAGAAATCCGGCGGGTGCTACGCTGAGTCTTCAATAGATCAAAGATGTGACTTCGCATGGGAGCCATTCCAGCTCCACCACCCACGTAGAGCATCTCCCGATCAGTTTCCTTGGCAAAGAACTCACCATAAGGTCCACTGACCATTACCTTATCACCTGGTTTCAGGTTAAAAATGTAGGAGGAAGCCAGGCCTGGAGGAACATCCATTCCAGGAGGAGGGCTGGCGATACGCACATTGAGCATGACGATGTTGCCTTCAGCTGGATGGTTGGCCATTGAATAGGCGCGGAAGATTGTTTCGTCCAGTTCAGAATGATACCGCCACATATTGAACTTATCCCAATCTCCTCGATACTCTTCTTCAATATCAAATTCAGAATAGTCGAGTTTATAGGGAGGGATATCAATTTGTATATAACCACCTGCACGAAAATCAAGATTCTCACCTTCAGGTAGCTTGACGATGAATTCCTTGATAAAGGTCGCCACATTTTCATTCGAGACTACTTCACACTCCCATTTCTGGATATTGAAGATTTCGTCTGGAATGCGAATGTCCATATCACCCTTTACCTTTACCTGGCAGGCAAGACGTACGTTGTCTTTAATCTCTGCACGGGTCAGATGGGGTTTCTCTGTTGGGAGAACATCGCCACCACCATTGTCGATTTGACAGGTACACATTCCGCAGGTTCCACCACCACCACAGGCAGACGGCAGAAATATTTTTTCTGCAGCCATGGTCTGAAGCAGGGTCGCACCCGCTGGGGTGGTCAACGATTTCTCATCATCACCATTAATCAGGATTTTTACATCCCCAGTAGCAACCAGTTTGGATGTAGCATAGTTTAGAATCACCACAAGAATCAGAATCGTCCCTGTGAATACCAGAGTACTAAGAAGAATTAAACCAAGAATACTCACTTTAACCTCCTTAAAGACTGATGCCGGAGAAGCTCATGAATGCCATGGCCATGAGTCCGGTGATTAACATTGTTATACCTAAACCACGTAGGCCCTCAGGTATGTGAGAATATCGTATTTTCTCACGGATCGCTGCCATGGCAGCAATAGCCAGGGCAAAACCTGTTCCCGATCCAAGCCCAAACACAGCAGATTCAGCAAAAGTGTATTCCCGCTCAACCATAAACAAAGAGGCACCAAGAATGGCACAGTTTACAGCAATCAGTGGCAGGAAAATACCCAGCGCACTATAAAGGGTGGGGCTGTAGCGATCCACAATCATCTCTACAAGCTGTACCAGTGCTGCAATAACTGCAATGAATGATATGAAGCTTAAAAAGCTCAGATCAACATCAGGTAAACCAGCCCAGGCCAGAGCACCAGGAGCCAACAGGTAGTGATTGAGTAGCCAGTTTACGGGGACTGTAATCACTTCTACAAAGATGACTGCAGCACCCAATCCAATGGCTGTATCGACACGCTTGGATACTGCCAGGAATGAACACATTCCCAGGAAGTATGCGAGGAGGATATTATTGACGAAAACGGATTCAACGAATAGACTTATAAGATTTTCCATCATTCACCTCCTATTCTGATACGCCGGTTATGGTGCGTTGGACCCAGATAATTAAGCCTAACAAGATGAATGCTCCAGGAGCTAGCACCATCAGGCCCATATTTTGATAACCCGCTGCATAGGCTGCATCTGGGACTAGTTGGAAACCAAACAGGGTTCCAGAACCCAGAATTTCACGACCAAATGCGACGGCAATCAGGATCACACTGTATCCCAATCCGTTGCCAACTCCATCCAGAAAACTTGGCCATGGTTTGTTCTGAAGGGCAAATGCCTCTGCACGCCCCAGAACAATACAGTTTGTGATTATCAATCCCACAAACACACTGAGCTGTTTACTGATATCATATAAGTAGGCTTTCAATATCTGATCAACCAGAATCACAAGCGTTGCAATGATGGCTAGCTCAACAATGATTCTAATATTTGAAGGAACCTTATTCCTGACCAATGAGATCATCACATTTGAGATGGAGAGAACAGCGATCACTGCAATTGACATAACGATGGCTGTCTGCAGCTGTACGGTAACGGCGAGGGCTGAGCAGATACCCAGAACTTGCGTTGAAATGGGGTTGTTGTCCATGAGAGGATCTTTGACAAAAACCATATTCTTCTTACTGAATAGACTCATGATGCCTCCCCTCTGACTGTCTTGAAATAGGGCTCATATTTTACTAGCGTCTCTTTTATGAATTGATTCAAACCATTACCTGTCAGAGTCGAACCACTGATTCCATCCACCTTATGCTCCGGATGTGGCTCGTCTGGGCGAACCTTGCCTTTGACGATTTCCACCGACACAACTTCACCAGCAGCGTTGAGGATTGTTTTTCCTTTGAAAAGTTTGGTAAACCATTCCTTTTCGATCTCCCCCCCCAATCCAGGTGTTTCACCGTGGCTATAGAAGGTGATACCCTTGATGGTATTCAAATCCTTTTCCAGGGCGATATAGCCTTTGACAGTGGACCAAAGGGCTTTGCCTTGTGTTGGAATACAGTAGGCACTTATGGTTCCACCCTCCTGTCGAGCAAAAACCGGTAGGAGACCAGGCTCCTTTTTGGGATCAATGTCTGCAGCTTCACGGCCAGAGACTAGGTTGCCCAATGTATCCACAACAAAGGATGTTACCTTCTCATCATACAGTGACAGCAGGGCTTCAGGAGCAACGTCCTTAGTTTCTGCCAGATCAAGGACACTGAGAATGTTATATTTAATATCAAGTTGAATGTTTTGATCCTGGCGTTCTTTTAGTAGCGCTGCGGCTGATGCCAGGAGGATGCTGCAGACCATCGTAACAGCTGCTGCAAACCCTAATGTATAGGCTTTTGTTATACGAGGCTTACTTGCCATAATTCAGCCTCCTTTTGATATTTGCCTGCACCACAAAATGATCGATGAGGGGTGCAAACACATTTCCAAATAAAATGGCTAACATCATGCCTTCGGGATAGGCAGGGTTAAAAGCTCGAATGAGTATCACCATCACTCCAATGAGGATTCCGTATACCCATTTACCAGTATTCGTACCTGCTGCTGAAACGGGATCGGTAGCCATAAAGACGGTACCAAATAAAAATCCACCCATAACCAGATGGTAATGGGCTGGAAGGGTGCGCATTCCACCAGCCACATCTGCGCCAAAGAATTGGACGATGAGCGCCATACCGTAGGCGCCTATTGTCGTTGCCAACATGATGCGCCAACTACCCACACCGGTGATGAGCAGAATCGCTGCACCGATGAGGATGGCAATTGCTGATGTTTCTCCGATACTACCCGGGACAAACCCGAAGAACATTGTCTCCAGAGAAAAACCTGCTGTGTTTAAAGCATCTACGGCTGAACCAGTTGAGGATGCAGCTGCTGCCAGCGGTGTTGCACCAGAAAATCCATCGACGGCAACCCAGACACCGTCACCTGAAATGTTTCCAGGATAGGTAAAAAAGAGGAAGGCACGTGCGGTTAAAGCCGGATTTAATAAATTCATACCCGTACCACCAAAAACCTCTTTTCCGATGACCGTCCCAAATGAAACAGCAACCGCCACTTGCCACAGGGGAATGGTAGGAGGTAGGGTGAGGGGAAGCAAAATTCCCGTAACCAGGAATCCTTCATGAATGTCATGTCCGTTGATGTGTCCAAAAATCATTTCCCATCCCAGACCTACAGCATAGGTCACGACGATAATGGGTAAGAGTTTTAGGAAGCCAAACATAAAAGCTGCAAATAGACCTTCAACACCCGCCATAGCTCCGACATTATAGGAACCGACCAGAATACTGGGTACCAACGCAAAGATCACGATACCCATAAATCGTTTCATATCTATGGCATCGCGAATATGGGGACCCGTACTGGTAGCATGACCAGGGGTGAATAGCATGGTGTTAATGGCACCAAACATTGGATGGAAAATCTTGAATGGACCTTCCTTGATCTTTACATCCATGTTATTCAGAAAGCGTTCGAGAGATTTCATTTCGATTAGCCCTCCTTTTCCATGGTTTGAATGCCCTTTTCGATGATATCACCGAATTCAATCTTAGAGGGACAGATATAACTACACAATGCGACATCCTCCGGGGCTACTTCATAAATTCCCAATTGTTCCATGAGCTCAATATCTTCTACCAGAATGGCTTTACATAAATGAACAGGTAGTACATCCATGGGTACCAGTTTTTCATATTCACCCGTTGAAACAAATGCTCTTTCTTCACCGTTCATATCGGTTGTAGGAGCTTGTGTTTTATTGGGGGTGAACTTTGAGAAAAACATAGGCCAGAAGCTACTGGCAGAAAAACCCAACTGTAGCCAGCCAAATAGTCTGCGACCACTGAGTTCTGGTACTACAGAAATCATGTCGTCATAAAAACCTACAAACCCAGTCGAAGTAGTTTGCCTGCCTGTAAGGACATTTCCTGATATGACCCGTTGCTTACTGTTGTCGATTGTGGTGCTCACTAGATCACTGATGGCGGCACCTTCAGTACCTGTCACATAGAGACGATCAATCAGCTCTGATCCAGTCAGCGCATAGGTCTTAGAACCAGGATATTCCCCCTTGGCTAAGAATTTACCAATCTGGCTGACGTGGCGGGGAGAGATGTACCAGACTATTTCTCCTGCCAGCAAACGATCGATATGATGTATCTGTACACCAACATTTCCCGCTGGGTGTGGTCCGCTGAACTGATGTTTCTCAACACCTTCAACTTTTGCAAAGGTGGATTCAGTTCCTGGGGAGATAGAAAGGTGAATTTTGCCCTCAGTGAGTTTTGAAAGGAAGTTCACACCGTTCTGGAAATTCTGATCTTCTCCATTCACCAGCATATCGGTTTCAGCCTGAAGTGGAGCAGAGTCCACTGCTGAAATAAATATGGCTTTGGGTGTTCGTTTAAAATCTGCAATTTTGCTGAACGGACGTTGCCTTAAGGCTGGCCAGAGTCCACTATTGAGCAAAATGGTTTTCGCAGCGTCCGATGTCAGGTCTGCGATCTGTCCACTGCTATAGCTATCAAATTTTTCAGCTGAATCAGCTCCTGTGTCAATAATGACGCGCTGAATCGCTCTGCGGTCACCGCGAACGATGTCGCGGACGGTACCAGCAGCTGGTGATCGGAATAAGATTTCCGGTCTTTGTTTATCAACAAAGAGGACAGTTCCGCGTTTGACAGAATCGCCAACTTCAACCTTCATACCAGGACGTAGGTTACGAAAATCGATAGGCTGTACTGCCACCGATGTAGTTTTAGGGACTTTTTCAACACGTCGCTCAGCAGTGCCCTGCAGCGGTATGTTGTACCCCTTCTTAAGTTTAAACACTCCCATTAGAATGTGTCTCCGTATTGGTTTTATCCGAAATTATGCTGAACTGTACCCCTCTGGTTATTCAGCTGATTTCGAACCCATTATCGAACGGTTTTATGTACATTTTCATAGAGCACTTGTCAAGGTGTTCATTTGAATCAACTCTACATTTACAAAATATATGCCATGAGAATCCCATCCCTTTTTAAATTGATGTGTTTAGACACATATTCAATCAGATAAACTCATTGCCCACCCATAGTCCGCCGTCTATCTTCCGCGGCTTTATGTCAATACCATATATTATCTGATTAAGATTAGGGTAATAATGGATTTGCATATTGAATGTAGATGACGATTTAGAAAGCAGGAGTAATGCTAGAGCAACTGTCACAAAATCTGGAAGGGGTATTCAAGAAACTTCGCGGTCAAGGGAAGTTATCTGAAGCTAATATTTCTGACGGTTTACGTGAGGTTCGACGGGCCTTACTTGAAGCAGATGTCAACTACAAAGTCGTTCGAACTTTCATCAACTCCGTCAAGGAAAAAGCTCTCGGTGCTGAAGTCCTGCGTTCTATCACGCCTGGACAACAGATCGTTAAGATTATCCATGAAGAATTGATCATCCTTCTCGGAGAAAAAACTGCAGAACTTGAACTTTCAGGAAACCCAGCCATCATCCTCTTGGTCGGTCTTCAGGGTTCAGGTAAAACAACTACATCGGCAAAACTCGCACGTAATTTAAGAAAGAGTGGTCGGCAACCGCTCCTGGTTGCTTGTGATGTTTACCGACCCGCAGCCATAACCCAGCTGCAGGTTCTTGGAAAACAACTGGATATTCCTGTTTATGCTGAAGAGGGCAATAAAGATGTTGTCAGTATTGCCCAGAAAGCTATCAAGGAATCAGTGCGTTATCCGGCAAATGTAGTTATCGTCGATACTGCAGGTCGTCTACATGTCGATGCTGACATGATGGATGAAGTCGGGCGTTTGCAAAAAGCGCTGAAACCCGCAGAAACACTGTTTGTGGCTGATGCCATGACTGGCCAGGATGCTGTGAATGCAGCAGGTACTTTTGCGGAAACAGTTAGTTTAACAGGTGTTGTCCTGACCAAGCTTGATGGTGATGCTCGTGGTGGTGCAGCTTTATCTGTTCGAGAAGTCACAGGCAAACCCATCAAATATATTGGTGTAGGTGAGCATCTGGATAAACTGGAAGTTTTCCACCCAGACCGGATGGCTGGTCGGATATTGGGTATGGGAGATATTGTCTCTCTGGTGGAAAAAGCCCAACAGGATATTGATGTCGAAGATGCTGCAAAACTTGAAGAAAAAATGCGTAAAAACACCTTCGATCTGGAGGATTTCAAGCAGCAGCTGAAACAGCTTAAATCTATGGGACCATTGGGCGATTTAATGTCTATGATCCCTGGAGTTAAGGGAATAAAAGATGTTGATATTGATGAAAAAAGGTTGACTAGGATTGAAGCAATTATTAACTCTATGACCCTTGTCGAAAGGCGGCGCCCTCAGATATTGAATGGCAGTCGTCGAAAAAGAATCGCAAGAGGGTCTGGGACAAAAGTTCAGGATGTTAATCAGTTGATAAAGCAGTTCCAGTCGATGCGGAAGATGATGAAGAAATTTGGAAAAATGAATAAAAGGCAGTTAATGAAAAATCTGCCTATGGGATTTTAAGGAGGACACCTTTTGGCTGTCAAAATCAGACTGAAACGGTTGGGAAAAAAGAAACAACCCTTTTACCGAATAGTCGTTGCAGATTCTCGCGCTCCTCGTGATGGGCGCTCTATTGAAAAACTTGGACATTATAACCCGATTCCAGATCCGGCAATACTCGTGATCGATGAAGAACGTCTGTTCCATTGGATGGATGAAGGTGCAACACCCAGTGATACTGTATTTAGCCTGTTACGTGGTCGTGGCTTAACACTCAAATATGAGCTGAAGAGTCGTAACGCAGATGAAGCCACCATTAGCAAGGAAATTCAGAAATGGGAACTTGCCCACGCAAATCGTGGACAAAAAGTAGCCGCAGCTGAAGCAGCAAAAATTGCTGCAGCCGAAGCAGCTAAAGAGGCTGAAGAAGCAGCCGCAAAAAAAGCCGATGACGAAGCTGCCAAAGAAGCAGCAGACGCAAAAGCTGCAGCTGAAGCCGCTGTTGAAGAAGAAGTAGCCGCAGAAGAAGAACCTGTCGAAGAACCTGCTGAAGGTACGGAGAATCAAGATTCTTAATAAGCTGAAGAGATTCCTTACCGACGATCAGGTAGATTCGACAACCCACGGAGGAATGACCATGAAAGAGTTCGTAGAGTTCGTCGCAAAAAGTCTGGTGGACAATCCAGATGAGGTTGAGGTCAATCAAGTAGATAGCGAGCGGGTGACAATCTTCGAATTAAGGGTGGCTAAGGAAGACATTGGTAAAGTGATAGGTCGTCAAGGCCGCACTGCCAAAGCCTTCCGTACACTATTGGCTGCGATATCAGCAAAAGCTGGTACCAACCGAGCCATGCTCGAGATCATCGAATAAGGTAATGCAATCAGCTGAGGTGAATAGAACTGCCATTGGCGTAGTTCGCAAACCTCATGGCATAAAAGGGGGACTCAAGGTGACCCTCTATAGTATCGACCTTGAAATGCTTCAAAATTTGGAGCAGCTTTTTGTTAATACGGGTGATGAATGGAAACAACTCACACTCAGAAATAGCCAGGGTTACGATGACTTTGCAATTCTGAGTTTTAAGGAAATTCATGATCGCACTCAGGCTGAAGCATTCCGGGACCAGGAGATTTATACGGTGCGGGAGGATTTACCTGAATTAAACGATGATGAATTTTATATCGATGATCTTATCGATTGTGAGGTAGTGAACGAGAAAAACGAGTGTCTGGGTAAAGTTGAAGAAATACTTAGCCCTGCAGCACACGATATCATAGTAGTAAAGTCAGGAAATGAGGAAATTTTAATTCCCCTTGTGAATGATTGGATTGTAGATATCGATCTTGAAGCTCGCAAAATCCAGGTGAATAGTGCAGAGGAAATATGATGATTATTGATGTCATTACAACTTTTCCGGATACCCTGAATGCCTTTCGTGAGATGGGCATCGTGGGACGCGCTTTTGACAGCGGATTGGCTGAGCTAAAATGCTGGGACATTCGTGACTATGCAGATGATACCTACAAGCACATTGATGATGTGCCCTATGGTGGCGGAGCAGGGATGATTATCAAACCAGATCCTCTATTCCGCGCTTTCGAGGATGTAGAAAAATTCCGGAAAGATGTGGGGCATCGCATCTTTTTAACCCCTCAGGGCAAACCCTTTCAACAGGATGATGCTCAGCGGTTGGTTGAAACACCACATGTTGTATTACTCTGTGGACGATACAAAGGCATCGACCAGAGAGTAAGAGATGAACTCATTGATGAGGAAATCAGTCTGGGAGATTTTGTACTCTCAGGAGGTGAGATAGCCGCTTTCGCAGTGATCGATGCCATGGTTCGTTTACTTCCAGGTGCAGTCAGTGATGATGAATCTACAAAATCGGACACTTTTCCTGTTGGATTATTGGATGCACCGTATTATACCCGCCCCGCTGAGTACCGGGGGATAAAAGTACCAGACGTGCTGCTCTCTGGGCATCACGCGCAGATTGATAATTGGAGAGAACAGCAACGTCTTGAGCGAACAAAAATCAAGCGCCCTGACTTGTTCGATAGATATATGAGAGGACTGGAGGAAAGTAATGAACAAAGTAAATAACCTGGTTGCCGACCAGCTAAAAACTGATCTGCCTGATTTCAAGCCAGGTGATACTGTTTCAGTAGATGTAAAAGTTATTGAAGGCCAGAAAGAAAGAATTCAGGTTTTCGAGGGTAATGTGATTGCCCGCACCGGTAAAGGCATCAATGCGACTTTTACGGTAAGAAAAATTTCAAATGGTGTTGGTGTAGAGAGAATTTTCCCTCTCCATGCTCCCACTGTTGATGGTGTAACAGTTTTACGTCGTGGTAAAGTACGTCGCGCCAAGCTTTATTATCTTCGCAAATTGCGTGGAAAAAAAGCCAGAATCAAAGAACATCGCGATTTTTAAGATTCCAGCTATTGAATCGAAAGATTCAGACCCTTCAAAGGGCTGTCCAATGGGCAGCCCTTTTTTTGTGGGGTAGAGGATTCACCTTTTCCTATAAAAGAGACAGAAAATCTCCATTTGGGTAGAGGCATATCGTGAAACATGCATCCCATAGGCAATTCCATTTCATACTGATCAAAACCAAATTTTGATATGGCATTTATACGACGCATCCATTAAGGTGCTTCCATGTTAGAGAATCTTTCACTCATAAATCTCACAGCTGTTTTGTTTATTGGGGCTTCTGCAGGATTCATCAATGTTCTGGCAGGTGGCGGGTCCTTTTTAACCTTACCGTTACTTATTTTCCTGGGGCTACCGCCCAATATTGCCAATGGTACAAATCGTCTTGCCATTCTTATGCAAAACACCTTTGCAGTCGGTAGTTTTATCAATAAAAAGGTTTACCCTGGAATTTTTGCACTCAAAGCAGCCCTGTTTGCTGTACCTGGTGGAATTCTAGGTGCCTGGCTGGCAACAATAGTGAGTAATTCTCAATTCCGCATCAGTCTAGCGGTCATGATGATTCTCATGTCGCTATTTACCCTGCTTTCATCTAACAAACAGAAACAGGATCCCTTAGATCCTGCTTTTTATGAGGGATCTTGGGTAGGACCTGGTATCGGGTATTTCTTTGTGGGTATTTATGGGGGCTACATCCAGGCTGGCGTTGGCTTTCTTGTCTTAACGGTACTTATGTGGCAAAATATCAATTTGGTGCACGGGAATGCTGTCAAATTAACCATCATATTCTTTTTCACGGCAATTGCTCTTGTGATTTTTGCTGTGAATGGACAGGTGAATTGGGGGATGGGGCTGATGCTGGGAATCGGTAATATGGGAGGTGCCTGGCTTGGAACTCATGTTGCCATCAAAAAGGGACATAATTTTATTAAGCATGTCGTTACCATTGCTGTCATCGCTTTTGCGATTAAACTATTGCTGGATAACTAACACGAAATCACGTCTCACTTCCAGGAGTCTCTGTGAATGACATTTCTAAAAAGATGGTAGATTTTGCCGACCTGCCCAGTATAGATGCACTACTCCAACAGGTTGCAAAGATTGATCTCCCACATAATCTAAAAAAGATTCAGGCACGCGAACTTCTCCATAGGATGAGAGAAAAGCTCAAAACCGGAAAAACTATTGATTCAAACGTGCTGCATAAAACATTTGTGAGCAGATTAGAACAAATTGCCAACCCATTGAGGCAGGTCATCAATGGTACTGGCGTGGTTATTCATACCAATCTTGGAAGATCCCCTTTGAGTGATGACCTACTCGGAACCATGGAAACATTACGTGATAGCTATGTGAATCTGGAGCTAGATCTCGCCACAGGTCGTAGAGGGAAACGTCATAATCATCTACGACCCTGGATTCAGTCACTCACCGAAGCTGAAAACGGTATCCTGGTAAACAATAACGCTGCAGCAGTGTTGTTGACTCTGAATAGTCTGGCTGACCGCAAGGAAGTCATCATCAGCCGAGGGCAGCTTGTGGAAATTGGTGGCTCTTTTCGTATCCCAGAAATTCTGAGAAAGGCTGGGTCCAAATTGGTAGAGGTCGGTACCACTAATCGAACTCATATTGAAGATTATGAAACTGCCATCACATCACGCACTCGCTTACTCCTGTGGGTGCATACCTCCAACTACAAGGTTTCAGGATTCACCAAGGCAGTAGCTTTGAAAGATTTAGTGATGCTTGGAAAGAAGCATAATATTCCTGTCATGGCAGATCTTGGTAGTGGTGCACTCATCCCCATCGATAACTTTGGTTTGGAACGTGAGCCGCTGGTTTCCGAGGTTATTGGAGCCGGGGTTGATGTGGTTACTTTTTCTGTTGATAAATTGCTAGGTGGCCCCCAGGGCGGTGTGATTGCCGGTAGACATGATATCATCCAAAAGATTGAAAAGAATAACCTCTTGAGGGCATTGCGGCCCGATAAGACCCAAATCTTGCTCACTCTGCAAGCGTTTAAAGCCTTTGGTGATGCAACTGATCCATTATCAGGAATTCCTGTCTATAGAGATATGTCCACCCCACTCTCAGTTCTTAAAAATCGAGCGGCGGCGATTGTTAAAAAGGTGACAAATCAGGCGCTGAAAATTTCAGTGGTCGATACCCAGGCGCAGGTTGGGTCAGGTGCCTCTCCCTCCGAAAGTATGCCCTCAGTTGGGATCAGCATTACCCATCTTAAAATGAAGCCGAATGGCATTTCAAACTGCCTGAGAGGAAATACACCTGCGATCATAGGTCGTATATCAGATGAAACCTTTCAGATTGACTTGAAAGCTGTTCGAGCAGCTGAAGATGCTGTTATTATCAAAGCGCTGGAAAACATCTAGATATATTCACCTGGTCAGTCGTTTCTAGTTTGATCTTTAGGAGCTAATCGAATGAACAATTCCACTCTCTGGCAGTCACGTCTCAAGGCATTAGGACCTGGACTCTTATGGGCAGGAGCTGCCATAGGTGTATCCCATTTGGTTCAGAGCACACGTGCTGGCGCCAGTTATGGTTTTGCACTGGTATGGGTGCTCATCATCGCAAATCTGTTTAAGTATACAGCATTTGAGTTTGGACCCCGCTATGCCGCAGCCATGGGAGAGAGCTTGCTGGAGGGCTATCAGCGTGTGGGAAAGTGGGCATTACCAACTTTTCTCGTGCTCACATTCGGTACCATGTGGACCCTGCAAGCGGCGGTGACTATCGTAACAGCCGGACTGGCAAACAAGATATTTGGGACTGCTTTAAGTCCGGTTGGATGGAGTGCAATCATATTGCTCATCTGTGCAGGAATATTAACCCTGGGCAAGTATCCGCTTCTGGATAAACTGATTAAAGTCATCATTATTGTACTCAGTATATCCACAGTCTTTGCTGTATTTATTGCGCTGGGACATGGATCTTCAGTGCGTAGTGACTTTATTCCACCGGAAGTGTGGACTGCTGCTGGAATATCTTTCATTGTTGCTCTCATCGGTTGGATGCCATCAGCTATTGACATCTCAGTCTGGCATTCACTTTGGACGATCGAGCGTAAAAGAGAGACCGGATCAGCTCCTTCACTCAAGGATGCTCTCTTTGACTTTCGTCTGGGATATTTCGGAACAGCTATCCTGGCTCTTGGATTTCTGACCCTGGGTGGTCTGATTATGTATGGGAGTGGTACCACTTTTTCAGGATCAGGCGGTGTTTTCGCTGGTCAACTTATCAATCTATATACCAGCACTCTGGGAGAATGGAGTTATCTCATCGTCGCAGTTGCTGCGTTCACTACGATGTTTAGTACAACCCTGACCGTGACCGATGCTTTTCCACGTGTTTTGAGTCGGTCCACAGAATTAATTTTCCCAGACAGATTTGCCGGAAAAAATAATAAACAGCTCTACTGGTGGTGGATGCTGGTGGTGCCTGGCGGTGGCTTGGTCATCATTGGTCTGTTCTTACAGGGGATGACCATGCTGGTGGATCTGGCGACGACAATATCCTTTATCACGGCTCCGATCCTGGCCTACATCAATTATCGAGCAGTGACTGGGAATTGGATGCCAGAAGGGACAAAACCCGGTCCAAAACTAATCCTGTTAAACATGGTCAGTATCATCTTCCTGGCGGGATTTGCCATATTTTTTATCATTTGGAGGTTTGTCGTTTAGGGGATCACTAAGACACTAGGACACGAAAAACACAAATTATATAATATGATTTTAACAACGAAATGAACGAATGAAACGAAAAGAAGCATTTAACAGTTAACAAACAGGTTCGTTGCAAAGAAAGAAGATGAAACACATAAATAATAGTATTAGTGGACCTTTGTGCCTTCGAGCCTTAGTGGTAAAGAAATCCTATTGCCCTGTGTCCACTGGAATCAGATAGAAATGCAAAAAGTAATTGGATTAGCAGGTCATATTGACCATGGAAAAACTGCTCTGGTAAAAGCCCTCACCGGTGTAGATACGGATCGTCTTGAAGAGGAAAAACGGCGTGGTGTTACCATTGATATTGGTATCGCCTTCTATAGTGATGATGTCACATTTATTGATGTTCCCGGACACGAAAAATTTATCAAAAATATGGTCACGGGAGTCAGTACGGTTGATGCTGCCATGCTTGTCATCGCTGCCGATGATGGAGTCATGCCTCAAACCAGAGAGCACTTGGATATTCTACACTTACTGGGCATTAAAAAAATCCTGGTCGCTTTAAATAAAACTGATCTGGTGGAGGCCGAATGGACAGACCTGGTCTCTGAGGAGATAGATGCCTACCTTACTGAACGGGGGTATCCTGACACAAGAATTGTTCCTGTCTCCGCAGTGACCGGCGAAGGGATTGAAACGTTGCGGCAGGTGCTCAACGACACGATTAGCACCATCAAAAACCAGGATCGCCAGGGTGTCTTTCGTCTACCTATTGATAGAGTATTCTCAGTCAAGGGTTTTGGGACGGTTGTTACGGGAACCGTTCTTTCTCATGAGTTACGCAAGGGACAAAGTGTTGAGCTGTTTCCTCAGCAAAGTGTTTTTCCGGTGCGTGGGCTTCAGTCACATAATCTGGATGTTGAGAAGATCAAATTTGGGGATCGGGGAGCCATCAACTTAGGGGGAGCCAGTGTAGAAGAGTTGGGGAGGGGTGCTTTCCTGGGATCCCCGGGGATGTTTCAGACCGGAACCAGTTGGGTGGGAGAGATCAGTGTTTTGCCCCACTGGAAGAAAGCTGTGAAAGAGGCTGATCGTGTCCACATCCATGTTGGTACTGGAAAACGGGAAGCACGTATTCATCTCCTTGAAGCAAATCAATGTGAACCGGGACAATCCATGTTGGCTCAATTTTTCTTTGAAGAGGACATTTCGGCGGGGTTTACAGAGAAGGTTGTGATTCGCTTTCTCTCACCTGAAGAAACATTAGGTGGGGCCAGACTCCTCTGGGCTGTGGATCATCGCTTAAAGAAACAGGATCGTCGTCTTTCCATGCTCAAAGAACTGGAGAGTAAGCAGACAGCTGAATTAATCTCAACTACACTTGATTTTTTTGATCGACCCCTGAAGCGACGTGAGATTGCCCGGCTTCTCAGTGTTGCTGAATCCAAGGTTCATACATTGCTCCAAAAGGTAGAAGATTTTCATACCTTTCAAGATCAGTTTGTTCGCGCAGCAACTTACGGTAGCATTCTGAGTGATGTGCGTGGCACTCTTGAAAAATATCATAAAGCTCAGCCATTGGGAAAAGGGTTGCCGCGTGAACAACTCACAGAGGCGAATCGGCTGATGCGAGAATTCGTATTGGCCAGTGCTCTTAATGAAGGTTCAGTAAAAAATCAGGGGGATCTCTGGCAGCTATCTGGTCATCAGGGAAGTCTTGATGAAGCCGATGAAAAGATTAAATCCGGAATCGTCAAAACATTCAGGGATGCAAATTTCTCGTCACCTGCAATTGATGACTTGAGGGATGAACTAGATCCTCAAGGTCAAACTATCCTTCAATGGATGATTCAACACAATGACCTGGTAAGAATTGATAAGGGCTTCTATCTCTTGAATGACCAATTGGAATTATTCCTCACAGAGCTACGTAAATGGTTCAGTAAGAACCAGGAGCTGACAATTTCTGAATTACGCGAGATCATCCCGACAACACGCAAATTTCTCCTCCCTATGCTGAATTACGCTGAGCGCAAGGGCTTGCTTCTCCGTGATGGTGATGTCCGCCGCTGGGTTGGTGAGGAGTTATCGTAATCATCCTCTCCTTCAATCCCTGGCAATTCGTAATTCGTTATCCCTGATTAAATCGTATATTGATTGAATGTCAGCAAAAGCATCAAAAAGCTCAGATAATTCAACGCCTCTCATGCGGCAATACATGGAGATCAAATCCAAGTATCCTGATGTGGTGTTGCTCTATCGGATGGGTGACTTTTATGAAACCTTTGGTGACGATGCAAAAGTGACCTCAAAGGTGTTGGGTATTACCCTCACCAGTCGATCCAATGGCAAAGCTGCCAAAGTGCCACTGGCGGGATTTCCTTATCATGCACTGGATGCATATCTCTATAAATATATGCAGGCTGGGTTGAGAGTTGCCATCTGTGAACAGGTTGAAGATCCAAAACAAGCCAAGGGCATTGTTAAACGGCAAGTCGTTGAAGTTGCAACCCCTGGCTCTGCCATGAGTGAACAATTTCTCACTGCCAAGGAATCAAATTTCCTGGTTTGTGTCTACACACTGGAAGACAAGGTAGGACTCTCCTTTCTTGATGTTTCCACAGGTAAATTCAGTGTTCTGGAGTTGGATCAGCAACAGGTCAGAGCCTTTCTGGCTGGATTGGCACCTCGGGAGATCCTTTTGTCTGAAGAGGATTCCTTCTCAGAATCACTTCTAGGGCGTGGAAAATGGTTGCTGACTCGTGTGGAACCCTGGGTATTTAACCCTGAATTTGCCCAGAATGAACTCACCAAACAATTTAAAACCCAGAGTCTAAAAGGCTTTGGGATGACCGGCATGAGTGTCGGTACTTCAGCAGCTGGAGCCATCCTGTATTACCTCCAGAGTTATCAGGGTCGAGATTTAAAACATGTGACGGGGATTCAGAGTCTGAGTGCAGATGACTGGATGACCATTGATGATGATTCTCTGCGGAATCTGGAACTGTTTCGCTCACTTCGAGGGGGGGAAGAGGGTACCCTGATTTCAGCTCTTGATGAGACGGTTACTGCTGGTGGGGGAAGACTTCTGCGAGATTGGCTGCATAAACCACTGCTGGATATGGCGCGAATTGAAAATCGCCTGGATCAGGTACAACTCTTCTTTGAGGATTCAAACCTGAGAGATTCAATCCGTGAGATTCTTAAGCAATTCTCTGATCTGGAGCGCTTGCTGTCAAAATTGAGTTCCACCCGAGGTTCAGGGCGAGATCTAAGTGGACTCAGAAGCTCGCTAAAACTATTGCCCCAAGTAGCCACACTTCTGGATGATGAACGCATTCACAAGATGGGTTTGCATGTGGAAGGTTTGCCAGATGTAAGCAACCTTCTGGATGATCTGGAGAGACTCATTGTTGATGAGCCACCAGTATCTGTCAAGAATGGTGGGATCATTCGTGATGGCATAGACACCGGATTAGACGAAATTAGAGGGATCGCCCGCAATGCTAAAGCCTGGTTAGTCGATTTTCAGGTCGCAGAGCGGGAACGACTGGGGATTCCATCATTAAAAATCGGATACAACCGAGTTTTTGGCTATTATATCGATATAACGAATACACACAAAGATCTGGTGCCAGAAGATTATATCCGTAAACAAACTCTCGTGAATTCTGAGCGTTTTATTACGGAGGAGTTGAAGGAGTATGAAGAAAAAGTACTCCATGCCGAAGAACGCTACACCGCCCGCGAATTTGAAATTTTTGATGAGTTGCGGATTCAGGTCTTGGCTGAAGCGCTAGACCTACAAGCTATCGCGGATTTTATCTCCAGACTCGATGTGGTTGCCACTTTTGCAAAAATCTCCTATGATCGTAATTACTGCAGACCCGAATTAAATCATGGTCTTGAAATCCAGGTGACCAATGGTCGTCACCCCGTCATAGAGCAACTGCTATCTGTGGATGAAGCATTTATACCAAACGATTTGCTGATTGATGCCAATAACGATCAGATTCTGCTGATTACCGGTCCCAATATGGCTGGTAAGTCTACCTATCTCAGGCAAATAGGACTACTGGTATTGCTGGCTCAGATTGGCTGTTACATCCCGGCTGATAATGCCACAATTGGTATGGTAGATCGGATTTTTACCCGTGTAGGTGCTTCAGACAATCTAGCAGGTGGTGAGTCTACCTTTCTGGTGGAAATGAATGAAACTGCAAATATTCTGAATAATGCGACTCAACGCAGTTTGATTCTTTTAGATGAGATAGGACGTGGTACTTCGACCTATGATGGTCTTGCCATAGCCTGGGCCCTCATCGAGTACCTCCATGGAAAACATGAGCAGGCAGCCCGCACACTCTTTGCGACACACTATCATGAGCTAACAAAGCTTGCAGGTATTTTACCCCGTGTAAAAAATTATAATGTGGCAGTAAGAGAGTATGATGAAAAAGTCATTTTTCTCAGGAAGATTGTTCCGGGTGGAGCCAGTAAATCCTATGGAATTCACGTGGCTCAGATGGCAGGTGTACCCTTGCCCGTGATTCAGCGAGCAAACGAGATCCTATTGGATCTGGACTCAGGCGAAATAAGCGTTCGTTCAGATGAGATTAAAGAACCTATCCCTACTTTTGACTCACATCAGATGTCTCTTTTTGATAAACAGGAGCGCATGTTGCGGGAAAAGCTTGTAGGCTTGAAGTTGGATCAGATGACTCCCCTGGAAGCCATGATTCTACTCGATGAACTGGCGAATAGCATCCGTGATGAGAAGTAGAATGGAAACAAGCGTCAAGTCGGCGCGTATGCATGCTATGAAATATTTTATCTCTTTATTGTTACTTCCTGTATTCGTATTGGCTGAAATCGTTTCGTACGGAGAAGATCCCTTTGTTATGGGTATGTCTATCGATGCTTATGCACTGGGCAATATCAAAGCACTCCCCATGCAAAATCCCAGTCCAGGAGGGAATGTTGCCTTTCTGGAAGCGCGCGATCGTAAGTTGGGATTCCAGCATACCGAGGGCTTTGGTGGTGTATATCAAACAGATGTACTCAGTGGAACTCAAAACAATTGGTCCCTGGTCCTGTTTCGTGGTGGGGTGAGCGGTATTCCTGATACCAGGGATGCTTTGCTCGACTTTGGAACCGATGGAGTTGCAGGCACTGAGGATGAAGATGGTAGTGAAAATAATGGCAAAATGGATCCGGGTGAGCGGCTAAGTATTAATTCAATCACCTATTTCAGTACGCAGCAGTTTTTAGCAGAACTGGGTTACTCCCATCAGATGAACCCAAAACTTGCTGTCCATGGGACGGCTCGGCTCTTGTATCATGATCTTCATGCTGAAAGTGGTTTTGGCCTGGGCTTCCATGGGGGAATGCTGTATGAACCTGTCAATAACCTCAGGTTGGGTGTAGAAGTGACTGATGCTCTAGGTACAACCATCTTCTGGAGTAGCGGGCTGACAGAGATATATGCTCCACAACTTTTTCTTGGGGCGGATTATCATTTAAAATTTAAAAAAGTCCCCTTCATCTTTCATCCCATATTTCAAGCTGAGATTTCCCTCAATGGGGAACAGAGTGAACTCAACAAGGGGAACTGGGGATATTCAAGCGGACTCGAAATTGTTTTCCAGAATCAGTTATTTATTCAACTCGGACGCAGTTCTTTAGATCAATTCCAGGTTGGAGCGCTCATCCGAACAAAATATCTGGATTTGCATTATGGGACGGGGTTTTCTGAATTGACCACCATTGCCGGACAAACACATCGGGTTGGGGTTGGTTTTAAACTTGATGAATTCAATTTATTTTAGTCGTAATTGACATAAATATTGGGTAATAAATTCTAGCAACTCTTGAACAAGGGGGTGACTATGGTTTTAGATAGACAAGCAGCCTGGGACTTACTTTGTGAGTACACATCTAGCGAATCTCTCAGAAAACATGCGCTGGGGGTGGAAGCTGCCATGCGGGCGATGGCTACAAAATATGATGGTGATCCAGAGGTGTGGGGGATTACGGGATTACTTCACGATTTTGACTATGAGAAATACCCCACTGCCGAGGAGCATCCCTATAAGGGTGTTGAAATATTGAGAAACCTGGGGTACCCTCAGGAAATTCTGGATGCAATTATGGGTCACGCTGAATACACCGGTGTAAAACGAACGACCTTAATGGCAAAATCTCTGTTTGCTGTGGATGAGTTGGTTGGATTTATTTTCGCTGTCACCTATGTACGACCCAGTAAAGCGGTGAAAGAGGTGGCACCTAAATCCATCAGGAAAAAATTAAAGCAGAAGGCATTTGCTGCCAGTGTTAATCGAGATGATATCGTTCAGGGAATTGAAGAGTTAGAATTAGACCAGAATGAACATTTCCAATTTGTTACTGATGCTCTGACAGGTGTTGCCGAAGCGATTGGTCTGGCTGGCGTTTCCCAGGAATAGTTCTTCAATCAATGGGTGCTGGAGTCACCATCGATTCTGATGAGTAATTCACGGAATTCGCTTAGAATCATCGCCGTTGCTCCCCATACTTTATAGCCATTAATCATAAATAATGGAATTTCCCAATCTCGTCCCCGGAAATTCCAGGACTCAAATTTCACTTCATTTTCTGTCAATAATTTGACTGAAACCGTAAATATATCTGCAACCTCTCTAGGTTCAGGTTGAAGGTTCGGTTTTGATTTTGCGAAACCCACAATAGGCTGTACAAGATGGTTGCTGACCGGGATGGGTAGGGGACTTATTTTGCCGAGCACTTCGATGTCCTCTGGAAGGATATTTACTTCCTCATGCGCTTCCCTTAGAGCCGTTTGAATATCGTTCTCGGTCCCTTCACGACGTCCACCGGGCAGGGCAATTTGACCACTATGAGCAAAACCATCAGCACTACGTTTGATCAATGGAAAGACCCACTGTCCCTCATGCTCGTAAAGGGCGATGAGAACTGCTGCAGGGTGTAATTCTGCTGTCGCCTTTTCACGTTCTCGTCCCTCTGGCATCAGGTGTTTCTGAGCTGTCCAACCCGGAAGGTCCAGGGAAAGATGCTTGCTTAGCTCAGTAATAAATTTGGGTTTAGGCATTAGTCTGAATTCCTGATATCACTCCTGAGTAAACCTGCAAGCCCGGATAGGGCAGCACCGATCCCAATAAACAAGAAGATGGCTCCTGGTGATACCCATTCAGCTATGATTCCTGTTAAAGCTACAGAAATTGACATGACTCCAACCACTGCCAGGTTGATCATTGAAAATACACGTCCCTGCATGTTACCTGGAACGATTGCGTGAATAAGTGTGGTTCTGGTTACTTGAATGAATGGAATTCCCAGTGAATGAATAAATATGATTGATACCGTTAACCAGAATGGGTCTACGCCAATCTTGCCTACCAGATACAAAGGAATGTAGGTGAGTCCATCATATATAAGCGCTAACATCAACCAGGTCCCCTTCTTGTATTTACTGGCATACCGATAAACAAAAAAGGTTGCCAGTAACATACCAATCCCATAGGTCGATTCGACAAAGGCAAAATCCTGACCGCCACCATTCCAGACTTGTTTCACCAGGAGGGGTGTTCCAACAACAGCAGGACCCATGATAAAGAAATTGTTCAGGGCTGTAATAATAATGAGCCAGAAAAGTCTTCGGTCCTGAACCAGTACATACTGCAATCCTTTTTTAAGCTCAGCCAGGTGACGGCTTTCATAGGTTTGTTTTTTCTGAGTGGGTCGTGGATATGAAATGAGGAGAATCATGATAAACGAAACGAGGAAGGTGCCAGCATCAAGAAAGAACAAATTGACTATTCCCACTGCATTCAGCAACATTCCTGCTCCAAACAACCCCACGAAATAGGCAAGGTATCCAGTGGATTGCATGAGGGTATTAACTCTGAGCAAGTGGGATTCCTGCACCAGCTCAGGAATAATTGCATCCCGGGCAGGGTTAAACATTGTGCCAAAAGATGCGATTACAAATACAAGTAAAGCCAGGATCGTCGGTGACAAGTGTCCAAGCGAATATGTAAGAGGAATGAGCAGAATTAATAAAAAGCGAGTCATATCGCTGATTAGCATAAGAGTTCTGCGACGATAATGATCTGCCAGGACACCTGAAAAAAGACCAAAAATCAATGCTGGTGCCGTCGCTGCAAAGGCTATAAATCCAGTCAGGGAAGGAGAACCGGTTAGATCCAGCATTAGCCAGATAACTGCCATATGGGTGATGCTGTCACCTGCCTGTGAGATCAGTTGACCCACCCATAAGAAGGAGATGTTACGATTTATGAGGGATTTAAAATTTCCGCTTAAATATTCTGCCACAGAGTTAACCAGTCAGTTTTTAGGGAGCTGCCACAGGAAGCAGAATTGAGAATGTAGTACCAATATCCGGTGTGCTGGAAACAGAAATAAAACCTCTATTGCCTTCTATGATGCCCTTTACGATTGACAGACCCAGACCAGTCCCCACACCTTCGTCCTTAGTTGTAAAAAAGGGTTCGAATATTTTTTCCATGTTTGCAGGTGATATCCCGGTACCTGTATCGGCGATAGTCAGATTAATATAATCACCCCGGGGGGCAATTTTTGATACACGACCCTGTGCAGTATGTGTTTCGTTTGATAGTTTCAAGGTCAACGTTCCGCCTTCAGGCATGGCATCTCTGGCATTGATGACAAGATTAATAAAGGCTTGTTCAAACTGCTTAGCGTCCGCAAAGACAGTGCTTTGCTCCAGCTCAATTTGTGTGAGGACTGATATGGTGCGCGTGCAAATAGCCTCTACGATCTCACGTCGCTCAAAGATGAAGTCATGAATATCAAAAGTCTCTGGTTTCTGATCATCAGATTTGCGGCTGAATTTTAGCAGTTGTTGAATCACACCTGCACTGTGCTTTGAGTAAGACTGGATGTGCTGAATATATTTATATATCTCATTCTCCCGTGGGAGTTTCATAGCACACAAATCTGCATAACCCAAAATGGTTGTTAGTTTGTTGTTTAGCTCGTGGGCGATCCTGCTGGCCATAATCCCTATAACTTCCATCTTTTGGGAGAGACGAAGTTGTTCTTCAAGGATGCGAAGCTGGGTCACATCCTGCACTGTGCCCTCATAGTATTGCAGGTTTCCCTCATCATCATGAAAGCTCTGAATATTTTCCAACACGGAAACAGAGTCACCATCCTGACGTGTCCATTCCGATTCATGCTGATGTATTGACTTATTCAAATCAACCAGGTGATTGAGGTGGATACGCTCTTTGGGATCGACATAACCCAGGTCAGCTACGTTTTTCCCTGAGAGTGTGGTGTCTGGATCAAGCCCTAAAATTTCAAGGAAGGCGGGATTCGCGAGCATGACCTTTTCATCTGGACTAACACGGTAATAGCCATTTTGCATGGTAGTGAAAATGCCCTTGAATAGGTGATTAGCCTCTTCCAGCGCTTTCTGATACACACGCATGCTGATTTCTTCCTTGAACCTTAGCAGGGATATTTCAATAGCAGCTCTCAAATTATCTGCTTGAATAGGTTTTAGCAGATAGCCAAAAGGTTCTGTTGCCAATGCCTGTGATAGTGTTTCCTCCTCAACATCAGTGGTCAGAAAAATTATGGGGATATGAACATGCTCTTTAATTTTGATGGCTGCCTCAATACCTGCACGCCGGGTTTCCATGACCACATCCATGATGATGACATCTGGCTTGTTTTTTAGAGCCATATCTTCGGCTTCCTGACGGGAGGCTGCCGTCCCAGCTAATTCGTAATTCATGGAATGTAGTAGATGGGTCAGGTATTTGCGTAAAGATGGATCATCATCGACGATCATCACTCGAATGTGTTGACTCATGTAATTCTTTCTTCCCGAAGGAGGAATTTATTTAAGCGATCGAAGGAACTCTTTTGGGATCTTTTCCAGATCCTTCTTGGTCACACCATTCTTATAAACATTGACGATTTCAGGCGTGAGCATCACCAGGAGCTCAGTTTTTCTGCGAGTCGTTTTTGTTGATTTGAAGAGTTCACCGATGAGGGGAATTGATCCCAGAATTGGGACTTTAGATTCGGCAATCACATCGGTTTCCTGCATGAGACCACCGAGAATTACTGTCTGGCCATTTCTTACAATGACTTCAGTGCTAGCCCTTCTTGTTGCAATAATGGGAATGCCGTCCGGGGTGAGACCCTGTTGGAAATTTGCTTGTGGTTGGAGTTGGATGGTTAGTGTTGAATCATTATTTACATGGGCACGAATGGTAAGCTTGACAGTTGCATTTTTAAATTCATATGAGACCATTCCAAACTCATTAAGTTTTGGGAAAGGTATCTGGTCTCCAACTTCAATTTCAGCCTGTTTATTGTCCAAAACCATGAGGTGGGGGGTCGAAAGCAGGTTTAAATCGTTGGTGGTTGAGAGTAGGCCTAAAACAACATCAATATCAGCAGAGATGATCCCAAGACCAAACCCGCCATTGATATTCGGAAGGGAAGGTTCGGTTAGTGGTTCAATAAAAAGGTCCCGCAAGCCAAATTCTGTGGCAAAGAGTCCTTGATCAGCACCGTCCTCTGAGTTCTGCTGTGTGAACCATTGGACACCGCGTTCATGATCTTTGGATAAAGAAACTTCAACAATGGCACTCTTAATATGCACCTGATCGGTATGGGTATCCAAATCAGCCATAAGTTTTAAAAGCTCAGTAACCTGGGCAGGTGTATCCTGGACGATAACCGTATTGGTCCGTGTGTCACCGAATATCTTACCGATGTCCTGTGTGACAAAAGTTTGTAAGGCCTGTGCGACTTCGGCAGCCTCCGAAAACTGGCAAGAATAGGAAGCAATACGTGTCGGGATAGCGATATCATCCTTGTTTGTCACGAGATATTTCCCAGATGTACCGAGCTGTTGGAATCCCAGGTCATAGAGCTCGGTCATAATTGATAGGGCTTCCAGAGGGGCAACATCTTTCAGATCAAGCGTCACCGTATTGGTTCGAATGGCAGGATCTGATATGAATTTCATTCCGCTTTTTTCGCTAAGAATCCTGAGCACATTTTCTAGCTTTACTTCATTCACGGTGATAGAAATTTTATCCCCTTTTGCTTGAGTAAATGCCAACAGGGGCAATAAAACCAAGATGATCAGCACGGTAACTCTTGGTAATCGCAGAATGATATTACTTGGTTTCATTTTACTCTCTCTCAATAACAATAGAAAATATGTCTTCACTATTACCCAACACGATCATGGTATCTTGAATGGTCTGTACAGTGTAACCTTGAATCTTGTCACCTTCACCATAAATATCGTTGTTTAAGATAGCGTAGGGAGCTGAACGATCCCAGATAATACCATTGATTGTAATTTTGGGTCGCACGATCCGTTTTTTCCGTCGCACAGGTTTCTTGGTTGCCTTTTTGGTCGATTTTTTTGGTTCGACAGGTTTTGCAGAGGGAGGTGGTGCAACATAGACTCTCACAAAGGGATTGCGCAATTTAGAGAGGTCAGCATTACGACTCAAAGTATCAATGGCTTCCACAAACTGTAGACTTTCGATCACAGGAGACGATACCGTTCGAATGGTGGTTTGAAGGGTTTCAAGGTCTAAGGCCAGCGTGTTCCCAACCGTTGCTGAAGTTTTACCGGAAAATATCTTCTCGTATGTACCGGTGAACCAGAGGAGTGCAAAAATGACAATTATGCCTGCCAAAAGAGAAACAAGGATTGTTGTGTTTTTGTTTTTCATTTTTTTGGCTCCTGAGCAACAAGTACAGAGAGTGTCAGGTCATAGCGCGCATAATCATTTCGTTCCAGAGGTTTAACAATCATATCATCGATAAGAATCCATTCCTTGTGGCTTTCCAGAACGTCTAAAAATTTTAAGAAATCAGGAAATTTCCCAATCATACTCAATCGAATCAAATGCGCCTGATACTTTTTACCGATGTTGTTAAACTTATTCATGGGCTCGAGGGTCACAACCTTTAGCAAGGATTGTGTACAGAATTTATCCAGCACAGGAAAAATCGCGTTTACTCGGGTACTCTGAAGAAGACGATTTTCAAATACACTTTCCAGTGAGTCAAGTTCCTCAAGTTGAGTATTTAGATTATTAATTGCCATCTCAATATCCAGACTCACCAGGTCAATGTAGGTTTCCGCTAACTGATTTTGGCGTAGTACGGCTTCATCATAGCGTTGGCTTTCTGGAAGAATGAGCACCTGTAGGGAAGAACCCGTGAATGCAAAATAAATGACGATGGCGGTGACCAGCCATTTCATTTGAATCGCTTCTAGCCAGAATTGGAATTGTTTTTTCATTCGTAAAGCCCCAATGAAAAAACGAGTTTCAGTCTATCCTCTTCCTTGTAAATCCGATTGTTCTCTACTTTTATATCAGAATATATCGTAGAGAGAGGCAGACTAAAGAGCAGGTTCCCGCGGAAGTTATCTACTGATAGAATATCGCGATTACTTCCTTCTATATAGGTGTATCCTTCGATGGTCAGGGCAGGACCGTCTCCCTTTTTCTTCTTGGTGGATCCATCTGATCTTGAGAATATTTTGGTGATTACCAGATCAGGTGGTAAGGCGTTGGTGATATCAATCAGCATTTTACGCCAGATACTGGGTCTATTTCTGGGTTGCAGGAAAATATCTGATTGTTTCCTCAGCCTATTCCTGACACCTATCTTTCTCTCAAGAAACAGCATGCGGGGTTCAACACTGGATATTTTCCCTTCAATATCCGCATTTAGACCTTCAAAGACTTGAGCCATATAGGTCTGACTTTCATGGGTTCTAAACAGGATAAAGAGGGTTGCCCCAAAAACAATTATGTATAGCAGAAAGCTGAAACGCTTCATGTGGCGCTTGATGCGCTCGTCAGCGGTGGTACTGAGAAAATTGAGTTGGTATTCCATATTTACCGTATTGCCAGTCCGATAGCTGTAGAAAACTGGTATTGATTACCTGGACTAATATCTATATCCGGGTAATACTCTTGAATAGGATCCCACACTTCTGCTGGTATTTCCATAATTTCTTCAGAAAGGGTAAAAAAGGAGCGAATAAATGAATCATTTAGCAGACCGCCGGTCACATACAGCTTGCTCACTTTTTGGCCAGTATTGTAAAAATGACGGAAGTTAAGCTTTCGAACCGTTAAGGATAAATCTTTGAGTGCTTTCCCAACCCGTGTGTTCTCCATATATAAAGCACTCAGTGGTTGATCATTGCTACTCATCTCCATAACACCACGTCTCAGATATTCAACTTCTATAAAGGGAATGTCTGCTGTTTTTGCGATAATAGAATTTAGGTCGTTGCCCCCAAAGGGAAGGTACAAAAACTCAGGATGCTGGGCCTGGTCAACAATGGTATAATGGGAATTACTTCCGCCCAGTTGTAGCACACCTACAGCATCTACCAACTTGGGGTGTGATTTATGAAACAGTTCAACGGTTGGAAGCGTACTGGTCTCCAGAATATCTATGTTTGTTGAAAGGGATTTGAAAACTTTTTGGAGCCACTCAATCCGATTCTTCTTAATAACTGCCAGGAGAACATTCACTTTCTTCTTCTGCGTTTGTGGTAGAAGGGCGAAATCATATTCATAATTATCAACTGGATCTGAAAGGAGGGGGGCAAGTTCCCAGAACAAGGCCTGTTTCAGTTCATGTGAGGCAATTTGGGGAAGTTGAAGAAAGAATAAGTTTTGGAATTTTGCACTTAAACCAACATTGATTTTTGCACGCTTATAGGGAACTTCACCCAATAGGGTTTTCAGGCCTGTCATGATATGAGGCTCGTTCACTTCTCGAACGTCAGTAACTACATCTTCTTCAAGGAAATCATATTTAAGAAGTTTTGAATGCTTCTTGTTTTTCTTCTTGGAATAGAAGGAAGCCAACTTGATTGAGTTGGTTCCTATATCAATTCCAATTCGAATTTTTTTTGAGCTAGCCACGATCCTTAAATGCCTGATTTTGTTTTATAAACAATCCTTTGTGTATTTCATGTTGCCTACATCTTATGAATATAGAAATGATGGTTGAAGTTTCTATTCAAAAAGGTCTTTAAATCGAGGATTACCCAACAAAAAAATCCTCTCGATTTGAGAGGATTTTCAAAAATTGTGACCGGAGAAATTCGAAGTTATTTATGCGGCGATGTGCTTCTTGATCCATTTATGGATTTTCCAGTGGCCGATCTGCTTTGGCCAGTCATAATTTTCCCTGTTTCCAAAACCTCTGGTCCAGCGATAACGGTTGGAATGCTCAGTATCCTGAAAGTCGTAGTGACCGTTCATTGTAACGTTCTTACCGATAATAGGACCTGAAACTGTTCCATTATTCAGGGTTATATTTCCTTTACAATATATCGCACCTATGATCGATTCATTTCCTTCATGGCTATACATTTCAAAATCTTGATTTGGATGAGTAAAAATTAGAGCGGGTGACGTGCTCGTGCTATCGCCAACTGGAGCAGTGATTTCATTATTTCCCCAAAAACTAACATGATGTCCTGTGAATACGAGTGTACCTGAGGTAATTCTAATATCATCAAGCGCAATGTAATTGCCTGTAAACACATGGATCCCATCGGGGAAGGTGTTGTTGGCCCATACTTTCCAGGAACTATTATGTACCTGGGTTGCATTATCCAAAAAATATTGGATATCCGCTTCTGGTAAAAAGTCAAACCCACCTCGTACCTGATTTTCCTCTTCCAGACCTGGATCATATCCATCAAGGATCACTTGTTCTTCAGCTGCAATACCTCTATCAAAATGAGTATCCTCTGATAGGTCCAGAACAATCTCTGATTCCATCTGAAATCTATCAACATTTACTGTAAGTGTATTCAGCTCGGGATCAAAAATGGTAGTTACACCATCAGCACTGGCATTTACTAAACTATCAATGCCTGTATTGATGCGCCATAGGGACTCATTAATTGAAGACTCTACAGCATACTGAAGTTTGATATTGTTCACGGTTTCCATTGAACTGGAGTTGGACAGGTAGGAAACATTGAGCACAGCTACACCGGTAAAACTAAAAACAACAAATACCATGAGGACTGCAACTAGCATGATGTGACCTCAACCAAGTGAGATACGTGCCTTGCGTCGTAATCAGTTCTAATATTTTTTATAGTGTTGCTCATACTGCCATATATACATTCAAATCGCGTGCCAGTTATATAAAATGTGTATAAATTGAATAACAACATATAGTTAGGTATGTAATAAATATATTCTATGCGATTATGTAATGTCATGAGGTAACATTAATATGACAAATAATACTTTACAAGTATTATTAATACGACAGCATATAAAAATAATTATAGATGACGTAAATATATTACGGCTGTAAATTCATAATAAACACCAATATGATAATATATATCATATTAAAATATATAAAAAAACCTCATAATTGAGGTTTCTTGAAATGATCAATTTGTTGAATTTACGAAAGAGTTGTGACTAGGCGGCGATATTCTTTTTAAGCCATTTGTGAATCTTCCAGCGACCAATCTGTTTTGGCCAGTCATAATTATCGCGATGACCAAAACCTTTTGTCCATTTGAACTTTCCTGAATTTTCTGTATCGAGGAAATTCAAGTCATCATACATGGTAACTGTCTTACCAACGATAGGTCCAGAAACGAAACCATTTCTCAGCGTAACATTACCTTTGCAGTAGATAGCGCCAATTATTGTTTCGCCCTGGTGCTGACTATAAAGATCAAAGTTTTGATTTGGATTTGTAAACACAACGGCTGGTAAGGCGCCTGTTGTATCACCAGGTGCTGAGGCGATATAGTTATCATACATGAACCTTACATGGTGACCTGTGAATACAACTGTTCCAGAAAGGAGGGTAACATCTTCGAGTGTGATGTAGTTACCAGTGAAAACATGGATGCCATCTGTAAGCGTGTCATCTTCCAACTTGTAAAACGAGTTTGTGTGGATCTCAACGGCATTATCGGTGAAATAGTCAATATCAACATCTGGTAAAAATTCAAAATTCCCACGTGGTTGCTGTTCGCTATCCAAACCTGGATCATATCCGTTGAGGACGACTTCTTCTTCTGCAGCAATTCCGCGATCAAAGTGAGTATCTTCAGATAGATCTAAAAGAATCTCAGATTCCATCTGGAATTTATCAACATTTACAGATAAAACATGTGTTGCTGAATCATAAACTGTGGTTACACCATCGATATCGATGTTTACCAGGGAGTCGGCACCTACGTTAATTCTCCAGAGTGCTTCATTAATTGAAGACTCTACAGCATACTGTAGTTTGATATTATTTATTGTTTCCATTGAATTGGTGTTAGATAGATAAGAGACGTTCAATACTGCAACACCAGTAAAGGAGAAGACGGTAAAGAGCATTAGGACTGCGACTAACATCGGACTACCTGTTTACCTTTACGGTGCCCAGAGTGTTCTGGATAGTATTGGTCTTTTGTATGGTTTCAGTTCTCATCACGCCCTATATATATTCAAATGCTGTGCCAATTCACAGTGCACCCGATAAACGTATAAAATACAATAATTTAAAGACGTCATAAAAATGTTCATTATGAATATCGCGTCATAAAAACAACACAATATGACACGCTTGTCACAATTATATGTCATATAAATAGTACAATTTCTGTTTATCCTTGTGAAAAATTGATGATTTTTCAAGCCAAAAACAGTAAAAACACAAATTAAAATGCAGGTAAAACAAAAATAAACAAAGAATTAGAAAGGTGTAATAATTTACAAACACTTAGGGCGTGGAGGTATTATTTATTCTAAACATTGGCGACAATTAGCAGATCAAACTGTAGAATGTATTAAAAATATTACGCTTGAGGTAAATACTGTTTTCTGGGAAATAGGTTTAAATGAATATAATAAAGCCAAAAAAAAGTAGAGAAAAACGATAAGGTAGCTTATTATGGAAAAAGATTTATTTCTTCTGTCTAAATAGGTTGGAAAATTACATCTAAAAGCGTCTGCTTGCGAAAAGCAACTTTTGTAGTCTTGATAGATCATTAAAAAAATGGTGCGGGATTAATTTGTACAGCAAAGGATTTTCGATCTGGTAATCCTGGTTGTCGGATTATTAATGCGCTGAGACGACTTCCTGAGTTCAGAATTGGATGTTATAGGATGCATCAATATCCACAACTAGCCCGTTTTTCAGTTGGCGTATTGTGGGGTGATGAGATATGCATGAACGTGAAGAATAATGGAACTGGAGACCGTGATATTACCCTAAGTGTGATTTCCTTCTCAAACCCTGGGTTTGTGTGGGGTAGGCGCTAGGTGGAAATTGCTCAATGCGCTATATTCTTTATTGTTGAAATAAGAAATTCAAGTGATTATAGAATGAAGCTATAGAGTGGATCCTATAT
>JAERTJ010000085.1 GCA_016844945.1 Fidelibacterota bacterium | reverse complement strand
CTGGTTCTTTACGAATAAGTCCTTCACCTGAACAGGGTGCGTCAACCAGAATGATGTCAAACAGTGCGGGTAGCTTGCTGAAATATTTAGGGTCACTCTGAGTTACGATATGATTATCGTTACCCCAACGAGCCAGGTTATGTCTCAAGATTTTATTTCTGGAAGGAATGATCTCATTGGCAACGAGTAGTGAATCTAGGCTAAGCAGAGCTGAGAGGAGTGTGGCTTTCCCACCCGGGGCTGCACTGAGATCCAGGACGCGATAATTCACCTCAGGGTTTATAATTTGTTTTAGAATGTAATCCAGAAACATGGAGGATGCTTCCTGGACATAATACGCACCAGCATGAAACAATGGGTCACTGGTGAATCGGGGTCTGGATGGTAAGTACCTACCATTTTCGCACCATGGAACTTTTGCTTCATGCTGAAATCTCTGTATGGGTTTGTCTGGGTTGAGACGAACTGACACGGGAGCAGGTTGTTCTAATGCCTGAAGAAATTCGCTGAACTGTTCCCCTAGCTGTTGCTGGAGACGAGTATGAAGAGATGTTGGAAGTTTTAGTGTGGGTTGATCCATAACACAAACTAACAGCAATACCCCAAAATGAAATGAATTACGGTCCAGAAGATAGGATTCCTGTAGTTTCGCTTTAGCAATAAAAAATTTTCGCAATCGCTGTCTATAGGCACTATATTTGCTAGAATGTAAGGCTAGAGTAATAATTGCCAGTTAGCACAAATACCTTAAGAATGAATAAATGTTAGCATTCTTGTCCAGGAGTAGCGAGAGTAAGGAGCTCAAAGATGTCATTGTTAAAAAATAAATTAGAAGAAATCATCCCTCATTTTCGTGAAGAGGTCGGAGAAATCCGTAAAAATCATGGGGATAAAAAATTATGCGACGTGACAGTTGCTCAAGCCTATGGTGGTATGCGAGGTGTGAAGGTCATGATTACCGAGACTTCAGCTCTGGATCCTGAAGAGGGCATCCGGTTCCGTGGGTATACCATCCCAGATCTCCAGGAAAAGCTCCCCCATGCTGCAGAAGGCGAAGAACCACTTCCTGAAGGACTTTTCTATCTCTTGATGACAGGTGAACTCCCAACTGAAGAAAATATCGCTGAGATTACTAAGGAATGGCAGGAGAGGGGAACACTGCCAGATCATGTATACAAAACTATTGATGCCCTTCCCAAAAGTACCCATCCGATGACCCAGTTCTCCGCTGGAATCGTTGCTCAACAAACAGAATCTATTTTTGCAGCAGAATATCGTTCTGGAATTAATAAAATGGACTACTGGAAACCAGTCTATGAAGATACGATGAACCTGCTTGCACGCCTGCCTGCTTTGGCGGCTTATATATATCGTCGAACATACAAAGATGGCGCTGTGATTCCTGCTGATCCGTCTCTGGATTGGGGTGGAAATTTTGCCCACATGCTTGGTTTTGACACCAAAATGTTCCGGGAACTTATGAGGATTTACCTCACGATTCATGCAGACCACGAAGGGGGTAATGTCTCTGCACATACAACCCACCTGGTGGGATCAACATTGTCAGATGTTTATTATGCCCTGTCTGCCGGGATGAACGGCCTGGCAGGTCCACTTCATGGATTAGCCAATCAGGAAGTACTCCGCTGGATCATGGATGTAAAAGAGCATCTGGGTGGTGGTGTACCAACCATGGATGAGTTAAAGAAGTTTGTATGGGATACACTGGCTTCAGGAAACGTAATTCCAGGTTATGGACATGCAGTTCTTAGAAAAACTGATCCGCGTTATTCTGCACAGCGTGAATTTGCTCTAAAGCACATGCCAGAAGACGAACTATTTCAAGTCGTCAGTATGCTCTATGAGGTTGTACCACCCATTCTTCTTGAACAGGGTAAAGCTAAAAATCCGTGGCCAAATGTGGACGCACATTCAGGTGTTCTCCTGGTTCACAATGGTATGCATGAGTATGATTTCTATACTGTTCTATTTGGGGTTTCACGTGCCATGGGTGTCCTGGCATCTACTGTATGGGATCGCGCCATCGGGTTGCCTCTTGAACGACCAAAATCACTGACAACAGAATATATAAAGTCAATATTGTAAAAGCGGGGATACAGACCGATACTAAGCCCTGGATATTACCGGGGCTTTTGTGTTTTTGGAGCTAATCTACCAATTTGAGCTTCAATTATGTGGTTTAGTTTTTATTAGGTTGGCAACAAACGCAGTATAAATTTTACGAATTAGTGAAAACAATATTGTTTCATCAATCTAATTATGACAGGATTGAATTTGGGATGTTGAACTTATGCAGATGAAAGATACTAGAATTCTGATCGTCGAAGATGAAATCGTCGTTGCCAGTGAAATTAAATTGAGGCTGGAACGAATGGGTTTTGGTGTGATTGGGATTGTCAACAACGGTAGAGACGCCATCAAAAAGTCCGAACTCCACGAACCTGATGTGATTCTGATGGATATTACACTCAAGGGAAAAATGACTGGATTGGATGCTGCCAGAGAAATCAGCAGAGGCAGTGACACCCCGGTTATCTTTATTACCGCCCATACTGATACACCGACTCTGGATTCTGCCAGGGCTACCAGTAATCATGGAATATTCACCAAACCATTTAGCGATGATGAATTGCAGGCTGCCATTCAGCAAGCTGTGATTTCCAAGGTGATGACCAACTATCTCGAAGATGATGCTGACAATGAGCTAAAGGATGATGAGACGCGTCTAGAAAAATTGGATGATCAACTCGATTGATGTATAGCTGCTAGAGGTATTTGACCAATCCCCCCTGGTCTTTCTCGATAATAAAACCAAATTTATAGAAATATCCGGGATGCAAAAATCCTGTAGTAATCATCTTTTTTTGTGCATTTCTCATACGATTGACAAACTCGTTTATAAGACCACGACTGACACCACCACCTCGATGGTTTTCTGAGACCACAACTTTGTCCATATACACCAACTCATCACTTTGATCCAGGTAAAACAGTCCACCGATCACCCTGCCCTTTTTGTTCAGGGCGACAAGAAACTTATGCTCATGTGTGAAATTGATATCCATACGTGCTTTCACAAATAGCTGTTGTAGTTGTATGATTTCCTTGGGGTGCATGGCACTACGAATTCTATAGGTCACACCTTTGCTGTCATGACGCGAGATCATAATCTCGATTTCATCCATAACGGTTGAACGTGTTGCAATCAATTCGATATCTTCGCTAGGGGGGAGTTCTGGGAATGCGAGACGCTTCAGGAAAAACGAGTCATAGTCATCTAATGGATGAGCACCAATGTATTGACTCACTTCAGTTTGCAGATTACCCCCATCCAACGCTCGCACCCTTAAATTTTGAGCGAGTCTCGAAAGGTAGGTCAGTAATCCTTCATCAGACTCTGCAAAGACTGTCTTCATGAATAGCTGTACCCGCGCATCAGGATATTCAGATTCGCTGGCCTGAATGTGGTAATCACGATAAAGGTCTTTTAGAAAATGGGCTTTTGCATTCAAGGTTGCAGCTTCATTGATACCTAACCAGCGATGATATCGTCTGATGGCGAAATATACTGACTTGGTCTGGTAACCCTCCTGTTCAACATCAAACAAAAAGGATTTCAGATCTTTTTTTCTCTCAGGGCTGACCCTTTTGTCTTTCCGGATAGAGTCAAAAAACCAGGGGGCATGTTTTTGACCTAATGCCTCTCTGATGGCATAATAAATAGTTTCTGTACCAACGCTTAAGTTAAAATTTTCAAAATCGGCTTCAGTCTGCCGAACGAATGAGGTCTCCAGATTTTCCAGGAAATCAAGAGCATTGGAAATCGGTTTAATACCAGATATGGATACAAGCCTTCCACCTATATGATAATCGTGGATAGGAATCATAATTTTTCCTGGACTTGGGACATTTATCATTTGTTTAAAATGGGTGCGTTTCCAGAAGCTGGTATAGGTGAATACACCCGTCCAGACAAAATGGGGCCAAATATGTTCTGGTGCAGGCATGTCATCAGATGATCCTGCCCAGATTGCTTGCTTGAGGTAGTCTCTAACAGTCATTCCAGAAATGAATTCTTCAGACCAGAGATTGTATTCCTCTTTATATACGCCCAGGGTTTCCACGAGCTGATTGAATTGGCTTCCGCGGGTACACGCCAATAACCAAAACAATTCTGTATTCAGGTCTTCCTGGTTGAGATCGTCATTCACATTGATGGCAAACTTATAGCTACGCTCATTGCTCTGTATCGTTGCCCGGTAGACGGTTTTGCCATGAGCACTACCCAGGAGGGTAATCCAGATTCCCTGTGGAGGTATGTCTTGAAGAGCCAATTGTTGTCCTTCAAAAAGAAGGAACATGGTTTCATTTAACAGATTGGTATTAATAAATCCGGCAGAGATCCTTTCTCGATGCTCTCTGGAGACCGGTTTATCAAATGAAAGTACATCTTCCCAGGTTTGGAGCTGATCATGATGAATAGTGGACCCTTCAGGATCTATCCTATCCATGGAGTTTGAAAAATTCTCATTCATGGAATCGTAGACATCAAGGATTGACCGTCTTAGCAAACTCTCTGTAGGTAAATTAACCACAGAACTAATCATGGCGGCCCGTATAGGTGAATAGTATTTAGGATACTGGAGGGACCAGGAATAGAGGATACCCAAAATATTCTGAAAAAGCACGGTGGAATGATCAACCTCTAATTCCTGCTGAGAAAGCCACTTCAAATAGTCTGTTGCCAGGTTGACCTTATGCACATTTATGTTTGACCAGGCAGGTTTGGTGGATTGGGTTGTAAATAAGACCTTGCTGCCCAGTGCGTAATTCACTATTCGCTCCAGATCACTTGCAGGAAATAAAGCGACGACTTGTTCGACTGCAAATTGGGATTGATCCAGGTTATCCGAGCGAATGAGTCTGAGAAAGGCGTATCTCACAATATTTCTTACACTTTCATTGGCGGCAGAATAAATCCGATTCAGAAGGCGAAAAGCAGCCTGGGAAGGATGCAAGGTCTGTGAATAGACGAGATTAATAATGGGTTTTAGAGCTTCCAGAGAGTACACAGAGTGGTCGAGAGCCGTAAGAATATCTTTCTCAAATTTTGCAGTATCTTCTTCTGTAAATTTAACATCAGCCCAGGTACCAGGAAGCCAATCAGGAGCCTGGTTCACGGGTTTGATTCTCAATTTAGAATACTCTAAAAACTCCTCAAGTTCCTGGTTCCCAAGACAATAGGCTGGTTGGCGAATGAATTCATCAAATTGGAGCACTTTTCCTGTAAATTGATAAAAAAGAGAACCGATGCGAATCTCATCTCTTTCAGGCTCAATGCGTAAAGATAATCGATTATTTCGATGCTTGAGGACTTGTCCCTCAACAACTAAGTCATTCTGGGTCCATCCACGCTGCAGGAAGATCCAATTCGGGATTTGAATCTCCAGGTCAGTCATAAAAAAGGATTTGTAAGGTCTTTCATATAACGACTCCACTTCGGCTTTGAAGTTTTCAAGAATGGTGATTCTTTTAAAGGTGCCCTTTTCAGTGAGCTCACCATGATCCTTGTTGAATTCCCTATCAATGAGCAGAAAGTCAACAATCCGCTCAAAGGGTGCCAGAAATGAGTTGACAGACTGAATCACTGTCGCAACATAGTCTCGAATCTTTTGTGAATCCTTTTGGAAGCCCTTGATGTCCTTGTGTTTGCGGTTTAATCGCACCAGAGCTGTATTGTAAGGCATATGATCACCAATTATAAACAACTGGTGTATACTTTCGAACTCACGGAACATATTCTCTATTTTTTGAGGGGCTATGGTTTGCCCCTTGGCATTTTTATAAATCTCTTTTTTACGATCAATAATTTCAATCTGGCCGTTGTCCAGGGTTTGGAAAATATCACCTGTGGTGAACCACCCATCAGGTCGAACGTCAGGATCAACAGGATTCCAGTAGGAACTTGAAACATAAGCTCCTCGAATCCACAGTTCACCATCTTCAACCAGTTTGATTTCCATTCCTGGTAGAGGGACCCCAACAGAATTTTCGATATACCCATCAGTGGGTGTCATGGTGATTCCGCCAGTTGCCTCAGTCATCCCGTAGCCACTATGTAGATGTAAATCATGAGCCTGGAAAAATCGAAATACTTCCGGAGGTAAATAACCAGCTGCAGAAAGCCCCCAGCGTAGATCCCCACCCGTCACTGCTCTAACCTGTTGTTGGATGCTCTCTCTATCGCCATTGACAAGGTCAACCTTTTTGCCAATAGTATCATATATATCCTGCCATCGTTTGGGAATACTGATTAGAACAGTAGGCTTCATATCCTTTAGATCACTAAGTAGAGATTCAATACCTTTACCGCTGGAAAAGGTATAGGAAGCGCCCCAGAAAATGGAACCCCACATCTCAAGAAAGCGACCGAAGGTGTGAAACAGAGGGAGGAAGCAAAGGAATCGATCCTCACTGCCCAAATTCAAGGCGAGACTTCGTGCAAACCTCTTAGAGATAATATTTTCGTAAGTGAATACAATTCCTTTGGGATAGCCAGTTGTACCAGAGGTGTACATAATGCTTGCTGTATTACCTAATTGGACAGAGAGACGGATTCCTTCCAACCAGGGTAAAGACTCACCCGAACCACCATCTTCGATAAGTCTTTTGAAGGATATAACCATTGGGTTGGTGGAAGCTACATCATTATAGGTGATGATATGCTTGAGTTGTGGCAGGTTGGGGAGGATACTCTCAACCGTACGCAGATGCTGAGAGTCAGAAATAAAAATCCCCTCAATTTCAGCATGTTGAAGGATGTATTCTACCTGAGCTGGCGGTGCAGCTGGTTGGATGGGGACATTTACAAAACCATAGCTGAGGCAGGCGATATCTGTACTGGCGACTTCCAGACGATTCTCTGAGAGGATGGCAATTCTGGGCGCGGTGCTACCCATTAGATCTATGAGTCCAGCTGCGAGGTGGTCAACTGTATTCTGGATGGCTGACCAGGATCTTGTCTGCCATTCACGTCCTCGCTTAAACTTGAATAGTGATTTACTGCCAAGTTGTTTTGCACGTCTATGAAAAAGGGTGCCGGGCGTGTAATTAAGTTTTCGAATCATCTCCATTTCCAGATCAAACCATTGGTTCTCGATAGAAGATGATTTAAGAATTGAAGTGAATGCGGGGTTCCAACCCTGTTCGAGAAGGTAAATCAGACTCGCTCGAGTCCCTTTCGCGAGAATTCTAGTGCCATACTTGAGAATATCCCTTGACCAGGATTCTGATTCCTCTGCCCTGGGGGCTTGAAAATTTTCAAAGAAATCAATAAGATCTGATTCCATTCTTAAGGAGTCATCATCCAGGTTGTCCAGCAGGTCATGAAGTGAATATTTCACCAGTTTTTCCTTCTATTTTAGCTTATAACATAGGGAGGATGATATTGACTTCCAAATTAATTGCTCAGGGTCATTTGCTGAAGAAGGCAATAATTAAATTGTGACGGGGTCTGACCGAATTGTGCCCTGAAAATGAATTAATTGTGATGGTTTTGGTCGGGAAAAGATTATAATTCCAATGCTGTCGATTTTCAAAATATGACACATATATGGCACAAGATTTGTCTCACTAACAGAGCAATGAAAAAAATGGCACAAACATCGGATTATTCAGTAACTGGCGTCTCGTTCGCATTTATTGACATGCGACATAAGGAGAGCAGTTTAAGAACTGAAATCCAACTTTTAGGAGGTATGCATGTCTAATCATGTTGCAGAATTCATGGCCGGTGTACAAGCGAAGAACCCGGCACAGCCAGAATTTATCCAGGCCGTCGAAGAAGTTGTAACTTCATTGATGCCGGTAATTGAACGTCATCCCCATTATCGGGAAGCAAAAATTTTAGAACGCATTGTTGAACCGGAACGGGTCATCATGTTCCGTGTACCCTGGGTAGATGACTCAGGTACAGTACAGGTTAACCGTGGTTTCCGAGTAGAGTTTAATAGCGCGATTGGACCTTACAAGGGTGGCTTACGGTTTCACCCAAGTGTTAATCTGGGAATCCTGAAGTTCTTGGGTTTTGAGCAAGTCTTTAAAAACGCCTTGACCACACTCCCAATGGGTGGTGGTAAAGGTGGGTCTGATTTCGATCCTAAAGGTAAATCCGATACTGAAGTTATGCGTTTTACTCAATCCTTCATGTCTGAATTATTCCGTCACATTGGTCCCAACACAGATGTTCCTGCTGGAGACATTGGTGTGGGTGGTCGTGAAATCGGTTTCCTCTTTGGTCAATATAAAAAACTTCGTAATGCCTTTGAAGGTGTGCTAACCGGAAAAGCACTCAATTGGGGTGGAAGTCTGATTCGCCCTGAGGCTACTGGTTATGGAACTGTCTATTTTGCACAGGAAATGCTGGGAACACGTGGTGAAAGCCTTGAAGGTAAGGTGGTTACGGTTTCTGGTAGTGGAAATGTCGCACAGTATGCAACTGAGAAAGTTCTGGACTTTGGTGGTAAGGTTGTGACCCTCTCTGATTCAGCCGGTACTATTTATGATCCTGCAGGTATTGATCGTGAAAAGCTAGCCTGGGTGATGGATCTCAAGAATAACCGTCGTGGAAGAATCAAAGAGTATACCGATGAATTCGGTGGTGAATACTATGAAGGCAAACGACCATGGCATGTTAAATGTGATGTCGCTCTGCCTTGTGCCACTCAGAATGAAGTCAATAAAGAAGAAGCAGAAGCCTTGATTAAAAATGGCTGTTATGTTGTATCCGAAGGTGCAAATATGCCTTCAATTCCCGAAGCTATCGAAGTTTATCAAGCTGCCAAGATTCTTTATGGTCCTGGAAAAGCTGCCAATGCTGGTGGTGTTGCCGTCTCCGGTCTGGAAATGTCACAGAATAGTCTACGTTTATCATGGACACGTGAGGAAGTTGATGAACGCCTTCACAATATCATGAAAGACATTCACACCAACGCACTTGAAACTGGAGCTCGTTATGGCTTTGAAGGTGACTATGTTGCCGGAGCCAACATTGCTGGTTTCTTGAAAGTCGCCGATTCAATGATGGATCAGGGTGTTGTTTAAGACTGCACGAACGAAATAGATTCATAAAAAAAGCACAGAAGAGATTCTGTGCTTTTTTTATACCTGTAGAACTAAAGCTGTGAGTATAAAACTAAGCTGTTACCTCGGAATTAATCCGTGCCTTGAAGTTCTGATAAATTTCCTCAAGTCTGGTGCCCTGTTTTTCAATAGCTTCACTCAATGAGGGAAGATTCTCACCAGGATAGGAAACACTCTTGGCTATTGATTTACAATACTCAAATCCCTTGGTCATATTGTCATAAAAAGCGTGTAGGGAAGGATAGGTCTTGGGTGTATCAATAGCATCGTGGATCAAGGAGCGGAAATGATCAACATAGAGCTGGATTTCCTTGGCAAACATATGCGGACGGTCGGGTGATAGTAATTCTTTACCCCGTCCATATATTTGATCAACCATTTCCTCAAGTGAATAATTCCTGTTAAACCACGATAGATTAGGACCGGGACAGATTGCCTGAGGTGAACGTTTTGCCGGCGCAATCCCAAGACTAATTAAAGCACCACTGCCTAAGTGCTCACAAAGGCAAGCCTTGGCTAGAACTTTGTTCACTGCTTCGTCTTTTTCTTCACCCGGTGCATATTCCGATTCAATCTGAGCCAATTTTTGGGTCATGTATTCGGTTGATGCTGTACAAATGGGTTTCTCAGTAAATTCTGTATTAGAGACGAGAAAACCTTTGGGGCATGGTGAACCAGGTTTGCCCTTCAGGTATCTTTCCTTTGACCATCTTTCCGATCCTGAGTCCTTAAGATTGTTAAAAGGGACACCCAAGGGTGAAGCACCACTTAAATACAGGGTGTCATCAGTCGAGTTCATCAGCTGCATACGTGTAGGGGAATCAATCGGGGTTGCTTCAGGGACCAGCAGAAAAGGACTTGCCCATCCGGTACGATCCATTCCAAAATCTTTTTCTAGGCGCTGAACTTCACCATGGTTCCCAATACCACCCTGAACCGTTATTTCAGGATGATGTTCAAGATTCTCTGGATAATTCAAGCCCATCTTATCGTAAAAACGCTTGATGATCGGCTGAAACTGAGTTCCTAATTCTTTACGCTTATCTTTAAAATCCTGGAGGAGTATGGGAAGGAGGTGACCCGGAGATGCAAATGCATGACCACCACAGTTGAGTCCGGATTCAATGCGAAACTCAGAAATTTCCAGACCTTTTTTGGCCATGTAGCGACCCTGAATCATGGCTGATCGAAAATCGCTGACTTTGAGTATAATTTTTTTCTTAATCTCGCCTTCATGATTTCGGTAGAAATCTTGATATTTGGTCATATATCCATAGAGACTCTGGTTAATACCAGCTGAGAAGACCATGGCTGATTCCAGCTTACTCTTGGCAAAACCACGGAGGGCAGCTTTTGCATCTGAGAAACCTTCACCCAGGGGCTTGCCATGTTTATCCATGTCTATCCGATCAACTTTGACCATGATATTTACATCGATACCACCTGGACGCATGCGCTGAGAAAGTTCATGGGCAAACTTTTCACGTAATTCACCTGGTTTGGTAGCCATGAGATCCTGATAAGCTTTTTTCAATGAACTGGTATCAGGAAGAAGCTCAAAATAGCGGGTCTTCTCATTCTTCTCAAAGAAGGGAAGGGAGCGTACCCGGTCCATTTTCATCTCAACAATGTCGTGAACCATATCCAAGTATGCAGTGATGCGCTTGGCTCTTCCATCTTCCTCCTTTACAGGAATGCGTTCGAAGGGAAGATTATATTGTGCTGTATAATATTTTCTCAGTCTTTCAAGAAGAATGTCATCTATGATGGAAATTACAGATGTAATTCCAAGGTGTGCCAGTCGAATTGGAGTATCGATTGAGTGACCGGTACCCATGACCGGAATATGAAAATTATGAATTGTATCTGCCACGAAGGGACCTCATAAGTCGGTTTGAGCTAACTATTTCAATACTATGCCTTTATCCAGTGATATCGTATCCGCATAGCTACGCCAATACTAAACTTGAACGACTGGATTTCAACTAAAGAATCCACCGTTTTGTTGAATATGACGATGACCTTAAAAGTAACTGTTCCTGCCCACGGAAAAACAAAAAAGACCCGAAACACGTGACTCGGGTCAGAAATTTTGCCAACACCAGATACACAAAGGGATACTCAAGCACCTGTGGTTTTTAATGTAATACAACCTGGGCGCCAGATATGACCTTCACCCTTGACACCATCTACCTGAATGATAAAGGGCTCCTCGAAGTGGAAATGCTTGAGATATTTGGTCTCAGCGATGGGCGCCTGGGACTTGAACCAGGGACGGTTCATCTTTTCGTCCAGTAACCGGGGAGGGATGGTAAAATAACTGATACCCAGAGAAGTAATGTTCTGAAAGAAATGGCTACCGAAAGAGGGGTCCACATAGAGGTCAGGTAAGCCAACTTCAACAATAGACCGAGCATTGGATATGTAATTCCAGCTTACGGGAATTCCCAGGAGGGGGTCTGCCGTGCCCCACCGTCCTGGTCCCACCAGGAGATAGGGTTTTTCAGGGCTGAACTTTCTATTCATTTCACGAATTTCTTCGGCAATTTGTCTGCTATTCAATATTTCAAACTTGTCGATATCAATATAAATCAAATCAAAGATTTCTATGTTATCACCATTCCCAAGACAAATATCGCTGTGGAAGAGTTCATCATCTTGATCGACTTTTTCTATCTCCACGACATGGGGGCGCTCAAACGTGACCATGGGACGAATTTGTAGAATAGATAATTCAGCTGGTTCTCCTGATTTCTCAGGGAGGTTAGCTGCGAATTCCATTTCAACCTCACAACCCATACCCAGTTTGCCGAATTCCATTAAATCCTCCAGGAGGTTTGCCAGGGGGAGGGACTTCCACTTCAGGATATTGGCAAAAGTGATCACCCGGGGTCCCTGTTCAAAAAGCGTGTCCCTGAACCGTCCATCCTGGAATGAGTATACACTGGCAATCTGATCCAGGCTACCATGTGTTTCAGCTACTTTTAAATCCAACTGTACCAGGTTTGACCCTTCACCGCTCTCCAGTGGGGAGTCATGATTGGACATCTCCAAGGCATAAAAATAGTTCTGGCTATTTTTAAGAATCGACTGCTCATCAAAAAATTGAGGGAGGACATTGGGTTTCTTGGGGCTGAATTTGAGTGCTTTCTCTCCATTCACTACGGTGCGTCCCAAGCCGAGAGCCATCGTAGCCATGCCGTCTTCCCGTTTCATCGCACCCTGGGGATAATAATTTAGGGTTTGTAAAACGCCTGAGAAACTGGGATAAAAACACTCCTCGTGTTTTCTGCCTGTGAGATGTTGAATGACCACAGCCATCTTCTCATCCTCAGGGCGATTCCCCGTTGACTTCATATAAGCGATAGCTTCTTTATGGAAACCTGAAGCATACACAAGTTTCAGCGCTTCGAGTAGCTGAAAAACCCGTGTATCCAGAGCAGGAGCTGAGTTAGGGAGCATGTACGTGCTATAGATTCCTGCAAAGGGTTGAAAAAGTGAATCCTCCAGCAAACTGGACGAACGTACCGCCAGAGGAGAGGCATGGTGACCCAAATAGGAATGCAATTGATCCGTGAACTTTCCAGGGAATACTGCCTTACGGAACAGCTCATCAACTTCCGCATTGCTGGATGCTGACAGGGCCTTCATCCGTAATTTGTTGAGTTCTAAAAAGCGGTCATAAATATCGGTTGCAATAACAGCAAACTGAGGAACGTCGATCTGAATATCATCATACTTCTGGCTGAAATCAAAACGACGCATGTGGGCTGTAAGGAAGGCTAAACCCCTGGCTTTACCACCAATGGACCCCCCGCCGATTCGAACCGCTTTTATAGCAGGGTCATAGGTATCAACATTGTAATATCCAATATTATCGAATTGTTGTAGCTCACGGTGGCTTTCAATGGCATCCAACAATACCTGACGAAACTCCTCAGGATTCTCAAAAGCTTCAATATTGATAGGCTTTAGAAAATCAGCCAGGTCAAAGTGACCGCGTACTGCCAGCCAGTTTGAAAAATGATCTCGACGTGCATGGTATTCAATACTTTGCATGGGCACTGAAGAGAGTGCGGCGGTCAGGGCATTAAGATGACGTATTTTGGTGATGGTTTTTCCATCTCTTGTACTAAAAACCAAATCCCCAAACCCACAATGGCGAATGACAAAATCCTGTAGGCTCTGTAGCAGATGAGGTGAGTATTTTGCTATGAAATAGGCACCCAATTCCATGGCAGTCGCTTCGTTCTCACCCTCCATGGATTGCATGATAATGGGCATACTGGCGTTCTTCTTCTGAACAATGCGAATAAATCTGGCACCGGCTTTAGGGTCCAGCTTCCCGTTTCTGGGGTAGCGCACATCTGAAATAACGGCGAGAAGGTTGTTCTTGTATTGCCTGTAAAGCTCTACTGCTTCCTCAAAGGTCGAGGCGAGGAGAATCTTCGGTCGAGACCGCATCCTGAAAAGGCGCAATTCATCAGTGTATTCATTTTTCATCAATTTTTGTGTGGTATTGATGATGACGCTATACAGCATGGGTAAAAAGATTGAATAGTATTTCGGGGAGTCCTCAACTACAATAATTGCTCGAGCGCCTCCTTTAAGAATGTCTCGGGGAGCATTCATTCTATCTTCAATATACTTGACAATGGTAGTGAAGATATTCGAATCACCATGCCAGATAAAAACTTTGTCAATCCCTTCTGTATCATCCACTCTCTGGGTAGCCCAGGTATATTCACGGCGGTTTGAAGCCAGCATGATGACTGGAATCGAAGCATACTTCTTTTTTACTTTTCGACCGAGTTCAAAGGGGTTCATATCTGAGATTCGCGTCATAGTAATCACCAGGTCATAGTGACGGGCTCTCAATTTTCGTAAGGCATGGTCACCTGTGGAGACCCTGGTTATGCGAGGTGCACTACTGAGATTCATGTCCTGATATTCTGTAAATATCATCTCGCCAAGTCGACCATCTTCTTCAATTTTAAAGGCATCGTAGAGACTCGAAATCAAAAGGATCTCGTGCACACGATGCTGCATCATATCCCTGAACCCGGGTCTTTGTTTGAGAGTGAGTACTTGTTTAAACATGTTTTAAAATAAGTGAGATATTCATATTAAAAATGCCCATTTACTCTGAAAAGAGGATTTGAGGTAACTGTAGGGTTGGAAGCTTGACATTTTTGTTTTATTTATCAAGACGTAAGATTTCTCAATCTTGATAATACAACTTAATGAACATTTCTGAATTAAGCACCAGCATAGTCCAGAAGTATTGGTTTTGCACATATTATAAACTATCTGTTCTTGGCACACTGTTTGTCTCTAATAATGAGAAAGTGGTCAAGAGGGGAAAAATTGGGAGCCTGCAATGAATTTTGGAATTCTGCATGAAAGCCGATTAAACGAAAAACGAGTCTGTTTAACACCTAACGGAGCGAAGTCACTCAGTAAAAGAGGGCACACGGTTTTCGTCGAGTCTGGGGCAGGTGACGCCAGTGGGTTCACCGATCAGGATTATCTTAACAAAGGTGCCCAGATTGTTTTCAGCCATGAAGAAATCTATGGCCGCTCAGATGTGTTACTCAAGATATTACCTATAGATGAAGAGTCATTGGGTTTCATGCTTGAGGGTCAGACGGTCTTTTCCTTTCAACATCTTACCGTGAGTTCGCCTGAGGTGTTCAAAGGTCTTACCGACAAGAAAATTACACTTATTGGGATGGAGCTCATGGAAGAGGAGGACGGGTCTCGTCCCATCCTTAACATTATGAGCGAACTGGCTGGGCAAATGGCCCCCGTGATTGCAGGTAATTACCTGGGTCGTGATCCTATGGGTAGAGGTGTGTTGCTGGGCAGCGTACCTGGTGTGGCTCCAGCCTCGGTGGTAATTCTTGGCGCAGGAATGGTTGGCCATAGCGCTGCAAAGGCATTTGCAGGCTTAGGTGCTCAGGTTCATGTGCTGGATAAAAACATTGAGCAACTGAGAAAAATCAAAAACTACCTGGGTGATCAGGTCACAACCATCTATGCCAATCAGACAGCCGTGGAAAAGACCTTATCCTTTGCAGATGTTGTCGTGGCAGCCATCCTGGAAAGGGGCGCGGTGACTCCTCATGTCATTACCCGGGAGATGGTTAAAAATATGAAGCATCTAGCAGTGCTCATTGATTACTCTGTAGATGAAGGTGGGGCAAGTGAGACTTCCCGACCAACCCTCCTTTCAGATCCAGTATATGTTGAAGAAGGCGTTATCCATTATTGTGTTCCTAACATCACTTCTGGTATAAATCGTACCACATCAATCGCCCTGAGCAATGTGCTATCCAAATATTTGAACCAAATAGCCGAGTTAGGAGTGGGGAAAGTCCTTAAGGATTCTTATGTCCTCAAAAAAGGTCTCTATACACTTGAAGGTCGGAATATGCAGCCTGTACTAAACCGTAGATTCGGAATAAAAATATAATGACCTGGACTGACCAATATAGAGAACGCATAGGAACACCTGAAGAGGCTATGCACCTCATAAAATCTCGGGATTCTGTTTATTTACATGCTGGTGCCGCAACACCGCAAATTTTTGTCGATGCCTTTAGCAAACGGGCTCTCGAGCTGGAAGATGTGACCATCAGTCATATTTTGAGTCTGGGGGATGCGGGATATGTAACACCGGAAATGGAAGGTCATGTCCGACTCAACTCCCTTTTTACTGGCACCAATGTTCGTGAAGCTGTGAATGCGGGTAGAGCGGATTGGACCCCCATCTTTTTATCAGAAATTCCCGGGTTGTTTAAGAATGGAAACATTCCTGTAGATGTGGCTATTATTCATGTGAGCCCACCGGATTCACATGGATTTTGTAGCTTTGGAGTGAGCACAGATACAACCATTGCTGCCTGTAAAGTTGCTAAAACAATTGTAGCGATGGTAAACCGGCAGATGCCCCGGGTCCATGGCGATAATTTCATCCATGCCTCAAAACTGGATTTTATCGTTGAGGCGGATGAGCCTCTATTCCAAGCACCCAAAGTCGAGCTATCAGAACGCCACATGCAGATTGGGAAATATATAGCCAGCCTGATTGAAGATGGCTCAACCCTGCAAATGGGCATTGGCGCAATCCCAGATGCCACCCTGCATTATTTGAAGGATAAAAGAAATCTGGGTATCCACACGGAGATGTTTAGTGATGGTGTTGTTGCTCTGGTTGAAGCTGGAGTGATAAATGGTGAAGAGAAGACTTTGCATCCCGGAAAAGTAGTTTCAAGTATTGTCATGGGCTCGCAACATGTCTATGACTTTATCCACGAGAATCCTTTTATGGAATTTCATCCCACTGATTATGTAAATGATCCATACATCATAGCCAAAAACGATAAAATGGTCGCCATCAACTCATCCATCGAAATTGACCTTACTGGACAAGTATGTTCTGACTCAATGGGTCGTACAAATTTCTCTGGGATTGGAGGTCAGGTGGATTTCATGCGCGGGGCTTCCAGAAGCAATGGAGGGAAACCCATTATTGCAATGCCTTCAACAGCTAAAAAGGGGACGCAATCTAGAATTGTACTCGACCTGAAGCCAGGGGCTGCGGTCACCACCAGCAGGGGCGATGTCCATTATATCGTGACGGAGTTTGGCATTGCCCATCTCCATGGCAAAACCTTGCGTCAGCGGGCAAAGTCCCTCATTGAAATTGCTCATCCTGATTTCCGGGAAGATCTGCAAAAACAACTATTTGAAAGCAAATTATTACATTGATTACAAGTGAATATGATGTGAATCTGAGGAGGTTCTGAATATGGCGAATGCCCGAGGACTGGTTGCAGTCAACGTGGAGGAATGCAAGGGATGCAAACTTTGTGTCGTTGCATGTCCAGTGGATGTTCTGCATCTGGCAGATAGTTTTAATACCCATGGATATAGTCCAGCTGAATATGACGGTGAAGGATGTACAGGTTGTGGTGTTTGCTACTATGCTTGTCCGGAGCCTGGCGCCATAACTGTCTACAAAAACTGGGCTGAAGCTAAGGAATCATATATCTGTCAGAGCAAAAACGAACCTAGCAGCTTGACTGTTACTGATTCTGTCAAGGGGCTTGCCCAGTGTGAAGCGTGTGGGCAGGAAGTCATCTTAAGCAATTTTAGAAACCTGAGTTTCGCGGAGTAATGCATGGCTAAGCAATTTGTAAAAGGGAATGAGGCGATTGTCAAGGGAGCTATTCTAGCCGGCTGTCGCGCATATTATGGGTATCCAATTACACCGGCGAGTGAGATTGCCCATGCTGCTGCTCAGTACATGCCGTTGGTAGGCGGTACATTTTTGCAGGCTGAGAGTGAAATCGCAGCAATAAATATGGTTTATGGTGCAGCTGGGACAGGTATTCGGTCAATGACTGCGAGTTCCAGTCCCGGGTTTAGCTTAAAGCAGGAAGGGATGTCGTATCTGGCTGGAGCTGAGTTGCCCTGTGTCGTCGTGGATATCATGCGTGGTGGTCCCGGTTTGGGTAATATTGCTCCAGAACAAAGTGATTATCATCAGGTTGTCAAGGGGGGGGGACATGGTAATTATAAAAATATAGTCGTCGCACCAAACTCGGCACAAGAGATGTGTGACCTCACCATGTTAGCGTTTGATCTTGCTGATAAATATCGTAACCCAGCCGTGGTTTTGGCAGATGGGTTTATCGGACAAATGATGGAGCCTGTTGATTTTCCTGATCCTGTGACTGAATTTGCGGAAAAGAAATGGGCGGTACGAGGGGTGGCAACAGATCGAACAAATCTCATTAGTTCCATTGAGTTAGACCCAGATGATCTGGAACGTCACAACCAGAAATTACAGCGAAAATATGAAATTATTGAAAATAATGAGACGCGATTTGAAGAATATCGATTAGATGATGCTGACTTTATCGTTGTTGGTTATGGCATCGTCTCCAGAATGATCCACACTGCAATTGATCAACTCAGGGTAGAGGGTGTGAAGGTTGGAATGTTGCGTCCCATCACCCTGATGCCATTTCCCGGTAAAAGAATCGCTGAGATTGCTGCCATGGACCACGTGAAAGCCTTTAGTGTGATTGAGCTTAGCAATGGTCAAATGGTGGATGATGTAAGACTGGCAGTCAATGGTGCCAAGCCAGTTGAGTTTTACGGAAGAATGGGGGGAAATGTCCCCTCAATAAAAGAATTGGTTCACGAGATCAAACGCATGATGAGGGTACTATGAGCACCAAACTCAAAATATTAGGTAAATCTGACGGTTTCTATGATTCCTATGAGCGACGCCCTGGAAACAATAAGGAGCAAACGCACTATTGTCCAGGTTGTGGCCATGGAATTCTTCACAAACTCATTGCTGAGGCGTTGTCTGATTTTGGCGCAGCGGAAAACTGCGTATTTGTCAGCCCCGTTGGCTGTAGTGTTTTTGCATACTACTATTTTAACGCTGGAAATATCCAATCGGCCCATGGTAGAGCACCTGCCGTTGCAACTGGTGTCAAAAGAGCATTACCAGAGTCCATTGTCATTTCCTATCAGGGGGATGGTGATCTGGCAGCTATCGGTGGGAATGAAATCCTGCATGCTGCTAATCGCGGCGAAGCCATGACAGTTTTCTTTGTGAACAATGCGATTTATGGGATGACAGGTGGCCAAATGGCTCCCACCACTCTGATCGGACAGAAAACGACTACGACTCCTTATGGCCGTACCCTGCAGAATGAGGGCTATCCCATTCGTATGGCTGAAATCATCTCAAGTCTTGAATCCCCAGTTTATGTAGAACGGGTCATGATGGCAGATACCCGCTCCATTGCAGCCGCCAGGAAAGCGGTGAGAAAAGGGATCATGAATCAGATTAAGAAGAAGGGTTTTTCCTTTGTTGAAGTGCTTTCTACTTGTCCAACAGGTTGGAAAATGACTGCCCCTCAATCTGAAGAGTGGATCAAATCCACACTGGTGAAGAATTTCCCACTGGGTGTCTATAAGGATATTGCTCTCCAGGTTGAACCCCTTGACTTAGACCTCAATCTGGCGACACCTGAAAGAATCCCCAAGCTCATAGGGCTGGAAGCAGATAAGATTAAAGTTGATGACTCAGAGCTAAAAATTTCCGAGCAAATTGATGAGGAAATTAAGATTGCCGGATTTGGAGGTCAGGGTGTTCTCTCTCTAGGTGTCTGGCTCAGTGAAATCGGCATGCGTGAAAACCTGGAAGTGAGTTGGATTCCTTCATATGGACCTGAGATGAGAGGGGGGACAGCAAACTGTCATGTCAAACTGTCCCGCTCAAGCATTGGATCACCCCTTGTGACCCACCCGTCCATTCTTATCGCCATGAATCGCCCATCCCTTGAAAAGTTTGAGGAGGATGTGGTAGAGGGAGGTGCTATTTTATGGGATAACTCACTCATCGACATTGACCCCAAACGAACAGATATTGTGCGCGTTCCAATTCCAGCAACTGAGATTGCAAAGGAATTAGGCAACACGAGAATTTCCAATGTTGTCATTCTAGGTGTGTTGGCTGGATTTTCAAATTTTCTCGATCCATTAGTGGTTCAGAGGGTTCTACCGCTTATCTTTAAGAAACGTCATCTCTTAGAGATCAATCTGAAAGCTTTTCAGAAAGGTCTGGATCTGGGGAGGGAGTTCGCATCATAATTTCCTCCACCAACAACAGGAGGTTATAGCATGGATTACACGAACATCTTAGTGCCTACAGATTTTTCAGAGTCGGCAAAATATGCCTTACCTTTTGCCATAGATCTGGCACAAAAATATCAATCCAAATTACACATTCTGCATGTGGTTGAACCCATCATCGCACCTGTTGATTTTGCTTGGGGAACCTACAGTTATCCGGATATAGAAAAGCAGCTCAGTGGTTATGTCGATGAATCTCTGGCAAAAATAACCAAGGAGCAGATTCCTGCTGATATAGAAACTGAAACTATGAATCTCCATGGAAAGCCATGGCGTGAAATTGTTGCATTTGCAAAGGGGCATGAGATGGATATGATAGTCATGGCAACCCATGGCTTGAGTGGCTTCAGCCATGCCATTTATGGATCGACCGCTGAAAAAGTTGTTCGGAAAGCACACTGTCCCGTTCTAATAGTACGCCATCCTGAAGTTAAATTTGAGATGCCGTAGCGGCGACTGTATCTAATACACCCTCAAGTCTTTTTACGCATCACCTCAACACCTACTTTAGGTGTGAAACATGTGGATAACTCTATTTGTTTAGCTTGATATCGATTCTGTAATAGCCTGTGTCATAGTAAGTTAAGAATAATTGGTAAACTTTATGCCTGTGCAAACAAAAATACTGGTCCTCCCCGGGTTTTCAGCACCATGGCAATTCAAGAATGGGGTAAATCGCCTTAGCAATCACTCCCCTTTATTTTATCTTTGTCGCTTATGAATGCACCAGGTACTGAATTTTCCGCCCCCGCTCTGATTGCAAGTCTGGAAAATATTTATCATCTGAAATCAATCCCTCGCTCAGGGTGGATCCAATCTGGAATTGCAGCGTTGGAAGTAGAATCCATTGCCGGTCATAGCTATGGGATGTCGATTCTCATTCTCTTTCTAGCACCGACATTACGTGAGCGAGATGTGAGTGTAGAGCGCGCATTGAACATGGCACTCATCCATGATATCGCAGAATCAATCGTCGGTGATCTGACACCGCAAGATGATGTGAGTGAAGATGATAAATACAGAGCTGAGGCAGAAGCTTTTCAGCGTATTATTTCGGGTGTTCGAGAAGGTGCATATTTTAAAGAACTCTGGGAAGAGTTCGAGGAAAATAAATCCATTGAAGCACGCCTGGTTAAACGCATTGACAAGTTGGATATGCTCATTCAGGCATACTTGTATGAGAAGAAATTCTGCATACGGCTCGACTCATTCTGGGAAGGTATGGATGACCTTTTCAAGGATAGTGAATCTGAGTCGATATACGAATACATAAAGTTGAATAGATTTGAAATAAAGGAAATCGAATAATGAGGATGTTGGTATTTGTAAAATTAATTCTACTGGCACTGTTGCTCGTGAGTCCAGTCCTTGCAGAGGATACCCACGGGGCAGAACATGCAACTGAAGCACAAGCAGCAGGACATGAAACGGGGATGCACGCTGAAGCGAGCGGCGATCACCATTCTGCCCTGCCACCCATGTGGTTAGTTGCACCTTTTGCCATTCTGCTGATCATGATAGCAACGGGTCCACTTTTTTATCCCCATCTTTGGGAACATCATTACCCCAAGATTGCCATGGCTCTCGGTAGTATCGTTGCCGTCTACTATGGATTTCTTATGGATCATGGTGTTACGAGTCTGCTTCATACGCTGGAAGAGTACATCTCATTTATCGCTCTTTTGACGGCTCTCTTTGTGGCTTCCGGCGGTATACTTATCAAATTTCACTCGACAGGAAAACCCTGGGTGAATGCTGCAATCTTGCTGGGTGGAGCAGTGCTATCTAATTTTATTGGCACCACAGGTGCATCCATGTTGCTCATTCGACCCTTTATGAGATTGAATGAAGGTCGTTTAAAACCTTTTCACGTGATCTTCTTTATTTTCATAGTCAGCAACATCGGTGGGGGATTAACACCCATTGGAGATCCACCGTTATTTCTAGGTTTCCTAAAAGGTGTACCCTTCTTCTGGGTCATTGGAAATGTCTGGCATATCTGGCTGGTAACAGTTCTGGCTGTCATCGCAGTTTTTGTAGCTTTTGATATGAGAATACCCAGTGGTAAGACAGTGAGCTCAGAAGGGAAATCTCTTGAAATCATTGGCACGAAGAACTTTATCTATCTCGGTGTTGTCATCATCTCAGTATTTATGGATCCTGCCGTCATAAAAGGATTTCCTAGTCTGCAAAAGATGTTTCATGTCCCGTTTGGTATTAGAGAAATCATCATGTTCACCGTTGCTTTTCTGGCCTATAAGAATGGCGATAAGGATGCCCTGAAGGGTAATGAGTTCAACTTTGAACCCATCAAAGAAGTTGCCTATCTATTTGTTGGAATATTTGCAACTATGATTCCTGCACTTCAACTCATAGGTGCCTATGCCAAGGAGAATGCTGCAGAATTCATCGTCAGTCGATTCTACTGGTTGACGGGTTCACTTTCCGGCGTGCTTGACAATGCACCGACCTATTTAAACTTCCTTGCAGGGTCTTTGGGTAAATTTGGTCTGGATATCGGTACTATCAGCGATGTTCAGGAATTCTCCCAGGGGGTAGCATCGCCAATACCGGGAGATTCCAATTCTGTCATTTATCTCATGGCAATATCAGTGGCAGCCGTATTCTTTGGTGCCATGACCTATATTGGTAATGCACCAAACTTTATGGTGAAAAATATTGCCGAGCAAGCCGGTGTGGATGTACCCAGTTTTCTAGGATACATTTTCAAATACTCCATTCCTATCCTCTTGCCTATTTTCTTTGTTGTCTGGTGGGTCTTTTTTAATCTGTAAAAGCTAAGTACAGGAGAACAATCATGAGTAAAACCATACGTCAGGCTATTGAAGCGAAAGAGACTGGCTTCCTTATAAAAAACTCAATATTCCTGCCTTTCCATCTGGAACTGCTCAGTGTCTGGATAGGTAAGGATATGTCCCTGGTCTCCAGACCTGACCTATTGACTGATTTCGTCGGTCCAAAAAGTGAAATACAAATCCGAGAGGGAGAGAGTTATACGAATCTTGTATTCTCCCACCACAAGGAACTCAAAAAGGAATATGGTCATTACAAAGGTCACATCATTTTGTTCGGGACTGAAAAGGGTGCTGATATTTTTGATGAGACTCAACGTCACTATGTGAAACTCTCATTTCATGATGATACCAACAATGTATATATGGAGTTGATCGACGATCCCTTTGATCTTTGATCTAGATCTGAATTTTCCAGATGGGGCAAATTGATCTTATCAACGGAGGTGTTGCAGGGTACTTGTTGATCTCAGCAATACTACTTCAATGGCTGGGACGACAAATTTCAGCAAGCCGCCAGCATCAACTCGCATTTGCCTCAATCATTATCCTAGTGGCAGGTGTGATTCCACTGCTAAAACTCCCAGCCGTAGCACCGGGCATCATATTTAGTCTGGGTATGATGCTGGTCGCTCTCCATCTAAGCGCCTACTATTCAGGAACCCCAAAAAATTCAGGGCATCTGTATTCTGTAATTCTGGGATTGGCAGCCGTGGTGATGACCCCTTTGATGCACCCTGTATTCCATCAGTCCAGCTTTATCCGTTTTCTTAGTATGGGAGGTGTAGGATTACTCCTCATAGAGTTAGAAAGAGTTCTATCAGGAAAATCACACAGGTTTATTTCCGGGGAGAAAAACTTGCTGTGGATCTGGTTTCTGGCAAGTGTGCTGAGTCTCTGGGATTCTCAGGTAAAACTTTTACCTGACATGCTTTTTTTGATTTTGTTATTACTCCATATGGAAAAACGCTGGAGAAAGCAGGGAATACCTGCACCCATTGTGGCACTTTATGGAATCTTATTCACCTGGTTTGCTCATTTTACCTTCTCTGGAATCCCTGGAGATACTCCAAATGTTTTTAATGGTAACACCACATCTGTGACACAATATGTGATCTCTGGTAGTGTCGTTGCGCTTGGACTTGGTATAGCGTTCAGGAGCAAGAGTATTACGAAACGCTTTTTGTACCTATTCATTTCACAAGAAATTCTGTTGCTGAGCATGGGTATAGAGAACATGTTTATACCATCCGCTGAACTAATAAGCCTGTTGAGAATCCTCTTGTTTGTCTCCCTGACAGGTTTGTTTGTCATGATTGAATCAGGTGAAGAACCTGGATTAGATAGAGCACGACTCAGGGGCTTGATCCATGAACGACCTCGATTCAGTTCAAGTGTGATCATTGTATCGATCTTCTTTGCTTTATATCCATTGGTTTATATCGGATCACAGCCCTTTCTTAGCCAATTATTCCTCGTCGCGATAGTCGTGGTAGGATCTGTATGGGCAGTCAACCTAATCCTATTGATTTCTGAAAGCGTGGACCGAGATTACCGGATATTGAGACCATCTTTGTCCATTTGGTCCACAGTTGTATTTACTATTTTGTGGTCAGCAGTAGTCGTTTTGGAAATCGTCAGTCGAAATCACCTGAATGGATAGCATGATAAGAGAGAGGTCACATAAATGAGACTTACAAAGATTTATACCCGAACGGGTGACAGGGGTAAAACCCGGTTGGCCAATGGTGACAAAGTTTCCAAAAATTCGCAACGCGTATCCGCTTATGGTGACATTGATGAATTGAACAGTCTGCTGGGGACTGTATTAGCCCAGGATCCTCACAAAGCCATTGGGGAAATCCTTACTCCCATCCAGCATGTTCTCTTCGATATCGGGGGAGAACTAGCCTCTGCAGGTATGATAACAGGTCTTATTTCAAGTCAACGCATAGATGATATGGAAACCCACATCGATGAACTGAATGAAACATTACCAGCTCTTGAGGAATTTATTCTACCGGGGGGGGCACCGGTTGCTGCTAATTTGCATCTTGCGAGAACTGTTTGTCGACGAGCGGAACGCAGTATTATTGCTCTTGATCAGGCTGAGGCGGTAGCACCGGAAATAGTAAAATATATAAATCGACTTTCAGATTTACTCTTTGTGATGGCTCGATATGAAAACCATCAAGCAGGTAACCAGGAAGTCTACTGGAAAAACCCTAGAAAATAGTTTGAAGATTGCAAAGGGATCATTGATCAAATTCTCTTGGATATAGTAATGTATGAAATATATTACATCATGAATGAAATATATGATACTATGTATGAATAACATTACAAGTAAAGGGGAGATAACATGAATACCTGGTTAATAATTACAGTTTCGATCGCTTTTTTGGTGAGTGCTTTTGGCGCATACCTGGGGGTTAAAACTCTCAGGAGTCTGCGCGATCGCAAACGAGCATTGACTGAAAATGGGGAACAGCAGAAAATTCCAATGGCGGCAATCCAGCAGCGAGCATTATGGAACATATTGTCCATGTTCATTGGGCTCATTATTCTATTCTGGATGTTTGATGGTCATGCAGTGACAGACTTTTTTAAGGATGATACCTTTCGAATCAGTTCCACAGGGGTGTTATGTGTCATGCTTCTGATCAATCTTTTTTTGATGTTACCCACATCCAAAAAAGGAAAATGGTCAGAATTGTTTGACGAAAGAGATGAGCTGGTTCTGACCAGGGCTGGAACCTTCCAGTTGGTAGGTATTTTATTGCTCAGTGTTATCTGGACCGTTGGTCTAACAGAATATTATTGGACTGCAGGAGCCATTCCTATTGATATACCCTACCTGATGTTCTGGTCAAATTTCCTTATGCTCTTCCTGAGTAGATCAATTGGAATCGTGTATGGGTACTGGTGGATGGATCGTTATGGGAACTGACATAATCCTCAATGAAATCCGCAAACATAGATTTCTGAAAGATGAGATGACACAACAGGAATTGGCGGATGCGGTTGGCTGTACACGTCAAACCATTGTAGCCCTGGAGGCGGGGAAGTATACACCATCTCTAGGCCTGGCTTTTCGAATCGCCAATTTGTTTGAGAAATCTATTCATGATATATTTGAGTATCGTGAACCCTAGAGGAGCATTAATTCAGACCTTACCACATAAGCTGAAGCCAGAATTTCTGTTTCAATAAACCCTGTTATCGCCTGGAACCTGGAATCAAGATATTGTTGATCTCTGGACACCATGGCAATGGCCAGGGTTGCACGCTGCCACTTATCCAGATGATCAATCTCTGCTACAGATATATTGAAGTTTGATCGCAATCGATCCCTTAAACTTTTAACCACGCTCCGTTTTTGTTTAAGACTTTGTGCAGCAGGAATGTGGAGTTCAATCTCCAAGACACCAGTAATAAGCATTAATCAATCATCCATCAGATCATAGACGATGATTAAACAGACTGATTTCTTTAATGATCTCAGGGTGGATGTGGGGATTGGCGGCGATGATATGACCCTGTTTGAGATCTAGAGCCTCACCTTGTGGCCCAGAAGTGATGCCACCTGCTTCAGTCACAAGTAGTGCTCCAGCAGCGATATCCCATGGTTTCAAACTGAACTCCCAGAGCCCATCAAGTCTTCCACAAGCGAGCCAGGCAAGGTCAATGGCAGCTGCGCCAGCTCGTCTGAGTCCCTGTGTCTTTCCATAAATGGAGGCCCACAGTTCCATGTTCAATTTGAAATAATCATCATTGAAATATGAGAACCCAGTAGCCAGCAGGGATTTACCCAGATCAACAGTTTCACTGACGCGGATTGGATTTCCATTCAGACTAGCGCCTTGACCCAAACCTGCTGTGAATAGTTCATCTCTATTTGGGTCGTATACGGCGCCGACAGTTAGTTGCCCATCATACTCAATGCCGATGGATACGGCAAAAACTGGGAATCCATGAACAAAATTTGTGGTCCCATCCAGAGGGTCAATAATCCATCGATAGTGTGAGTGATTCTGGGTAGATATCCCACCTTCTTCTGCCAGAATTTCATGGTCAGGGAAGCGCCTGCTGATTTCAGATACAATAAAATCTTCAGAAGCCTGATCCACCTCGGTCACCATATCCCTGGCACTCTTGTAGGATATCCGCCGATCCTGAGAACTTAACTCAATAATCAGAGCTCCAGCTTGTTTGGCGATGTCACCTGCGTTGGTGATGAGTTGGTTGATGTGTTGATCCATAATTACCTAATAGGTGAAAGGATATAGCCTTGCGAAGGTTTTAAACCTTCGCAAGGTTAAGCATAAATTATTTGTATGGTACATGCTCCTCAGCAAAATATTCATTGGTCATTTTCTTTAGCTTGGTAGATAGCAGGATGATTGCTACCAGATTGGGAAGGGTCATGAATCCCAGAGCAGCATCTCCAAATTTCCAGACAGCGTCAAGTCCAGCAATTCCTCCCAGAAAGACAAAGCAAACATACACAATACGATAGGGGAGAATCGCAGTGGGACCAAACAGGTATTCAGAAGCTCGATCTCCATAGAAGGACCAGCTAATGGCTGTGGATAATGCAAAGAGGAGGATTGATACAGTAATGATTTTATCACCCCAACCAATCATCCAGCTCAAACCTTCTTTAAAGGCGAAGGAGGTGAGAAGACTGCTATTCATGAGTTCACGACCATCAAATACACCAGAGGCTATAATCGAGTCAGCCAGAGATGCATCCTGTACAGATATCCGTACAAAAAATTCAGTATGTTCCCACGCACCAGTAGAGATGATAGCCAGACCTGTTAAAGTACAGATCATGATGGTGTCAATAAAGGGTCCCAGCATAGCGACGGCACCTTCACGTACGGGGTGGTTAGTTTTGGCGGTAGAGTGGGCGATAGCCGCACTTCCCTGACCAGCTTCATTGGAATACAGTCCTCGCTTGATTCCATGGAGCATCACGAGCAGTACCCCGCCACCAACACCACCTGCCATTGCTGGTGGATTGATAGCCATCTTGAAAATCATTCCCAAAGACGCACCCAGTTTATCAAAGTTTGCCAGGAGAATCAGGAGAGCAGCCAAAATATATACACCTGCCATAATTGGAGCGAGGTAGCCGGTAACTTTACCAATCCGCTTGATTCCGCCGATTATAACTAGACCTACCAGGGTTGCCATAATCAGTCCGTTGATGACCTGTTGAATGGATACTTCGAATCCCTCGAAGATGAAATGTTTCATGGTCAACCAGTGTGTTGATCCAACAACTTGAGATACTTCAGAATAAATCTGATCAGAAACGGTAAATGATTGAATTGCATTTCCAGTAGCCATCGAGCATATCACTGTAAAGGCAGCAAAGGCAACTGCTAACCAGCGCCAGTTTTTGCCTAATCCATTCTCAATGGTGTACATAGGACCGCCAGCTGTATCACCATTCACATCCATCTCACGATATTTGAGTGCCAGTGTACTCTCAGCAAACTTCAGGGTGGTTCCAAAAAAGGCTGTCATCCACATCCACAACAGTGCACCGGGTCCACCATAATAGATTGCAATAGCCACACCAGCTATATTGCCAATTCCAACCGTAGCAGAGAGTGCGGTTGTCAACGCTCTAAAATGATTCAAATCACCTTCATCCTTGGGATCATCATAGATACCCATGGTAACCTGTACGCCATGCCAGAAGCGCTTGATCTGAGGGAATCCCAGGTAGATTGTTACGAATACACCTGATCCAACCAGAGCCATAACCATAAAGGGAACAGCACGTTGAGATGGAAATGACCAGATGGCATCAAAAAAATCAACACCGAACGAATAGAGAAAAAAGCCAATGAGAGAAAATGCAAGCCAACCGGCCGTTGATCGCTTCATAAAAAAACACCCTTCACTGTTGGACAATTAGTAGAATTACTATGGCTTATTTTAAAGCTGGTAGGGGTGAGAGAAAGGAAAAAATTGGCTGGAGAACCACTTATGTGAGCATCCCACCGCCAATTAGACGGTGGGACACTGGTGATATTATTTTAAAAGTGTCAACCTCATCTCATGTTGTTCTTTTCCTGAATTCAAAACGAGGATGTATATGCCGGAACTGACTGAACGGTCATCGTCATCGGTACCTTGCCAGATGAGACTATGATTTCCCGCTTCCATCGTTGAACTGGATAGCACGGACACAACCCGTCCCTGCAAGTCATATATGGTTGCCGAGATATGGCTCTCAACGTTCAAGGAGAATGGAATTTCTGTTGAGGGGTTGAATGGATTGGGAAAGTTGTGACCGAGTGTGAAGTTTCCAGGCGTTTCCGGTGATTCATCGAGGCTGACAACAGTTGGGTCGTAATACACAACATCACAGGGGAGTGCACCAACATTAAATTGACCCAGATGTTGGCCAGAGAAATCATATACATCGATGAGGTCTGGTGCCATAAAATCAGTGGATCCCAGGACAATTTTATTATTGAGGACTGAGAAGGAATAGATCGAAGGGATATCTCCAATACTCTCTGCATCATTCAAACTGAGATCCTGGTTAAAGGGTACAATGGAGGAGCCAAATGTGCGGTAAGGAACGCCATTGATGAGATTGATATCCGCAGTGAAGTTTGGATAAGCCCCATGGTCTTTGGACAAGACGGTGTGATCATCAAGATTAATGCGGGAGGTTGCACTAAAAGTTTCCCAGGCATCATTATAATAAATCGAGCTAACGTATAGATTTTCACCTGCTATGACCATGGAACCAGGTCCCTCGATGACATCATAGCTATGTACTAAATCTGGTTCAGTTGAATTCAGGTCATACCTCAAAACCTTATTGTATCCGCTCCAGTCACTTGCCAAGGGTATTGAAACAAACATTTCGTCATCGTGGATAAGTATTTGCTCAGGCAGGGCTCCAATAAAAATAGTATCGGTGATGGTGTGGGTTGTGAGGTCTAGTTTGAATAGTGCTCCCAGGGTCCAACTGCTAACAAATGCAGTCTCCGATGCTCGATGAATAGCCATATAACGCGGGCTCGAACCAGGGAGGTCAATGTCCTCCAATTGGGTATAACCCTCCTCAAGATCCATAACTCTAACCTCGTGTGAGCCATTCATGATAGCATAGAGTGTATGATCATACAGACAAAGCGATTGACCAACATCGCCCATAGGGTTTGTGACTGCATCCCAGATATGCGGACCCTCTACGGCAGTAATCTCATCATTCAAGGACCAGATTGATGCGTTTGCCTGACCAAAGTTGCCTTCACAAAGGGTTACATATTGACTGGCAAACAGGTTGGACAGCATGAAGAAGAAGTAGATGAGGGGCATTGCGAGTGATTTTGTCTGGTTCAATGTTTTGTATCCTTTTTGATTTTTTTAACGTGCTAAATTCATTGAGATTCTGAAGGATCTTCCCGGTTCCGGATATCCTTTGATTGTTTCGTATTCAACATCCATAGCATTATCAATAGAAAGTACCAGGGTCATGTTTGCGAATCGAGATTGCCATGTATTTGCGATACTTACGGACCAGGTTTCCATGGCTGGCAGAATGATGTGAGTGGGGTAATCGTAGCTACTGATACGATCTGACAGATAATTGTATTGCAGATTAAGTTCAAGTTGAGATGGAGCCCAGGTAACTCCAAAGGCTGCCGTTTTATTCGGTGAATATACCAGGGGTTCAGAATTCATATTATTATTTCTGGTATGTATGTGACTGTAATGGGCAAAGGCTGACAAATCCAATGTTGGAAACTCACCCATCCAGATTGCCTTACTGCTTTCACGAGAGGCTGACTGAACATTAATGGGTTTCCAATAAGAGAGGGTGGGAATCCATTGGATGAGATGTGCACTCTCCTTTTTTTGCCATTGCAACTGAATGTCTCCCCAGTTCCCAAAAGTCAGACCTGCCTGAAAGGTGGTTACATCAGTTTCTTCTGGCAGCAGATTTGGGTTGCCTCCCGGGTACCAGAACAAATCATTAAAACTCGGATAGCGGAAAACCTCACCCTGGCTGGCGGCTAGTTGGGTTAGGGGACCTATGTTTACTGGGATTTGTACTTGCACACCCCGGAGTGTTTTCTCATAGAGGTCTGGACTCCTGTGATATTTCAAGCTGGGTGTCAGTCTTACTCCCAGCGGGAATTTTATGATAGGTGATAGCGCTACAGTATAACTACGACGGTGATGTTTGCCGGTCGCCGAGCTGCTGATTCTGTCATCAAATAAGCTGATATCAGTATACAGCTCCATGATTTCTCCAATGTCACGATCATCGGTGAGGTAGAGGTTATAGCTATCAAGATCATGTTCACTTCTAATGTGAAATTGTGGATTGTGGTTATCATCCGAGGAATTTCGAATTGACATCCTGAGGTGGGTTGCACCTGTCTCGTGAATCCAACCCAGAGTGGAACCAGTGAGCTGTAAATTATCTGAACGGTGAGAGATAAGATCTTCCGACCAGACCAGGCCGGCAACCCCTCGTTGTTGTTCGGAACGCATGGTTGAAAGGAGCAAGTAGAGATCCGGTCGAATCATTTTTTTGATTGATACCGCATAGAACTGCTGGTCCAGGTCATTGTTCCTCCGCTGCCAGCTATCTCCATCCCAGGTCACAGGATAATTGCCAGCTTCTCGTCGTTGCCCGAATTGCAGGGAGGTCCAGAACCCGAAAAGCTTTTTCCTGATAAATATATCCCCAGCCTGATGTCCGTAGCTACCACCGCTGAGGTTTATATGGTTCTGCTGGTCACCTGTTTGAAGTTTGATGATACCATCAATCCCGCCGTTCCCATTCCCAGCAATATCGAAGGGTATGTATTGCATACTTTCTACAAAAGGTAGGGGAAGTTGCGAAATATCCGCTTCTCCATTCTGGGCAGATGTGATATCAATTCCATTCACAAGTATGCGGGTATGGGAACTGGGTCCTCCGTCCAGACTGAGTGTGCTGATCCCGGCTGGACCTCCGTAACTTTTTATATGAATACCAGGTATTCGAGAGAGAACTTTATTATGATCCTGAGTTCCTGCCCCGCGGGTCTTGGTGTGTTTGCTAAGAGTAGCAAGTGTGGTCTGTGGATCTGCAGAAGCCTCTACTTCCACAGCTCGCAGGGAAAGAGTGGTGGGTGTTAAGATGATCCTGTCTTGTGCAAAAAGATCATCGGTGCTCAGTATTTGTTCCTCATATCCAATACGACGAACAAAAACTGAATCTTCCCATGGAATGGGTGGTGAAAAATTGAATTGTCCACTTTCATCAGAGAGGATAAATTTTTGAGTATCCTTTGAAATGATGGACACATAGGGGACAATGTCACCTTTTACATCCACTGTCTGCCCCTGGATTAGTGTATGCTGGTTGTTAGAAGTAGCAGCTGAGTTTACTGGGCGTAGTGGTAGCAGAATTGAAGAAAGGGCAATAAAAAAGCCCCATCTCAAGTTGGGGCTGAATTTTGAAAATGACCTGGTTATCAGGTTCATCATGCCGGTCCCTTTGCTCGCGAAGGTTCGTGGAATAGTATCTTTTTCACAAGTATCCTGACTTCCAGATCGTTCTCCGCTGATGCCTTCCCTCTGTTGAAGTGGCGTCTAAGATGAATCAGCATTGTCCCTGGTTACAGTAGCGCGACTGTGCTCGATTTTCACGAGCTTCCTTGTGCTAAAAGACGTTTACAAAAATCGTTGTTAGTTTATCCGGCGGCAGGGGGTTTGTCAATTAATTATGTTAGGAGTTAGGAGTTAGGGGTTAGGGGTTAGAAGTTGGAGTTCGTCTTGCTGAGGCCGAACGCAGTGAGGAAACTCGAAGCATAAGGTAATGCCCTGAGATGGGAGTTTATGGATTAGTAGAAATCTAGAAAGCCGTCAGAACCCCTAACTCCTAACTTCAAACCCCTAACTCATTTTAGTACATCACAAACTTAGCCAGTCGACCATCTAACCCACCATTTTTGAGGGGTTTCTTCCATTCAGGACGTAGACCAATATTCTTGAGATATTTGCGTTCGCCAAAATAGATATAGGCTTCACTGCCTGCACATTTCTGTTTGAGCCAATCACCCATTTCCTTATAAAAATCTGAGAGATTCTGACCGGTTTGAAGTCTAATCCCATAGGGAGGATTCATGACCAGGGTTGCACCCTCAGGCATGGTGATATCCTTATAGTCTTTACGATGGGTGTAAATCTCAGAACCACGGGGAAGATGGGAGAGGTTCCGCTTGGCTACTCGGAGTGCACTTGGATCAACATCAGAAGCCTGGATAGGAATCGATGCTGGTGCATCAAATGCACCATCTAATTTTTTGCGGACACTGACCCATAAACCCTTCTTAAAATCAGGCATTTTCATGAAACCAAAGGTTTTACGAAAGTACCCAGCCGGGAGATTGGTCAGAGACATATAGGCTTCCGCTGCCAGTGTCCCTGATCCACACATGGGATCAATCAGTGTGGTAGAACCATCCCATTTGGTCAATTGAATGACGGCTGCAGCCAGCGTTTCCTGCATTGGCGCTTCAACTGTATCAAGACGATATCCTCTGCGGTGTAAAGAACCTCCACTTGTATCAAGGCTGATAACTGCGCGATTATTTTCTATATGAAGATTGAACCAGATATCAGGGTATTTAGACTCTACGTTAGGACGACGTCTCATCTTGTCACGAAATCGATCAACAATAGCATCTTTCAGTTTGAGCGATGCATATTGAGAATGCGTAATGGTGCTGTTGCTAACCTGAGCAAAGATGGCGAATGTCTGATCCGGGGAAAACAGGGCTTCCCAGGGAATATTCATTGCAGTTTTATATAGATATTTGGTGCTATGACAATCAAACGATAGTAATGGAGCCAGAATCCGTGTTAAAAATCGAGATGAGTAATTAATCCTATATAGTGATTCCTGATCCGCAAAGAAGCTGAGTCCCCTGAATCGTTGCTTGATTTTATAGGCTCCTAGCGATTTGATCTCATTAGCTGCCATCTCTTCCAGCCCATTTGCAACCTGAGCGAAATAACTCCCGGTACGTTGGTATTGAAATTCCATCAGTCGTCTTGACGCTTTTCTTTTCTCATTTGAGAAAGGCGTTTCACTGGATCAAGTTCCATCTTCCGCAAGCGAATATTGTCCGGGGTGATTTCAACCAATTCATTTTCAGAAATAAATTCGATGGCCTGATCAAGTGTGAGTAAATGCGGTTTCCGCAAGGTAACTGTAGCATCTGCTGTAGCTGAACGCATGTTGGTCAGTTTTTTCTCACGAGTGATATTTACATCCAGATCACCCGGACGATTTCTTTCGCCGATGACCATCCCTCCATAAACGTGGGTTCCAACTTCAACCTGTAGTACACCACGGTCTTCCATACTCAAGCTTGCATAGGCAGTAACTTTTCCAGGACGGTCAGCGACCAGGGCACCTGTATTACGCTGGGGGATAGAACCAAACCAGGGTTCATAGCCTTCCATAATGGTATTCATCACACCAGCACCTTTTGTATCAGTCATAAATGTGGTTCTAAAACCGATGAGACCTCTAGAGGGGATTCTGAATTCAAGATTAACTCGTCCACTCCCGTGATTGATGATGTTTACCATCCGGCCTTTTCGCGCCGAAAGTTTCTCAGACATAACTCCCACAAATTCTTCAGGGACATCCAGGTAGAGCATTTCAACAGGCTCAGTCAGTTTGCCATCAATCTCTTTGGTAATGACGCGGGGTTTAGACACCATGAATTCGTATCCTTCGCGACGCATGGTCTCAATGAGTACGGCCATTTGCAGCTCGCCGCGCCCTTTGACTTCGAAGGCATCAGCCCTGTCTTTTAATTGCTCGATCTGGAGTGCCACATTGAGACGCATTTCCTTCTCAAGACGAGCCAGTATGTGTCGGGATGTGAGATATTTTCCATCCTGACCGGCAAAGGGACTGGTATTCACATAAAAAATCATGGATACTGTTGGTTCATCTACTTTGATCCGTGGCAGGAGGGCTGGATCTTCCATCGAAGTGATAGTATCCCCAATGGTTATGTTGTCGATGCCGGCAAACGCAATGATATCCCCGGCAACAACCTCTTCAACTTGCTGTCTCCGGAGACCCTCAAAGGTATAAAGGGCCGAAAATTTTACATTTGATGTCTGCTTATGCTCTCCCATGAGAAGATAATTGGTATTCATTTTCAAGATACCGTTACCCAGGCGTCCAATGGCGATTTGACCGACGTAGGCATCATAATCCAGGTTGGCTATGAGCATTTGGGGGACGTGATCATCATCAGCTTCTGGACCCTCAACATAATCAATAATCGTATCAAATAGGGGTCGGAGATCACTTGAATCATCTTCCAGATCCAGGTGGGCAACACCATCTTTTGCAATGGTATACAGAATGGGGAAGTCAATTTGTTCTTCAGTAGCATCAAGATCGATAAACAGATCAAAGACTTCATCTATTACTTCGGAAATTCTGGAGTCGGGACGATCAATTTTATTAATGACCAGAATGATTTTTAAATTTTTCTCAAGTGCTTTTTTAACAACGAAACGGGTCTGAGGCAGTGGACCTTCACTGGCATCCACTAATAGCATGGCACCGTCTACCAGATTTAACCCGCGTTCAACTTCACCGCCAAAATCAGCGTGTCCTGGTGTGTCAATAATATTGATTTTGACATCATTATACTCGATAGCGGTGTTCTTGGCACTAATGGTGATGCCGCGTTCGCGTTCCAGGTCCATATTGTCCATCACTCGATCAGTAAGTGCCTGGTTTTCGCGGAAAATTCCACTTTGTCTGAGCATCCCGTCCACCAGTGTTGTTTTTCCATGATCAACGTGGGCGATAATGGCTATATTTCTGAAATTTTCTTTACGCATGTCTATCCTTTCAAGGGTGTAATTATCAACCGAAACACCACAAAAATTAAGCAGTTAAAAAAGCGCGTGCAGGATGCATTCTAATGCTGCTGTTTACAATGAAAAAATATCAGTAACACACCTTTAAATTGAATTAAAGCAAGCCGTTGGATTGTATGCAGCATATAATTACTTTATCACGATCATAAAAACTTTGGGTGTTGATAATTGTGGGAGGTTCATCATGTATGAAATGTATCTGGAAATGATTCGACTCTTTTTCATTGTTGGCGGATTCGTAGCCCTAATCATCGGCATTCTACTTTTTGTAAAACCTGATCTGATAGCCCAAATGAGTAAAAGTGGGAATAAGTGGTATTCTGGTAGAAAGAGCACCAAACCGCTGGATATAATCCGAGAAACAGACTCCTTCTATTTTTCACATCATGTCATCATTGGAACCACCATGGTCATTTTATCGATAATTGGACTGTACCTGGTGCTGACTCGCATTCCCACCAGTGATCAGATCATGGCATTCTCCGATGATCAGGCAGCAGGGGTAACCATTGGAATTTTGCTGGAATCACTCAAATGGTTTTTGCTGGTTACGATTATTCTTGGTATACCTATGTGGATTACCCTTGCCGTAAAACCTGAATTGGTGAGGAATATCAATGGTAAAATGAATAAATGGGTCTCAACTCGAATGCTGCTCTTGCCTCTGGAAAAAATGAATAATGGTTTTGACGTCTTCGTCTTGCATTACAATCGATTTTTTGGGGCATTATTTATACTTGGAGCAGTCTTTATTCTGTTCAAATTCCTGTGGTGAATTTAAAGACCACACAGATTAAAAATAATCGCCTCCCTTTTTGACTGCCAAAGCCAAAAAAATCTATGCCGTGTTCCAGGGACATCACCCTGGTCTTTTTACGTCCTGGGATGAAGCCTCTGAGCAGGTAAAAGGATTTAAAGGTGCTAAATACAAAAGTTTTCCTGATCAGACAGCAGCCATTGCCTGGTTGAGGGAATGCGTGGTAGCTGCTAAAGAACCGGTGGCTGAACATCTCATTGATCTCATCAAGGACCATATTGTGAAAGCTGAACATGCTTCTCGATCCCAGCAGTCCAACTCCAACGGCAAAATTATTATTCATACGGATGGCGGGGCTTCCCCGAATCCAGGAGTCGGGGGGTATGGCATTGTTCTTCAAAGAGGTGCAAAGCGGAAAGAACTATTTGCTGGATATAAACTAACCACCAACAACCGTATGGAAATGATGGGAGTGATCGTTGCCCTAAGAGCGTTGAATGAACCTTCTGATGTGATCCTCCATACTGACTCCAAGTATGTTGTAGATTCTATAACCAAACGCTGGGTTTATGGTTGGATGAAACGGGGTTGGAAAAAATCAGATGGCCAAAGACCTGAAAATGTAGACTTGTGGAAACAGCTCCTCCCGCTGGTAAAAGAGCATAAAGTGGATTTTCGTTGGGTGAAAGGTCACGCTGGTAATGCTGAGAATGAGCGTTGCGATGCTTTAGTTGGTGAAGCAAGAAAATCCAAAAACCTGCTTGTTGATATAGGCTATAAGCCAAAGTAAGAACCCGCTATCCCTCGTTCATTAGACTGCCTCACTCCCATCGTTTACTAAAGCTGACCAAGTATCTTACTACCAATCTGTAGTGTAGACGATAGTGGGAATTACTGAGTAAGGTCCAGAGTGCTCTCCCTGACTCGCAATTCAGCATTAAATATATGTGTCTCAGCAGCAAGTATAGATTTTGCCTCAATATGCCGAATCAATACCTCTGTGGCTTTCATCCCCAAATCATGTTGAGGTGAGTGCATCGTTGTAAGTGCTGGAGACCATTGTTTGGCTAGTTCTATATCATCGTGTCCAATAATTGAGACCTGATTTGGGATCTGGATTTCCAATTTATGCAACGCTGCGATTAAACCCAGTGCGCTAATATCATTGTAGCATACAACTGCCATGGGGAAGTTGGTTTTTGATATGTTTTTAAAATATTTAAGACCCGCAGTCAATCCATCTTGGAAGTATGATCCACAAGGGATAATCAGACTTTCATTAAAGATGAGACTACTCTCGCTAAAAGCATTTCTAAAACCATTGATTCGATCATAGCTGTGGGCTGAATATTCAGGTCCCGAGAAATGAATAATGTTTTTGTGCCCTGTCTTAATCAGATACTTAACGGCCTGCATAGATGCTTGTGGGTAATCAATAGCCACCACATTCGCTTGTAAGCCGGGAACCTCACGCAGCAATACAAATGGATAGTTTAGCAATTTCAAACGGAAGAAATGTCCTATCTCTATTTTTTCATTGATAGTAGGTGAAATTATAGCACCCTTGATATCTTTGGAGACCAATAGTTCGGTGATGTGTTTCTCTTTTTCGTGATCTGATTCAGAACTTGAGATAAACTCGATATAGCCTTTTGAGTTTGCCTGATCTTTTACTCCATTGGCCAGGACTGTATTGAAGGGCGAGTCTAGTTCACGGATTATGAGCCCAATACTTTGATCGATGCTTTGAGACTTGAGATTTCTAGCCTGACCTTTGGGACGAAAATTCAATTCAAGCATGACATCGCGAACCCGTTCCCGGGTGGAGACTTTCACAGAATTTTTCCCATTAATTACTGCAGAAACTGTTCCTTTTGAGACTCCCGCTTTCTTTGCTACATCCTGTATTGTAATTTTATTCATGCTGAATTATCCTTGACTATAATTAAACCTGAAAATAATTCCTTTATACCGGTTCAAAAGGATTTAAAGCTTTCAGAATCATTGTACTAAAACGTAATGATGGTGTCTTCTTGTGTAAAAGCTGTGTAGGATTGCATAATATTGATAATTATGATAGCTTCTTCCCGTCTCTGATTCGCCCGTTAGGCACTATCAGAGTGCGAATCTTTAACAGCCAGACATCAATATGGGGTCACGACCATGCATCTAAAGGATCAAAAAATAATAGTAAATTTGTCCATCATGCTCTGGTTTGTGCTTTTCCTAATCGCCTGTGTTTCTATTCCACCCCAAGAACAAAGTGCGATAGTTCTACCTGGAGTACCTTCCATTGACAACTCTAGTGTTGTTGTTGAAACAGATGCATTCATCCAGGTTGAAGCCGAAGCCTTTCATTCTAATGATAACAATGGTACACCCCGTCAATGGATCAGCGTACAAAATGATTCGATTGGGATGACAGCCAGCAACAGCGAATATATGATTGTTTCTCCAGACACACGGATTACTCATGATGATGAGTTAATTATCGGAACGAACTTTTTCCCTGAGTCAGGGACAGGCAGCATTCTATCCTACAAAACTTATTTCAATACCCCTGGGCTTTACTATGTCTGGGTCAGTTGTTATTCAACTGGCACTGAGGACAATGGTGTCCATGTTGGTATCGACGGGTATTGGCCAGAATCTTCTGCCCGTGTTCAGTGGTGTGAAGGTAAGAACCAGTGGACCTGGTCTTCGGCACAACGGGTAGAGGAGAATCACTGCGGTACACCCAACACCATCAAGCTGAACATTCTGGAAGCCGGGCACCATACCATCATGTTCTCAGTCAGAGAAGATGGCTTCAGATTTGATCAATGGTTGATGACCCAGGATAAGAATTATCAACCTCAGAGGAATCAGACACCATAGAAGTCACATCCCACAGCTGCCTTTTGATATTGATCTATATGTGATCGATGACATTGCATCAATAATCCAAATGACAAAATGACTACCGGTGCCAATTTTGGCATCATCTCTGCTCTTCAATTCATGAAAGCGGGGAAAGAAAATGAATATAAAAATCCTGGGCTCTGGCTGCCCGAAATGCAATCGTCTTGAACAAAAAGTAATTGAATATGTTGATCAACAGGGGCTTGAAGATGTTGTGGTCGAGAAAATCACAGATCTCAGTGAAATGTTGAACTATGATATTCTAATGACCCCTGGTCTCATCATCAATGGTGAGGTCAAAAGTTCCGGTCGTATACCCAGCGACCAGCAACTTGCTGAATGGCTTGCTCATGAATAGGTTGAAGCTAGCCCTCCAATTATTCTCAATGCTCTATATTTTGAACTGTTGCACATCAAAAGTGGAGCAAAAAGTTCATGAAACAGCTGGTAATGCTAACCTGCCAGAGGCCAAGATTACCTTTCTGGAGCTAGGCTCTAAAAAATGTATTCCCTGTAAACAGATGCAACCCGTAATGGCATCCATAGACAAACGCTATGGTGAAGATGTTGAAGTCATCTTTTATGATGTATGGCGGGAAGACCAGAAGCATTATGCTGAGGCCTATCAAATCCGTATGATTCCAACTCAAATATTTCTTGATGCGAGTGGGAACGAGCTGTTTCGGCATGAAGGCTATTTTGCTGAACATGATATTGATGCATTTCTCCAGGCGAATGGCGTCAGTCCAGTTCCAGGCGATTTAACATTGTGACTGAGCTATTCGAACTCCTGACCGAAGCTGTCCAAGGTCAATATTGGATTGCTGTTCTGGCAGCAGGTTTATGGGGCGTCCTGAGTATTGTTCTCAGTCCTTGTCATCTTTCAAGTATACCCCTTGTGATCGGTTATATCTCTCGACAAAATAAATCTTCAACAACATCAACCTCTTTCTTGTCCTTCATCTTTGCCAGCGGTGTCCTCTTTACCATTTCCATCATAGGCATTATCACGGCCTACATGGGGAGGATGATAGGTGATGTTGGGGCTTGGGCGACCTGGCTGGTCGCATTGCTGCTGATTTCATTTGGACTCTATCTGCTTGACATCTTTAAAATGGACTGGATGGGTGGTTTCACTATGAAAATCGATAGAGCTGGATCAGGTGGCGCTTTCTTGCTTGGGCTTGTCTTTGGAATTGGATTAGGTCCATGCACTTTTGCCTTTCTGGCGCCCGTGCTCACAACGGTATTCCAGGTGGCTGATGAATCTATACTGAAGGCTATTATTTTGATTCTGGCTTTTGGTGTAGGGCATGCGGGTATCATAGTATTAGGGGGTACCTTATCCACCCAATTTATTCGCATAAAGAAGTGGTCTGATAACTCAACCATACAGTCCTATATTAGAAGATCTGTAGGTGTACTGCTTATCCTGAGTGGGATATACTTTTTGCTCGACTGAGCATAAACCTTTTGCGAAAGAAACTAACTAGCTGACATCTGAGGGCATCTTAAACTATGTTCATGAAACTTCACCTTTACCTGTTTGTTGTCATGGGAATGATTTTTATGGTAGGGTGTCAACCCGTGAAAAACGCTACTCCTGTTGAAAACATTTCCACCGAAAGCAATAATACTGATATCACCTACCACGAATTCTATCTATTGGATAGCATCAGGATTGTCCTGAATGATGGCATCTCACGATCAAAAACACAAAACCTGATCCTCTATGCCCTCCCAAATGGAAATTCAATCGAGAAGACGATGGGGAAGCTGAAGAATGATGTGGATGACTGGCATTTCCATATCCAATACATCGATGCACAGACACGATGGTTACGAGATCAGACTTGTGAAAGCTATTCCGTAGCCTATCTGGAGGCGCCAAAACTGAGTTGGCCAGCCTGGAAAAGGTCCCATGAGGATTATGGTGCCCGTATCACAAAAGTGGTGGACACTCTGCGGTCGATGTACCCAGCAGCTAGTTTGACCCTGAACTCTCATAGCGGGGGTGGTAGTTTTATCAATGGCTTTATTGATACCCGGGACAGTATTCCACAGTGGCTGGATCGGCTTGTGTTTATCGACAGTGATTATGGTTATACAACGGATATTGGACTCAAGCTTGATGCTTGGCTAAAACAAGATGCATCCAACAAGCTGGTCGCCTTTGCCTACAATGATAGCATCGCCTTATACAAAGGAAAACCCTTTGTCAGTGCCACAGGGGGCACGTGGTATCGAACAAAAATGATGCGGCGGGAATTAGCTATCAACCACCCCATGACCAAAACTGAAGGGGCAGATCTGATCAAATACCAATCAATGGATGATCAGGTTCTCATCATTCTGAAGAAGAACCCGGGGAGAGAAATATTTCATACGGAGCAAGTCAGACTCAATGGGTTTATCCATTCAATGTTATTCGGGACTCATGAGGAGAGTAGAGGGTATACATACTTTGGGGAGGAGTGCTACGATAGGTTTATTCAGGGCACTACTCCTGAATTCAATTCTACACATTGATCAAGCCATCTAAACCCTGGGCTTGGCTGGGGTCATTCACTTTTCTATTTGATGGGGTGGGTGATTCTGTGGTTCAGGGTAAAAAAAACGCCGACACTCCTGGGAGGTCGGCGCTTTGTAAATTCTTTTTAGTAAAGAATTATACAGCAGTTACGTTCTCTGCCTGTGGACCTTTTTCGCCCTGAGTGACATTCAAAGTAACGTTTTGTCCTTCTTTCAATGACACATGTCCTGAACCGTTGATTGCGCGATAATGCACGAATACGTCTGGACCGTCTTCCTGCTGAATAAAACCGTAGCCTTTTGAATCGTTAAACCATTTGACCACGCCGTTGACTAGTTGATCAGTCATTTGTACCTCTTTCTTAAACATACCACTCTATTGGTGGCTCTTTTTCAGCCAGGCTTTTTTACATATCATCTGCAAAAAGCATTTCCGTCCGCTTGGACATTTCTGACTATCCTCATGAATATGGACTATGATACTTGAAAGTAAACAACAATTTACACAATATTTCAATTCAATTGAAAATACTTTTAGAGCGGTTTGCCACATAATCATAAGCAGATTAAAGCCAATCCATTGGATTTGTATGGTTGAAAAATGGATCCCAATCATGTTTAAAGTTGAAACATAATCAGGTATCCTTAACTTGGGTTAAGAGGTAATCCTGACAAAAATAGTAGTTCAGTCGTAATTAGAATCATTCAGAATCTTCATGTGAATCATTGAAAAGGAAAAATTAGAGATGATTATTGATCGGCGGGAAATGATACAACTCTTGGGTCTTAGCGCTTTGGGACTGGCAAGTACCACTCCTGGCTTAGCACTCACAACAGATGGTAGTATTAAACCCTCACGTCTTAAACCAGGTGATACCATTGGTCTTGTAAGTCCGGCTGGGATTACCAGAAGTCGTGATAAATTGAACATCATTGAAGAGACCCTGGCTGCGCTTGATCTAAAACTGTCTGTGGATGAACACGCTATGGACCGGTGGGGCTACCTGGCGGGTCGAGATGAAGATCGTGCAGGGGCAATTAACAAAATGTTCAAGAATAGAGGTATCGATGCCATTCTCACCTTTATCGGTGGTTGGGGTTGTGCGCGTCTCTTGCCCCTTCTGGATTATGAGTTGATTAAAAATAACCCAAAGATCATCATGGGATTTAGCGATGTTACTGCACTACTTGTAGCGATCTATGCTAAAACGGGTCTCATCACCTTTCACGGACCCTCTGGTCGTTCCGGTTGGAATGAATTTACCGTAGACTACGTCAAGCGACTACTCTTTGAAGGTGAAGCCATTACTTTTAAAAATCCTGATGATATAGGTGATAACCTGACCCAGGTAAAAGACAGAGTGCATACCATTACGCCTGGAAAGGTTCGTGGAAAACTGGTTGGCGGAAACTTGACTGTTATTACTGCTATCATGGGATCCACATATTTACCTGACTGGCGTGGGCATATCCTGTTTATTGAGGATGTCGGCGAAGGCATTTACAGAATTGATAGGATGATGACCCAACTGAAGCTGGCAGGAGTCCTGGATCAGATTGCCGGGTTCATTTTTGGGAAATGCACGGATTGTGATGCAGATAGCGGCTATAGCTCTTTTACCCTTGAGGAGGTGCTGGATGATCATATCAAACCACTTGGAATCCCAGCCTACCGCGGGGCAATGATCGGTCACATATCGAATAAGTTTACCATTCCCCTGGGTGTAGAAGCTGAGCTTGATGCCAACCATGGAACCATTCGACTGCTTGATTCAGCTGTGAAATGACATTTACATGTAAACTCCACCTGATAAACCCAGAGCTCACTTCTCACTCGGAACTCCCTGAATAGCAGGCTGTTTATCTGATTGATGAATGTCTGGACGGATAAAATTATTTTTAAAAAGTGGTGAACCTTTTCATCTGTTCATGACCTATTAAGGTATGGTGGGAGATGCAAATCATTTCAATGAACGAGGAGGTTTCTATGATTAGAATATTTTTACTTATGTCGCTTGTCGTGTTGGTCGCATGTGGTGACAATACATCCACTCTGCGTAAGGTGGAGCGTCCCCAGGATGTAGTCAGCAAGCGAGTGATGGTCTACTCAGACTCCATTTACAATCGTATCGCAGGGGAATGGGAGGCTTATTATCAGGTCTTTCCTTCTGAAGATGCGTATGCAAACTGGATGTACGCAGCACGCTATGCAGGGCATCCTGAATACAAACAGCTCCTTATGAAAGGTGTCAATACTTACCCAGCAAATCCAACCCTCCTCTATCTGGCAGGGATGCGGGAACAGAAGATGCCTTCTGCTGACAGTGACCTGGCGTTGACTGTACGAGCATCAGAACTTGATCCGAATTATATGGATCCCTGGTTCAATCTGGTGACAGAATTTTTGTCCAGAAATGAAATGGAAAAAATGGATAATGCCCTACAGCGTCTCCTCCAGGGAGGCGGCATATCTGAAGAGGTGATGGATTACAATTTCAATCTCTTAGCGAGTCTGGAGCCCAATGCCATCTTAATTACCAATGGAGACAATGACACCTATCCCGGTTGGATCCTGCAACGAATCCTCGGTCATCGACCAGATGTAAAAATCGTGAACCGATCACTCCTGAATACGAACTGGTATGTTTTCCACGTTATTCGCCAGGGAGTCCCCAGGTTTATCACCAATCCAGCCTTAGAGAATCTGAAGAAGAGCACTAGAGGACCCTGGGATGAGCAGCTGATTAACAGGATAATTGAAGCATCAGGTGATGAACGTATGCCGGTATATTTCTCACACACCTTGTACATGACACCTGGCATAAAAGAAGCCATGAAGAACGGTCGTGAGCTTGGATTGGCAACCCTGATGACTGAAACCGTCAAGCCTTACAAGGAGCAAATGCTTCAGGTAGCCAACATTTGGATTAACGAATTCAGGTCAAGTGGTATGGAAAGCTGGAAACTAAAATATGGCACAAAAGCCAGTGCTGGACTACGGCTGATGGGAAATTATGCAGGCGGAATTCTTACGATGGTAGAAACGCTTGACAAAACGCACCCACAGGTTTCTGTTGATCTATTTGATTGGTATCAAGACTATTGCCTCGAATTGCTGCCGGAACAAAGTCGTGATGCCATCGGAAGCACCTGGGCAGACATCTCAAGTCACGAGAAAATTCAGGACTGGTGTCGTAAAGAGAGGTATCTACTGGATTGAACGATTGGCAGGATTATAACCTGGCGAAGCATGGAAATCGATCCGCCTGGAATCGTGTGGTTGATCTCCATGCTAGCCATCTCACCCGATTAGCAGTGATGTTGACCGGATCACCAGACCTGGCTCAAGACGTTGTCCAGGAGGTGATGGTCGAACTTTTTCGTAATCCTCCAAAACATCAGGATGGATCATTAAAGGGTTGGCTAACAACTGTGACGTACCACACCGCCTTAAAAATGAAGAAGCGGTTGCAACGATGGTCTACAATAGGGGAGATCGACCCGCCTGACACAAATCCACAACCGCTTGACAGCTTGATAAGGGGTGAGCGAGACAGGGCAATGTTCAATATCATCCAGGCCCTGGACGAGGTTTACCGAGAGGTTTTTGTTTTGCGTTTTTATGGTGAGAAGTCACTGCAGGATATTTCAGCCGTATTGGCCATTCCATTGGGGACGGTTAAATCCCGCTTATTCAATGGCGCAAAGCAAATTAGAAAGCAAATGAAAGATAGAGGACTTACGTAATGGAACCCCGAACCAGTCACTATGAAGAGGATATCCTACTTGGTCATCTGCTGGAAACCCTTGATCCTGAGCAGGATACAGCAGTCGAGCAGCACCTAAAGCATTGTTCCCAATGCTCTGCATCACTTGCTGCAATAGAAGCAGACCTTGTAGCTTTAAAAGGTCTGAATATCCCGGTTTATGCGCCCTCCATTCCTTATCCAGGCCGAGTCTCAGGAGAATTGAAGATGCTTTTGAGGGCTGCCGCATTGATCGTGCTGGGCTTTGGTTTGGGTACGATGTCCCAATTGTTAAACAAATCCAGAAACATCACGCTTTATTCAGTGGCAGCTTCACATCCAACCCTCTCCCTGCAGGTTGACAATCCTTCGACTTGTATCAGCGACAACCTGGATCTCTTTTCCGATTGACCCCACACGAAGCATGCTCTAATTATAATATTCTCATACTTGCTTTCACATTATAATGAGATAAATTCCATCATCAATTAAACAAAGTGGTGGGGTTTGTATGGTTTTGGGTATCAATTTTCGTAGACAGTATAATCATCAAGGATCAGCAGATGAGCTGTTGACTACGGTTTCTAGCTCAAAGCTTCCAGAGAGCTATCCTGTATCAGTAGAAATTTCCAATGATCTTATTGCCATGAAAGTGACGGAGGAGATTCATCGCTGGTGGTCCCCTGAGATGAATTTACGCATCGAAAGTAACAATGAGACATCCACCATCCATGAAGTGATTGGTCCCAATGCTGCCACTTTCACTCTGGCGATGTTCTTTATTTTTCTAGGTGCAGTGGTTTTTATCGCAGCATTTATCATGATGTTGGCTCAAATCCACCTGGGGATGTCCTCAACACTGGCTCTCGTAGGGACTTGCTTGTCTGTTTTAGTGATAGTAATAGCATTGTCTGGCCTTGCTTATGGGCGCTTCAAGGCCAAAGATCAAGTCATCATGTTTAGAAAAATTGTTCAGGAAATTATTTCTCCATTCTAACCTTCTATGCCTTTTCGGGTAGATACGATCAAGCATGGGGAACCACCTGCTCTACATCTGATGCTCACCGTTTAACATAGTTATGATGCCTTGAAGCGAGCAAATTCTCCAATCATCGATCTGTGAAAACTGGATCATGGTACCCATATATATTTATGCCGAATTTCAGTATCCGAAAAATCTTGTATCAATTGAAAAGGGGGTTTTCATGCGAACCATGCGTTTAATCATCATATTCTTCAGTGCATTTCTGCTAATGAATTGCTCTGCAAAGGAGGATTACGAGTCAAAGGTTTCAAGTCCTGGACATGTGGAGATTATCAAACGCTATATCACAGCCATAGGTGGTCATGATACGATCAGTAATTTTAAAACGCGTCTCATCAAGGGTCGGTTGATTGATAATCGTCCGTACATGGGTGAACCGAGTGAAATGCTATTTAGGGTCTATGCTGATAGTCAGGGAAATTGGCGTTTTTCCTCACCCACTGAGAACTACGGCTATGATCAAGCTGGGGGGTGGCGACAGGATAGTACTGGTGTGGTTGCTGATCCCGGGCAGAATCGAGCAAAACTTGGCTATGTTTTTGACCCGGCGAGTCCTTTAAAAATGGATCGCTATTTCAAGAAACTCAGGTATGGTGCTAAAATGACGATGAATTATAGGGATGTAACGGCTGTTTATACGGATCGGGATTCCACATACTATGCCTTATGGTTTGATGATGAGTCTGGACTACTGAACCAAATTGGATATCACTGGAATCTGAAGGATTATCGCGAAGTGGATGGGGTGTTGATCCCCTTCGTGGTTGAGCAGGGACGTAAAGGTGGATCTATTACCCTATACTTTGAATCAGTGGAACACAATATTGAGAGACTTCCTGAAGATATCAAGCGACCCCTTGTGAAATAGCATACAAGAGTTGATTGATAGGCCTTACAGATCAGACCAGTTCCCGGCCTAGAGGGCAAGATTTGTAGTCTTCGTTCAAGAAACATGGATATTCACAGCTGAACAGTTTTGAGAGGTTAAACTCTGACCATCCTACCATAGATTCCTCGCTCAATTACTGTATTGCTTCGGTGAGGGTAATGATTACGTTTTCACCAACACATGCAAACGGGGATTGGATTGAATGAATCATCACACAAGTTTCTATGACCTGATAGACAAGTTCATTTCAAAAATGGATTTACCCATACGAATCGTCGATGCAGATGGGGTGGTTATCTGGATGAATCAGATGTTGGGTGAATTGTTGGGCATGCATCCAGATGAGGTCAAAAATCATCAGGAATCAGAAATCCTTTCAGCTTTTCATGCTGAAGTCTCTGCCAAGTTGAGAGTTGAAGCGCTCAATATTATGCGGCACCTGAAAAGTATTGAGATCGAGACAGAACTAGATGGCATGAATATTTCCCTGTGTGAAACTTCATATCCTTTTGTCATCGATGATTCTACCAAAATTGTAGTGACCACAACAAGTGATATAACCAGGCTGAAAAGTTTTGAGCAGGCATTTAAGGAAACCGATAATCGTTACCGAACCTTATTCAACTCTGCTTCTGATGGCATATTCATCCTTTCCGCAGGGAAGCTCATTGAGTGTAATTCAGCCACAATCCAAATCTTTGGCGGTAAGGAGGAATCTGATATTCTCGGACGTACTCCCTTCGATTTCTCACCAGAATATCAGCCAGATGGGGAGAACTCTACCAGGAAAGGTGAGGATCTGATTGCTAAAGCCCTGTCTGGCACTCCTCAGTTGTTTTATTGGCGTCATAAGCGATTAAACGGAATTGAATTCGATGCAGAGATTGCTCTCAATGATTTAACACATAGTGGTAAAGTTTACCTCCAGGCTATGATCAGAGATATTAGTATTCAGATGAAAACTGATGAAAAGCTAAGGAATAGCGAAGCCCAGTTGCGGGCACTTTTTGATCATGCTCAATATGCAATTGGAACTAGTGTGAATGGATCCACGCATATGGTTAATACAGCTTATGCCAAATTGTTTGGCTATGGTACAACTGATGAGTTACGGGGTACTCCAATATTAAATCTAATTGCAGAATCCGAGCATGAACGAATTAAGGAATTTATTTCTAGACGAATGAAGGGGGAAGAGGTTCCAGGTGTCTACGAGACCATAGGGCTAAAGAAGGATGGGCTTGAATTCCCAATGGAAGTCAGGGTAACTGTATACCAACAAGAGGATGACTTGACTTCAGTTGTGATGATGCAGGACATTTCAGAGCGTAAACAAGCTGAGAAGGAAATTGAGGGTGCAAATCTAGACCTTAAAATCGCCCTTGATGAGTTAAAAGAACTCAAGGACAAAATCGAGGCTGAAAATGTGATCCTCCGCGAAGAAGTGAGGCTCTCCAGCGTCTACAAAAATATTGTTGGCAAGAGCGACAGAATGAAATCAGTGCTTGTGCAGGCTGAGCAGGTTGCAGCTACGGATTCAACGGTACTCATTCTTGGTGAGACGGGTACCGGTAAAGAACTCTTAGCCCGAGCCATTCATGAAATGAGCAACAGGAAAGATAAAAGCTTTATAGTTGTTAACTGTGCAGCTTTGCCGGCAACATTGGTCGAAAGTGAGTTGTTTGGTCGCGAAAAAGGTGCGTTTACTGGAGCCATAAGCCGACAAATTGGTCGGTTTGAAATTGCAGATGGCGCAACAATATTTCTTGACGAAATTGGCGAATTACCTCTTGATACACAATCAAAATTGCTCAGAGTTCTCCAGGAGGGTCATTTTGAACGTTTGGGAAGTTCCAAATTGATACAGGTAGATGTTCGAGTGATTGCTGCCACTAATCGGGATCTGGTGAGCGAAATTAAGCAGGGTAGATTTCGTGAAGATCTCTACTATCGCTTAAACGTGTTTCCACTTGAATTACCCCCACTAAGAGATCGAAGAGAAGATATACTATTATTGACGTGGACCTTTATCGAAGCTTTCAAGGATAGCATGGGGAAACGGATTAATAAAATATCTGCTGAAGGTGCAGGGCTTCTGGAGAATTATTCATGGCCTGGAAATATCAGGGAGTTGAAAAATGTGATTGAGCGCTCCATGATTAAATCCACAGGAAATATACTTAGAATCGAGTTACCTGAGGATCGATCGACTGCTCTCGGTCCCCATAGAGGGTTAAATGATATGGAACGGGCACACATCCTGTCTGTCCTGGAGGAAACGCACTGGAGAATTAGAGGCTCAAATGGCGCGGCGGAAATTTTAGAAATGAAGCCGACAACCCTCGCTTCACGAATGAAACGCCTGGGAATCGTCCGGCCAACATGATTTAAAGCACACCGTAATAGACCTCCTCCCATCACATATTGGTTACCTGATGAGTGGCAAACTCATACATGAAGATCCAACGATATATCGTTGGATATGCGAAATATCGTAAAACATCCATATTTTTATCTCTCCTTGTTGAAAAGTTCTCAGTAATGTAAGTCATTGATATATTAGAATATATCATGCCTTCCTTGGATGAATTATTATGCTGGCATATGATTTGAGTTATACACCGGCATGGAAGCATCAGATAAAAGCAGCCCTTCGCAGTCAGTCAGCCAATCAATCGTTGTCTTAAAGATTGAGGTTACCATCAATCCAGAACATCGCGATGAGTTCCTTGAGTTGGTTCAGGTTATTCTTGAGCCAACCAGAGCTCAGGTAGGATGCTTAGAATGCCACATTTTTGTAAGCGTAGGTGGGGCAGACAAATTTTTATTCACTGAACGGTGGGAATCTATCGCATTGCTGAAGACGCATATGTTGAGCCGTCGATTTCGTCCTATGCTGCATGCCATTGATCTCTCCTCAGAATCACCAAAAATAAGCATTCAGGATTCAAGTGGATATCATGATTTTGAATCAATCAATGAAATGTATCACTCCAAATTCAGCGACACCCTATTGAAAGTATAAGCAATAAGACATCTAAAACGAAAGGAAGTATAAAATGAACTATTTTCTCAACTTGAACCTGGGTAAAAAGATCCAGTATACAATGATTCCCTTATTTATTGTTGCAATGGTTTTTGCCAGTTGGATGGGGATTAGCAAGTTTAGCAGTTACGCGCACACCGCCGAGGAAGATCGTATGGGTGACGTTCTTCAAAAGACATACACTGCTCTAGATACCTGGTTAGAGGACAGGGAGCAAGATGCCTACCGTTTTAGTAATATCCCTGTTTTCAAAGATGCCTGCCGGAATAGGAATAGGGATAAAGCGCAGGAACTTATTGATGTGTTTATGTCAAGCAGCGAAGTCTATGAGAATATTTTTCTCGCCCATCTGGAAGGTGATTTATTTCTTGCTCATGGTTATGATGCCGCAAAAGCTAAAATCGATATTTCCCAGATACCTATTTACGCCAGGAATGTGGAAATGGCTAGACAGGGTAAAAGCTGGATTAGCGCAGCCGGTGCATCACCAGCGAGCGGGAGACCCGTTGTCCTTATAACCGCCCCAATTTATGATAAGGGCGTTGTTGTAGGTATCATGGGGACTCCTGTGGAATTAAACTCTTTTTCAGATGCATATATTAGTACCTCTCAATTCGGTGAGACTGGATACATCTATATGACAGAGAGCTCAGGTCGAGTACTGGCGTATCCTGACAATTCACAAATCATGAAACTGAATCTTGCTGAGCATGATTTCTTCAAAAAAATGAAATCTATGGAAAACGGTGATTTTACTTATGATTGGAAAGGGCATCCAGTAGAAGTACAGTTTAAAACACACCCGAAAACAGAATGGATACTGGCCATCCGAGTGTCTGTTGAAGAATTTATGGCACCCATCGCTTCTTTCAAAAAAATGGCTTATACATTGACACCTGCTGTCGTGGTTTTGGCAATACTCTTAGTCTGGCTCATTGCGAGATTAATTGTTGGTCAAATCAATAAGCTGATTGCGCTCATGAAAGATATTGCCCAAGGAGAAGGGGACCTTTCTGTTCGCCTGAATATCGATACTCAGGACGAAATTGGAGAGCTTGCAAAATGGTTCGATTCATTTGTGGAAAAACTTGAGATTGCTGAAAATGAGCAAAGAGAAATTCAATCGCAAGTTCAGAGTAGCACCAATGATCTAAGTGCTGCGGGTACTCAATTATCTTCAATTTCATTAGATATAGCCGAAAAATCTACCAGTATAGCTGATATGTCAAATATGGTTGCCTCTGCTGCTGAAGAAATGAGCACCAATATGGACACTATTTCCCAGGCTTCACAATCATCTCAAGACAACATGAATTCTGTTGCAGGAGCTACCGAAGAAATGACCGCAACAGTGAGTGAAATTGCTCAGAATGCAGAACAGGCAAGAGAAATCACCGCTGAAGCTGTTCAAAATGTGGCTGCTGCATCAGGCCGAGTTGACAAACTTGGAGTTGCAGCCAATGAGATTAGCCAGGTGACAGACACCATCGTCGAGATTGCTGAACAGACAAAACTGCTGGCTCTGAATGCAACCATTGAAGCTGCAAGGGCTGGAGAAGCAGGTAAAGGCTTCGCAGTGGTAGCCAATGAGGTAAAAGAGTTAGCAAAACAAACCAATGATGCAACTGCTGATATCAGCCATAAGATTGACGCGATCCAAAATGAAACCACGGGGACTGTCACTGAGATAGCTTCAATTACTACCGTGATTGATAAAGTGAATTCAATTGTCAACACGATTGCCACGGCTGTAGAAGAGCAGAATGTAACCACTCAGGATATTGCAGGGAGTCTGGGTGCTGCAACGAGTGGCATGAACGACATTGTGTCGAATGTCGGTCAGGCAGCCCAGGCAGCTAGAGAAGTTGCTACAAATATTACCACTGTGAATACGGACATCGGTAATATTGAGCGATCAGGGCAAGACTTGAAGAGTTCTACTCAATTGATCACTGACACGGGGAGTCAATTGACTGAAGTAGCTAGCAGATTAAACGCCTAACTATGGATTTAGTAGCGCAGGGTTGTTGTCAATCGACAGCCCTGTCTACTATACCAGCGATTAATCAGGAGAGCACACCATGAAACGAGCACTCATTGTAGAAGATGATCATGTCTATGGGCAGTATTTTAAGGTCCTTCTCGGAAGAGAAAATATTAAAACAGTGCTTGCGCGAAATGGTGAAATTGCCATGGAAATGGCTATGATTTACAAGTTCGATATTTTATTTGTGGATATAGCCCTTGGTTTTGGGATTGATGGAATAGCCCTGTGCAAATTGCTTAAAAAGAAGAAGCAACTTAGCAAGGTTCCCTTCATATCAGTCTCTGCAACTGCTTTGAGCCAGAGTGATGAGCTAATTGAAGCAGGGTTCAATGAATATTTTCAGAAACCATTCAAGCCCAGCCAGTTGCTTCCACTCCTTAAAAAATATCTCACCGATTAAATGGATTATTCTAAGAAAAGCTACCAGATGGTAACGAAGCCTAGCTACACTTTCTGAATGATTGAATGAGAGGAAAAACAATGAGCCGTGGAGGTATTAGAAATCATGTTTAACCCGAAAACTTCAAATGAGATTACACAGACGATTAATAGTCAGCCAGAGAATCTGAGTGTCAATGTCTCTGTGCTGGATAAACTTGTTTCCCTGGCAGGTGAACTTGTTCTTACCCGGAATCAACTGGTACAATCAATCCTGAGCGAGGATCTAGACCAGATAGGAAAGGCCAGTCAACGCGTTGATTTGGTGACCTCAGAGATTCAAACCTCAATCATGAGTACTCGCATGCAGCCCGTCGGTACGATCTTAAGCAGGTACAAGCAAATCGTTCATGAAATGTCCACAAATCAGGGCAAGGCAGTTGAACTGAATATAGAGGGCGAAGAAGTAGAACTGGATAAGACAATTATTGAACTGATTTCTGATCCAATTACCCATCTGGTTAAAAACGCTGTTGATCATGGGATAGAGATGCCCGACGCTCGACTGGAAGCAGGAAAATCCAACCCTGCAATTGTAAACTTGAAAACGTATCACGAAGCCGGTCAGGTGTTCATTGAAATTAGTGACGATGGAGCAGGCATAGATCTGAGCCAAATTTCTGCCAAATTGATTGAGAGAGGCACTTACACTGAGAATGAAATTAAGGAAATGCCAGATTCAGAATTGATAAAAACAATCCTGGAACCCGGTTTTTCTTTGTCAGAGGAGGCAAGCAAGGATTCCGGTCTTGGGATAGGGCTGGATGTCGTGAATACCAACCTCACCAAACTGGGCGGAACCCTTGACATTAAATCTACAGTGGGAAAAGGTACGACCGTCCGGGTGAAACTTCCCCTTACTCTGGCGATTATTCCCAGTCTTATTGTACTATCTGGCTCAGAACGTTTCACAATCCCTCAAGTTAGCCTGGTTGAACTCGTACGCATACCGCCTGAGCAGGTTAAATCCCGAATTGAAAAGGTTGATAACGCCAGCGTTATAAGACTTAGAAATGAACTATTGCCTCTATTGAGGCTAAGTGATGTGCTTGAAATGCCAAAGTTTTTCAAGGACAGCTCTGGCGGTCTAAAACATGACCAGCGAGAACTTATACATGACAGAAGATCCAAATCTGTGGATGACCTCCAAAAAGAAGATGAGCTTGACGAATTTGAAACTGAGAATAGATCAAAAAATGATCGACGCTCTTCTACGGAAAGCGCTGTTAATATTGTTGTTGTCAATGCTGGAGAAGTGAATTATGGAATCGTTGTAGATGCACTCCTTGATTCTGAAGAGATTGTTGTAAAACCGCTGGGATATCATCTCCGAGATGTGAGCAGTTATGCCGGTGCGACGATTCTGGGTGATGGAAAATCCGCCCTCATTCTTGATATTGTCGGTATAAGTAACCTCATGTCTCTTCGCTCTGTCAAGGATACAGCCCGCCAAAGAATTATTGAGAAGAAAATAGAGAAGGGTAGACATGATAAATCTCTCCTTGTTGTAAAAAATGCTGCCACAGAATATTTTGCGCTTCCATTAGGATTAATCTCCAGATTAGAAAAAATAAATCGCAATGAGATTGAAGCGCCAGGCGGACAGTTGTCAATAAAATATCGCGGCGCGAATCTGTTATTATTCAAAATAGAGGATACGGCGCGGGTCGCTCCTATTGAGGATGTGGAATCGCCATATGTTATTGTTTTCCAGCACGAGGAGAGAGAAGTAGGTGTACTTGTGTCGGGTATTCTGGATACGATTGACACATCAATTGAGATAGATGATAAGACATTCCGGCAACCTGGCATTCTCGGTTCTGCTCATATGATGGATCAGACCACCATGTTGCTTGACTTGCATGAATTGGTGGGATGAAGTTGATGATTCCCGCAACTGGCATATTTATTAAGTATTAAGTCGTAGTGAAAGTGAGAATTCTATGAAAACTGAGCAAAACAATATGGCGCAGGAGCTGACCATTTTTCAGGTCGCTGATATTTCGTGTGGATTGAATACTTCAGATGTTCAGGAGATAAACAAACACATTGATATAACGAATGCATTTGGCGCTCCGGATTTTGTAAGGGGTATAATTAATCTCAGGGGTGAGATTGACCCTCGAAAGAAGTTTGGGATAGAGCACGAGGAGATTAGTGATTCAATGAGAATCGTAGTTGTTGAATCTCAAGGAGAAAATATCGGACTTCTCGTAGATAGAATAGATGATATTGTTGTCGCTGATCCGGCGCTAATAGAGCCTCCTCCTTCAAATGTATCGGGTGTAACCGGTGAGTATTTTACGGGAGTCCTGAAAACGGAGGAGGATTTAATTGTGCTGCTTGATATCCAGAATATCCTGCAGATGAAGAACTAGGATGAATGCTTGGTAGCCTTATTTTAACTCTCAACCTTACAGGAGTGAACACAAGCTATTGAAATTCAATTCATTTAAAATATTTACCATTACCAATTGGAATGCAGCTCTCAGAATATCACTTATCTATGCCTGTTTCTCGATTCTCTGGATTCTCTTTTCCGATCAAATTCTTTTTTTTGCTGTCAAAGATGTTGATGTATTGACGGGAATTCAAACCATCAAGGGCTGGTTTTTCGTTATTTCTACTGCTTTTATAATCTTTTTTCTCCTGAAACGAGAAATTGACAAATTAAAAGAAACCGAAGATGTCCTTAGAGCCACACTCCAATCCACAGAGGATGGGATACTTGTTGTATCAAATCAGGGGAAGGTGATTACATCAAACGAGAGGTTCTCTGACATGTGGGGGATTCCGCCTGAAATGCTTGGGGATGACGCTACTGACAGTGCCCTAATTGATCATGTCCTGGATCAGGTTGTTGATCCTGAAGGTTTCGCCCGTCGTATCGATAACTTGTATCAGGGCTCTGAGAAGTGTGTAGATGAAATAGTTCTTCGGGATGGTCGTGTCTTCGAACGCTATACAGCAGAGCTGGCTCCCAATAGAATCATTCCGGGGAGAGTTTGGAGTTTCCATGACCTCACTGAGCATCACCTGGCTAAGAAAGAGAATCGAAGGTTGGAAGAACAGCTACAACAGTCACAAAAAATGGAAGCCATCGGTACCCTGGCAGGTGGCATAGCCCATGATTTCAATAATATTTTGGCTTCGATTTATGGATATGTTGAACTCGCCAGAGTGGAGAAAGAGGATTCTGGCAAGGTCCAAAATCATCTTGATGGGATATTCCATGGAGCGGAACGGGCAAAGGAACTTGTAGAACAGATTCTGAGATTTAGTCGCCGGAATGAGAACGAACGGAAAATTCTGCATCTCCATGTGATTATCGACGAAACCTTAAAACTATTAAGAGCATCGCTACCAAGCACGATTGAGATCAAATTGGATATTGACACCGATTGTCCTCCTCTTTTTGCGGATCCAACCGAAATGCATCGCATCATTTTGAATCTATGTACAAATGCATATCAAGCCTCGCAGGAAGGGGGTGGCGAAATCAGGATATCATTGCATACAGTAACATTCAATAAAGAGGATGATTTCGAGCGAATAGAGCTCCCCGAAGGCACATATCTTGAGTTGACTATTAGTGATGATGGGGTTGGTATGACCACCGACATTAGAAGCAGGGTATTCGAGCCTTACTTCACTTCAAGGGCAAAAGGTGAAGGAACAGGGCTTGGGCTAGCCGTAGTGCACGGCATTGTGCGTAGCTACCAGGGTGATATTCGGGTCACAAGTGAGCCAGGTCTTGGAAGCAGTTTCCAGGTCTATCTACCAGCCAGCGAGACCAATAACGAGACTTTACCTGAATTGGAGAGATCTGAAGAATTGGGTCCTTCAGGCAATAAGAGAATTCTTTTCGTTGATGACGATCAAGTTATCACTGAGGTAAATACACTTACTTTTAATCAGTTAGGATATGAGACAGCCGCATTCACCAGCAGCCTGGAATGCCTGGATGCATTTCAAAATGACCCTTATGGCTTTGATCTATTAATTACAGACATGACAATGCCTGGAATGACTGGCGCAGAATTGTCAAAACGGGTCATGGAAATCCGACCGGATATGCCCATCATTCTTTGTTCCGGTTTCAGTGAATTTATGGATGCGGAAAGAGCCCAAAGAATGGGAATCCGTCAATATTTGCTAAAACCGGTGACAAGAACAAGCTTCACAACAGCCATCCAAAAGGTGTTTGAGAAATCATCAGCTTAAGAGCCTGGCGTGGTGCTTTTTGACTACCAAAGAATTAATTAGTCACTGTACCACTCCACGCAATTTTACCCTCGTCTTGCCACGAACTCTTGCTCTCTGAAACTGCTCTCCGTTTCGAACCAACGATCTTTGGGGATTCAGATCAAAGAATATCCATAAATAACAGGTCTTTACAATAGCAGCAGGGAGCGTAAATACTACCTGCCTTTGAAACTACTTTAACAAAAATTGAATGAGTCAAATTCAGTTTCTGACCTCTGGTTAAGAAGACAAAATTAAGTAAAGATTTGTTAGCATTTGGTTAGATTCTAACCAAATGCTAACAATTGAAATCAATATTGAAACCCTGATAGATATTGAGAAGCAACCTCTCAGTGTTGTCGATGATGAAGCTGATATTCTGGAGTTGGTCGCTTAGTGTGAAGGTAGCATGGACATGGATGGCTAAATTATTAAGTAAGACTTTACACCCCTAGGGTTATATAAATTGCACATCGTTTATACAAAAAAAGGATAACAAGGAATAATGGAATTTTATTTAATGGCCGTTGGCGTTTTAATCAGTCTGGCAATATTTGATCTTGTAGTCGGCGTCAGTAATGATGCAGTGAATTTCCTCAATTCATCCATCGGATCAAGAGTCGCTAAACGTCGTGTTATCATGATTGTCGCTAGTCTTGGCATCATGGTAGGTGTACTATTCTCCAGTGGAATGATGGAGGTTGCGCGCAAAGGTATTTTTCACCCGCAATTCTTCACCATGCCTGAACTCATTACCATCTTCCTCGCAGTAATGATTACGGATGTTATTCTTTTAGACCTCTTTAATACCTATGGTTTACCCACATCAACAACTGTCTCAATTGTATTTGAATTACTGGGAGGTGCTGTAGCAGTCTCCACATTAAAGATATTGCAGGCGGGTGACAGTATGGCGACGCTTTCTCAGTACATCAATTCTGAAAAGGCGATGATTATCATATTTGGGATACTATTGTCGGTGGTTGTTTCGTTCCTCTTTGGTATGATCATGATGTTCTTGACCCGGATGCTATTTACCTTCGATTATACAAAACGGCTAAAACGATACGGTGCCCTCTGGGGAGGTATGGCACTGGCATTCATTACCTATTTTATCCTGGTGAAAGGTGCAAAAGGTGCTTCATTCATATCACCTGAAGAAGCAAAATGGATCAGAGAAAACGCTTTCATCATTCTCCTTGGAGTCTTTGGAGTTTCTGCTGTACTACTTCAAGTACTTCAGTATATGAAAATCAATATTCTAAAACCCATTGTTCTGGTTGGAACCTTTGCGCTTGCCATGGCTTTTGCAGCCAACGACCTCATGAATTTTATCGGAGTACCAATGGCTGGACTCCATGCCTATAAGGTTGCAAACTTATCAGGTGATCCACTGGCTACTACAATGGGAGCTCTTGACGCCAAAGTGCCTGCCGAGTCCTATATGCTGTTGATCGCAGGTGTGGTTATGGTCATAACCCTTTGGTTCTCCAAGAAGGCACGCACCGTTACAGAAACAGAGATCAGCCTGGGACAACAATCTGAGGACGAGGAAAGGTTTGAATCCGCCTATCTATCCCGTGTCATTGTGAAAATGGTCATTCGGTTCTCTGAATTGATCAAGGGGATTACCCCTAATATCGTTCTGAACTGGCTTTCAAATCGATTTGACACCAGTAAGTACAAAGGTGATGCTGACGCCGAAAACAGACCTTCGTTTGATTTGCTACGTGCTTCAGTAAATATGATGGTAGCCAGTGTGGTGATATCCTATGCGACTTCACAAAAGCTCCCGCTGTCTACAACCTACGTCATGTTCATGGTTGCCATGGGTTCTGCCTTCTCTGACCTGGCCTGGGGACGTGAAAGCGCTGTATACCGAATAACCGGAGTGCTAACTGTTGTGGGTGGATGGTTTATGACGGCTCTTTCAGCCTTCGTTGTATCATCAATCATAGCTATGATCATTTTCTATACTGGTGGCTGGGGCGTTCTGGTTCTCGTCATTATGATTGCGCTCTTCATCCGTAGCACACATTCGAAGCACAAGGAAAGAAAGAGAGCAAAGGATAAGTCCCTTGTATTCAATCTTAAGAAATGCAAGAATGTTGATGAGACCGTCTCTCTCACATTTGAACATATGAGCATTCTGCTGCATGAGATACGTGTCTCAATTGACAGCACGTTAACCGCACTCTATAATCAGAACGAATATGTTCTCAAGGACGAGTATAATAAGTCCAAAACGATCCAGAAATGGACCAATACCATTGTTGCCAATGTATTCAAATCCATGCGGTTGGTACAGCAAGAAGACGGCATCAAACCGAATACGTTTGGTAAAACGGTAACCCGGCTTCAGAAACTTGCGGATGGTCATCGTGATATTACCCATAGGGCATATTCCCATGTTCAGAATCATCATAAAGGTTTGCTGGATTCCCAGGTGCGTGAATTGAGAAGTGCAAGTAGCTTGATGATGGAAATTCTGGAAAATACAGAACGCATCCTCGACAAGACTGAATCGGGTGACATTGAAGCTGCAACCCAAAAATACAACAAATTGAAGAGAGTCACCGATAAACAGAACCAGGATCAGATTGACAGAATCAAGACGTTGGAATCCAAGACACGACTGAGCATCCTGTATTATTCTATCATGGGTAATACGTTGATGCTCTCGCGGCAGAATCTGAAACTGATGGAAATCTTTTCAAAGACATTCAGTGATATTAACGAATCTGTGGATTTTGATTGAGGTATTGTAATAACTAAACATTAGCTGAAAAACAATTATGAAATGAAGCCTTCATCGATCCGTCGGTGAAGGCTTTATCATTTTTTCCACCTTCATGAAGGGAACATTCAATATTAATTTATCCAGGCTACTGGCTTTGCTCCTCGCAATAGAACAGGTAGGTTCTCATCGCCACTCCAATAAATAAAAAAGGTCACCCTATACGGATGACCTTTTCTATTTGTAGCGGGAGTAGGATTGACATCAGGCTTCGCCTTCGTCTTACTCCACGAGCCTTCCGCTAGAAACCTCGTTCCGTTTCGAACAGGAAGATTAGTATTCGCACCCCATAAAACACAAAGAGCCCCGTCGATGACGAGGCTCTTTGCGTTGTAGCGGGAGTAGGATTCGAACCTACGACCTTTGGGTTATGAGCCCAACGAGCTACCAGACTGCTCCATCCCGCGATGTTTACCGGTCCTCGCAATTAAGTGATGCCCCGGTGAAAGCGGGCTGAATATAATCGGGGAGGCAAGGGCTGTCAAGCCTTTGAAATATTAATTTGGAGAAATTGGAACTAAGCAGCATAGAGGGCGTATAGAAATCATCAACCGCTTATATGCAATCAGGCTTCATCGTCATCCACACCGACTTTGGAGCCTGGTTCTTCTTCTGCTCGATTCATATACTTCAGCTTTGCTTCATCAAGAGCCGTTATCAATGCCAAACGCTCCTGGATAATCTCATACATCAATGTTTTACGTTTTATAAACAGAGTCAGTATGCGTAAATGCTGCCGGTAGCGCCGCATGGTGTCATGGTAGTACAATGCGAAACGTGCCGCAGGTAACAGGCTAATCAGATAGGCCGTTGTCCAACCTCCTGATTGTGTGAGCCACCATACCAGCAATCCTTGTAGTGTATAGAGCGCTGAAAAGGAAAGAAAGCCAGATATCATCTTAAAAGTAGAGAGATATTCAACTGTAGGTTTAAGTATCTTTACTACCCACTGCGGAATACGGTAGGGGATATAATTGTTAATCAAACCCCACGAATACAAAGGGAATCCCAGAATAACACCTGCTAGCCCAAGAGCCCGTCTTGCGAAAGTACGTTGTCCCCGAGCTGTAGAAAGAAGATCATCCCTGAGTTCCAAGCCTTCAATTTTTGCCAGATATGCACGCATTTGGGTATCCATTGAATGATAGGCATCCGGGTAATGTTTATAATACCAGTTGATCGCATCAGCCATCCCTCTGGTCATTTCGAAGTCATGCTGATCCAGTTGATCGTGGACCCCCATATCCACAGCCAGTTCCTGTTTGTAAATTTTCTTCAAATTACTCAGTACTTGAGCGGTTTCAGCTTGCTCAACCGTGGTGGTCAATTTCTCCAGCGCATCTCTGATGAGACTGGTAACCTGATACACCGCCTCATATTCATCCGTTTCATAAAGTGCACGAAATTGTGAAAGGTCAATTTGTCGTCCAAATCGACACTGGACATCCTTGAAGAACTGAGTAGGGGCAGAGTAATTTATTCCTGCAGGTACGATTTTTAAGCCCAGTTCAAAATTGTTTCGTTGCTCCGCACCCAGAGCGATTCGCGCTGATCCAGTTTTTATTTCATGCAAGGTCCCATCCATCTGGCTGATGCCCTCGGGCATGATAATCAGGACGTTGCCACCCTCAAGAGATTGGTAACATTTTTCGAAAATTTCAGCATTCTTGCCCATCTCTTTTACTGCATCTTGTTTTCGATATACAGGAAGCACATGAATGGCGTTAAAGAACCATCTGTTGAGAGGTGAGCTGAACAGAGTACTCTTACCTAAAGCATGTGGATTTCGACCTGACATAAGTGCCACAAGGAGGGGATCCATTAATGTGTTGGGATGATTCGCCACCAGAATGACCGGCCCTTCAGTAGGTACACGATCTTTATTATGCACGCGAATTCGACGATAGAAGAATTTCACCATGAATAGAGCGATATATTTCAAAAGAAAATAAATCATTTTTAGCTCTCTGTAAGGGCCTCTCCGCGTTTTACTGGTAGCATGAAGATCAGTGCGATAATCAGTGTGGTGGAGCCATAAATAAATCCAACACCATAATTATTATTAAATATTTCGATGATTTTGCCAGCCATAATAGGACCTGCAATTGCAGAGGTTTGTGAGGATAAATAGTAGAGCCCTGTATAGGTTCCCAGTCTATCCTGAGGTGCCATATCCACTACCATAGGGAGTGAATTGACGAGGATTAATGACCAGGTAACTCCTGTCAGTGGCAACATTATTTTGACCATTTGTAATGTTTGGATTGAATATCCCCAGAAGAGGAGTATGGCAAATCCGATGATTCCTGCAATAATAATTATGCGGCGACCAAATTTAGCACCGAGATATCCACTCAGGGGAGAGAAAAGTACGATGGGCAAGGAAAAGAATGCCAGGAGGCCAGTAGCTTGCCCGCTGTCTACTCCAAACCGATTGACTGCAAATGATGTAAAGAAAACTTCAAGGGCACCATATCCCAGAAACCAGAAAAATATCGCCAGGAGTAAAAAGAGTGCAGACCGATCCTTGTCAACCAAAACGGTTTTAAAACTATGGAGCAATCCCGGCTCTTCTTCCTTGGGTTCTGGTACAGCAGGTTCCTTGATAAAGTAAAGTACAACTGCAGCTCCGATGAGCATGATGATCCCACCAAAATAAAATGGGGCTCCCACGGATATCTTAAAGAGCATTCCACCTACGACAAAGGCCAGAACTGCACCCACACCACCCATAAGATTTATCATGCCATTGGCTTGTGACCGTTTGGGGGATGGGGTTATGTCGGGCATGAGTGAGATCACAGGTGTTCTAAAAACATCCATGGCAAATAGGGTTACAAAGATGGCGATCATAAAAGGAATCAAGGATACATTCAACATCATTGGGATTCCAATAAAGCCTATAAAAGCTATGGGCGCTCCCATTGCAATGAAGGGTTTCCGTCGCCCGATTTTCGTCCTGATACGATCAGACCAGGCTCCAATAAAAGGCAGAATAAAGAGGGCTGCGATGTTGTCTAGAGTCATGATGAAGCCAGTTGATGTAGCGCTCATCCCAAAACCAGTCACGCCTGAAGTTGTGGAGAATCCTTCTCGACCCGCCTGGAGAAAGATGGGTACATAAGCATTATATATACCCCATAATATGGTCGTACCCATAAAACCGAAACCAAGTAGCAACAATCGTCCATAACTGAATTTCATCAGATGCCTTTCCTTGATTGAATCGAATTAATTACTGGCAAATTAAGGCAGAGAAAAGATAATTCAACCTCTGATAGTTTTAAGGCTGTCTCAATATGTAATTTTTGTATTATCATTTAATGCAGCTAGAAGCAATTGCTAATGCAGAATAGCGGCTTAACTTTCATCACTAAACATTTAAGGATACAGAGAGGTCGGAATGGATTTTTTTAGACGATACATCATGTTCATCCAGTTGCTTTTTATGAATTGGGTCGGGAAGCTGGGTGTCATCCTTGCCAGTACAGCATTTATATCGTTTTTCATTCTAGAAGGTCTCTCCCTGATTGGTGTTTTCAGGAGTACGTATACGGGAATCGTGACCTACTTCATCATCCCTGTTATTTTTATTATCGGATTAATCCTGTTACCCATTGGTTGGCAGATGCAAAAAAAGAAGACGGGTACAACCCTCCACAATGTTTTTACAGACAAACTGGGTGATGGGAGTATTGGGACACACAATTTCTGGGAGAAAGTAATCCCTGTAGTCTTGATTTTGACTGTTGTAAACGTGCTATTCATTGTGGCTGCTGGTTCGAGTGCCATGCATTACATGGATGATTCAGAATTTTGTGGAACTGCCTGTCATACCATCATGGGTCCTGAATGGCAAGTCTACTCAGTTTCACCACACTCGAGAGTCCCCTGTGTTGATTGTCATATCGGAGAGGGAGTGGAAGCACTGGCGGCTGCCAAAATAAATGGTGCCTGGCAAGCAATCGCAGCCATGTTTGATCTTTACAATAAACCCATCGGTACGCCCATACACAATCTACGTCCAGCCCGTGAAACCTGTGGGAAATGCCACTGGCCAGAAAAACATTATGGATCTAAACTGGTCAAAATAGAGCGCTATAAAGAGGATGAGGCGAACACCAAGCAATACACAACCTTGAATCTCAAAGTTGATGCTGCTAATGGTGTTGGATCTGGTATTCACTGGCACATCGCTGAGGACAATGAGGTCCGGTATAGCTCTGTAGATGATTTACGAGAGGACATGATCTGGGTGGAAGTCAAGCAAGCCAATGGTGAATACAAACGCTTTACAAATAAGCATCTGGCAGATTCAACCTTCGATTCTATCGAACCTCGTATTATGGATTGTGTGGATTGTCATAATCGAGCAACCCACATCTACGAACAACCCGATGCAGCTCTGGATAAAGCCATGGCAAGAGGATTAATAGATACAGAACTCCCATTCATCAAAAGGGAAGGCTTAGCAGCCATAATCACTCAGCATGAGGTGAAAACAGAGGGTCTTGCCGCCATTGAAGAGAGGCTGTCTGCCTTCTATGCAATCGAGTATCCGGATCAAAAGTTTGAAAATCTAGAGTCGAGCATTGATGCCATTCAGGAGATTTATGATAGAAATATCCATCCAGAGATGAAGATTGAATGGAATACCTATCCGAATCACCTCGGGCATCGTGTAGAATTTGGCTGCTTCTCATGTCATAATTTTATGCAACATGAACAATCAGATGGATGTTTCCGCTGCCATAATAAACACTTGTTGGATGAAACAGGTGCAACGATTTCAGATGATTGTACCCTGTGTCATTCCATCCTTTCCCTGGGTGAAAGAGACCCCCTCCAGTATTTGCTGGATCAGGATTTCAGAACCTTTGAGGAGCACAAGAACACTTATTTCAGAGAAGAATATCTGAAAAACTTTTGACACAGGTTAGCATGCCAGAGGGCTGCCTGAAGATTACTAGTTGGATTGTTTGGGCAAGACTACGGATGCTATAAGGCCTTTGGGCGAATTATTTACAAATTCAAGTTTGCCACCAAGTAGGTTAACAGCCCATTGAGATATGGATAAGCCAAGACCACTACCCTTCATTGCTAACTGATCTGTAGATTTTCCCCGGACGAAGGGTTCTAGAATTTTTGAAAGATCTGCTTCAGGGATACCAGGTCCAGTATCCGTAACATGGATTGAAATACTTGCTTTGTCTGAGGTCGTAGAAATTGATATGGTTGATCCATCTGGTGAATAGAGGATGGCATTTCGTAAGAGATTGTCAACAACCAACTGCAATAGGTATATATCTGTTTCAATCTTAATGGATTCAACCTTCGAAAAATCGAAATTCATATTATTGTGACGGAAGATACGCTGGATTCTCCCGGCTTCGTCACTCACAAAATCAAGAACCCAAAGCTTGGACAGAGATACATGATAGGGTTGTTGTGAATTGCTGATCACCAATAAATTTTCAATCAGGGTCTGCATACGATCCACTTCCTGTGCCAGTGAATCATACGAAAGTTGGTTGAGAGAATCATCCCTTTTTTGTAGGAGTGATATTTCGGTATGCATCAGTGCGAGGGGGGTTTTTAGCTCGTGGGATACATTTGCAGCGAAGAGCTCAAGCGTTTCCATCGATTGACCTGCTTTGTGAAGCAAGCGGTTCAAGGTTTGATTCAAGTATCCAAACTCATCATGAGTTCCCATAACCGGTAAAGTCTTGATTTTAGATTGATCCGCTAATTTCTCTGCGCTTTTCGCCAACTCTTGAACAGGTTTTAAAGCTAGTTTGAAAAACACGATGCTCATCAGAGTGAAAAGTACAATACCAATGATGCTGGCAATAAACAACACCTTGTCTTTATAATTGCGGAACTCATTGAGATAATCAAATGGTACGGTAACGATAAGCCAACCCAAATGAAGTCCCTCTAGGCGGATGGGTGTGCTCAGACGTCTGGATGCTCGATCAAAAAAATAGACGGTTTCGTAGATTTCTTCGTTGGGAAGCTTTTCACCATGATACAACCTGCGACCTTCAAGATTTCCCGAAAGCATGACAGTTCGCCCATGAATATCTAACATCTGCAAATAGAAAGGAATTTCATCATCTTCAGATCCCTGATGCTCAAACCCAGAGTTAAGATCATGAAAGGAAACCATGCCATTTTCGATTGATATGGTTGCCTGGAAATTATCTGATTGTTGATGAAGAAATCGATCAAGATTCATGTTCAGAACATTATTTATCAGTATTGACACGAGAATGAGGAAACCAATGAGCAGAGCGATCATGGTAACACTCTGAGCGAAAATGATTTTAAAACGAATGGATAATGCAGGCAGCCTAAACTTCATCTTCGATGTAGTATCCTTCTCCTCGCTTGGTGTATATCAGCTTGGTGCTTGATAATTGATCAAGTTTGCCTCTCAACATTCGGATGTATACTTCCAGCGTGTTGGTCTTCGGGTCAAAATCATATCCCCAGATTTCGCTTAAAAATGTTTTTTTGGGAATCATCTGCCCCTGGTTCTGGAACAAGAGATTTAGGATAGCGGATTCTTTTTGGGATAATTCAGCGGATTGACCATCGTAGTATACAAAATCTTTGGTCGCATCGAATGTGAAGCCCTTGGAGCTATATATGGAAATTGGTGACTGGTGGCTACGTCTTATCAAGCTCGCCAGGCGGATGAGTAATTCATCGGTATGAAAGGGTTTTGTGAGATAGTCATCTGCACCCACTTCAAAACCTTTAATCCGATGATGTATCGCTGATTGCGCGGTAAGGAAAAGAATAGGGGTCTTGTCACCTTTTTTACGAAGACGTTCACAAATCTCAACCCCTGATATTTCTGGGAGCAGCCAATCCAGAATTATGGCATCAAAGGCGTCACCTATGGCATGTTCCCAGGCACTGTTACCATCGGTAGCAACAGTCACGGTATAATCATTTTCAGATAACACTGTTGCGAGATGTAGGGCTAATCGTTTCTCGTCTTCAACGATAAGAATTTTCATGCTAGATAATAACTCCCATCAATGGAAATGGATATGCTATTGTGTGGTTTGTACTGATCGATATAAAAAAAGGGGAGGACGAGCCTCCCCTTTTTTCATCTTGATCGGAGTCTTTTACTGGTGGATCACAGCTGCTTTGTCAAGTAATTGCTGAAGTGTCTTCGCAGAATATGCACTTTCAACACCAGGTGATGTTTGATATCCACCCAATTCGCCTGTATCATCGCCAGCAACTTCATGGCAACCGTAGCACGCAAATTGTAGACTTAACATGGCTTTGCCATCCACGGTACGAACCGTTTTGCCATCATCACTTAAGAATTGATAGGTCGTATCAGTGTTAATAGCCCAGAGGTGGGATTTTACATCTCCAACATAGGTGCCACGGGCGACTGCTGATTTGGCAGAATAGGGCATGTGACAAGATTTACAGTCATCGCCACCCATGTGGTTCACAGTTGTAGACTCGTGACAGCTTGTGCAATTCGTCTGGATGGATTCCCCATCCCAGATTGTCCGTTTGTGAGGATCGTGACAAGTAGTACATGACATTGGACTGTCACCATTGTAATGACCTGTTGTGATAAATTCATCATACTGTTCATGGTGCTTCACTTTTCCACCTGAGACAGCAATTGAGCGGTCAGCATTACGTGTATGGCAGTCACCACAAAGGTCTGTAACATCTTTGGTACCTTCAAGACGACTGGTTGTCACTAGATCGATGTAATCGGTGTTTCCATAGGCCGCATGTTGGTTACCCTGACCATGACAAGCTTCACACTGGATGCCGCCAAACTCAAAGTAATCCATTGGTTCAGAAGCATCTACATCGAGATGGACTTTTAACCAGGAGCTATCTGGATTAGCTGTTGCTACAGCACCAGTCGTGTGACACTTGAAACAGCCATAGTTATATTTTTTTACATCTGAAGGATGATAATCTACCCAGCCCCAGTCATAACCTTCAAAAAAGTTATGCTGATTTGCGCCTGTTCCTGGAACCATGCTTTCGGCAGTTCCAAGGACATGACCATCTTTTCCAACAAAGCGGGCTTTCCAGCCAAAACCACCGATAACACCTGCAATATTTGACCAATCGCTTTCACTTGCTGGCAATTCCATAAAATTGTCAACGAAGGATGGATAGGTGGGAGCAGTGCCATCATAAAGCACGTTAAACTTGTAGGGATGACCACTTTCAACAAAGTCATCATAAATGGCTTCGTGACAGCCACCGCAAGTTTCGGATCCTGCATACCCTAATACAGGTAAGCCACCCACATTGAGTTCTAAGGTTTTTTGGGATTCGTCAGTACCATCTGAATATGTCACTGTGATAGTTACAACAACAGCTTCCATGGGTGCAGTCCATTCAACTTCATCCAGGCTGGCATCTGTGAATGTTCCTGCCGTTGCAGTCCACAATACGGTTAGTGCATCACCATCAGCATCAGTTGCACTTGAGGAAAGGGTCAAAACCTGGCCTGCTATGGGTGCATCTACACTGGATACAATGTTTGTTACTACCGGTGCTTCATTGGGGTCTTCACAACTCCACATGAACATAACGGAAACGATAATTAGAATGGTAAATAGGTTTTTCATCAGTCCTCCTGAGTTAATTTTCTCAAAAAAGATAGATTAATTAATCCATTCTAATAGCAAATGATGCGAACATTAAAGAATCTTAATATTCAGTAATCACCGGCCTTTAAAAGCTACCTGCTCTCCTATGAAAATTCTTTTGATGGTTTATCTAAACAATGCACCTGTTTCGGCGATAATGGTGATGCACGGGCGAGATCTAATCGTGGATTTCGCGTCGGAACGTAAAGGATAGGGTCGAATGGAAAACCAAATGTTGAATATTGATCAGCGAGCGGCTCTCTCTGAAATGATCAATGTCAGTCTCAATGCAGCGGCATGCTCCCTCAGTGAAATTGTCGAAACCGAAGTGATCATTAATGTTCCTGATATCCAGGTTTTTGCATCAGATGATGAAGCTGGCATTTACCCCATATTTGATCCTGAAAACACGTTCGCCACCGTGAAACAGGATTTTAAGGGAAATCTTTCAGGCACGGCGGTAATTGCCTTCCCACCGGATGGTGCGCTACAGTTAATCTCTTTGCTCACAGATATTGTTGTTTCAGATGAGGACCTGGATATTATCCAGAGTGGAACCTTCCTTGAAATTGGTAACATCATTAATAATGCCTTTTTGGGCTCGCTAAATAACCAATTTGATTTTCATGTGAATTATGCTTTACCTGAGTTTAATGAGGTAAGCATACCCTATATCATTGATGCATCATTTAAATCGCATAAGCAAGGGATGGTGATTGTTACCAATACCAATTTTCTGGTAAAAACTGAAGGTATCGAGGGTCACATTCTCCTGCTCTTCAAAGTCATCGATATTGAATTTCTAAAGAAAAAACTAAACCAGTTGCTGGATGGATGATGAAACGGGTCGATCAATTCAGGTTTCGCATTCTCGATAACAGTCCCGAGGGAGTTATCCTTTTGGATGCGAATTTGAATATCATCTATTTAAATAAAATGATTGAGCATTGGACGGGTTTCAATTTTGAGGATATAGAAGGTAAGCTGATTACCGAGGTATTTCCGCATTGGGACAGACCTGCCTATCGCAGTCGATTAAAGCAGGTTCTGGATATTGGATTTCCCCTGGTATTGTCTTCTCAGTTACATCCCAATTTGATTCCTTTTGATGATACCTTAAAGCCACGGGTGGGGCAAACCACATTATCCAGAGTTGAAGAAACTGATATCAGTGAAAAGATGCTCAGGGTCAGTCTAATGGATATGACGGCAGCATCTGTTCAATACAGAAAAATCTTAGAACTCCAGAAGAAATCAAAGCTTGAAATTAAAGCGCGTGGTAAGGCTCAGGAAGCCTTGATGAAGGAGCAGGCAGAATTGCAGGAGGCTAATGCTTCCAAGGATAAATTCTTTTCCATCCTGGCTCATGACCTACGCGGACCTCTAGGTGGGTTGGTCACCATGTCTGAAACCATGCTGGATGATTTTGATATGTTTGATACAGACGAGATCAAAGATATTGTGAGAATCATGCATCATTCTTCAGATCAGGTATTTGAATTGTTGAAGAATTTGTTGACCTGGTCAAGGCTAAATACAGGACGCATCGAGCACAATCCAGAAAACATCAGATTGAAGCCACTGGTGGTTGATATGTTAAGTCTGTTTGAAGCACAGGTCGCGAAAAAGGAATTGAACCTGGTTTCTGAATGTTCAGATGAGACTCTGGTATATGCAGATAGTTCCATGTTGGAGACGGTGATGCGAAATTTGCTTTCCAATGCATTGAAGTTCACTGCTCGGGGGGGTAAAGTATCCTTCAAATGTTTCACCGATCAAGCCCAGGGAAGTACCACCATTGAAGTAGCAGATACAGGGGTTGGAATGCCGGCGACGGTATTGGATAAAATCTTTGATGTGACATCAAAGTACCACACACCGGGAACGGAAAATGAGGCAAGCTCAGGATTGGGTCTGGTATTGGTTAAAGAGTTTGTGGAGCGTAATTCTGGTCAAGTTACGGTTGAGAGTGAACCGGGTGTGGGCACGACGTTTCGATGTACATTTCCCACGGAAATGAATTAGTCAAAACCAATTTTCAACATGTGGTTTATTCACTTGCTCACCCCTGGTGAAAATTCTATTTTTGCCCGCCTTCGTGGGGCTGTAGCCCACTTCGGCGGGCAGGCCCGCCAGGTTAACCGAGGGACGGGGACTATACTCCCTATTGAAATTTGGTCCACCTACGCTAAAGCTTCGGTGGGACAGGGTAGCCCGAATTGTTTTGCTGTAGGCAAAATGATGGAGAACCAGCCAGCCTACGCTCCTTGAGCTACGGCTTGGTAAATTGGTTAGAGCATCTCCCAACACGGTGGTTGGGATCTAGGACTGACGTTTTCAGTCGGGAGTGTCGACGGTTCGCTCTGAAAAAGTATTTGACATGGCAGGGTAGCTCAGTTGGTTAGAGCACCGGCTTCATAAGCCGGGTGTCGGCGGTTCAAATCCGCCCCCTGCTACAAAAACAAAAGGCTCCCTGAACGGGGAGCCTTTTGTTTTTGTATGGGTGGTGAATGAACCGCCCAAGCAACGCGCCGGTTCATCCGGAGTTGATTCGTCGAGGACGAATCGACGTAGGAAGGCGAGCGTAGCCCGCAGGGCGAAGACTCAGCCAAATCCGCCCCCTGCTACAACCAAAAAAGTCTCCCAAATGGGGGACTTTTTTGATTGTGGGGAGTGGTGCAGAACCACCCAAGCGAAGGGCCAGTGAAGGAAACTGAAAGTAAATCCGCTCCTCTGCCGAAGAGCGATAGGACCTAAATTGTAGGTGCTAATTGCTCGGGGCTGCTGGGTTAAATTAATTATCCAAATGTACCTGAATAAATAATCTCGATTGCTCATTATTATATTCGAAAGATCGTTAATCAGAGGGCACGAGGCAATTCGTTATTCACCTCTATTCTAGGAAATGAAACCGGGAGGTGAGCAAAACACCGGCAGTGTTAAAATGCTCTCACGCACCAAAGAACCAAAGCTCAACAGTAAGTCAACTGGACAAGGACGAGTCTTTAACATAAATCCCAACTTCCTCTAGATATTGCATTTAGAATAGCTGCTAAAGTGATATATAGGGTCACATATTAGGATTTATTATTGAGGCAATTATATTGAATCATTAGTTCGATCATAGTTTGAGATAGGTTACATATAAAACTTCTGATTTCTTTGTAAGTGTTTCTACTATGATTAACACCGATTTATTGGGGTGGAATATTAAATCAAAAGCTGAGGAGCTGTTAATGAAGGTTTTAAAGGTAGTCTTTGCCATTATTTTTGTTGTAGGATTAGTTGCCAATTGTTCAAGCGCACCACCTGCTGTAGTGGATATGCCATCTGAACCTGATGGTAGGAATCCAAGCGGTCCGTCTGATATGCCGGAATGGTTCACGAATACGCCTGAAGAAGATGATACATTTATTTATGCTACGGGAAGTGGGGATTCCAGAAAAATGAATATTGCAATTGACAAGGCTAAACAAAGCGCCTCAGTCACAATCTCAGAACGTATTTCAGCCCACGTCAGCAGTCAGGTTAAGCAATTCACACAGGAAGCCGGAATGACAGAAAATACTCAGATTACAGAATTTTATCAATCCACTTCCAAAACAGTTACTAATAATACTATGAGTGGATTGACTGTTTTGAAGAAGTATCCATATCGGAAAAAGGATGATACTTGGACAGCGTACGTACTCGTTGGGCTGAAGAAGGGCGAAGTGAATAAATCGATGGTAAATCTGATTCAAAATGAAGAAGCTTTGTATGCAGAGTTTAAAGCATCACAGGCTTTTGAGGAATTAGAGGCCTCAATAAAATAAATATCATATAATCCGGTGACAAACCTTGCAGGAAACTACTTTTGGGGTGAGTATTTCATGTATTCACCCCAAAATGGTCTGCGCCAACTGTTAAAATGTGTCATCAATGTACTATGTCTATCAAAATCTTAGGGGCAAAGGAATAAATGTATAGAAACAGTTTAAATGCGTTAATTCTGATTATGTCCATTGTGATGAATTTTAGTACCTTTACCCTCGCAGCAGAAGTTGAAAGATTGAGAGTTGTTGTCATCCAGGGCAAATCTGACCTCCCCTTAAACGACATTAAATCAACGATAGCCAGGATTGAAGAAGAGCTTACCAATGCTGACCAATATTTTGCAATTCTGGATAGATCAAATCTAGATGCTCTTTTTGGTGAAGTCAGAATGTCGTATGAAGATTGGATGAAGGAATATAAAAATGATTCAGAAGTGCGCCTCAAAATGGAAGGGGAGTCTGCTGATCATATGTTATTTATTGAGATGGGAAGAGTGCAAGGTGGCTTTCATCTCAGTGCCAGGATGACCAAGATTTCAACGACTGAGCGTGTTGCTATCGCAACTGCACAGCGCTCTACTCTCCGTGAATTATCGAATCAAGGTGTTCCGTCTTTGGTGAATAAAATTATCAGCGATCTTTTCGAATCTGATGTTGTATTTAAGGCGGGTGTAAGCAATGTTCAATTGAGTATTCATCGCCTCGATGATAGGCGTACACTCGATAAAGATATTACCTTTAATGGACAGCATGATGAGCGGCTTCCCTTTGGAAAATACCAGTTCACCTTTGCCAAGAAAAAATATCGGTCAGATACGATAGAGCGTGTCATAAATAGCAAAAGAACTGAGGTTGTTTACGAGCCGAATAAAAGGCAGGCAAATATTAAATTGGGTGGCTTACCCAAATCTGTTGAGATTCTCATCGATGGTGAAATGGTTCACAATGGTTTTCCGTTCGTGCAAAGTTTCCCTGAGGGGAAATATAACGTAGTGGTCCGTAAAAAAGGCTACTACGAGTGGAGCCAAAAGATAGAGATTAAGGATTCTCAAGACTTTATCAAAACCACAATAAACCTTCAACGTCCACCAATGATGCGAGCGATGTTGAGGTCTTCACTATTACCAGGGCTCGGCCAATATACACTTGGGTATAAGTCCAAAGGCTGGATGACCGGAACTGCGTTCGTTGCTGCTACTTCTTTGGGGGTTTGGAGTCATCTGCAATACGGAACAGAGAGTACTAACTTCTCAAATTTAGAGCAGAAATACCTGGAAATGTCATCAAGCAATAAAGCAGCATATGATTCTGCGAAAGATGAAGCCTTGCGTGCCCATTCAAGAAAACAGCTCTGGGATATCATGCAATATACCGGATTTATTGGTGCGGCATCCATTTGGATTTGGTCAGAATATGATACATGGGTTTTGGCAGGGGCTGGTTCTGGTAAAAATCTAAGCTTGGGATTTAGTGGAAATGGAGTAAAGCTTGGCTATACGTTTTAAATTCTTAGGAATTCTTCTATTTTCATTTCTCATTTTCTATTGCAGTGAGCCTGAATTGATTAATCCGAATCATCCGGGTTCATCTGAGTATGTATCAACATCAACTTCAGATATTAATAAACTTGTTCTTGATAAAAGACCTGGCGGCATTCAATTATCGATTTTTGGTAGTGAAGCAGGGATAGAAGAATGGATTGTACGCCCCCATATAAGAGCAGGTGATGCACTTGTGTGGCAAGAGCGCGAGATCCGGATACCCTCAAATGGTGATTCAATACTGACTCAATTAGATACTCTGGCAGAATGGGAGCAACGTATTTCGTATATCTCTTATGCAAAAAATGTTGCTGGAATATCTAGGGGTATAGATACAGTAACTATAGACTATAAATTTGTGAAACCGGTTTGTGAGTTTTCTGCTGAATCTGACGATGATTCAAACAGCTTCGAAATTATCGTTATCCCTGACAATTCTGATAAATATTTAGTGACTGCCTTACAGTTTCAACAAACAGTACAGCGAATCTCCGCGGATATTGATGAGTATACTCCTGACATGGATACGATCCGAATCTATGTCAGTGGATTTAACTGGCCTGATAACTTTAACTATAGCTTGAAGTTGGTGGGTGGGAATCATCTTTCTGAAGACTTGGGAGGGTGGTTTGAAATTCTACCACCATCTATGAATGGTATGGCCCGATTCCTGGGTGCTGGGGGGATGAATCTTCACCTAACTCCAAATTTAATTGCTGGTATGTTACCAATAACAGGGATGGATAGTGTGAGGCTCAACTGGGATCTGCCTACATCATATACGATTAGAATAGATGATGGGATTGTTGATACTTTATCCAAGACAGTCGATATAATCGGCAAGGATTCAATTGCTATTCTAGATTGGTCAAAGGACCAGCTTGACTACATCACAATTCAGGGATTATCATCTATATGGTCCAAAGAATTTGAAGATACCCTGGCAATCGGCATAGATATCCCAGGGGAGCTATCTGATATGTCCTTCATCCCGGATGATGAAGAGGCAGCAATAAATGGTTTCTATATGGATATATATGAAGCGAGTTATGCAAAGGCAATTGGTTGGATGGTTGATGTAAATACGAGTCATCTGCTGGATGCCATTCAAACCTCTTATGCTCAACTTTTAACTGAGTACACTCAGAAACTAATCCCCGCGATAGCAATTGATCAATCCATGTTGATGAGCCTGCCTGAAAGTCGATCATTGCCCACACTAGCTCAATGGAGAAAAGCAGGGACAGGCAGTGGAGAAGGCACAGGACTTCCACTCGTTGGATACACTTATGCCGAACCTGAAATATGTAATTATTCAAATTCTGGTGATAACTTTGAAATTTCTCATCCCTATCTACCACTGGTGCCCATAGACTTCTTCAGCGCGGATAGGGAGAATAGCACCTATGAAGTTCATAATAATTCACCAGCCATCAGCTCCAGTCCTTACGGTATAAATCAAATGTGCGGTAATATGGCGGAATGGGTGACTACGGATGATCTTAATGATCATGTACTGGTGGGTGGATCATTCTGGAGCGCAATTGATGATACACTTCTCAATGTGGAGTACTCGGCTACTCCCTTTGATGGTGAGCCTGTGAGGGAGTATTGGGGCTTCCGAACTGTGATTAATGCGGCTGATAGTTCTCGATATTTAGTAAAGAATATACAACTTAGATAAGGCGACTTTTATGGATGTAACAGGATTATTAAAGGGCGAAAGACTACTCAAAATAATTTTAGGTGCAATAATTCCACTTGCATTACTGACTTCATGTTTTGGTCCCTCTGGTACGGTAGATAAAAAGGCAACCCTGGTTGTACAGGTTAGAGATGCTGATACAAACCTGGAAATCGATGGGATTCAGGTTGATCTGCTTGTTGATGGTCAATCTTTTCAGCGGGATGATGAAACCTATAGTTTTGCCACAGATCAATCTGGGCGTGTACAATTCAAGGGATTGCCTAAAAATGGATTCACCATCGAGGTTCCTGAGACCGAAACTAGAACAAAATTCGATACAACCTATTATGAAGGATCCTTTACTGCCAGTAGCTTTAATGAGCTGGTCATCAGTCTGGAAAGAAAAAAAACCACCTTTGTAGGCACTGTACTGGACGATGAGGATAATCGTCCCATTGAAGGGGCTCAGTTAGAACTTGTACCCGGAAATTATTTTGCCGAAACGGATGACAGGGGCCGGTTTGTTTTAAAAGCCGCCAAGATTAACAAAAGTTTTCAATATACGCTCACCATAACAAAGATGCCGGGTTATTATTCCAACTCCAAGGATATCCCGGAACCAAAGCTTAACAGTGAAAATAATCTCCGCTCAATTATGCTGAGGAGAACAGAGCAGTGGGAGCCTGAGATTATCAACGAGGGTGAAATAAATATTGAAACAAAAAGAGGACCCAGACGAGTAAAAATTGGCTAGCTAAGTCAATTTGCCTTATGGCGCGCTGATCTGAATCGGGGAAGGGGTGGAATTGATTCACAATAAAAGCACCAGCAATCTAATGAAAGTCATTGTGGAAAACACTGCTGCTCTTCTCGCAACGTGTGCATTTCACGATAAAGACGTTGATTCGAAAGCAACCATCAATATCCAGTTGCAATAAATCTCATATTTTGAAAACGATTAATAGGTTACTACTAAATACTCAATACTTGATGTTGATTAAAATACCAAAAGAAGATGAATGGATAGGTCAGTATGTTTTGTGATAAATGTGGCGCGAAGACACCAGAAGAGTTCAAATTTTGTCCCAGCTGTGGGCACAACCTTCAGAAAGCACACGAGGTTTTAGATGAAAAACCCGAAAAAAAAATAGAAGCTGATCCACCAACCGAGGGTGCAGACAATGGCGATGAACCTGCTGAGATCCCTGAGGCAGATGATACAGATGATACAGATGAAACAATTGAAGAGGATTCAGAAGAGGATCAATCTGAAGATGTGGAAGACGATCGAGATGCTTCCGATTCTGAAACGGATGATGTTGAGTCTGATTCTGTAGCAACGGAAACACCTCCGTCGGTACAGCGGAAACGCTCTAGCGGAGGGAAGGTCTTTTTCTGGGCAATTCTTGTTACAGCTCTGGCTATGGGTGCTTTCTGGGTAAACAATCATAGAAAAATACCCGTCAAGGTAAGATTTGTAGGAAATTTTGGTGGTTATACACTTACATCCTCTACAGGCGAGCAGGTGAAGGCAAATTCAAGGGGTGAATATACCTATATCGATACTTTCAACATACTGGAAACCAAAAGTTTAAAATTTTCTTTCAAGCTTGCCAACGCAAAATCACCTGATGACTTCTATCTTGACTATAACGGTCGTGAGTTCATACCCATAGACACCACACACATGCTCTTTTTTGTAAAAACAGATTCTGATTTAAAACTCTCCTTCACCCTTCAACCTTTTACAGCGGGTGCATGGGTTGATGTTGGCGGTAAGCGCTATGAGTTTGGAGATAAGTCTACATTGATCATCCCAAAAATGAAGATTTCATCAAAAAGAACCATCCCCCTGTCAGCAGGAACAAATAATGATGATATGGGCATTACTTTTTCAACAAACCTGGCTGTGACCCCCGGTGAGGTTCGCAATATTGAGAAACGCTATACGCTAAAGCCCCATTATATCGGTCAATACAAATTCAAGTTTGATGTTATCGATGAACTTGGGAATAAGGTGGACAAAGCGAATATCGACCTGGGTTTTGGAGATCTTAAAACAAAAACTGATAAGGGGATAGGGAGCATCCTTGTCACGAACCCTCCCGTTGGTAGCACTTTTTCACCTGCTGTGTCCAAAGGGTTGATGTCTCCCATAGAGGATTTGAAACCTGGAACATTTGACGCGATTACCAAAGAGTACAACTATTCTGTTCGCTTGAGAGTACAAGATAAAATATCATTTACTGTTGTCGATTTAAATGGAACCCCCATCAAAGGTGTTAATGCGAAATCTTCAGATGGAAGGAAGGGTAAGAGTAATTCAAAAGGTCTTGTTTCGCTGACAGCAAAAAATCGGGGAAAATTGACCACAATCGCCATTAGTCGTCCTGGTTTTATCGCCACAGAAATTTCTGTGATGGTCAAAGCGGGTGAAAATGTTGTATCAGCGCCAGTTGTCATGCAACCCATGAATGTCCGTATGCAGGTGGTGGATCAACTTACTGGCAGACCCATCCCGGATATCAGTATAAAGATTAAGGGGGTTAAGGGTGAGATATATACCACAAGCGATCCATTTCAAACCCTGTTTGATCTTCAGATGGGAAAAACCTACACCTTTAATCTAAAAGATCATCAGAAGCGGTATTTGCCGCAGTCGGCTACAGCTACCATAAAGAGCAATGGTCAACTCATTGATGTTATGCTGGAACCGCGGCCACGTTATATAAACATTCATTTTACTGATGCATCTGGTAAAAATTTAGCAGGTGTTAAGACGACTCTCACAGCAGGTAAACTAAAATTTGCCACCAGTGACAATAAAGGTAAGGTCAGCTACAAAGTTTATGCAGATACCAGCTACATGTTCGAATACGAGTACAAAACTCTCACTGATTATCGGTTGATATACATGTCAGGGGAATGGGAGATTAACCAGAAGATTCGAGTGACCTTCAAAACAGATCTCACTGTTAAAGCCAGCCAGGGATCACCTGAAATCAGAGTTCTGGATCCATCTACGAGGGTTGTCATCGCAAAAGGAAAGGGAACTATGACTCAATCACTTCCTTTCGAGACCTACCTGGTTGAATGCGACTGCGCAGGTGGAAAATATGAAGAGCTAGTTACATTGAATACTCCAAGTAAAACTTTGTCTGTAGATTGTGAGTTACCCATCGTGAAAGCCCGAGGTGCCGAGACAGCAAAACGTTACGAAGAAGCTGCTCAGATCTATAAAACGATCCCCGTCACAGACAAGTATTACTGTCAGGCTCAGGAGCGGCTGTTTTACCTTAATCTGAGTGAGGATATGCTTGATAGACCGGATGAATCGGGTGAGCACGCCAAACATGTCCTAGACAACAACTGTCAGAATTCAAACAACCCCTATTTCTGTATCGATGCATTCCCACAATTACTTAAAGACAGGGACTATGAAGCTGCCAAAAATGCCGTCCGAACAGGTTTCAAGAATGAAGCCAAGATTAAACCATCCGATCGTAAATATTTAAAAGAACTACTAAACTATTACGAGAAACAGGTCCTCCACGAAGAAGCATTTTATTCACAAAACCTCAGTGATGATGAGAAGTGTGAGAGATTAAACACACTATTTGGTCAATGGGAGAATATGAAGCAGATGGTGACCGATCAAGATATCTTGGATAATATTGATATTCGTCAAAGTGAAGTGGATTCAAAAATATCCTCTCTGGGGTGTTGATATGCTCAGACAACCTTTTGTTAAATGGATTTTCCCGGTTCTATTGATCCTTGGGTTAATCAGCTGTGGCAATGATGTAAAAGTAGCAGATGCCTATAAACCCATTTCTGCAGGAGAAAAATTCGATGCCAAAGAATTCAGGCATGCAAAATTGATCCACACGCTGTTGGCAAAGGACATTCATGCGCAGGACATCGATCGCCATCTCTATCTTCTTCAAGCAATTATCCGCCAGATCGAAGTGTATGACAAATGTGCCGAGGTAGCTGCTGACTTGAGTTTGAGAGCGACTGAGAGTGAATCAGAGTTTATTGGGAGTGATCTCCCGAACAAACGCTTCATCGAAGGGCAATCGGCCTTTATCAATAAGGATTTGAAAAGTGCTCGAACTGCTCTAGAGACATTTATTGACGAATCAGGTGATAAGTCAACACATCTCAGCCAAACAGCTCAATTATATCTAAAGGCTATGGAGAGTAAAATTGAGTTCAATAGACTCTTCCTGACAGCAACTGGGGAGATGTCACCACAAGTTCCAGCTTGCCTTACCGGGAAAGACCTTTCTACACAAGATCTTCTCATTATGGACTATAATATTTTTGAATCTAATGAGTATGATTGTGGCAGAGGTGAACCATGTACCTGGGAAACACCAGATTTGAGCATCTATCCTTTTCTCAAAGCAAGATTATTGACTGAAGCATCCTCAATTTCAAATACCAGGTTTGCTGATTCAGAGAGCATGGAGGTCATGTTTTACGAGCTACTCTCCAGTATTGTTAAAATCTATTCGTCAGGCGATACAGATTGGGCTGAGGGAGTAAATCAGAAACTTGAGAGCAAAAAACTCAGCCATAAGCGGCCATTTGCAACATTTTATCAAATCGCAAAGAGCCTGACACACAAAAACAAGAAAAAATTTGGTTCAGAGGAAAACCTGCAGCCACTATTGCTCCTCAGAGCGATAAGAGAATCTGGAAATGCTGCTGCTGCAAATTTCTCCGTATCCTCTGTATATGATCTCGTATTACCAAGTTTGTTTGATGCTTCACTAAGCACAGAATATCGTGATTATGTCTATGTGGAGCTCTGGCATTTTCTCTGGATGAATGACAGAACCCTGCTCGAGCAATTCAGACTGAATAAGGGGTACTCCCCAGGTGTGGTAGCCCCGGATTTTTTCCTTGATCTGCTGCCATATAGAGTATCTCATCCTCGGGAAACCAGGCTGGGCAACAAAGACTTGAAAACTCAAATCCAATATCACCCGTATTTGCGACCATTAATTAATAGCTACGAATATATCTCTGAAAAATCCGCACCGGATAATACAGGCAAAACAGGAGTAGGATAAAATGAAACGACTTATTATGACCACCGTTCTGGTGATCACTCAACTTGTCGGTTTAAGTGTAAGTGCTCAGGATTTAACCTATGCTGAGCAACATGTGCCTGAGGTTTTTGATCCAATATATGGGGGTGAGACCTTTGGAGAGGAGCGTATCAATAATTTGATGCATTCTGGTCTTTATGGTGTGGACAAGCATGGGCAGCCACAATACGTCTTAGCTGCAGCATTCCCACTCTACTCAGAGCAAGGTCAAGTGCTTGAAATTGAATTGAGAGATGATCTGAAATGGTCTGATGGAAAAGCTGTAACGACAGATGATATCACCTACTCCTGGCGATTATTGAGTGCAAAAATGGGGGATTACCTACCATTTCTTCATGATATACAATCCATTAAAGCAAAACCCGGTCATCCAAACACGATTATCGTCAGATTGAAGCAGCCAAATCCCGAAATGGATTTTCATAATTATCTCATATTCCCTCTTCTTCCCCAGCATGTAATCGGGGGATACGATTATTCTGAGCATGATGACTATGCAGCTTCACCGGTGACGATCGGTAGGTATAAAATTAAGGATATCTCAGGAAACAATCTAGATCTTGAAGCACATTTCTGGCCCCATGAAAGGCAAACGAGTGATCATGTCAGGAATATCCGGATTATGCAATTTAATGCTATAGATCAGATTTTCATTTATTTCTCGCGAAGAACCACAAACTTTATTTTGGATATCCCCAATGCAAACTTGAATGCAGTTTTATCAGAACCAGAGAATTTTGGAGCCAGAGATTATGCTGCAAATATGTGGTCTGGAATCGTCCTTAATAACACCCACAAGTTATTATCTCATCCAGAAGCCCGAATTGCTTTGACCATGCTCTTCGATCGGGAAAGTGCAATTAAAAATAGATTTCAACGAAAGGCCAGCCTGATCACAGGTCCATTTACCAATGGGTCATCATTCTATGACATTGATGTTCTACCGTATGAGTTTGATGAGGAAGGAGCGAGAGAAATATTCGAAACACTTGGCTGCACCTGGGATACAGATGGTAAGATAAACTTTGAAGGTGAGCCAGTTAAACTCAGGTTTATGAAAAATAAAGCAACAATGACCACTAATGTTGATGTCGTTTTGGGACAATTCAGTAAGACAATGAAACAACTTGGATTCGATATTGAGCACAATGATCTCTCCAATGAGAAAATATTTATCAACAAAATTAGTTATAAACGAAATGATTATGACCTGGCTTTTATCAATGTCAAATACCCTCAGGATCTAGGTGTATATGATATTTTTCATAGCAAGGGTGGTTCCAATATGGCTCAATATGAAGACGCCATGACAGATGAACTTATGGAACAACTCCTCCGAGCTACAAATGATAATGTGCGTATTGATCTAGGAAAAAAAGTACACCAGCGGATTCATGAGAAAGCACCCTTCATCTTTCTCTGGGCTCACAACTACACAGCGGGATATAATGTGCGTCGCCTGGACAATATTGATATTGACCCTTCGACAATCTTCAACTCTGTAACGACCTGGAAAGCGATACAGTAGCACTATGCTGTGGCTTGGTATACGTGGCCTTCAGGTTTTCCTGAAAAGTATTCTGGTTACGCTATCAATTGTTGCACTCCTGTTTCTCATATTCTCTAATTTTCATGTCAATGAGGGGGATGAAGATGTCATGGGAGCCTATATTGAGGAACAAGAGGGTGTGTTCGCGGCTATGTCGGACTACTTAATCAGATACGTTCAACTCCAGAGTTTTGAATTCAACATTCAAGCTTATTTGACGGGACGCGGTACCTTTGTTAAACACATGCTTTCCACGCTGAAGCTTGTATCTGCGACCTTGATGTTTCTCATACTCAGCGTTTTTAGTATCGCGTTTATCAGGATAAAACGTCGGAAAGAAAAGAATATCATTGGTTCAATTCTAGCCAGTCTTTCCACAATTCATGCACTCATTTTTCTGGCGGCTATTACCCTGTTTTATACGGGCGGTGAATTACCGTTCTGGAGTTTTATCATCATCATAGCTATTAGCAATAGTACCTTTAAAGAATTCTATTCAGATATTAATAGTGAGCTTGATCGTATCATGAATGAAAAATATGTACAGCGGGCAGTTGCCTGGGGGTACTCACGGATCGCCTATGCATTGCCAGATATGATCATTTCCTTTTCGCGCTTAATAACCTCAAAGGTACCCCTGCTATTGAGCGCCACTTTTATCATTGAGTTTTATAGCCCCAATAATTCCGGGCTTGCTTCGGATCTGATCAAAGGTATTGCACAGCATGACTATTTTCTGGTGATGTCAGCCACTGGAGTGTTTGTGTTTATCACTACATTTCTATATAATTTAGGCAAACTCCCTGCCGTGATTGATCCGAGGTAGACATGGGTTTTAATTTTAAAATGGTGGTATATCGTACCCTCGTGTTCCTCCCGCCTGGGCTGCTCCTTCTACTTTCTCTATTTGCACCAGAGGATTTATCCAGTGTCCTTGATGAAGCTGATAACATAGTGCTTTGGGCTCAGCCAAGCTGGCAGCATCCATTGGGCACAGATCCATATGGCTATGATGTCTATCAATTCTTATTACTTGCAATTAAGACGGACCTAAAACTCTTTGCACTGCCGATTTTCAGCTTCTTTCTGATCGGAACACTCCTGGGGATTGGTTTAAGCTATATGAAGGGGATTGGAAACAAAATGTTTGATATGTTTTTCAACCTTTTGAATAGTATCCCTCTGGTACTACTTCTATTACTCCTCCTCATTATTGTTGAGGGCTTTTTCGCAGGGCAGGATACCTTCAGCAAGTTGTTTATACTGTTTACCGCCTACGCCATTGTTTCATCCAGTAAATTAGCCATCGAACTTAGGGGCAAGATTGAAGCGACTCGAAAAAAGGATTTCATCGAATCATCTAAGGCCCTGGGACTCTCGCCCCTGAAAATTCTATTTAAGCATATCCTATACTATAATTGTAGAAAGACAATATTAGCCACTACCTTACACTTTGTTGCTCAACTTGTTTTTATCGAAATTACGTTGGCTTATTTAAAACTAGGAGCATCAGGTGATGTACTCTCTCTTGGGAATATGTTTACAAAATATTTCGAGCACATTAATGCGTTCATAGGGCCTGACCAGTGGCATGTTGCCGTCCCCAGCCTCATGACTATCTATCTGATTCTCATACTTACACTATCCACAAACAGAATGCTAAGACATGACTGATACAATTCAAAAAAAGCTGATTGAGGTACAAAATCTTGTTGTCAATTTTGACTCAAATGAAGGCACCATTCAAGCAGTCAGAGATGTAAGTTTTTATATACGAACGGGTGAAATTATCGGAGTGGTCGGGGAATCTGGTAGTGGAAAAACGGTTACTACCTCAAGTTTACTGGGATGGATCAGCAATGCACCGGGAATCGTCAGTGGTAAAATTACCTATTACGATGAGGATGAAAATCCTCACGTTCTCATCGAACAGAAAGCCAATGGGAAACCCTTAAGCCTATCCGAACGTGTCTTTTCAGATTTTGATCTGACCAAGAAGTTCAAGAAGATTCGTCAGGATGAGATAACGATGATCTTTCAGGAACCGAAGCGATATTTGCATCCCTATTGGACAGTTGAAAAACATTTCCAGACCATTTTTAATGACAAACGCAATCATGAGTTATACCACAAATCAACACCATTTCTGGAAACCGTTGGTCTGTCCCCCAAAAAGATCTGGACACTTTATCCGCATAACTTGAGTGGGGGTATGAATCAACGGCTTATGATCTCATTGGCATTAGCCAGAAATCCAAGGTTACTCATTGCTGATGAGATGACCACGGGTCTGGATGTGACCACTCAGGTTAAGATCTCTGATATGCTCAGTACCCTTATTGCAGATGCAGAAGATGAAAACCGTGCCATAATAATGATCTCACATGACATTGCCTTTGTCATCAAAATTGTAAATGTTCTCATGGTCATGTATGCCGGTGACATTGTTGAGTTTGGTCCGGCACACTTATTTTATGATGAAGATCAGGAAGATAACCATCCCTACACCAATGCTCTGCTCGATGTATTCTACGGCCGGTCCAAAGAGGCAATAGAAGGGGATGTGCCCAGTTCCATCGATCCGCCAGCTGGCTGTCCATTCCGAGACAGGAAATGCAAAGTTTATGAAGAACGACATGAGGAAATCGGGCATTTCTGTGAGAATGAAAGACCTGATAAATATTTCCCTAACGGGGAACGCGGGCACTGGGTGAGATGTCACAAATTCAAAATTGAACCTTGGAGTGATCTTGTATCTGATTGAGGCAAAAACGATTAATAAGTTTTTCTACCAGAGGAAAGAAAAACGTGATTCTCACATTCTCAAGGATGTTTCCATAAGCATTTCTGAAGGCGAGAAAATTGGGATTGTGGGTGAGAGTGGGTGTGGGAAAACAACACTGGCAAAATCACTATTAAAGCTCGTGCCCATTCACGATCGAGATACGGGTGAAATCATCTTCCGCGGAAAGGACATATTCCCATCAACAGAGGTTGAATTCAGAAAGTTAAGGCCTGAACTCCAAATTATCTATCAAGACCCTTTCTTAAGTCTCAATCAGCAAATGCGAGTGGTAGATATCTTACGTGAAGCAGTGAAATTAAAACATCCCAATCTGAAGACTCCTGAAATACTTACCAGAGTGAATGGTTTGCTTGAAACCTTTCGAATTCAACCACAGAACCTCAACAAATTACCATCACAACTATCTGGTGGGGAGTGTCGTAGGGTAGGCATCGCACGAGTTATGGCACTCGAACCTGCGTTCCTGATAGCCGATGAACCAGTAGCAAGTCTGGATGCCTCCATTAAAGACCAGATTATGCAACTCCTTGTCAAGAGAATTGACACTCTCATGACTATCAGTCATGATATGCGTATCATAAAAAAATATGTTGATAAGATAATTGTGATGTATTCAGGAATGGTGGTGGAAATTGCCAGGCGGGGAGAACCCAAACCACCCTCGAGTGATTGTTATGAGCTAGTACACCCCTACTCAAAACGACTTATTTCTTCAGTTGAATACTTTGAAGCCAGGGAAAACGAAATTTCTACAGACCTGGATGAAATCGATAGCGTGTCAGATGCTCAGCCCGATGTACAAGATAGTGTGGGTTGCAGGTGTGTCGATTTATGTCAACGACTCGGTCTATCATCGGAAAAATTATCAAAATGCCGATCTGAATTTCCAGCATTGGAAGCCAAAACTACAACGGATAACCTCATTGCCTGCCATTATGTTGAATAGAATTCTATACAGCACACTTTTAGTATTGATGGGAATCACCTCATCAATGGCTCAAACCCTTGAGATGGATAAGAATATGGATGTTGCTCCGGGTGTGACGAAAACGTTCACCCCCATATTACTTAGAAATAACACTGATGATGAAATTGCCATTAAAGAAATTACAATCGAAATCAGGAATGCCTCAGGTATAAATTGGCGTTCTGAAGCCACACCCTCCTCCATTGTTACAGAAAACTATAAAAGGAGAGTCGAGAGTCGTGAATGGTTGAAGAAGGATTGGATTAGATGGACGAAACACCTGAAGTATTTTGGTTTTCCATCCCTTCTCGATCTTGTGAGAAAAGAGCCCTACATTTATGAATCCAAAGTGAGTTCCATTAATTCGTACAGTGTTGACAATGAGGGCAAAACTATTCGACTAAGGCAGGGTAATGAAGCGAAAGATATTTGGTACCTTGAAAAAAATCAGGGAATCCGAATCAGCAACTTACCCATTGAAATAGATGAAACGGTTGAAAATATACGAGTTGAAGTGAAGACCTCCTTGGCCCTTTCGCATGGGAAGAAACCGCTTCAAGCCTCGGAGTTGATTGAGCTCTTACCATTTATCCCTCAAAGTGAGATTTTGGGGACGGATGGCGATCACATCAGCTTTAAGGATAAGAAAAATTTAATCGGGATTGGTACGAAGTTGAACATTCTCCCCGGTGCCTTGAACATCAATTGTCCAAACAGCAGATCCATGTTTCATGTGAAAGACAAAATTTATATTGAAATTCAG
>JAERTJ010000084.1 GCA_016844945.1 Fidelibacterota bacterium | reverse complement strand
TGACACCACTGGCAAAATTTCCCAGAGAATCTTTGAGGGCTAAACCCACTGCCAGACCAGCCGCACCAAAAATTGCCAGGAAAGAACTGGTATCTACTCCCAGTCTGTCTGCGGCAGCCATCAACACAACAACCATAAGCGTATAATATGCTATGTTGTCAAGGAATTGGATCAGGGTCTCGTCAATCTTTTGTTTCACTAATACTTTGCCCAGAACGCTTGTCACTTTTCTGGCAACCCACTTTCCAATAAAGAAAATGAGCAGACTACCCAGAATATTCCATGCATAGTTTGAAATAAATTCTGTGACCTGTGTTACAAAGGCATTTACATCCATAGTCGCTCCTTTGTTTGTTCCAGCTGAGTGTTATTCCATGGGGTCAGGCTGAGTGTTTCCAATGCTCAGGATAACCTCCCAATTACTATCCATTCTATTGTGTCGCGAGCCATTTGAGAGCGTCTTCACGTGTCTCATGGAGACTGAATTTTCTTTTACTCACACGGGTCGCAACCGAATATAAAATTTTTCTCATACCTGTCATTCCAACCAGGGCACTGGCTTTCATGAATGGCTTATTTGAAGCAGCATACTCGGCAAGCATGTCAGCAGTGGGTTTATCATAGTGTGTATCTGTAAAGTCACTAAGTGCCAGTACAGATTTAGGGGGTGAGTTATGAATGATCTCCCTCGCCTCTTTCATCAACACTTCAATTCCTTCTAGACTTAATTCACTCCAGTCTATAACGAGAATTGATTTACCCTCATACTCAGTGGTGCTAATTCGATTCATCATGACCCCTATTAAGTTGAAGAGTCACCTGGCTCATATTATTAAGCAGGCCCTCCATCTTGAACATCATCCCGAATGTCGTCTAGTAATCTACTTAAAAGTATCATTTGCTTATAGGAATAATTGAATTCAATTCTCACAGATCATTCAGGATCATCAACAATCTCAATAATATCCTCTTGATTGGGTATGAGGCATAGAAACTCGAAGGCTTCATCTCCAATGGTTTTATAGCAGTGTGGGACATTGGCTGGAATAAAGACAACATTATTCTTTTGCACAATGACCTTCTCATCTCCAATGATCACCTTAGCTTTGCCTCCAATGCAAAATTGTTCATGCTCCACAGTATTGGTGTGCATGGGCATAAATCCACCTGCCTCAATAACAAAACGTCGCATGGCGAAATTGGGACCTTCCTGGTCAGAAATGAGAACCTGCTTGGAGGTTTTAGCGCCTACTGATAAGGGCTCGAGAGGCAGATCATCCATATTTTTGACAGACACTATAATTATTCCTGTTTTTAATAACTCAATTTATACCCGTATTATAATTCATTTACGCGAGAGATAATAATGCCACAAGATCCTGGCTGCAACTGCCCGATAGGGTCGCCATGGTTCACCCATTTTGTCAAATTCTATATGTTTTGGGCGATGATCCAAACCATAAAGGTTCTTTAGGGCAACCTCTAACGCAAGATCACCCCCTGGCCAAATATCAGGTCTTCCCAGTGCCATAAGTAAATAAATGTTAGCTGTCCATGGTCCAATCCCGGTTAGGGATGTGAGTGTTTCAAAAACATCATCATCAGACCCCCTATTCATCTTTTCCAGGTCGAGCGAATCACCTGTAATGGCCTCAGCCAGAATTCTGGTATAGCGTGATTTTTGACGACTATACCCGATATCAAGTAACTCACGATCGCTAAGGGTCAAAAAGCTATCTGGTGTCAGGACACCAAGCTTTGCCTTGAGTTTGTGGAAGCAAGCCAGGGCTGACGCCAGGGAGACCTGCTGTTCGAGTATAATGTGGACCAATGTGGGGAAACCTGCTTTACGCTCCCATAATGGTGGAGAGCCATACCGATTAACCACAGACTTAAGTGTATCGTCCGTATCACACAAACACTTTACAGCGCTTTCAATATTTGACTCATTCAACTGGTAAATTGGCATAAATCATTTATTCAACTTTAATGTGGGATAACTACAGAATGAGTCCAAAAAAAAGATGGCTCCCTTGCAGGAGCCATCTTTTCAACATCGTATTAGACTTAGTTTTCAGGATTAAGCGTCACCTGAATCATATTGTCCATGTTAAAGTATTTCGCGGCTGCTGCCTGTGCATCTTCAGCCGTAAAGCCTTCAATCAGTTCGTTGAATTTCATAAAGTTGGATAACTCACGGCCTTCACGATAATAGACAGCGAGTGAATTGAGCCAATACCCATTCTTCTGAATATTGATCTCCCGTTCCCGGCGTTGTGTTTCCTTAACCTTATCTATATTCTTCTGATCAGGAGCTTCCGTCATGATTTTCTTAATCTCAGCCAGGACAGCATCTGTCAATTCCTCAACACGATCTGGTGCACATCCAAATGTGACATTAAGTGAGTATTCGCCAACGGGTTCTTTGGACATACTGGCCCAGACACCCACACCGTAAACACCTCCCAAATCTTCGCGGAGCGTTTCACGTAAGCGAATGTTCAAAACCTTCATCATTGAATACATGTCATATCGATTCTGGCGGGTGTAATCAAATTTTCCGGGGAAGGAAATACGGGTCCTACTTTTAGGCTCTACACCACGTTTCACTTCCTTTTTAATGACGCCAATCGGAGTTGTAATCTTCTCATCCACCCAGGTTTCATTCCGACCTGTAGCTGGAAGTGACCCGATGTATTGGAGAATCAGGGGTAGAATAGTACTATTATCAAAACTACCCACGAATAGGAATGTAAAATCACCGGCATCTGAAAAGCGGTCATCATACAGCTCCTGAGCGCGATTCAGGTTTATCTGATCCAGATCTTCAACTGATAAAGGTTGACGACGAGGATGATAGTTATTCATGGTAACACTTAACGTATCTCGGTAGGCAGACTCAGGACTGCGACTCTTATTTTCCAGCTGGGCACGGAATTGAGACAGAAGTGCACCGACGGCTTCTTCATCCTGACGACTTCCTGTGAACTGGAGGTAGATCAACTGAAACAGAAATTCAAGATCGTTGGGTGATGCGGATCCCTTGAGACCTTCATAGAGCGCATTGATGTAGGGTGTCGTACCGACTTCTTTACCAGCCATCAATTTTTGTAAATCGGTGAGACTAAAATTCCCCAGCCCACTATAGTCAATGAGTTTGCCCGTCAATTTACCTGTGATCAAATCCTCATCACTAAAGTGCGAAAAACCTCCCGGGCTGTATGCCTGGAATAAGACTTCATCATTCTTGAATTCAGTTGATTTAAGCACGACGCGTACGCCATTACTCAAACGTAACTCATGGGTATCAATGTCTTCATAGTACTTCTTCTCTACCACTGTACCAGCTGTAGGTAGCTGGGCAATCAGAGGTTCCGTAGAGACCTCATCAACATAGGGTTCTATTGTTAAAGAAGAAATTTTCTCTATGACAGCGGCGAGTTCAGCTTCTGTTGGTACGGGTACACCCTCTTTTTCAGGGGTTGATGCCAGAACAACACGATTTTCATCTGTGATCAATTTCTGAGCCAGGGCATTGACCTCATCCAGACCAATTCCTGGAACGGTCTGTTGATAGAGTTTAAATTCATATTCGATACCAGAAACAGCTTCATCTTCCAGAAAGTGACGAATCAACTCTGAGGCATACCCTCTGGATTCCTGTTTATCTCGCTCTTGGTAGAGTTTTTCCATGGAGCGTAGGACTGATTTTTTAGCCCGATCCAATTCAGTTGAAGTAAACCCGTGACGGCGTACACGCTCTCCTTCAACAAGGACGGCTTCCAAACCTGCTGGAATACCTCCATCCACGACACCTGAACCCAGGATAACCAGGTCGGAGGTCCTGGATACACCCCACTTACCTGAATAGGCATACAGGAATGGTGCATCTGCTTTTTGTGAAATTTCACTAAACCGAGCATTCAGCATCTCATTATAAATATTTACAACAATATTGTCCCGATATTCACCTGCCGTGCGATCCACACGCGAGGGATGTTTGAAAATTATATCCACACTGGAACGTGTTGCTTCAGGATCAGAAGCGATGGCGTAGAGCGTTTCTTCATGACCAGGTAAATCAAAGATCGTACGTTCCCGGACATTTTCCCTTTTGGGGATTGCACCAAAAAGAGTCTTTATCTTGGTCTCGATCTCAGTCGGATCAAAATCACCTACAGCGATCACAGCCATGAGGTCAGGTCGATACCAGTCCTTGTAAAACCGTTTGACAGATTCATAACTGGAATTCTTAATGACATCCATACTACCGATGGGTAGCCTGTCTGCATATTGTGAGCCTTTGAAAAGTACCGGGTACTGCTTATTTCTCATCCGTTGAGAGGCACCTTGACCCAAACGCCATTCTTCTAATACTACACCGCGCTCTTTGTCAATTTCATCTTCATCAAGACTTACCTTATGTGCCCAGTTTTCCAGAATCTGGAAGCCTGTGTTCAGCTGTGACAAACTATCTGTGGGTACCTGGAGCATATAGACAGTCTCATCGAAGCTGGTATAGGCATTCAAATCAGCACCAAAACGCATTCCGATGGATTCCAGATAGTTGATCAGTTCCAGTTTAGGAAAATCTATGGATCCATTAAAAGCCATGTGTTCCAGAAAATGTGCCAGACCCAGTTGGTCCTCATCTTCCATAATGGAACCAGCGTTAACAACCAGTCGTAATTCAGCTCGGTTTTCAGGCTTGCCATTAACTTTTATATAGTATTTAAGCCCATTGTCCAGTTGTCCTTCAATAAGGTTTGGATCTGTAGGCATTTTTGCATTTAGATCTATACCATCGCTGTCTTTTTCCTGACCGGTGAAGACACAGGCTGAAACCAGCATTGAGAGTGCAACCAGCGTGGCTAACATCAAACGTGAACGAAACATATTTCCTTCTCCATAATACGAATTAAAAAAAGCCCAGCATTATAATCTCAATCCCTTGAGAATGTTAGGCTTACTTGCTTACAGTAAAATAACGAGGTTTGCAGCTATTGGAGGGGTTACCGGATTAGTCAGATGCCCGGGTAATCAGCCATTTAAACAAATCGAGGCCTACCTGATCATTGGTTTCAGATTCAGGATGCCACTGGACAGCAAGAAGTGGTATGGACTTGTCCTCAGGTTCAAGAGCCTCAACCAACCCATCTGCGCTTGTACCCACCACAGTTAATTCTGGTGCAATGGTTCTGACAGCCTGGTGGTGAGCACTATTTGCATCGACAATAGGCTGACCCGTGATTTGATAAAGCAAAGAATCTTCAGTTAGAGTCACATCATGGCGGGCTTCAAACCAATCGCCAATCTTATGGATCTCTGGCTTTTCTACCTGGGCTGGAATATCCTGATAAAGGGACCCTCCTAGGAATACATTAATTTCCTGCATTCCCAGACAGATTGCCAGCGTTGGGACTTTGTGCTCCCAGATATATTCAAATATTTGTTTATCATGCTCACCTCGTCTGGCGTGAAAAGGTTTGGGCGTCAGCGGATCAGCAGCTTCTCCATAATATTTTGGGTCAAGATCATCTCCACCGGTGAGAATAATGCCATCTAACCGTTGGATGAGTTGAGCCAAATCCTCAGCTGAAATGATGGGTGGAATCAACAGGGGTAGACCACCGGCCTTTTGAACACTATCTGTATACGATTTACCCAGAATACTGCGATCCATCTCCTTGTGTTCGTAGTATGAAGGACTGAGTCCGATAAGTGGTTTTGAGTTCAAGCCACGATTCCTTATTTATCATTAATCACAATACGAGAAGATATTCTCATTTAGATGTCTCCATTTTCCTACCACTTGTGTAGACCTCCCGTACCAGATGTTCCGGGGGTACATCAAAAGTATCGAGATGCTGAAAGTCTGGGTCTAGAATTACCATATCTGCCAGAGAACCTGATTTGAGAATACCCAGATCGTGATCTCTTTTTCCAGCAAATGCTGCATCTGCTGTATGAGCTTTCAGGGAATCGTGGTAATTGACAGCTTGTTCCATGTGCCAACCGGCTCGATGCATGGCGGCATGGATAGTAGCAACGGGATCTGCAGGAGATACAGGCCAATCAGAACCAAAGGCCAGCAAAGCACCCACTCGTTTGAGAGATTGAAAGGGGTAGGCATACTCACAGCGCGTTCCCAATAATTTATCGGCATAAAGCGAATCATCCACACAGTGCATAGGTTGTACTGAGGGAATCACATCTAGCGCTCCAAACCGCTTTTGATCCAGAGGGCTAACATGTTGTGCATGCTCAATTCTGAACCGTCGATCTTTCTCACCGTTTTCCTGAGTAACACTTTCGTAGATATCCAAAACCTCTCGGACTGCACGATCCCCAATGGCGTGAATCACAACCTGTAGACCCATTTTATCTGCTTCCACAATGGTTTCCCGAATCAGCACGCTATCACTCCAGTCAGAATCGTAGATGCCTGCTGAATCTGGTGTGTCTTCATAGGGCTCAAGCATAAGTGCAGTATGTGATCCCAGGCTCCCATCACTAAAACCTTTCAATCCCTTGAACTGAAACCACTCATCTTTATAAATCCCTTCAGCCAGCAGTCCTTTAATTTCAGGCCATTTTAAAATGGGTGCATAGGCACTGATGCGGACACGCAATTTTCCAGCCCTAGCCATGTCCTGCAAAAATCGAAAATGGTTCATATCATAGATCATATCACCGATTGATGTGACCCCGCGAGCCAACAAATAATCCTGAGCGGCTTCAAGGTTCAGGAGTAGCTCTTCATCTGACTCATCCGGCATATGCTTCATGACCAGATTCATGGCTGCTTCTCTGAGCATACCCGTAGGTTCACCTTGTTCATCATGGTCGATGACACCTGCTTCGGGATTGGATGTATCACGGGTGATACCAGCCAATTCCAGGGCAGCACTACTGGCTATTCCTGAATGGCCATCATGCCTGACTAAAATCATGGGGTGGCCGGGTGCAGCCTCATCCAGCCAGCTTTTATGTGGTATGCTCTGATCTAAATGGTGGTGCTCATTCCAGCCTCCACCCTTTAACCAGGATCCTGGCTCTCGACCCTCTGCAAACCTTTTAACAATACCTATAAACTCAGCCTTTGATTGCGCCTCGTGTCCTGGTATGCTGAGAAGTCCTTCACCTCCCCACAGGAAATGAACATGAGCATCAATAAAGCCAGGCACGACGACCTGTCCTTTCAAGTCAATGGTTTCCGTTGAAGCACTGATGATATTTGACAAATCATCACCCACTGCTAAAATTTGGCTACCCTTGGTGGCGAGCTGACTCACCTGTGGGTTTGACTCATCCTGGGTAAGTATGATACCGTTGACGAATAACTTATCTGCAAGAGACTGGCTCATTTAAGTAGCTCCACCCGTGCACTGACAAGGGCATTCAAACGCTCAATATCCGGCTCATTTTTCCAGTCGCCTTCCCGCTTGAAATAGCTCCCAACGATAAATGCATCGGCATGCTCCCAAATTGAGGCGAGCCCTTCAGGTGAAACACCACTGCCCACAAGGACTGGAGAGTGAGTGCTGGCGTAGACATTTTTAAGCTCCTCCTGGTTCACAGGTTTTCCGGTATGTGATCCAGTGATGATCATACCATCGCTTAGAAAAAACTCTGCAGCTTCAACGGTATCTTCCAGGGATACATCAGCTGTAAGCGCATGGCTACTGTGCTTCTTTTTAATGTCTGTGAATATCTTGATTTGCTCAGCACCAATATTTTTCCTGAAACGGAGTAATTCTCCAGCATCAGATTGGAGTAAACCTTCATCAGCCATATGTCCAAAGACAAAACCCTCAGCTCGGATAAATTGTAACTCAGCCGCCTGGGCTACAGCCAACGCAGCTTGATTTGCCCCTGCTAGAATTTGCAGCCCCAGCGGAAGATTCGTCACTTCACGCACATCGTGGGCAACCCTGGTGAGAGCTGAGATGATTTCAGGACCCACTATACGATTCAAATATGGGATATCGTGCATATTCTCAAGCATAATCGCCTGGATGCCACTTTCTGCCAGGATACGCGCTTCTCTGACAGCCTGTCCGGCAATCTCCCCCACCGACAGATGACATTGTGGTGTTCCTGGAAGTGCCTGCACATGGATCATCCCAATGAGACTCTTCTCGTGATTGAATAGTTCTTTAAATTTTGTTGTATTCATATCTGCTACTTTCCTGTTAAAACCGTGCTACAATATAGGAGACTGAGGGATGGTAAAAATTATTGATCTATTTTGACCGGATGACGATAGGCTCATCATTATGCTCCCAGGACAACCATTTATACATGATTAGAGCATCCACAAAACCAAGCCAGGGATGCTCAAAAGCCAGGGGCAATCGACCTACGATTTTGAATCCAAGTTTCTCCCAGAGCCTGACTGCCCCAGCATTACTTTCAGCAACAAAATTGAACTGCATCGCCTGATAACCCAAACGGAGTGCTTCCTGTTGTGAATGTTCACACATCAGGGTCGCCAATCCCTGACCACGTGCATGTGAGGATACCATGTATCCACAATTACATACATGAGCACCGGGACCCTGCTGGTTGGTTTTGATATAATATGTCCCCAGAATTTTACCCTTTTCTTCCACCACATAGGTTTTTCTGGAAGCGGACATCCAGATGGCAAACGCTTTTTCTTTGTTGGTCTGAACCGAATATGCGTAGGTTTCACCCTGTGACACAATCTCATGAAAAATCGGCCAGATCGATTCGAAATCCCTTGGCGAAGCCTCTCTAATCGTGGGAGTGCTCATTTAAATACTACGTTAAACAGACGTTTCGAGATAGAGTTGACGAGGACGTTTAATTCCATATTTATTCAACATGGATTTGATTGATTCTCCTGTTTGAACCAATTCGTGATATTCTGTTTTCTCCCTCTGTTCTTCTACCATTTCATCGATGATGATCTCAATCGAATGAATCTCATCTCTATCAACTCCAGCCGTCTTATCATTCTCAACAATTGTCTGGAAATCTATTTTGAACCCTACACTCTTTACTATTTGTTTAATTTCAGTTTCGGTATACGTCCTATCATGAAATAACCCATTCAAAGTATCAATTTCAGCCCGTAATGCATGAAACCGACAATAGGCACTCTCAGCACTGGAAAGACTGTTTGAAACCATTTCAGTAATAATGATCTTACCCTCAGGGTGAATAAGTCGTTTGAGTTCTGCCAGCACAGCTCCCTTATCCTTGAGGTGATGAAGCGTGTTAGACAGCGTAATGGTGGCGAATCGGTGATCCTCAAAATTCAGAGGGAGTTCCTCCTGGACAATGAACTTAATATTATGATTTTCTAGTTCTGATTTTGCTTGCTCAATGGCTTGAGGGTTGATGTCAACGGCGGTAATAGAAGTAGATGATTGATTCTGATCAAGCACATATCTCAGAAACATGCCTCCACCACAACCAAACTCCAGATACTCACCTAAATCAAGCGCTTGTATCAATTCACCGAGCTGAGGATATTCAGTATACATCGTTCACTCGTTCATAACAATTCTGGGCTTATTTATAATCCAGAATGATTTTTGTCATGAGCTCATTTAGACGCTCATCGACTACCTGCCTAGCTGGTTCGGATTCATACCAAGCCACAATTTCCTGTGCACCTCGATCAAAAGGAATTGTGGCATCAAATTCTGGGACCAGGGCTTTAATTTTTGAATTATCAAAGATCATGCTGTGGGTTTTATCCCCTAGCAGACCATCACCCATTTCCTGATCATAGGTGGCAATAACATCAGAGGGTACATGAGCAAATGTGGGTTCAACACCCAGGGCAGATGCCAGCTTCAAATATATGTTTTCCCAGGTTGACCATTCATCGGAGGTGATATGATAAGCCTCATTGATGGCTTCGGATCTGCCGAGTAACCCAAGAAATCCTACAGCGAAATCTTTGTGGTGGGTGAGCGTCCAGATGGATGTGCCATCACCGTGAACCAATACTGGCAAGCCTTTTTTCATTCGACTCAGGGTTGTGTAACCGCCCACGGCAGGGATAAGCGTTTTGTCATAGGTGTGTGAAGGACGTACAATGGTTATAGGAAATCCTGTCGCCTTGAATTCCTCTCTCAGTCGCTCCTCGCAGGCAATTTTATTCCTGGAATACTCCCAAAAGGGATTCTCCAGAGGAGTATCCTCTGTTATGGGCAAATTCGCCGGCGGAGTCTGGTAAATTGAGGCTGAACTGATAAAAACATACTGATCTGTTTTATCCCTGAATAATTCAATATCACTTTCCATATGTTGGGGTAAAAAACCAATCCACTGAACAACGGCATCAAAATGATGACCTTCCAGGGCAGCCTTTGCTTCCTCAGTATTGTGAATATCTGCCCGGAGATTTTTTACCCCTGTAATGGGTCGTAGGTTAACACTCTCACCCCGGTTTAAATGATAGAGATCAATACCGCGTTCAACCGCCAGTTCGGAGCAAGCCGAGCTTATGATTCCCGTTCCACCAATAAATAATACCTTCATACTGTTTTATCCCTCACCATTTAGTCTCTGTTTAGCCAGAAGCGTTTTTCCAAATTACCAACCTGTAGTAGAAACGACCCATCTTCCAACAAATTCTCACCCAGTTTGTTCGGGAAACTAAGGTCCCGCTCAGGTATCAGTTCAAATTCAAATGTTATCGTTTCATTTGGCTTAATTCTCTTTTTGTCGAAAGCAACGAGTTCCTTTATGGGTCGTGTAATGGAACCGACCTCGTCTGAAATAAACCATAACACAGCTTCTTTTCCAGGTCTACTAGAGGTGTTGGTGATATCCACTGAAATACGGACTGAGGCCGTTCCTGAAGTGATTGATGAATCCATTTTCAGGTTTGAATATGTAAAACTCGAGTAACTCAGACCATGACCAAAATTTGCTATACTATGTCGTTTTAGATCATCTGAAACTTGTCTGATGGTAGAGTATTCTGAGCGCTTATGGTTGTAGGATACCATGTGTCCAGATCTTCTGGGGTATGTGAATGCCATTTTTCCTGAAGGGTTTGCCGCTCCAGATACAATTTCAGCTATGGCTTGTGCACCGTATACACCGGGTAGCCCGGCAAAAAGAACAGCATCAACTTCATCATATACATCTGGAATTAAGCGTGGTCGTCCTTCGGTCAGCACCAGAACAACAGGTTTTTGGGTTGCCAAAGCCTCCTTAATTAATGTGAGCTGGCCTTTATCGAGGCTGAGATCATCGATACTTCCACCTGTTTCTGCATAGGCATGATCTTCACCCGTGGCAATTACAATTACATCTGCTTTGCGTGCAGCTCTTTTGATGGTTCTAGTACCCTGGAAAAGAATGTTTTTTGAGCCAAACTCCTGCTCAAAGGCATCTTTAATGGTCAACATATCTTCTGGAAACCAGCGATCACTGTCCGCGGCAAAGCGGTAGGTCCAGCCACCACAGAGGGGTGATTTTCGATCATGGGTAAACCCAGTCAGGAGGATTTTCTTGTCAGCAAGGGGTAACGTTGAATGATCATTTTTGATTAACACCATAGATTCACGAGCCGCGTTTAAAGCCAATTCGATATTTTCAGGGGAATTAATCGTATCAATGTAGTCTGTGGTTGGCATATAGGTTTCGAATAAGCCCAGATCCTCTTTCACCTTCAGGATACGATGGACTGATTCATCAATCCGCGACATGGGAATTCTACCTTCCTCAACCAATTCTCTAACATAAATGGAAAAGCTGGTATCTAGAGGCACCATAGACATGTCAACCCCAGCCATGATTGCCTGAAAAGTTGCTTCCTTCTCATTTTCAGCAATAAAGTGCATGGTTTCCAAGGCTTTGATATCCAGCCAGTCTGTCACGGCAATTCCTTGAAAACCAAGTTCATCACGAAGCATTGTGGTCAGGATTTCATAAGAGGCATGGACGGGAATTCCATTTATCTCCCCACTGTTTAGCATGACCGTCTTTGCCCCGGCATCAATAGCTGCCTTGAATGGTGGCAGGAAGAATTCGCGGAGTATCTGGTCTGGAATTTCGGCTGGGGATCTATCAAACCCTGATTTAGGATCTGAGTAGCCCAGAAAATGTTTTGCACAGGCTGCTACTCTATAGGGTTTTGATGCAGACTCGTTTTGAAGTCCCTTCACAACAGCCACACCTATCTGACTGGTCACATAAGGATCCTCGCTATATGTTTCATAGAAGCGCCCCCAGCTTTTAGCTTTTCCAATACCGAGGACAGGACCAAAAATCCAGTTATGACCGAGATGGGCAGTTTCAGCTACTGTTGTGACGGCAGCATTATAGGCATGTGAAATGTCAAAACTGCACCCCACATTCATGTTATGAGGAAAGATGGTTCCATTCTTGAGATAACTCGCTCCATGGACATGATCGATCCCATAAATGATGGGGATGTCAGTATACCTGGCATTAATACTCTGGATTGTAGATGTTACATAGACCCAGTTCTTGGGGGAGACAGCACGTCCATTTAAAAAGGATCCGACATGCCAGTTTTTGACATAGTTAATGATCTTAGCCGTATCCAGTACATAGTTCGTAACCTCACCATAATTTTGGGCAATACGATCCTGAACCAGAGTGGTGATATTTAGCTGAGTCATTTGACCAATTTTTTGTTCCAGGGTCATTCCAGCCAACATCTTATCGATTTTGGATACTGGATTTTCTGCCAAAAGCATCTGAACTGAGATGAGAAGTAGTAACAATATAAGGCACAAAGATTTTGGCATAAATAATATCCTTTGTTTGTGCGAACCTGACTTTCTAGTTCAACAAATAACTGAGAGCTGCTCAGGAATGATTATGAGTTTTGGGTAATTTGCCCAGCAAACCCCATAACCAGTGATGAAACCTATGAAGTCCCTGGGGTTGGGCAAACATGAGGATACACTCCCCTGACACAACTGAAATACCATTCTCCTCACAATATTTCACAGCTTCCGGTGAAGCTGACCCTTGCTGCATCCAGACCTTAGTAATGCCAACAGCATGAGCTTCCCGTACGAGTTTATCCGTTTGTGCAGGCGGTACAACAAGTACGAGACCACCTACTGTTTCAGGCAATTGAGCCAGTGAAGGATAACATTCATGTCCTTCAATAGTATCTGCTTTGGGATGAACCAATAACAGCTTATACCCCTTGTTACTCAGCTCTTTCAATACCGCATTCCCAAATTTTTTACCCCCACTCGAAGCACCTGCCAGTGCCAGGGTTTTGGAGTTTAAAAAAGCCTCTACATTTGCTTGTTGTGTCATCACAACCCCCTGTTATTCATTTATACAATTACGACTGTTCACGGCGAATGGACTGAACCACGACGTCAAGTTTTTGTAAAAATTCTGATCGATCACGCTGGGTCAAAGGTGGAGGACCCCCTTTGATTTCACCAGCTCCGCGTAATTCAGCCAGTAAATCCCGGGTGGCCAGCGTCTGACCAATATTTTCCTCGGTAAACCGTTTACCCGTTGGGCTAAGTACTTGAGCACCCCCCGACAGACAACGACCAGCAAGGGGAATATCTGCGGTAATAACAATATCATGCTGCTGGATGTTGTCAACAATCCAATCATCGGCTTCATCAAAGCCATTCCCGACAACTTGAAGTGTAATCCGCTTGTTCTGAGGAGTCCGCATCCATGAATTTGCCACCACCGTTACCTCAAGGGCATAGCGATCGGCAACTTTATAAATTTCGGGTTTAACTGGACATGCATCAGCATCTATGAAGATGTGTAACATCTCGTTTTACCCAAAGCTCATATAGATGTCAGGTCTTCACCGTGTTGAAGTGAAGTGAAATTTTGGGTTTCAAGATATCTCAAGTGAGTGTTGTCTCAGACACCCTAGTACATGAGTTTTTGTTTTAAATACTTATCAACGCGAATCGATCCAGAACGCTTGATCTCATTGCCCGAATGGAGGTTATTCTTTTCTCCCCACAGTAAAGCAACCAACTTTACAGGGTTATTCGAAAAGGTATTGTTGAGAATATTGACATTAATAATACCGCGAGTTTTGATAAGAATTTTAGATTTCTCCCTTTTCCCGCAATTCTCAAAGTAGCATCCTTCCACCAACAGGTTTCCACCGATGGTTGATTCATCGTAGCCACCGCGATAAAAATTGATAACATCAGACCTGACATTGTAAAACTCGCAATTCGTGATATTCAAAAATTCAGCGTTGTAGTCACCCTTATCATTGGTTTCAGCAGCCAGTTCAATACCATTGGCACAATCCCTCAGGACTGTATTTGAAAAGGAAATCGTATCAGCAAATGAACCTTTATAAGCTTTCAGGATGTTGCGAAATCCTTTTATCTCACTGCCTTCAACCCACAGGTTATAACCAAAGCTCATGTTCTCTTTTAGCGTCGCAAAGGCGTATTGTTTGCTTTTTCCTTCAAGGGTTAGATTTTCAATCAACAGATTGGCTTTGGGGTGCATTTCCAGAGCTGGCGTATCTTGATCCCCGGAATAAACCAGAACAGCCTGCTCTTTAGCATCAGCTGATTTAAGTGTGAGTTTCTTGTCAATCACCAGGGGAAATTCAAAGGCATGTGTACCTGCCGTCAATTCGATGATATCTCCAGCTTGTGCTTGTGATATTGTCTTGGCTAAATCACCTGATTCAGTGGAAACTGTTAATACCTCAGGTTTCCGTACTGGTTTGTCAGGGTTGAACCATGTTGCTCCATAATCTTTTTTGTCAAAACTGGTTTTGATGATGCTTGCAGTTTGTGTGATTGCACCAATCCAACTAACACTTGATCTGGAATAATCAAAAACATCCTGCTGGATATCCTCAAACCCAAAACCTGAATATGATTTTTCCAGATGTGCCTGGGATGCTGTTGCTGGTACATAAAGCCAGTCCGATAGTTTCTCCATTTTCAATGCTTTGGTATCAATTCCCTTATAGGGTGCCGCATCACTATTCTGATTGGAAAGAATGTTGTTCTTGAATTTTATACCTTTGACTTCATCATAGGTTTTAATGGGTAGTGGATCACTTTCATTGTTATGGATGATATTATTTGCCAGAATGGTTCGAATGGGTCGGGCTGAGCGGATTTCACTGGCCGGTAATACATCTTTCTTGTTGGCGTTTGCCCCTACGCTAAACTGCCAGGGAGTTTCACAGTCAATCCAGGTATTGTGAGCCACCACCACATCTGTAACCTGATTGTAGCGGTTCAGTGGGGATTTAGGAATACCATTCATCACAGCAAGTGGACTTCTAAACTCATCTCCTTTGAGCATATAGAAGTAATTGTTAGTAATCCAATGACCGGTATTGATGACGCGAATCCCACCATTGAATTGAGATTTTTCATCACCAATAAAGAAGTTGCCATCTACCAGACAATAGTTTCCGTGCCGCATGACCAGTGAGCCTTCACATTCAAAGAAAACATTATCCTTGAATTCATTGAAATTGGACTTACTGGAAATAATCTCTACTTCACCGTTACATCTTTCAAAATAATTACCCGTTACACTGACATACGATGGAGTCATTGAGGTATAGCTATCCCCTATCTGCATAGTTTCGGCTCTGGGTCCACCCTTACGCGGTTTGGGTCCAAAATGATTATTGGTTATCTGGTGGTAATTTCTAATGTGTTGATTTCCGTTTAGAAAGACACGAACCGTCGGCCCCTCGTTAAATTTTCCAGCGAGGTAAGAGTGATCGAGGGAGTTGTGTTGTCCATAAAATTCTACCCAGTGATCTTTAGTAAATCGATTGGGTTGTACATATTCATCAATAACGATATTGGTTACCTGACAGTGATTGGCAATATTGTCATCATCTATTTTAAACTTGATAACTGATGAGGAAGGTGTGTAACCATTTTTGAAATAGAGACCATCTACCACCAGATACTTACCCCCAATGTGTAATGAAGATTGACCCTCAAGAGTGACCCTACCAGGTGTTTCTGCCTTCAATATGATGGGTTGTTTTTCTGTCCCATGGGCATTGAACTTGATTTGAGCATCTTTCCATACGCCATTTGCGAGAACTATTTCTGTTCCTGGTGTTGCATTCTTGATAGCCACCTTAAGCTCATCAGCATCGGTTACTTTAATCATATTCTTTTGAATACTTGGTCCACAAGTCAAAATGAGAAGCGCTACACCTAATAATGTCAATACTTTACGGGTCATAATAAATTGATACTCCATTTATATTTCTATTTCCCCTCTGAAATCCGGAGGTCATTGCTTATTAAAAAATAGTCCTCACCTAGATTAATACCATTCAAACATCAGAGAAATGATATGATAATCATATCGGGGCTTATTCAACCAGGTAATGGTCAAACAGTATCTCACCGAGGGATTAAATCAAACCGAGCTGTTTGAATGCCTCCATGGTTATCTCTTTACGGTAGTGCGCTATTTTTGCAGTCATCTCAATATTTGTAGCAAAAAACCAGATTTTATCTTTGACTTCAAGATAACCAACATACCAGCCATGTTGTCCCTCGGTTCGGGTTGTCCAACCTGTTTTTGCTCTCAAGGTGTATGCTTCAGTTTCATCTACAATCATCAATTCCTTGACCAGATTGACATGCTCAAGTTGATAAGGCAGTTGATTGTTATACAACATTTTCAAAAAGGCGATCTGCTCGATGGAGGTGATTTTAAGCTCTCCCTCTAACCAAAAAGTAGATACGTCAGATCCCGTCATCCTGTTACCATATCCAATCCGCTCTAAATGGTGGATATAGGCATCATTGCCCACGCAGCGTGCTAATTCCTGATAAAACCAGACCACCGAAGCGGGGAACGCGGTTGTTAATGAGTGATCCTGGTTCCAGCTCTCAACAAACCTCACCTTCCCATCCCACTTGAATATCTCATCAGGGTTTGAAATAGCTCCCTCATCCAATGCAATCAGGGTGTTGGGAATCTTAAAGGTTGAAGCGGGTAGGTAAGCTCGTTTGATGCGTTCTGGATTGAAGGTGAATTGTTGCTCACCATCCAGAGAGGATATTATGATTGAACCCTCTACATCCCTCTCTGTGAATATGGATTCCAGTTTATTTTCTACACTACAACTAATATGTGCAATGAGCAGAAATGCTAAAAAACTTGATGAACAAATATTCTTTTTCATCTCCATTGACCTACCCCTGGTATGATTCTTTCTCGATTGACTAAATTTGAATGAAGTTAAACATTTAGGAAAAGAACAGGAAAGCAAAAGAAGGTTAATGTTCACCCGGGAACTTCTCAAGCTGGCTCATTATTTTTCTAGCGATTTCATGCGTGCTAAATCCCTCTAAATCATCAAGAAACACTTCATAAACCTTAACTGCAAGTATGGCAAGTTGAGTCCTGTTACCAGGTAATTCCCCTGGCTCGAAACAATCTTCATTTTGCTCCAGGAATCGAGCTGCTTTATTGAGGGCAACTTTCGCAGCTTCATCCTGCTCGCTTGAATAGTCAAAATTCCAGCGTTTAACTTGATCCTCAATACGATACTTATCACTTTGCTGCAATTTAATACCTGTGGCTGTAAACACTCTGCAATCATAGGTACGACAGGTCATGGGTCGGTGCTCATAGATCGAGCAGGTGTTGTTAGCAAGCATAGGGCAACGACCATGTTCATCATAGCCCATGAGTAAGTGACCCTCTGGCAATCCTGGTGCTGGAAAAAGAAGTTTCTCAGGAATTTCAGAGAGAGTTTCAGTCTCTGTCGGTTTGATATGAATGAAGTAGGAAGAGCGACAACAGGCATTGCAAGTACCGCAAGGTACGTCTGTACTTGTTTCATTTCTAAGCGCTTGATGGGTATGCTCAAGCCACTTCGAAAAACCCCCAGCCTTCAATGGCTGATTCAAAGACATCTATTAATATGCTCCCCAGGATTGCTTACCCTTGATATAGTAAGAAGGACAGATGAAGCGAAATAATTTGGTGATATTGTTTGCCTGTTCCGCCTTTTCTTTATTCTCTTTTAGCATTCTGGCGAGATCTTCACCAAAGGTGTCCGAAAAAACTTTTTTCGCTGCTTGCTCTCTCTCTGCCTCAGATTCAAACTGATTCCGAATTTGGCCAAGCTCACCCGCATCCAACCAGAAGCCTCCACAATTGGGGCATTCATCCACTTCAATCTCATGCCTGGTACTCATAAAATGCTTCATCATGATGACCCCGTCACACTTTGGACAGGAACGTTTCTTGTGGAGATCCACCTGTACATCAGGATGCCTGGTGATTTTTAAGAGATGCTCACCGGCTGCTTCATGGCTTTCATCAACTTGATTGAGTTCATGACTATCAAACCAAAGTCCTCCACACCCCTCATCACACACATCGACCAGTACCGATCCAGCCTTGATCTGGTTCAGCGAATTATTACATGCAGGACAATCCATCATAATCCTCTACTCGTTTTATACAGTCTCTTCTCAACCTTCATAACTAAGTGCCTTCAAGACCATTAAGGACAGAACGCTATCTGGAATTTAATCTTGATTATTGGCTTTCTTCCTGTAAATAATTTCCAGAACAATGATAAATATCAGACCAAAAAATGATCCAACAATGGCATAAAACAGGGGTAACTGATTATTCCCATAAGAATTCCCAACTCGACTTAAACCGGGCTTGTGAGGTACATAGGTGATGGGAATAGTGTCAATGACAATCGCTTTTTCATAGTCAGCACTGGTCATGGTAAATTTTTCTTGAACCATTTTGCCATCTCGTTTTTGGAATTCAACATATAGAAAGTGCGTTTTGAGCCCCTTTTCACGCTCCAGCTCGCCGAAGTTCAAAATCTCCCCCATAACAACCACACCTTCATCCTCTAGTTGTTTCAATTTGAGCCCATTTGAGATCCCCATAAATACCATAAAAAGAGCACCACAAAAAAATAAGCCTAAAAGTATCTGAATCGTTCGTACAACTTCCTTTGATAACATCTGATTAACCCAGTCTCTGCTGAAGTTCTTGTAAGTCCTTTTTTAATTCGCTTTTTATCTCAGGTGCCAGTGCATGCCAACGGATACCCTGGATTGCCCCCTCTAGTGCATAAAGCATGTTTATACAACCAGGGTGGTTGATTGCGTTCAGTTTTTGCAGCGCACCGATACTCCCTGTATCTTTCAAATCCTTAACAGTTCTGATATTAATCTTCAATAATCTTTTTTCAAGTTCAGCACCAATGTTTGGTAATTCTGATAGCATTTATAAACTTTTAACCCTTATCATTTTTTCACACGCCTGAATCCTACATCAAAATCATTGTAACGAAAGTCTGCTTTAATTGAAAGTTATTGGAGGTATGGTTCTCAAGCCACCGGGTTCTCCAAAAATATCATTGTTCCCCATGAGTATTTGATCGATATAATTTGTGTCTGCCTCAGGGAAATGGTATCGCCCATACAGACTTGTGTCAATCACAAGAACTGAAAAGGTGTCGCTTTCAGAATCAATAAAGGAAAGCACAAAGGTTTGATTCGAAACACTTGATACCTGCCCATCATCATCACTACAACCAAAGAAAGAAAATTCAAGATACAGTTCCACTGGAAACCCGTCAATCAGGGTATACTTACCCTCATCATCTGTGAAGGTCGAGGCATAGATGTGGTTATAGTCTACTGAATATTCATAATTGGGACCATAGCCAGTGGGAGAGCTGAATACTTTGATGATACCCGGATTACTACCATTTTCATGTGAGATAGTACCGCCCAATGAATCATAATCTAACTCCGTAGGAGGCTGGCACCCCACAACCAGAAGCAGTGCCAGAAGGGTCAGCTTGATGATTCTATACAGCATATCCTTCTATAATTTCATTCCCTTGTGATGTTTCCTGAGCATTTTACCACCAAGCTGTCCTGTGAAGCTCCCCTCCGCTCTTACTGGAATGCCATTCACAAGAACCCAGTCAAACCCTTCAGAAATCTGATGGGGTGCTTCAAAGGTAGCTTTATCCATTATTCTTTCAGGATCGAAAATGAGCATATCCGCGGCGAAATCTGTCTGAATCAACCCTCGCTTTTGTGAGTCTAAACCCAGTGTCCTTGCTGGTAGTCCTGTCATTTTGTAAATGGCCTCTTCCAGTTCCAGTAATTTTTTCTCCCTGACATAATAGCGGATGATTTTAGCAAAGGATCCATAGCCGCGTGGGTGTCGCATTGTGGGAGATCCATCTGAGCAAACCATGATATGGGGATCGATAAAGAGCCTGTCCTGTAGCTCTTGATCCATGACAAAATAGGCACCACTTGCACCTCGGGGACCAATATCATCGATGAGGACATCTTCAAAGGGTTTATCCAGTTCGGTAGCAATTTGAGCCAGTGTTTTTCCAGCCCAAGGTGCTGTACCCAAAAGTGTAGCCGCAGGTCCATTGCGTCGGTTAACCCGGTCACGTAAATATGTTGCCAGATCTGAGCGGCGAGTTTTGACCACCTCATCATATTTAAACGGTGGCTTTGCCCAAGCTGGGAATACGATTCCAATACCTGTATAACTTGCCTGATAGGGATACATATCCGCTGTTATTGATATTCCAGTTTGCCGGGCTTCCTCCATCTGAAGCAATATCTCCTCTGCTCGGGCAGCTCCGTGACCGTAGACAACTTTCATATGTGAAATATTTATGGGGCAATGCCCACCCTGCCCCTGGGCAATCAGTTCAGCAATGGATTCCTGAATGGCATCATCATCTTCGTTGCGGGTATGGCTACTTACCAAACCATGATTTTCACCCACTGGTACAGCAATGGCAATCAATTCTTTCTGACCAGAGAATGAACCGGGTTGATATTCCAGACCTGTCGACAGACCAAAACACCCCAGCTCCATCGCCTGTTCCACCAGTTTAGCCATTTTTTCAAGATCTTCCTGAGATGGGTCTGGATTCAATTTTACACCGGCTTGATTCCTGATTGTACCATGTCCAACAAAGGTACCAATGTTTATACCTGTTTTTGTTGAATCAACTTTTTCCATCCACCTCGCCAGGTCATCAGAGCTGTCTCCATCCTGTCCTAAAAGAATGGTTGTAACACCCATGCCTGAAAAATTATTGAATTCAGGTGTTTTAAGCGGATTGCCGTGGGCATGATGATCTATAAAACCTGGCGTTACCACTTTTCCGCGCGCATCAATAACCTGCTTTACAGAAATCGTATTTTCATCCACTCTACCAATTTTTGAAATGATTTCACCCTGGACAAGAACATCGGCTATATATCCCTGCGCCCCTGAACCGTCGATGATGGTTCCACCCTTAATGAGAATATCATACGTTTCTTTTTGCATAAGATTTGATTCCTGTACCGTACAACCCAAAATAAGGCACAGGAGGGATAAGGTCATCACGAATGTCAGTGGGAACTTCTTCATCTGCCTCTCCTCACATCATTTGAAATTAGAGGAAGAAAGTTAGTCGGAACTTAAGTATAAAAAAACAACAGTAAACTAAAACTGCTTACATTTAAGTTTCAGGTGTTTTCAGGATGATCATCTCGGGAGCATGACCCCAGGATTTAGTTTCAGGGGAGCATTGCTTTCTGTCTACGGTGCCAGCCAATCCCAATAGAAATCTCGCTCTGTGTGGTGGCTGCTGACAAATCAATTTTTTCTGACCTCAATTTCCACCCCAGGGCCAGATGAAAACCTGTTTTCGATCCCAGGTTGATAGCCACTACTGGATTAATAAACCCAGCAGGATGACCTTGATATACCATATATCCTGCAGCGACTGAGAAACCCATAGACCTGGTCCAGTAATCCAATCCAGGACCCACACCATATTCAAACCCTACAGGAAGAACAAGATAGTCTGAACCATTTACAAGAGCACCATTCACACGCCAGAGAAAGTGGGCATCTGCATGCCTCTTATAGTCCAATTGAGCCTCGTATTTGGTACTTACAAACAACTGAGTCCGTGTACGTACAAGAAAGGAACTTTTTGCAGGTTTAACATGGGTGATACGGGTAGCCTGGGTAAAATCCAGGAGAATACCATATTCCCGCTGGGAGATGGAGATATTTTCAAAATATTTTGATACGCGCTGACTTTCTGAGCTATCTGGAGCAATGAGTGAATCGAGAACACCAAAAGAGACACCTTGACCAGCCACATTAACAATCCCATTATCCTCAAATTTCACCGTATTGAAAATCAAAGGTGCTGCACCCCTGACGTACAAGGTCCAGGGTTTAATTTCCTGTGCAGATCCAGTGCTTGTCAGTATCAACAGGACTACAAAACAGTTTGTGCGAAATTGTGTAATTCTGAATAAGCCTGTCTGCGATGCTCTATGTGATTGAAGGATACTCACCTCAACGTTTCTTGAAATAATATCCCAGTGCTACACCCACATTCAACTCACCTGGGTTGGCAGGAAAAACATCTGGATCGCCAAAACTATAATTGACATATGATTTGAACAGTATGTGCTCTGACCAGGTGGGATAGTAGAGACCTGACAGATTCATGATGAAGTTTGTGTAGCTATGGTTTGTTTCCTCATAGCGATAAATTTCACGTGGTCCCACGTGAGTGTATATCCGATTAACAATGAGCTCGTGCTGTGTAAATTCTGTCTGACTTAATCCAATGCTTAAACTTGGGATAACCCTTGTATGTGTTAGAAATCGATAATCAAGCGTCACATGATAGCGTGTGGTTTCAACAGGTAATTTCAACTCAAGATCAGTTTCATCTATGGACCCATACAGGGAATACTTTCCAAATTCTACTCTGCCTGAAATATCAAAGTGATCGCTGATTCGTCGGGAGAGATTAACACCCAGGTCACGACCACCCGCTTTGCTGGGTAAAAACATTACTCTAGTACTATCATAAATACCCCCTTGAGGTCGGACGGTATACAGGTCGTATGGATTCTTTTGCTGGCTGGAAATGATGGAGAAGGAAAGGATCAAATCAATAGACCAAGTGTGTAATATCTGGGTTGTTGAATCATACATGGATTCATGTTCATTCGCTTCTCTTAGATCAGTTTCTATCAGGAACCTCAACCACTCCCATGTCTTTTGATCTTTATGAAGACTGCGATAGTGAAACACAATGGATTCAATAGAATTGAGCCTGGTATATGCAGAATCCAGCTGACCCTGGCTCCGTAGAAATGCTGCATCAGACAGGCCTTGACTTACCTGGTTGTACAGGATTTGAAGACGAAGCTGTTGATAATGACGCGCCAGATAAAAGTGGGTTAGTGATTTCTCCAAATCATCGTGAGAAAAATAATCAACCGCCCCAAGAAAATATTCATGGGCTCGCCCACCAGCAAACTGTGGGTCAAACCGAGCTGTATCGCTGAGCTCTCGAGACAGCAATTGATTTTGATCTGCCTTGGAATATTGGAGCGCTGCTACCATGGATTTGACAAGTCCATTTCTGGCTTTCGCTTCCACACTCATGCTGGTGCTGTCAGCTAATAAAGTTTCAAAATTCTGGGTCAGAAAAAGAGCATCGAAATCAGCCTTTTGCATGGGAGTCACCTGGCTTGTATACCCCATTTTACTAAAAGCGACCAATCCAACCAAGACCAATAATGAAAACCAATTTCTCATGTACGACTCAACTTTCTCAAATTCAACCATTCGTGGTGGAGAATCCCAAACACAATATCATCAACCCAACGACCTTTCATCCAGTAGCTCTCAATAAAATGAGCTTCTTTTCTAAATCCCAGTTTCTGGAATAAAGCAATAGATGCATCATTTTCAGGATCTATGGAAGCATACACCCGGTGAGACTCCCCCTCAAACATGAGGTGATCCATAATAGTCGTCAAGGCTTCACAGGCAAAGCCCATTCTTTGAAACACAGGAGCGATAGTAATACCAATTTCGAATTGAGACGGTTGGTCGATAGAGGGGCAGAGGCCACAGTCACCAATGAGTTCGCCTGTCTCCTTTAGCACAATCCCAAACTGGAACCATTCACCCCTCGTATCAGGACCATTCGGAGATAAATCCTCAATAAATTTCTGTAGATCGGCGGGAGATTCGGAGTCCCAATTCTGATACTTGAGTACCTGGGGATCCATACGGTATTCAAACATAGAGTCCACATCTGAACTTTCCAGGTTTCTCAGGACCAGGCGATCCGTACTCAATGTCTTGAAACGCATGATTTATTTAATCATTCTGTATATTAAAGGGCAACGTGGGCATTCAATTTAATGGATGATCTTTCAGGTTTGTCATCAGAGCCTCGATAGTCCACCAACCCATTGTCCCAAATACTCCAGATCTTCTTACCGGCGGTATCATAGTAGTCCTGATCTGAAGGAATGTGATGGAAGTAATTAAATTTTTGGGGCAAATTTTCTGTCTGCTCATTTAGCAGAAAACCGATATACTCTCCATTGTATGAAATAGATGCCTGATAGACACCTACAACGATCTCCAATTTCGAACTGAGATCAAACATCTCAGATCCATCCCCTGTAACCACATATGCAAAATTGTCACTGTGGGGAATATCAATTCCCTGAGCAATTAGCACAAAATCAGACTCTTTGGCAATATCGATAGAAATGCCCCACGTATTGTTTCGCCCCTCCGAGGTGTAGCTGGTATCCGGTTTTTGATATTGCTTCTCCCAAACCACCTTCCCCCGATTGGAGATCACGCGAATAATGCCTTTTACACCCACTTCCAGTTTTCTCGTTCCAGAAGTGTTTACCGGAGAATGAAAGATTGTTCGTTCGTCTACTACAGCAATTTTACTGTTCTGTTCTATCTGATAAACGGTGCTCATTGATTCCCGTTTTGAATCACCAGATGTGCTCCATCGAAAGGACTCTTTGTAGCGGAATTCTTTTACAAGATCCCCTGAACTATTTCTGAACTCAATTGAGTGAACAGAGTCAACCCTAGTTGTGATAATGGTATAGGGTTTTCGTAACTTTTTATTTTCAAAGCCACAACTGATTATGAGGACCACAACCAGAAGTGGCAACCATTTAAAATTTAACATATCACCTCAATCAATAGAATTATCAATACTGAAACTACCTGCAATCCAGGTTTCACCCAGACGCATTGGGGGGTCAGCCCAGATGGAGTCGACCTGTTCGTCATTCAACATCAATTCCATGTTTGCCAGAACCTGGACAGTGTCTGAATCCAGATTCTGAGTGTAGTGCACTTGAATCTGATAGTCCCCATTGGTGAGGGATGTCATTCGAATCGATTCATGGGCATCATTGTTTCCATACTGGTTCACCGCATCATAGAGCCTGGGATTATCAACAGCAGCGCCCTTGGAGCCCCAATCCGGGTTTGGGTTGTGATACCAGCAAGTGTCCTGAGTTGTCAAATTAATCAGGGACAGGTTTAAATCGCCACAACTCACACTATCATAATCGATGGTCTTCCAATGCAGGTGTAAGTAGAGCTCCGTCTGATTGGGTGTATAATACATAAACAGAGAGTCAGATCCAGTTCCCCACTCCATAACATCACCCACCTCAGCTCTGATAATATTCAGACCATCCGACAAGGTGATGGGCGTCTGGAAGGCATTCTTGGGAGCATCCAGAACAACTCGTGAGTCATTGTGCCAGACTGTTACCAGGGTGTCAACGGGGTCATAATATCCTCGGGTTCGTACGGCACCCATGACACGGTACTCCATGACGTCTGTAATGATTTCTTGTCTTCCATTCGAACCGAACCAGTCATACAGGTCATCGATCACGATAAAATTTCTAATAACATAATAAGCCAGATTAATGTGTAATTCCGGATATAAGGTTGTTTCTCCAGCCTTGACCTCGATAGGCTCACTGACGACTTCATATTCCCTATACTCATATCTAATACTGGATATCAATTCATAAGTCCCAGGGGAATATTAAGGATTAGAAAATATCCTTCAGAATCTGTTATACCTGACAGATTTGAGCCCCTAATAAAAACTTCTATCCCAGCTAATTCATCCCATTCCGCTTCCGCATCTGGAGATAGTCTCACATAACCTTCAATAGCACCTGGTTTGTAGGGCTCCACAGCATTTTCATCACAACTGAACAACAAGAGACTCAACCCCAGGATCAATAAAGCTGACTTTATCATTTCCCCTCCGTTTGGTAATTCATGTCAGGATAGACACGATATTTTGTTTAAAACCAAGTTACTTCAAATATATCAATGTCATTATTTCAATTTTCCAAGAATAAGACCGAATGTACATCCCCAAAAGGACTTTTGCTTGTTGAAGTTTCTATATCCATATGTGCTAAAACCAACATATTTCCACGATTTTTTAATAAGTTGGATTTCCACAGGAATACCGAGAATTGGTTCAATATGCTCTCGTGGGGGTGAGGGTTCAAAGATGGAGAGCCCTGGCTCGTCTCTGTGCCCTTCAACTCTGGCAATACCAATAGCCAGGGATGCTAAGCCGTCTTTCCCTTCGTAGGCATAGCCAGCTAAAACACCATAATCATAAAACCGATCACCGCCCAAAAGCGCTTCCATATTCTCGGTTGCTCTTACTGAAACAATGAGATTCTTGTATTGAGCGCTGAGATTTGTACTGGCTCCAAAATGTCCAAGGGAGCTAAGCCCAAATCCACCACTCAACCAAAAGTTCAGAGGCTTTAGGTCAGTCCCCTGTGAATAGGCAGTACTGCAAATCAGGGCAAAAACGAGCCATCGCCTGGCTTGAATCAGATATGTCTTCGTCCATGTGCTCATTTGAGACTTAGCCTGAGATCAATGAGATGAAAGATATTGTCCAGATCTTCTGTATCACTTACCTCAATCGTAATCCCGCGGATTTTACCATAACGTTTACCGGTCTTAAAAGCCTGCTTATGCGTATCAGAAATTTCACTTCCCATGATTAATGGTTCTGCTTTATCCCCAAAGTAAAAAGTGATGTTAAAAGCACCCGTGGCAACCGAAAGCCAGAAGATGGTCTTCTTCTTTTTTATGACCTTTAGCAACCATCGCTTACCATCACTGTAAAAACGCCATTCCTCAGTGATTTCAGGATAATCCTCATCTATAGAACCAAAGAGTTTCTCCCATAGTACTCTGGATTCACCGATATGGGAAAAGATGAGCGACTCAGTTGGGAATTGATCCTGATCAGAGAGTACGTTCTGGAGTTCCAATAGTTTTATGGACCTTTATACTGCTATTGATTTGCAGTTACATAGCCAGGTCAAATTCATCCCTGATGGCGTTTATCTGACATGGTATTTCCATGCTTATGAGCATTTATTATCGTCTTTTGGTATTGCGTTTAAGATCCTTGGCGATACGGCGGTATTCTTTGGTTCGTTCTTTTAAGCGAGCTCTCATGATGACCTCAGATCGTTTATCATTTTTCTGCTCGAAATAGTCCAATTCTTTTTTTAATTTTTTATAATTATTGAGTCGCTCTTCAGATAGTTCTCCAGATTCAACAGCCATATTTATTGCACACCCTGGTTCTGTATCATGGGAGCAATCTGAGAAGCGGCACTGGCTGGCAATCTCATCGATATCTGTAAAGCTTTTATCAAGTTGCTCATCAGATCCCCATAAGTGGAGTTCCCGCATTCCAGGTGTATCCAGCAATATGCTCCCGTTGGGGAGTAAGATTAATTCACGATGGGTTGTGGTGTGTCTGCCCTTACCATCTTTTTCTCGGACCGATGCCGTATGTAAAATTTCTTTTCCAGCGAAATAGTTGATCAGAGTAGATTTACCTACACCTGAAGAACCAAGCAAGGCAATGGTTTCACCAGCCACCAGATAGACCTGGAGCTCATCAACTCCCTGCAAGCTTACAGGACTCACAGCATGAATAGGAACACCTGGTAGGCGATTCATCAAACTCTGGATAGTAGCCCCTGGCGTTTCAGATAGATCTGCTTTGGAGAGGACAATAACGGGTTGGGCACCACTATCCGCAACCAGGGAGACATAACGTTCCAGGCGAGCAGGATTTAAATCGGCATCAAAGGTGGAAACGATCCAAACAGTATCGATGTTGGCTGCGATAATCTGTTCTGAAGACTCTTTACCAACGGCCTTTCTTGAGAATCTTGATTGACGGGGTAACACATTTAGAATGGTGGCTTTATCTGAAGACTCGGTGTCTCCCAGAATTATCCAGTCACCAACGGCAGGCCGATCAGCATGGGTAGCAGCTTTATGATATAGTTTACCAATAGGGCGAGCTGACAAAGTCTTGGACCCATCATGGACTCGGTATTCACTACGGTGCTGGGAAATGACTCGCGCAGGCACTCCCTTTTGATATTCTGGATTATTTAAATATTCAGACCAGGTCGCATCCCAGCCATAATCTTCAAGACTCAAATCCTTATCCTTTCAACAATTGCTTACCTGAGCGATAGAGAGAGACCAGCAAGTTACTCACCCCGTAGGTCAAGATAATCAAGGCGAAGTATTTTACCAGAGCTGGGAGACTGGTATTCAACAACAGTGTTCCAAAGATACCAATACTGATGACATGAATAATGTAGACTCCATATGAATTTTTGTTCAACTCATTCCAAATTTTTCCCGTTTTATTAAAGTAGCGCCAGAATGTCTCTATCATCACATACATCAGTACGAGTAGGGATAGATTGAAACTCAACCACCAGATCACCTTAAAAAGGGGTGTGGTTGCAAATCCTTCAGGATAAAAAAAGGGGATTAGACGTACAAAAATATGTCCTGTGATCGGTATCCAGGCGATACCATTGAAAATGTTATATAACTTCTTACTGGCAGGTAATACAGTGAAGGCATCACGTTTAAAGCAAAGTGCTCCCAGCAAAAACATCATGAAATAAATGAATAAGCGTTCGTTTTCGAAGTCCAGAATTGGGGTCAAAGTCCAGCTCCTCATTCCCAACCAGCTCCCCATTCCGAAACTATACAGCAGGCCAATAAAGAATATTCCTGTAATCGTGGCTTTGATAGAGATATTAGGAAACTGCCACTTTGTTTTAGACAACAGTAAGTAGATCATGTTGAATAAAAATAATACTGGCAAAAACCACAGCCAATTCTGGCTATTGGGATTGGTGAGATGAAAGTAAGTTGTCCAATCTTCCTGAGGCAGCCCTCTTGAATAAAGGAATATGAATTTATAGGTGGGTATCAAGGTGACAACTGCAACCAACCAGGGCAGCATGAGCCGTCGAGCTTTTCCTTTAACAAATTCCCAACTACTTCTGCTTGTTAATGAGAATGGTGTCAGATAACCGGAGATAAAGAACATGGTAGGCATGACGAGGACATCAAACATGATTCCCAGAATTCCCACCCAGGTAATGGTAGATGGATCATCTACGATCCAGAACCAACCCCAGAGTCCTGCCGCTTCGTATACACCGCCAACATGATACATGACAACCAGCAGAATGATGACGCTTCTAAGATTGTCCATCCAGTGAATTCTGCCATCAATTCGTTCTTTTTTCACGTCCAAACTCATATTTTCACCCCTCATCATATTGAGCCGAGAATCATCACCCTACCCTTAATCAGTCCTGACGATTTCTATATCACCATCTGTGAGAGCCAGTGCGATTGATCCTTCCAGAAGTTGATTGGCAATGGAACCAAACAACTCACCACGCCAACCCTTTGTTATTCGTGTTGATTTGCCAAGAATCAAATGCTCAAGATCGGTTTTGCTGGCAACCAGTTTTGGTGCGACATGATGTTTTTTACAGACATTGGTCAACAATGCGCGTAAAAGAACCATGGCATTCTCATTCACCTGTTCAATTTTTTCTTTTTCATCAACTGGCGGACACTCAGCAAGTGGAATATCCAGTGACTTTTTAATACGTTCTAGCAAATCCTGACCCACCCTACCTCTGGCGCTTCCACCAATACTTCTGATGCGACTGAGTTGCTCCAGGTTCTTTGGAGGATGGGCTGCAATGTCTCTCAACGCCAGGTCTTTTAATACCCAACCCCGTGGCATATTCTGAGACCTTGCCTGTTCTTCACGCCAACAGATCATTTCTCTGAGAGTTGCCAGGCGTCGGCGCGAAAGCCCTCTCATTTTTAATTTTTTAAGCTGGGCATCAGGATCAAATCCGTATCGAGCTGGATTCGAAAGCTCTCTCATCTCCTCTGAGATCCAGTTTGCTCGACCTCGCTTTTCAATTTCCTTTAATAGACGGTCATAAATGATGAGCAGGTTTGAAACATCAGCTTCAGCGTATTTGATGTGCCCATCATTGAGAGGGCGCCTTGACCAATCGACAATCTGAGCACCTTTGTCCAGAGCCTTTCCTGTAAATGCTTTCACCAGATTTCCGTAGGATACCTGATCTCCAAACCCACAAACCAGAGCTGCGACCTGTGTATCGAAAACAGGCTCGAGGGCCAGTTTGTAATCATTCCAGAAAATGATCAGATCCTGATTTGCCGCATGGAGCACTTTAATAATGTCAGGCGATTTGAGAAATTTGATGAGGGGTTCCATATCAAGACCACTCAAAGTGTCAATCACTGCACTTTGTTCACCATAGGCGATTTGGATGAGACACAGTTGGGGGAAGTAAGTTTTTTCGGAAATGAACTCAGTATCCAACGCAATATAGGGTGGGGTTCCGATGTCATTGATGAACGTCAGTAAATCATTGGTGTTTTGTATCAGCAAAAGCTTATGTCCCTTTTTTTGGGTGAAGATAGTTCAGATTTCAGGTGAAAGGCAAAGATTGATGGCAAACCCGTTTGTAAACTCATTGATTTAGTCAAGCAGCATCCTGAAGAGTATTTCTGAATTATCCCTGGCGATTTCCTCGAACCCAAATTGCTTATAAAAAGTGATGGCTGCTTTGTATTCCGGCCCAGTATCGACATAATACTCATGACAGCCCTTTTGAATTGTCCAATCCAGCCCCTTGCGGATTAGGGCATGAGCAATTCCAGCTCTCCTGAATGCTTCATCAACATTGAGACTCTCCACATATCCAACGGGTGAAGTCTGACACTGGGGAGCCATTGGGCGTAGGGATATTTCCGTCATTCCAGATAGCCCACCCTCAGGCGTTTCGCAAACCCAGATTGAGTAATCAAGCTCCTGTTCGACGGTCCGATTGAAGAACATGGCTTCAAGTTCAGCCTGGAGGGTTTCTCGACTGTGATCAGGATACAAATCCATCCTCAACCTGAGCCATTCAGGAAAATCCGCTTCTTTAACTTCACGAATGACCATATCCCCCCCTTTAATCCATCTCAAGAATATTCTCGATGAGGATTACTACATCATAGACAGATAGACTTGCATCGCTGTTCATATCTCCTGCCCACAATTCATAGTCATCTCCCATTCCGGGGTTGAGTATCATCTCAACCTGCATGGAAACATCCAGTATATCGATATCCAAATCTGCGTTGATATCTCCCTTGAAGAGGCAGCTTCCATCATCTCCAATTGCAAGAGAGTCATAATTCCAGGCAAAGACATCCTGACATCCGGTTTCGTATCCAGGACAGATGTCACATTCACCACTGTTACGTAAGAGTTCCATCGTGTCAAAAGCACTGGTCAGCAGTGGGATCTGATTCATAGAAATGACAGTCATTTGGACAGACCAATACTGATACTCACAATCACCACAATCAGGAGGTACACAAAGGTTGCCATAGACAGGTGGTATCTGGGTGATTGGAAACCGGATATCCCATACTGCATTTCCCAGAGAATCCGTTCTAATTGCATTTGGTGAAAGTGTTTCTGCAAATGAGGATAAGTAATACAACTCGACACCAGCCACTGGTTCATCAAAATGTCCATGCACAGAAGCGGTGACCTGGATCGTATCTGAGTAGCAAACGCCTTCGATAAAGATATTTTCACCTTCGTCAAAGTTCCAACTGTCCGCTGAGCTTGAGACTTCAAAAGAGGGATCTGAGAAGGGCAGGTTCAAGGGGAGCAAATCCATTTCAAAAAGATGTGGCTCACCATTGATATCAATCCGATAGGCGGCAAACATGTAATTCGCATTTACCATCACTTTGTCATACGTGATTCTGGCTGCCATTTGGAGGGGTAAGATCTGGGAGCTGTCCACCACCACCGATTGCATTTCCAGGGTTACCAGAGAATCAATTCTAGACCAGTATGTTTCATTTGTAGGATCAATTCCCTGATCAGGAAGATTTACCAGGCATTCATACCAGGCTGTATCTATGACACTCTGCCCCCATAGAACCTGATCACCCCTTGCATAAACTGAGTCGGCTGAATAAGGAGCAAGAATGGGCCAATGGACAATTCCAAATTCAAGACCCCCTATTGTTTCGCAATGGAACTCAAAATCAAAGGTGTACAAACCACCATTCAGGGGTTCAATTTCATATATATCAATCCCACCAAAGCCACAGTCATAAGCAGGTTGAGCGATCAAGGATCCCAAGATGAAAAATAGAAGTGCAAAACCATTGATGATTTTCATTAGACTCTGATTCCTATTCTAAGACGTATTGCTCAACTCCGCCTACAACGGTGCGTAGAACCTTGACTTGATCGATGGTATTGGGGTCAATGGAAAAAATATCCTCAGAGAGCACAATAAAGTCAGCCAGCTTTCCTGCTTCAAGGGTACCGATTCGGTCTTCCTGGAAGCCTGCGTAGGCATTGGCTGAGGTATAAGCTCTGACAGCCTCTTCCACTGTAATCTTTTCTTCTGGTACCCAGCCCTGAGGATTGGCATCATCCAGGGTTCGACGTGTGACGGCTGCGTATATCCCCAGGAGTGGATCAATGGGAGCTACAGACCAATCTGAACCAAATGCCAGTGGTGATTTTTTATCCAGGAGGGATCTGAAAGGATATGTCGTTTTGATGCGTTCAGGACCAATCCGCTTTTCCGCCCAACGTCCATCATCGATGGCATGATAGGCTTGCATGGATGGAATCACACCCTGGGATGCAAAACGTGGAATGGCTTCAGGTGTCAGGTGTTGAGCGTGCTCTATGCGGAAACGTCTATCGCGTTTACCATTGGTCTGAGCCGCCTGCTCATAACTATTCAGCAGCCAGTCATTGGCTTGATCACCAATAGCATGTATGGCAACCTGCAGTCCGGCAGCATCCGCTGAAATGATTTGTTGATTGAGTTTATCCAGGTCGTTCACCACGAGACCAGATGTTGCAGGTTCGTCACTATAGGGTTCATAAAACCAGGCTGTTGTTGATCCCAGAGAGCCATCCACAAAACCCTTAAGTCCACCCCAACGCAGCCAATCATCCCCCCGTCCATTTTTATCCACATATTCAGCCAGACGTGACCAACTATAGAGTGGAACATAGCTGTGGACACGTAGCTTGAGTTGCCCCTGATCATGAAAACGTTTGAAGGTTTCCAGATGTGACCACGTCCCCATGTTATGAATCTGGGTCACACCTCTTTTCAGGGAATGCTCAATGGCACGCTGATTGGCCTCATCCAATTCAGCCTCTGTCCACTCAGGTACAACAGACCAGATCAGACCCATGGCATTGTCTTTTAAAATTCCAGTAGGTTGACCCGATTCTGGGTCGATCACGATGACACCATCTCCAGGGTTTGGCGTCTCACTGGTGATTTTAGCCAGCTCTAGAGCCAGGGAGTTAGCCAGCCCCATATGACCATCTGTACGGCTCACAAATACTGGATTATCGGGTGTCAGGCTATCAATCCAGGCTTTGTGAGGCAGTTCACCCCCCCAACGCTCATGATCCCAGCCCCCTTCTATAATCCATCTACCCGGGGTTAGGGTTTTCGCAAAGTCACCAATCCGTTGAGCAAATTCGACAGGAGATTCTGACCCTCTTAAATCGACATAATTCAGCGCGATTCCCGCATCAATAAAATGGGTATGTGCATCTATGAAACCAGGCAAAACCAGCTTCCCTGCCAGATCGACAACACGGGTGTCCGAGCCCTTATATTTCATCACTTCTTTTGAAGATCCCACACCAACGATTTCTTCATTACTGACTGCAATTGCTTCTGATTGGGTTCCATCCGAAGTGCCCGTCCAGATTGAGGCATTGGTATAAATGATATCTGCTGGTGGGGTCACCGTGCAGGATAAATGCTGTAACATGAGGATAATTATGAGACCTGTTATTGAATGTTTCATTGGGTTGTATCCTCTTCCTTAGGTTCTATGTTTCAATATTTGAAAATCTACTCGCCCAATAAATCTCAAATGCATATGGCACTTCACTTGCATTCTTATTCATTAAGAAAGTGAATGTTGTTTGAGGGACAACCCACGAACTCATATTGGTAATCGAAGTCCTGCCCCCACTGATATTTCTATTCCACCCGGCTCCATAAAGCCAGCAAATCTGGAAACATCTTCTGAATCACTTCCAGATAGATACTCAGATCCTCCACCACTTAAAACAAAGCCATATCCAACATGTCCAGAAAGGGTGATAAATCCACTCTGAAATCTGAGGCCACTTCTTAGTGTCAGGAGTAATGCAGGATCGATGCGATAAACTGCCGCATCCTGGTTCACAGAAACATTGAGATTTGACAATCCGCTGGAACGCGATAGATAAACCCCTGCCAAGGGGGTGATCATTTTTTCAGGACTCAATAAGTATTTTGCACCGATACCAAGTTTCAATCCTGACATACTGAACCCCAGTCCTCCAGTAATTGCAGTATGTGGAGTATTAAAAATACCACCCTCTACTCCAAAGCCCAGAGGGGATCCCCACCCCAGAATTCCACCGAATTCCAATTTATCTTTGACATCAGCATCATACGCGTAGACCGGTATGAGTAATAGAATTAGAATAAAGTTTCTCAATTTCGTGAAGCTACTTGTCATCTATTTTCGCTTCGAACTATTTCGACTTACAATATCAGGTTTCTGCTATCACCGTGACAATCACATTGCCCTTTTTATGCCCCTTATCGACATACCTGTGAGCCTCTACTATTTGATCCAGAGAAAATCGTTTATCTATGACTGCTCGAAGCTCTCCTTTTGCCATCAGGTTCTGGAGATAGTTCAACTCTTCGCCATACAATTTTAATCCACCGGAAGACCTCAGTACGTTTAGATACATGCCTTCTGGTTTGAGTGCTCTTTTACTCTGAGCAGGTGAGACCATTCCTACCGCATCAAAAATAACGTCATATAGTTCACTGCTTTTCGTATAATCTTCTTGAGTATAGTCAATCACCCTATCTACGCCCAGTGAACGTACCATCTCCACATTTGTCGTACTGCAAACACCGACTACACTTGCTCCGAAATGCCTGGCAAGCTGGACCGCATAACTTCCAACACTTCCTGAAGCACCATATATAAGAACCTTTTGATCCGGCTGAATGTTTGCTTTTCTCATAAAACGCAGAGCGGTAATCCCTCCATTGGCAATGGGTGCTGCTTCTTCAAATGACATGTTTACAGGTATCTCTGCCATAGCACTCTTCTCGGGTACACATATATACTCTGCATAAGCCCCAAAATTTGACTCTGTCGCGGCAAAGACTCTGTCGCCCCTCTTAAACAGCTCGACATCTTTTCCAACTTCTTCAATCGATCCAGCGAGTTCCATTCCCAACACCTTTTTACGGGGTCCTTTAAATCCAATCATAAATCGCATGATAGGCTTAAACATGAAATCCTGAATCTTTCCCAGACCGGGTCTGAACCCCCGAATTTTGGTATCACCGACATGCACAGTTGTTGCGTGAATTTTTACCAGAACCTCATTGTCTTTGGGGTTGGGTTTTGCAATATCCTGAATCTCTAGAACCTCTGGAGGTCCATATTTGGTACAGATGACTGCTTTCATAATTCCTCAGATTGCATGCACACCCTAGTATCAGGATCCGCTTCAAACTTTCTTTGGGATGAATACTGCTATTTTACTCATTGACCCATGATTTCAAAATGGTTTGCACAGAGCGATTCATTTCTCTGGAAAACTCTGAATCAAATTTTCGCTTGTACATGAACTGACCCAGGTTTTTTACTCCCTTAGGAGGCTCGCGATCACCGAAAATCTGACTCTGACGCGATTCAAACATGCCTTCGAAATCATCTGAAGTTAATCGCTTGTATTGGTCCTGATAAACAACATGTTTCTGGTCAAAACGTTCTGTAAAGTCACGATCCAACTGTTGCTGGGTGGGGTAGCCAAAGCAAACCATTGTGATGGGAAAAACGTATTTAGGCAGCTTGAACATTTCTTTGTGAATTTCATAGTTTTCCATGATATCACCAATATAACAAGAACCAATCCCCATAGATTCAGCGGCAATTACGGCTGTTTGGGCAGCGATTAAGGCATCACAACAGGCGAGAAACAGATCGCCTTCTGCAGGTTTGCGCATGGAAGCACCTGCATCTGAACACATTTCGGAAACACCTGACTGGATGAAGTAATCCTGCCAGCGCTGGTAATCGGCTAAAAAGAGTAAAACATAGGGTGCCCTGGCAATAAAGGGTTGGTTGTCGCAGGTTTTTACAAGTTGATCCTTTTTCTTTTGATCCATCACGTCTATGATGGAATAGAGCATCATGTTCCCTGCCGTGGGCGAGCGTAAGGCAGCATTGAGAATTACATCTTTTTGTGCTTGAGAAATAGGTACATCACTATACGCTCTTATGGATTTACGGTTGTTAATCACTTCGATCGTGTGGTTCATCTCAACTCACTTCTATGTATTATCATTTTTTCTACCTCCGATAAATCAGGCAGACCCTTGCAAAACCATGATATAGTGGTTCTAAACCGGCTCTTATTCCTCTGGCTCAGGTTGTTTTGCGTGCTCCAGAACTGACATGGCTGTTGCCACCACCGATGAGATATCGCCCATATTCGTGGGGATAATCATGGTGTTATTTTCCTTGGCAAGGTTGCCAAACTCAGCGACATATTTTTCTGCCACCCGTAAATTCGCAGCCGTTTTACCACCAGATTTACTTAGAGCCTGTGCGATTCTGTCAATTCCTTCAGCCGTTGCATGAGCAATGAGTTCAATTTCCTTCGCCTGACCTTCAGCCTCATTGATTCGTTTCTGCTTTTCACCCTCAGAGACTTCAATGGCTTCCTTTTTGAGACCTTCAGCGCGATTGATTCTGGATTGTCTGTCACCCTCAGATGTAGCAATTGCAGCACGCTTTTCTCGTTCTGCCTTCATCTGCTTTTCCATGGCATCCATGACACTTTGTGGAGGTGTGATATCCTTGATTTCATAGCGTAGGACTTTAACCCCCCAGTTTTGTGCAGCTTCGTCAATGGCTGCGACCACTTTCTGGTTCAGGGTTTCCCGCTCCTCAAAGGTGCGATCCAGCTCAATTTTTCCCAACACAGAACGTAAGGAGGTCTGTGCGAGCTGGCTGGCTGCCAGGCGATAATTATCAATACCGTATGCAGACAGTTTACTGTCGATCACCTGTAAATACAGGACCCCATCGACTGATACAGAGACATTATCAGTGGTGATACAATCTTGTGATGGGATATCCATCACCTCTTCCTTGAGAGAACGTTTGTAGGCAATCTTATCCAGAAAAGGAACCAGGATATGGAAACCAGCGCTGAGGGTATTACTATATTTTCCCAGACGCTCTATTATATATTCAGATCTCTGTGGTACCACCACAGCAGTTTTAGCCAACAGACCAACAACGATGATTGCCAGTATACCAACAACAATTAATGATTCACCCATGATGCATTCCCCTATACTTGTTTTACTTTAAAAGTCAGACCATCTTCAGATTCCTGTCTTTCGATGATTACGGTTTCACCTTCTGCTATTTCTGTATCCGCTTCAGCTGTCCAGAAACTGCCACTGAATTTTACTTCTCCAGCATGACCCGGTGAGATTGCTTTAGTGACCACTGCCTTCTTACCAATTTTCGATGAGGCGTATTCGTCATCCACAGATTCGCGTTTACTCCCTTTAAAAGTTTCCATGCTGTATTTTCGTAAGGAAAAAAGTAGGATAAGTGAGGAAATAATAAAGACGATAACCTGGGTGGTGATTCCAACATCAAACATCCAGATCGACAACCCAGTAATCCAGGCACCAGCGGTAAAAAAGATAAAGATAAATCCCGGGATGAGCAGCTCAACGATGACAAATACGACACCGATAATAAACCAGATCAAAGCAGGTGATAGACTCATAATAATCTCCAATAATTTTACTTATTCGTGACAACTAAAAAATTGCATATTCTAGAAAGACTCAAAACTGTGTTTCCCCTCTAAAGACAGGTTAAAAAACCTGGCGGAAGGTATGCTGATACTTGCATTTCATCAAGTGTTGATGGTGTGAAATCTTAAACGATTTGAGTTCGATTTTATGAGGTGGGTTTTAGTTTAGAATTATTTCAGGAGCAGGATTTTCCGTATTGAAGCCTTGGAGCCCTGTTCAAGTTGGATAAAGTAGATACCTGCAGAGACTGGATTACCCAGATTATTAAGACCTTGCCAGGAAACTTCATGTCCGCCCAGTGTCTTGTAATCATTGATGAGAGTTTTCACCACACGTCCATTCACATCCATTATTGATAAGTTGACAGCGGCTTGACCGGTTAATTCATAGCGAATGATTGTCTGTGCATTAAAGGGGTTGGGGAAATTAGATAATTTCATTTCCTGGGGTAATTGATCTATGTTTTCAGTATGGGTTGATGTGTTTGTTGCACCCGGTGTAGGCGACATAAAATGTTGCCAGGTCTCACCACCATCTGGTAACCGGCCATAGGAGACATCAGTTTCCTGAGCTTCAAAATTAATTGATTCAATAATGCTGACGCCATCTGGGGCGACTAGAGCCACAAATTCACCCTCACGACTTAATTTGAAATTGGTATGTACACCCATCTGTTCCTGATCTTCATCGCACCATACCAGGAGAAATCCGCCTGCTTCGAGAGCGATGCCTCCCATTGGAAACATCCACTTGGTGAGATGGTCGGGGTCATCTGTCAGGTAATACCCGCTTAGATACAAATCTTCTGGTCCTGAATTATAGATTTCCAACCAATCATCATATTCGCCTGAGTCATCTGTGTTAATTGAGCTGTTGCTGGCTAAAAATTCATTGAGTTTTAAGGGGCTGTCAGACACGACAGGAACCTGAATTGAGATGACACCAGAACGGGGGTAAACCATACTTTCACCATTTTGATCGGTCGCCCAGACCTGGATACTGCCAAAACCAACATCACCTATTGGTGGAATAACACCTAACCATCGATCAGCTTCTTCAATAGTAGCCGGGTTTTCAGTAGGCGTAAAGTACATCGGGTAATTCTCAACCACTGCCCAGTGACCGGGATGGAAGGCAATTTGGAGACTATCCAGATCCGTTGGACTAAAAGCAGCAACGCTCACATAGATACTGTCATCGGGTCCGGGAATCAGTGGCCAATACTCTATATCATAAATGATTGGGGGAGCTGATAGATATCCCAACTGATTCGTCAGCGAAGCATGTCGTTGATTAATGAATTGCTTGATTCCTGTTTTTACATGCTGGTTTGAATAGTCGTTGTGAGAAAATGATTGATGGAAATCTGGAAGGGTAAAACCGTAGTCCAGGGTTCGAAAGGTATCCAGTTCAGCCCAGGGAGTGATCATGTCTTTAAGGCTATCCAATCTGGTTTCCCAGAGATTCATATCTGTGATATTCTCCACAAAATATTCTAGGAAATGGGTATATAAGTTACGGTATTGGGCATTTGCCATGATGTTTTCCATCAGTGGGCGGGGGTCCGAATCAATGGTTTCAAACGTGTAAGGATTAACCTGAGTCCAGTCAATATTGAACCAATCTATACCTAAGCTGTTATCATTGTCATAGGGAATCCAGTGAAAGCGATCAATGGCTGGTTCGTGGTAGAGATAATAGTTATTTCTCAGGAACCAGTAGTCATCCCAATTTCCAGTGAGAACATTCACTGCAGCGTATTTTAAAACTTCAGGAACGACCAGCACCTGTTCCAGGGAATCAGCAAAGTTTTCAGCCGGTGTGTTGTTGATGATATCAATAAATCGAGCCAATTCACCATAGTCATAAAGTTCTGTGTTTGTCTTCAATTCATAAGGGTTGGTGTCACTACTATATGGGTGGTAATCGTCTGGGTCGGGACCCCGATAAGTGAGATCTGCTGGCCAGAGACACTTCCATAGATTGCCTGAATCATCCTCAAAATGGTTTGTCAGGAATTCATCATCGATATGTTCAATTGAAATATAGAGTCCATAATAGATATCATTGATATACAACGCACAGTGCGCTGCCCTTGTAGTTTCCACACCTATTTTTTGATAGTGATCCCAATTGATTTTACTGCGCATAATGGAGGGGTCATTATGCTCGCCATTGAGATTCAGTTTTTCGACATCATAGAATTTCCGACCCTGTACAAAACTGTTGAATGATACCTTGAATGACTTTTTCTGTGAATTTCTAGATGTGTTGCCACGAAGACGAAAGCCAACATTTTCAATCGTTTCATCGATATATGCATTGGTAAAATGCATGGTTGCCAGGTGCATAGAATCACTATGGACATTTTGATACATGTATTCCACGGCTTCAGGTGCGATCGTGATCTCAATGATTGCGACCTCGCTGTCATCATAGAGCAGATCCAAATCACTGGCAAGCAGAAGCAAGGGGAACAGCAGCAGATTGAGGGTGACTTTCATGGGGGCAATTTACAAAGCAAGGATTAGAATCCTTGCTTGGATTTTGTCAGATACAAATTTACCCAAACGATTTGAGGGTAGAAATCCGGTGGTTGAGCTTGTCCATTAGACTTGGGCGATGGAAAAATCACATAATAACTTGATCTGTATGTTAAGAGATCCACACATTGCACTGGAGTTGAATAAGTCTATGAGCTTGTCTTGGAATAAAGCCAATGCTTCGATTCAGACCCA
>JAERTJ010000083.1 GCA_016844945.1 Fidelibacterota bacterium | reverse complement strand
TAGAATCCACCGCAGTCAGAAGCAAAGTACCACCAATAGGTAGACGAAGACATAGATGGATTAAACATCTGATTGTGTTCTGACACACATGTGGGGGTTGGGCATCCGACAGAGATATTCAACCCCCTGCGTAAATCGCCCCTGAGCGTAACCCCTAAGCCCTAGGAGGGTTTTGTGGGAAAGAAAACCCCCAATAAAGACCACAAGTTCTGCCCATGCTGTGGTGGACTTACAGAACGTTACTTGACGGTTAATGAAGTCGCTGAGTTGACTTCCACATCGCCGGAGACATGGCGCAAATACATCAGAGAACGATCCATTGAATATGTGAAGATACGGGGCAACACCCGTATTCCGTATTCATCGCTAAAATCAATTATCGAAGTCGTTCCTGCAATCAACACATTAACAATTGATAGAATTGAGAGTATATAAAATGGCAAGTATTATTAAGCATAAATCAAGAAATGGAAAGAAGGGATACCGTATACATTGGTTTGATTACACGGGTAAGCGAGCATCTAAAGTACTATATCTCCCATTAGGTCAAGTGAAGCTAATCGTAAACCGTCTTGAAAGTGAAGCAGTAGAAATTCAACAGGGATTACGTCATCGTCCTGGTACATTGAAAATGACCACTGATAATTTCATTAGCACCTCAAAAACGGATAATAAAAGTCCCCAGACCATCCTCCGCTACGAGAAAGTCTTCAAACCCTTCCTTGCATATTTTGGTGAAGAACGAGCATTGCATTCAATTACCTCGATAGCGATTGAAGAGTATAAAGCAGAACGTAGTGAGATCGACAAGGTTTCGCTTGTTTCGGTAAACACTGAATTGCGGCACCTAAAAGCACTATTTAACTGGGCTGTTAAGCAAGAGTACATAGCTAAAACTCCTTTTGGCGGTGTGAAAATGTTGCAGGTAGATGATCCAAAAGTGAGATTCCTGTCCGAAAAGGAAATCATGAAACTATATAAGGTCATCAAGAAACAGAAGAATCAACGCTCTTGGGATCTGGTCACGTTCTACTTGCAAACAGGTGCCCGAGCAACCGAGATCCTTGAGGAGGGAGGTTTTACCTGGGACTCTGTAAAGGAAGACCATATCGAGATCATTGGCAAAGGACGCAAACGTCGTCGGATACCACTGAACGATACGCTTCGCAGCATTTTAAACTCTCGTAGGAAGGAGCGGGTACCGTTCCCTTATACTTACTCAGCGGTGTCACAATCGCTATCACGTAGACTATTCCATCGCGCGGGAATACCGGATGCTAATCTACATACACTTCGTAAAACTGCAGGTGCTCGGTTGATACAGAGAGGTGTCGATATTTATAGAGTGTCCAAGTTCCTGGGTCACTCATCGGTAAAAGTTACAGAGAAACACTATGTAGATCTGTTGGAAGTCGATTACCAAGACATGTCTGCTCTACTTGAAGACTCGCCTAAAAGAGAATCTAAAGTATCTGAGTCACGAGTGAGCGGATGGGGTAGGGTAGCTTAAATGAACCACCTAAAACGTGTGCGCACTATATGCGCAGTTGGTATACCAAAATGTACCCAAATAGCCCAATTTAGCTCCTCATTTTGGACTGAAATTGCAGGGGGTTCTATATACAAAAAACCCCAGGAACCGTTGTGGTACTAGGGTTTAGTTGTGGTGGCCAGGGACGGAATTGAACCGCCGACACGGGGATTTTCAGTCCCGTTGTCTGGTTCTGTAAGTGGTTGATATCCAGTGAGTTACAGAAGTGGTTGATTCAGCGTGTGCACTATGTGTGCAGTTTGATTTCTTTTATTGCGGGGTCCTGATCGGAATAATTCTCTGAGAAACTGAGCAATGATATTATTAATTGAGATAATTGGCGATGATCATGATGTATGATTGAATGCGTCACGTATTAGGAATGTATCACACGCATGATAAATTCGAAGCACTGGAGTAAAACTTACATAACTATTAGGCACCTTCAATGCATTGATATAGCATAACCACAATCTCCCAAATCCATCGAAAGGATGATCAATGAAAAAGTCCCTGTTTAGTCTTCATCTAGTTCTTACGCTCGTCGTAGGAATTACAAACATATATGGAGGTCATTCGCTTAGTTTTGATGGCGTGGATGACTATGCAACAGCAAGTAGTGAAGCCTTTAACGTGAGTGACTTGTCGATTTCTGTACGGGTGAAACCTTCTTCGAATATTCCACGAGAATGGCAGGGTATTGTCGATAAACAGCCAAACTCTAGTTCTGGGTATTTGCTACAACTTGGTCCCAATGGTACCTATTTTGATTTTACTCTCGCCACCGGTTCAAATTACATAAACCTCTTTAGCTCATTACAACCTCAACCAGATATTTGGTATCATGTCGTTGTTACGTACGATGGTTCAATTATGAAGATATATATCGATGGTGTGCTTGACAATGAGGCTGCCTATGAGGGATCAATTATTGGTAATGATGATCCATTGTATGTTGGCTCGAGAGGATTGATGGAGCCATTTGAAGGTGGCATAGATGAGTTAGCATTATGGAGTAGGGTAGTCTCACCTGAAGAGATTTCAACTAATGATTTTGATTCTGAGAGTCTTATTGCACACTGGCATATGGACGAAGGAACTGGAAACGTATGTGCAGACGAATCTGGTAATGGATTTGATTTATCAATATATGATGCGACCTGGAGCACAGATGTATCGCCCACACCAGGTGAAGTATCTGTCGATGATGTCATGGTTGAAGAACTTACACTTTCATTTACAAGTTTTCAAGATATCGAGAGTTCTGTTCTTGAAGAGGGTAGAGATTATTACCTCAAAATATCAGGTTCATATAGTGCTGCAGGCGGACATAATGCTGATGCTGCATATTATTACAGTAACACACCGCCAGCAGCAGCGATGCCATGGACCTGGAACGGGCTAAGTACACAGCATCCCTATCCCCAAGGATACAACGAAGAACATACTTATTACTATTATTTTAACAGTGATGGTACAACAGAGCAGTTCGGATTTGAGGATACAGCCTATGGCGACAATTCAGGTTCTTTAACAATTCAAGTTTGGCAAAGATCGGAAGTAACAACAGTTACAGATATTGACGGTAATGTTTATCGGACCGTTGTTATTGGCGATCAGGAATGGATGGCAGAGAACCTGAAGGTGACGAAATATCGTGATGGCACGGCGATTACTAATGTGACTGATAATACTGCCTGGGGTGCTCTGACAACAGAGGCTTACTGCTTTTACAATAACAATGCAAACAATGAAGCGGAGACTTATGGTGCTTTGTATAATTGGTATGCAGTGAATGATAGCCGTGATATAGCCCCAGAGGGCTGGCATGTACCCACGGACGATGAGTGGAAAGAGCTTGAGATGTACCTTGGTATGAGTCTGAGTGAAGCTGATGGACAAGTATGGCGTGGTACGAATGAAGGAAGTAAACTAGCAGGTAATGCTGATCTATGGGAAGATGGAACCCTTGAAGCCGATTCTGAATTTAGTACCTCAGGCTTTTCTGCGCTGCCTGGTGGTTACCGCCATTATAGCGCTGGTGGTTACAACCAAATGGTTTACAACGCTTTCTTTTGGTCCGCTAATGATTCCAATAGTGACATTGCGTGGTACCGTTCACTGTCTAACCTCAATTCAGATGTTTTCCGGTACCTCACTAATAAGAGAGCCGGGTACTCTGTCCGATGCATAAAAGATACTGAACTGGCACAGACCTCAAACACCCACTCGCTCAGTTTTGATGGAGTAGATGATTATATCCCATACATAGATGGTGTAGAACCGGCTGGTTCACTTTCTCTTTGCGCTTGGTTTAAAAGTGGGTCTACATCAAATGCGAGACTAATTAGTAAAACTAGTAATGAGAATATCTTTTTCTTAATGCTCCAAGCTGATGGGGCATTGCGATTCAACGTAATGGACGGGCAATGCATTACCACATCGACCTTTCTTGATGATCAATGGCATTTCGCAGTAGGAGTTTGGGACGGCACTAATGTAAAGATTTATGTCGATGGGGTGCTGGAGGTAGAAGCAATTGGAACGTCGAACCCAAATTATACAAATGTGAATACTTCTAAACCATTTATCGGAAGCCAAGATCCTACATGGGAAAACTTTAATGGACTTATTGATGAGGTTTCGGTCTGGGATGTAGCCCTATCGGCATCACAAATTCAATCGTTTTATACAAATCCAATTACAGGTTCAGAATCAGGACTCGTTGGTCATTGGGACTTTAACGAAGGCTCAGGCACAACCGTCAATGATGTGACGGGAAATGGATACAGTGGTAGTATTGTTGGTGCTGTTTATAGCACAGACGTTCCATTCACAGGTTCCTCGACAACATCTGATTTAACCTGGAGCATCTGGATCCAAGGCTCCCAAGCTGGAACGATCACACTGAATGACGTTGATAATTACTTGGGAGTAGCAGGAGATGCCACAAATGCCTTTGACTCTGCTTATGATGAAGCAGAGCCACCCGCTTCCCCGGGCAGCAGCCTAAGTATTTACTTTCCACATCCTGAATGGGGACATGCCTTAGGAGATGACTTTTCCTCTGATATTCGACCTGAAATAGAACTATCGGATACCATGCAGGTCTGGAATTTTGATGTGCTAAGCACTGAATCAGGTGTATTTAATATGTTGTTTAACTTCTCAAATATACCCAATGTACCGGTTATTCTTGAAGCTTTGGATTACGGTGGCCGTATCAATTTGACGGATAATTTTAGTTCCAGCTTTGATCTGATTGCCAACGAGGCCCGTCATTTCAGGATTAGCATAGGTGATACAACAGCGCCAGAAGTCAATGTTGGCAGCTCATTCTCTGGTCCGCGCATCCTAAGAGCTGGGCATCCTCATAATTTGGATTTCAATGCAATAGACGGCTTCATGATAGACCAAATGGATCTACTCTTCTCAAGTGATAGTGGGAATAGTTTTTATCCATTTGCCACCTTTGGTGATACAACTGACCATGTGTGGTTTGCGCCAGATAGTTTCGATAATATACTGTATAGCGCTGCACTCCAAATCAAAGCAACAGACTATGCAGGAAACTCGGCCACCGCTGAGAGTGAGTATGTCCTGACGATAGCCTCCGACAGCTTGTTCAGTTCTGTATCAAATGGGTGGAATTTGTGGGGAGCGCCTCTCACCCCAATTGTTGATACCATGGAAATCAATATCGATGATGATTTTGAAGGGTACTGGACCACCTATGACTATGTAGACAACGGTTATACGTATGATGGGTATTTAAACTTAGGCGCTGGATACTGGCTGGGTACTCTGGAGGGTACAGAAGTTGATGTGCTTGGTACCCCAAGTGTTTCAGATGAAACAGCAGATTTAGATTTTGGCTGGAACTTGCTTAGTAACCCCCTCGTCGTAGATGTGTATGTGGATAGTTTGATGGTTACAAATGGTAACACCAGCGAATCTCTATTGTATCCTGATGCCGTCAATGCCGGTTGGGTAAATAGCATTTACTCGTATGATGGTAACGGATATGTCGAGCCTTCGGAAATCCTGCCTTGGCATGGGTATTGGTTTAGTGCTCTGACCGACAATATTAGCATCACTTTCCCCATTCATAAACATGGAGAAATACAGCTTGCGAGGGACATTCGTGAGGAGGGTTGGGGTCTCCAAATATTCGCCAGTACAAGCAATGGTGCTGAGGATAATCTCCTCATACTAGGTTCTCATCCTGAGGCCACAAATGAGTTCGATAATGGGTTCGATGAAGTGCGTCCACCTTCTGCACCTGGTTCAAGGTTTGTACAGCTGGATGTTCTCCATCCTGAATGGGCGTTGCCTTTAGGCGATTCCTTTGTTCGTGATATTAGAGCAGCAAATGTTGAAGGCGAAAACGAGGACTGGATCGTGAGTACCTCTTCGTCAGAGGATGATTTCTCTATAACCTGGGATATATCGTTAGTTCCAGAGGCATATGATGTTGGGATTGACTTGACTGGGGACGGAATCTTTCAGGACCTGACATCATTTGAGTCGATCTCCATTGTAGCCGGGACTGAGTTCACAATTCGTGTCGGTGCAAATGCTTTGGCTACCGACAATCTGGGCTTGCCCACTGCGTTCCAGATGAGCCAAAACTATCCTAATCCTTTTAATCCAACCACCACCATTAAGTACGGATTACCGACACTTTCTGATGTGAGTATCATTATCTATGACATCACCGGACGTGAAGTTATCAGATTGGTTAATGCAGCACAGAAACCGGCCGGGTATTATGAGGTGGCATGGAATGGAATAGATGCAAATCATCACCCTGCAAGTACAGGATTATACTTCACACGTATTGTTGCAGGCGATTTCACGAAGACGGTAAAGATGTTATATCTCAAATAATCTGACAATCATAAGTTAATAATAAAGCCCTGGACGAATGTCTGGGGCTTTTCATTTTGATGCATCTACCTCGAAATCGAGCAATAGCACACGGAATTACTAGCAGACAAGGGGATAACTAATCCCCGAGTTGCATTCCCTAATATGCTGATTCTCAACGGTATACAGTTGGGACATTATAGACGAGTGCACTTGGTGATGCATTCTAGGTAGAAAACCTGGGTTTATGAGACTCTCGCGCGCCCCCTTTTGATTATGAAACGTATTTGAGACGATATTCCTATATTGGAATGGAAATTCTATTTGTCATGTATGGGGGGGTAGGTAGATGGCTAATACTGAGGGGGAGTTTCCAGCCTCCGGGTCGGAATACACACATTAGTAATTGAGAGTTTTAGTATTTATTGAAACGCAACGCCTTCATTTGTGATAGGTGGTTAATACCTTACCGCTTTCTCCTTGAATAACCCGGATCTTGGCAGAACGCTCCACTAAAGATATCATATACTTAAGGTCACCAATGATGGTGTTCTTTTTTGCAGGAGTGATGGTGTATGATATGGCTCCCCCTGGTCGGTACTCCATATCCCCAAACTCCATGACTACTTCCAATTCACGATTTGGGATTCCACGCTGTTGTTGCCGTGTAATTGCATGCTTAGTTTTATGACTCATGTAGTCTCCTCCCAGGTACCTTCCTTCAGAAATGATTCCATCGCAATCTGCACATTCATCACATACACCGCGGCATAAGAGATACCTTGGGGTACTGGATGGTCATGATCGCCATATAGCTCAGCTGCATCTTGGACAAAGGCATCTAGATCTTCAAGCAGTGTACTTACTTGATCCTGCAGTTCAGTAGTAATCTCCGCTTCCTTATCGCGTTTGCCTTCTAAAAGCTGTTGTATAGTATTTACGAGGAATTCAATAACGCTATCCCTGGGTACACTATGTTCTTTTGCTATGTCTTTGAACTTAGTGAGGGACGATTTGTCAATGACATAGGTCCTCTTTACACGCTCAACATCTGTCTGGTAAGGAATTGCTTTAAACTCTATGTGCGATATTGGTAGTCGGGCTGCTTCTCTAAAAACTTCACGTGCAGCTAGGCCAAACTCTGTATCAAGTTGTGAGAGAAGGTCAACTGTTTTCTTTGTTAGGTTAAAGGTGGTCCTAGTGGGGTTGCTAGCCTGTCGCTCGATATACAAATCATAAAGTGCTTGTATACTTTTCCCATTGTCATGATCCTTCGCTTTGGCAATAGTATGATTCATGTACCGATCATTTAGCTCATTGACAAGATCTTCAATTGATTCATTGTGAATCAATGCATTCACTGGGTCGTACTTGCAATCCTGGTTGAAGAGGAGGGGTTCTACATATAGAACTTTATCCTTCTGAGAAAGCCTTTTCCACCATTCAGTCAGGAAAGCGTCTTGATCCCGAAAATCCTCGAGGATCTCTAGCTGCGGTACCCTTTTTAACTCTTTCCAATCAGAAAGGTCTTTAACAGGAGGAGGAAGGGGCTTTGAATTAGAATTGCTACCTTTAGTTTTCATAATACTAGTCCTCGTTGTTTTAAGTCTCTGCTCATCTGGCTCCATTATAGCATGAGAAAATGCACAATGCAAACAATAAATGCATAATATGCATATAATGCAATTATGGTAATCTTATGTGATAAACCGAGATATATGCGTTTACCCGAGTTCTAGAGTATTCCAAATCTCATTTATGAAACCACCCCTATCGCACGTTTCGAGCCCCCGGGGGTATTAATAACCGGGGTTTTTGAGACTGCAAAATAGTCCATTAGTTATGAGACACCCTTTTTGAGACTAAAAAAGGGGGTGAAATATCTCATACAAGCACCGGAGTGCTTTTTCATGAATGTATTAGTCTCACTATGAATCATGTGAATTGTGACGGTATT
>JAERTJ010000082.1 GCA_016844945.1 Fidelibacterota bacterium | reverse complement strand
TCCAGCTCTCAGTCTGTTGCTAATCTGCATAAGGAATGCCTTGCTCAGCTATACTTGATCGAATAATATGGCATGCTACTGGCTCCGGTAGCTCAGCTGGATAGAGCAACGGATTTCTAATCCGTAGGTCACAGGTTCGAGCCCTGTCCGGAGTACAAGCAAAACCCCTTATAAAACAATAGTTTATGAGGGGTTTATGTTCTTGGGGAGGCTTTGCAGTTCATCAGAATTTATCAAATATTGTGCAAATTATGGGGAACATACGGGGAACGCTATTTTCCTGGTTCTCATTCAGAGACTCATTACGGTGGTTTTGTCGTGCAGACATGTAAAGACATTGATTATGCATGTAATGCGATTTAAGGGGGCATTATGGCTGAAATTTGTATATTTGTATAACTTATCTGAGTAAGGTATTTCCTATTAGCTGAAGGGGAATGGTATAATGAGCAATAGCAACAGATACAAAACATATTCTATAGAGACAGACAGTTTAGCTTACACATTTGATTATAACCGTATCGAAACTCAAAGAATTCGGGAGAGGCTTGAGCATAATGACAAGGTAAGCGTTGAAGATTTACGCCGAGTAGCTCTCTGGAAAATTGGAAGAGTACTGGATATTGATGACGAAACTCTTCAATCTTTGAGGGATTTAGTGGCAGACCAAGATTTACAGCTCGATTCTCCCTCCGTATTGGAGACTATAACAAATCTTCTTACATGCCGGGGGGTTGGTATGCCCATGGCCAGCTCTTTTCTGAAATTTCTCCGCCCAGATATTTTTCCCATCATGGACGTTCGCGCCTATCGTGCTTTGACAGGAAAGAAATTATATAGCTATCAATATAGTATAGAGCTCTATATCAACTACTCGGGAAAGCTGCACGATATTGCAAAAGAACTTGATATGAAGTTGTCAGATGTGGACGAGCAGCTTTACCTGTTTGACAAGGAGTTCAACGGTAAGATTTGAACGTAAGGCCCAATGAATATCCTTTACTTACCATTCTCAAAATCGGCTATTAACAAAGGATTAAGCTGAGATCTCATAGTTCCAACGGTAGCCGCTTCGGATAATTCTGATGCAGGGGATACTCCGATAAAATCATTCTCAAAGCATCCTTGGAAATAATCGGTAATTCGCCGCCTTGATTCCAGAGTTTTAGCAGTGGTCGCCACACCTATCCTCAACAATCTCATACCAACTGAAGATTTATCCTCTGTGAAATTGTATATACTATCATCTGAGTAGATCTCAATTCTCCCAGTAAAAATAAAGGCACTTCCAACCCGCCTAGTTATCGACTCGAGTATGCTTAAGTCTACGGCCATATTTGGCTCTAGTGGAAATGAAAAGATGCAGGAGTAATCATTATTCCCAATCTTGTATTTTTTCATGAGAAGCTCCTGGTGCGGATATAGTTGAGATTAATATCATTTAAGCTGAGAAACCATAAATCTTGTTTTTAGCTCTATTCATTCCGCCGAACTCAATATCACAATACTGGAGCAGATCGTCCATCTTCAGAATTCGCTGTGCTTTGATACGAGAAGCTGCTGCTGTGGCTGCATTCTGAACGATTATTTTTATCTGACCACCGCTAAGGACATACTTTCTGGCCAGTAATTGAATGTCGACATCTGTCGCCAGAGGGATAGAAGATGGGAGGTGTAGTTTCCAGAGCTCTTGCCTTTCGGGTTCTCCTGGAACAGGTAGTTCAAGTTTGAGATGGAAGCGTCTGCTGAACGCTGAATCCATGTTATTCTGTAAATTTGTAGTAGCAATCATCACACCTCTCAATCGCTCAAATCCCTCAAGGAAAAGATTCTGTAGGGTGTTGTTCATTTGGTCAACGCTGTCCCTGGTTTCTGTCATTCGAGTGCTGAGAAACTGATCTGCTTCATTGAGAAGCAGTACAGGGGGATTCTCAACTCGGCGAACGATACGCTCGAAAATTGTAAACAAGCGTTTGACATTTTTTTCACTTTCACCCACCCACATGGATTGTAATCGGCTGATATCGGTCACTAACAGCTTCTTCCCCAAGTGCCTAGCGACCGCCCCAGAGGCAAAGGTTTTACCGGTTCCTGAAGGGCCATGTAGGAGCATTAAGAGGCCAGGCTCTATCTTCTTTTTTACCTGTCCCACTACGTCCATGCGGCCATCGTAAAGATTCCATTGAGCTAGAGTCGCATCAACATCCTGGTCATAGCGACTGATGGAGGTTAGGAGGGTCTGTTTGAGTTCATTTGAAAGGATCAAGTCGTCCATACCATAATTGGGATCAATGAGAGTGAATATGTCATTGCCTTTCAGAATCTGATTCAGACGCTCCTCATCATTGATGGGGGTATCCAGAATGATCTGTTTCATAATATCCGGAGTTATTCGAACTTCACTACCACGACTACGCATGAATACATTTTCGTTTATCTCAACCAAGCCTCTTTTTACAAGTGTGGAATCCATGGCCAGGTACCGTCGATTGTTATACAAGGCATGCTGGTCTGGACTGACCAGCTTTAGCAGTTCATCGGTGTCAACAGAGCTGCCTTCCAGATCTTCCTTAATCAGATAAATAAGCATGAGCTGTTCGTTGTCATCCAAAGTGTATTCATCACTGATATCAACAAGTGGGAATACCTCCTCCGTCAATTCAAGTCTGGTATTGATGCGGTCTTTCCATTGGTATACATCCACAAAATCTCGTGCTGTGGAATCATCCATTTCCTCGTCGAATCGAATATCCTTATAATCATTGAAATAGCGCAGATCGTAGAGTTTGGAGACATATGTGAAGGCATCCGAAAGATATTCCTTGTTCCCTGAATAGGGCTGTTCCAACTTGTCATTTATTGGATCCTGTTCATCAAACAGCCGATTAAGGAAATCATGGTGGAGTTGAATATCCTCGTTTAATAAATGCCTCTTGGAATAGCGGTAGTGTTTTGTTGGTTCATGGATTGTTGTAAGGTTTACGTGTTTCTTTACAGAGGTATAGAGAACCTGGCGCTGGAGTAACTCAATAATCTGATCAAAATAAATGAAGGGGTTACAGCCTTCACCGTGGACATCTCTCATTACATCAACACTGGATACGTATGTAGACTCATCACGCATGTGCCGTTTCCATAATGAAGTGAGCAGGAGAATATCACGGACTCGTAGCCGATAGTGCTGACCCAGGTCTGACGCTTGAATGGATTTGAGCAGTCGAGAGGCTTTGTTCGATTTTTTGTACAACCGTGTAATGTTGGTTTCATCATCGTCGCGTAACTCAGTTGATAACTCTCCAAATATTCTCAACACCTCATTTTTCATTCATTTCCTCCTCATTTATGCTTGATGATAACACTCAATACGACAAATCATGACGTATGCGTTTCAGAAGGTTAATCTTTTTTGTGAATTGGGTGATCTCTCTGGAGCTTCTCGTAAAAATGTTCCGGCAATATCGTCTTGAAACAGCGCACAATTGAGCCGGGACCAAGGCCTCCCTTCCACCACTGCCAAATGGCTGGGCAAGACTGGGAAATGATCAGGTTTAATTTATAGTCTACAAATGGTATGATGCCCATTGAGTCAAAAGGCATCGTGAGTGGCATATCCTCCAATTGAAGCTCATAGTCTTGAGTGTCAGGGGGCAGTCAAAATGCCCCACTAGTGGGCAGTTGAAAATGCCCCACCTTTAGAGAGATAACCTTTAAGTTCTCTTTGTCAAAAACAAGGAGAACCAAATACATGGGGAACACTCTAAAGATGGATAAACAGGATC
>JAERTJ010000081.1 GCA_016844945.1 Fidelibacterota bacterium | reverse complement strand
CTACGAAAAAACTGTTTTTGCTGTGAGCATCCATACCTATATACTTCATAATGCAGCGTCTCCTTCTCTGGCTGATTAATGTTTGGTAAACCAAAATTAACCAGGGAGGGCGCTGCTTTTTCATATATTGTCTTCGCGAGCGGAAGCATGGAGCGCGGCGATCTCCAGAGTATTAAAAGAGAGATTCCTTCGTCGCAAGCTTCTCAAAGACAGGTGGGGAGTTGTTGTCATCATTGTCCAAGCTCCCTGGAAAAACTATTTCAATCCAACTCCCAGACGTCTATTCTATTCCCATAAAATTTGATACATAAAAAGGGGTTGAGATGATGAAGAAAACGGTCATTGCCATTGTTGTAATTGTGCTGCTGGTTGTGGGCTATATGAATCATTATTTGAGAGTCGGGATTCCTGACCATACTGGTTCTATACAGGTCAAAGGTGTTGCTGAGGAAGTGACTGTACAGCGAGACGCCTCTGGAATACCACATATTTTTGCAGAATCTGAGGCCGATGCCTATTTCGCCCTGGGTTATGTCATGTCCCAGGACCGACTGTTTCAAATGGAATTTCTTCGTGCCGCAGGCAATGGCAGTCTCAGTGAAATTCTAGGTGAAAGTATGATCAAATCAGATCGCTTTCTACGTCGGATCATGTTGCGCCCCAGAAATGCTCAGGCCATGTTTGAGACCTTTCCGCCTGAGGTTCAAGCCATGTTGACCCATTTTTTGGATGGAATTAATACTTTCATTAAGTCAGATCCTGACCTTCCCATTGAGTTTAGACTACTGGGACACGCCCCTGAATTATGGAGCATTGCCGATATGATGGCCATTGTAAAACTCCAGGCCTGGCAACTGTCGTACAACTATGATATTGAACTGATTTACCGGCAGCTAAACCAGAAGCTTGGTGTTGAAAAGGGGGCGGATCTGTTTCCCTATTATGCGCCTGAACACTTGAAACTGTTGGATGAATTTGGTGACCCCACTCCAAGGGATATGGAACTGATTTCACAGGCAGATCACCTTCGTGATTTGTTGGGAACCAATGGCGGCAGCAACAACTGGGTGGTTGCAGGTGCACGTTCTGAATCTGGATTACCACTACTTTGCTCTGACCCGCACCTCCATGGATCCAGACTACCTGGACCCTGGTATTTTGCTCATGTCAGTGCCCCTGGTATTGATGTAGCCGGTGGATTATTCCCTGGCTTGCCAACTGCCTTGATTGGTCATAACCGTAACATCGCCTGGGGCATCACCAACATGGGTCCAGATGTCCAGGATCTATTTATTGAAGAAGTGAATCCAGAAAACCCCAACCAGTATCTCTACAATGATGCCTGGGTGGATTTTGAAATCATCTCAGAGGCAATTCGTATCAAGGATGACAGTCAGGAAGATGGATTCCGAATTGAAGAATTAGAAGTTCGCAAATCAATTCATGGTCCTCTGGTAAAAGAGGATGACGAGTTATTGGCACTTTGTTGGACAGGACATCAGTTCAATGAGGAAATGGAGGCCTTTTACCGTCTGAATCATGCCAGCAACTGGGGTGAATTCACGCTGGCTCTTTCACACTTTGCCACAGCACCTCAAAATTTTGTCTATGCTGATATCGACGGCAATATCGGCTACTATGGTGCTGGAAAGGTTCCCATAAGAAAAGCAGGAAATGGCATTTTTCCAGTGCCTGGTTGGAACGGTGAATATGACTGGACCGGCTACATTCCCTTCGAAGACATGCCCCATCTTTATAACCCCGAAGGCGGGATGATCGTTACGGCTAATGCGGAACCTTTTGGCAAGGATTACCCCTATCCAATGCCTGGAGTATACGCCCCGGAGTACCGTACCAGAAGAGCCCGTGACCTTATTAAATCTAAGGAAAAACTTAATCTTGAAGACATGGCAGCAATTCAATTTGATCAGGAGTCCTACCTGGCCCCAGTCTTCTTGAAACACCTGGTTCCAACCATACCTGCGGAGCATGCTGAAATAAGTCAGGCCCTGGAAAACTGGGATCACGTGTTAGATGAAAATGGATTTGAAAGCTCCATCTACCACGAGACCATGGAGACCTTTCTCAGATTGATATGGGTTGATGATATGGGTCTTGAACTGGCGGAAAAATATCTGGATACGTGGTACATCTCAATGAACCGCTGGGTCATGATGCTTGAGGACAATAACAACCACTGGTTTGATAAATCAGACTCTGAGCAAATCGAAACCAGGGATGTTCTACTCGAGGAGGCCTTTGCAACAGCTCTGGACAATCTGCAGCAAAAATTCGGTTCAGATGATTTCTCCACATGGATTTGGGGGGAGATGCACCAGATTGCCTTTCACCATCCCTTTGAAGCCAAAGGTGGCCTGATTGAGAAGTTTTTTAATTATGGTCCCTTTCCCTTTGGTGGCGATGGAGAAACGGTGAATCGAGCAACTCATAATTTTGATGAACCCTATATGGCTGAAATGACAGCCTCTATGCGACTCATGATCGATCTGGCTGATGCTTCCAGAAGCAAGATGGCCAATGCCTCAGGACAAGTGGGTATGCCACTGCACCCGCATTATACCGATCTGGTGGATGTCTGGTTGGCAGGTGAATACGTGGATATGCATCTGGATCAGGGCGAACTCGGTGAAGTGCAGGAGCTGCGCTTGCTACCGAAGAATAAGTAACTAACAAAGTTCCAGGCGTGGATTTGAAACGAAGTACACCGAACTTTGTGAAGGCAATCCGCGCTTGGAAAGCCAATATCACCAAATATTTCCATGATGCTCATTTCCATTATGGACATTTCTTGAATAAGGTCTACTTTGAAACATGGCTTCCATGAAAGGACATATACTTATCGCAATGCCTCACATGACTGACCCCTACTTTGGTCGGTCCCTGGTGTTTTTGTGTGAACACGATGAAAATGGAGCCATGGGGCTCATCGTTAATAAGTCTTTTGATGATGATTCAGTAAAAAAAATATTTCCTACTTTGATTATCAATGACGATGCTATCACCGAGGTGGTCTCACCCATGCATTTTGGTGGTCCAGTTTCTATGGAGCGTGGTTTTCTGCTTCACAGTCCTGATTATCTCACGGATGAGACAATTCAGGTAAGTGCTGAATTTTTCTTAACCAGTAATTCGGCCATTATTGAGGCCATCAAGGAGGGCGATGGCCCTCAGAGATTCAAAATGATGCTGGGCTACGCTGGCTGGGATGAAGGTCAGTTGGAGCGGGAAATTGAAAATGGTGACTGGCTATTCCAGGAAGTGACTCCAGAATTTATTTTTGCCGGGAATGAATCAGAGAAATGGCTCTCAGCCACCCAGAGTTTTGGTATCGATATCGCACCCACCACAGGCGGTCTGGCCTAAATATTTAATCTTTCACAACGAAGTAAACTAAACTAACGAATTTGTTTGTGGTTAAGCCTTTGAGTTGATTGGTTCTTCAGACTTCAAATTATCTGGACACAAATATCACGGATTAGTCAAATCTGCACCAATGCTGTTGGAAATAATCAATTCGTGTGAATTCGATCCTTTGGTGTAATTCGTGTCTAAAACGAAAAGAGAGATTGCCGCGTCGTTCCTCCTCGCAAAGACGGGTTAAGGTTGCCGAGCGGTGAATCCAAATTTCTAGTTTTTAGTTTCATTCTGGTTTTGAACACCGAATAAGACAAGTCTGCACGAATGCAGTAAAACAAGAAAGTTCAATTCGTGTGCATTTGTCTCATTGGTGTAATTTGTGTCTAAAAACAAAAGAGAGATTGCCGCGTCGTTCCTCCTCGCAAAGACGGGTTAGGGTCGCAAAGTGGGGATTCCAAGTTTCAAGTATCCACTTTCAATCCACCAGTCTACAACGAATTAGACAAATCAACACGAAACGTGTAAAAGAATCAATTCGTGTTCATTCGAATCTTTAGTGAAATTCATGTCTAAAAACAAAAGAGAGATTGCCGAGTGGAAAACCAAGATTTCAACTGTCAAGTTATATGTTTCAATCTACTAGTTAACAACTAATAGCGCGAGTTTTGGGCTAGCGCATATACAACATTTTAATTGTTTCATTATACACGCCAGCTTGCAACCGGCAGAAATACAAACCAGCACTTACAGAATTTCCATTAGAATCTAATCCGTTCCATTGAACAGTATAATTTCCAGAGGCTTTGAGTTCGTTTTGAAGTGTTATAACTTCTTGCCCCCGAATATTGAAAACGATCATTTTTACATTAGTAGTTTCTGGAAGTGAGTAACTTATAGTTGTCGTTGGATTAAATGGATTTGGGTAATTATTGTATAATGCAAATACATGGGGTCTGAAATTATTTTCTACGGAGACATATTCGAACGGAAGAAATTCTTGAGGGGATTTGGCCCAGTTTGAAATAATGATTTCGTCCACAGCCCCCTCGAACCCAACATGAAGTGGTGTTGAATCAAAATATGAAATTGGACCACCTGAGAAAACAGAATCAATTGCTACTTGATTGAGAAAGAGTATTATCTGAAAACCATCGTAGTTAAGTGCCACATGATTCCAGGAATTTACTGTCACAAGAGAAGCTGAAGTAAGTTCAACTACAGTCGAGTCAATGGTTAAGATAGCCTTAATCAATCCATTATCAATTTCTATTGAATACCCGCTGGAGTCACCTCCAATTCCAAGCAATGTCTGGGTCCCCGACACGATTTCGCTCAGAAATATACATTCCACACTTATCGCTTCAATTGGCTGCAAAATTGGAGAGTATGGAAATGTAACATAGGATGTATCGCTGAGTTCAATCGCCGACCCATAAACACCTTCTATCCAATTAGGATTTATGGCATTCCCATTGTTCCCATATCCTGAACTATCGTAGACTGTGGCTCCAAAACCTTCATCAAAGTGCCAGCGTCCTACTGACTGGCCATGTTGGGAGTGATGAGGCAGACTATTCTCAATTGTATACAAACCACTCTCACGAGAAAAAAGAACAACCCCTTCCCTCATTACATTTACATCGACTATGTCTGGAGGATCGGAAACTACACATTCATCTAGTGGGATATATGGATGGATGCTATAGGAATTTATATGAACCCCATTCCCTCTGGTCGTCACATAGAAATAAACACTATCCAGTCTTACAGACTCTATGCGACTTGGGTAGCTCACAGTGTCAATCATGAATAAGTTTTGTTGATTCAATATGCTAAAAACAAATAAGTCATTTTCAATAAAGATAAAGCCATAGTCCCCCATTATTTCTAATCCATAACTATCGAAATTTTCATCGGTAGAGATGATATGTAAGGAATCTAAATCGGATATATTGGAAAGATCTCTAATATCTGAATTTGCTATTTCATAGGTATACCGTGGTGAGCTATCACGATGATATTTCCGTCTAAGAATATAAGATAAATCCATATCTCCTTTAATTTTTAGAGTAGCATATCGAATGTCATCGGTAGCCTCATGAAGTGAAAAAGCTCCAGAGCTATCAATAATATATTTGGTGAATCGGGGCCATGCTCCGACGATTGTATCACCAATTACTACAAAATTATCAGTTAAATTATTAATGTTTAGTGTGTCTAGCGCAGCCATGTTTGGAGGAGGTAATTGATTGTAGGAGACAAAATTACTAGAACTGTTAGTTATATAAAAGCTTTCAGTTTGGCGAATGTATTTCCTATAGTAGGTTTGAAAATTACCAAGATACCGAATGTTACTTAAATTCGAAACATCAAAGGCTACAATGGCAGGTCCAACTGATGATTCATCGTTATCTGAAACAAACAGGGTATTGTTGTGAACAAAGTTGCCCATTCCATATCGAGGTTCATTAAATCTCCAGCGAGTCCGTTTGTCTGTTATATGTGACAGTGAATTCTGTGATTCGATCTGGTATATTCCATACCCGTCACCTTTAGCTGCAAAAAGGATTTCATCGTCAATTGAAAAGGTTCGAATGTTGTCCCCACCATTCAGTGAAAACTCTTCAATGATTTGATTGTTCTGATAACTGAAAATGCTTAGGCTCTTCTGACCAGAGAAAGATACAAATATTAAGTCCTCTGACAATTTTGCATCTCTGATTGTAGCCCAAGTGGTTGTTAGTGTAGTATCATACTCAAAAAGAATTTGGTTTGGGTTGCGCACATTGTAAACACTTATCCCGCAATAAGAATCATCCCCATAGATTATAAACAGTGTTGAGTCCTGAACCAGTACCTTGCCTGATTCATCGATATCTGTAAAAGATATTGTATCCAGCTGGTTTGTGTTTGATATATCGAGAGCAAGCAGGCCTTTGTCATAACCTTCCCCACCTGAGAGGGTAGTAAAATATCCAACCGTATCAGAAATAACGAAACTACCCCACCTTGAGGGAGATATGTCTAGCGTATTGACAATTTCTGGAGTAGAAATATCCCTAACATCAATAATGGACAATTGTGATTCTTGCGATACATATAACAATGTGTCCGTTAGTTGAATATTACCGATACCTTCCAGGGTCACAAATGCTGTTTCAGTGGGGCTCAAAGTGTTTGAGAGATCATAAATCGAAAGGTTGCTATTTTGATAGCCATCATCACCAGCCGCATAAACTATGACCAAGAGAGAATCCATGACTTCCATCATCTGAATTGTTTCTCTCGCTTCAAAATATGTAGTCTCAGTCGAATCTAGTGGGTGTGTCAATTGATCGACAATTACTCGATTGTTTTGAGTCGCTAACATATAATCTCTATATGTCACAACATCCGTACACGCCCCAGAATAATACTCTCCAACAAATGATACATCTTGAGCAGTGGCAGTTATCAATGATGTAAAAAGCATGATTAGACCCATCCAAGCCTGTCGTAACAACAATTGTTTATACATTGCCTTCCCCTTGTAACGTTTTAATAATTTACTCACTAAATAACAGAAGCCTCAAGCAGTTTGATGAAGCCCTTGTCCGCATCCACCTCAGCCTCAACACCCAATGGGATTGTAAATTTGTCTGAGATATGCCCGATCATGGAGCCATACCAGGCAGGAATGCCTAATGGTTTGATGTGATCATCCAGGACTTCTTCCAGAGTCAGGGAACCATAACTTTCACCCGAATCACAATTGCTACATTTTCCGAAAACGAAGCCGGAAATGTCGTCCAGAATTCCTGCCAGCTTGAGCTGGGTGAGCATGCGGTCCACGCGGTAGATATCTTCACCCACCTCTTCCAGGAAAAGGATATTCCCTTTGAATTTTGGCAAGTAATCTGAGCCTACCATAGCTGTGAGCACGGAAAGATTTCCGCCCAGCAGTTTTCCTCTGGAAATACCCCCATGAATGGTCTGGACACGGTGCTTTGTTTGGGTAAGGTTGTCGCCAATATCTGTGGGATTCTCCATGGTGAAGGCTTCCCCTTCAAACAGGAGTCGTCTCACAAAATCGGTTGAATATTTATTCCAGGTTGAAATACCCACAGGGCCATGAAACGTCACCAGGTTGGATTTGGCAAAAAAGGCCAACAACAGGCTGGTAATA
>JAERTJ010000080.1 GCA_016844945.1 Fidelibacterota bacterium | reverse complement strand
ATTGACAGGTTGGTTCATCACAGTGTAATACTTGAGCTGAATCTACCCAGTTACAGGTTGGAGAAATCAAAGGAAACTAAAGCTAAATGAATCGGGAATAATAACTGTCGTTGGATGGGAAAAAACCTTGTCGTTGATCACCTATCTCCTTTATTAACGGCTACTATCAAATACATACCTATTAATTACGTTGCGAGCCTGGTCTCCACGACGAGGTCTCAAAGAGACTAAAACACTGGGAATACCCGTTAAACCATCTCATATTTACGCACAACTTTAATTTGAGAGTTAAGTAAACAGAAAAACACGTGAATGATTTTACACTTATTGACTTTCAGGTGAATTCATAAGGAGGGATATATGGAATACATCGAATGGAAGAATGACTATGATATCGGCGAGACTCGAATCGATATTCAACATAGACATCTTGTGAGTTTAATTAATATGTTTCATGCGAGTGTCTCAGCCCATATCGAAGATCAAGTTCTTGGTAGCATCATGGATGAGTTGGGTATGTACGCTCTTGTTCATTTCTCATATGAAGAGAAATGGATGGAGGAGGTCGGCTACCCTGGACTCGCAGAACACAAACGTTTACATATAGATCTTCGCCAACAGTTGGATAAGTGGCGAGATAAATACAATCTTCGCCAGACACACCGATCTGGAGAGCTTTATAAATTTCTTCATGGCTGGCTCATGGATCATGTCCTTGTTGAGGATTTGAAACTAACAGACTACGTATAATACTTGTTTCTCTTTAAGATATAGAACCAGCTTACTATCTCTTAAAAGCCACCTCACCTGATGGCTTTTAAGAGATATTTTTATGCCTTACTTCGCAGCAAAAATACCACAACAAACGACATAGGTGCTACCATCACTACCGGTGACTTTTTTGTAGTAGGTTCTTTTCTTATGAACTGTTTCTGTGCCAGTCTTTTGATAAAAATAAGTGACACCACCCTCACCTTTTTTTAAAGCACCATTTACGATCTGGTCTCTAAACTTCGTACCAAAAATATCCGGTTTACCCTTATAGCTCTTTCCCACCAGTGAGCTTTTAGGGTGGGCTACGATCTTAACATCTGTGTCATATACAAACACATAGATCGATGGGTCATCCTTATCCTTATAGGGATGCACACCTGCTGTGATATCTGTAAGTGTTTTTCCAGCGTCGGCAGAAACTTGTGTTGCAGTGTGCTCAATTAGTTTTAGAGCGTCTGCTTTGACGAACGTCTTTTTTTGGGCTAATGCGATCATTCCAGGGATGAGCAGCAATACAAATAGATATTTTCTTGTTATGTTCATACATACTCCTTCACTATTGTTGTTTGTATAATCGTCCAAAACAAACACATCTTGATTAATTTTTATAAGCAAATGATGCTTATGTCGAGCATGTTCTCACCAATCATGATAAAACCCCATGTAAAACTGGCGGTTGATCTTTCCTTTAGACCTTCTAAGAGCATAACGAAAACAACTGGAAGCGAGGGGAAACATGCAGAATCAAGCAACAATTACTGTTAAGGGCCGCCGGGTCGTACAGACTACTCCTCATGAGGTCACTGTTAGTCTAACTGTAAGAGGTCACGCCTGGATATACAGCGAAAGTGTCGCAGATCTCAATGAGAGTGTTGAAAATATCAAGCAGGGATTAGACTATTGGGATATTAATCGCAAGTCATTGAAAACCACTGAATTCAGTGTGGATGCTCATCACGTTTATGAAGATGAGAAACGTGTCTTTAAAGGCTAAAAGGTAGACCATCATATACGTTTAACTATCAAGCTCGATCAGGATCTGCTTAATAAGGTTATGATGGGAATTGCAGACACTGAGACTGGGAGTCAGTTTTCAATATCTTTCGATGTGAGTGATCGTGAGAGCATCAAAAAGAAAGTCCTTCATGAGTCACTTAAGGATGCCAGGAACAAAGCCGAGATACTGGCTGAGACTTCAGGACACACGCTTGGTGATATTTTACATATCAATCATAGTTACTCGGAGGTCTCTTTCTATTCTCGTGACTACAGTGTTTCCAAAAGGATGATGACGTCAGAAGCAGCCTATGCCCCGGACAATGAAGCTGATGATATTAGTTCTTTTGATATTGTTGAAGTAGTGTGGACCCTGGATTAAAGTTATCAAGGGAGCTATTGTGCAATAATTCTGATTTGTATCCTGTTGTATCCCGTTTTTGGGATGCAACAGGATATTTGTGCCCACTTCTGACCACCCGGACTCTTTTCATTCCACAGCAAGTAAAAACGACGAAACCCTTGCAGGGCTTAACCTACAAGGGTTTCAGATGTGTACACCGCCCAGGACTCGAACCTGGAGCCAATTGATTAAGAGTCGATGAGTCAAAATTGTTTTCTAGCGAGTTTGTATTCGCTTCGCCATCGGCACGAAGTCTTACTGAGTAGGCGTTCTGCCCCACCACGTGGCAGGGCATTCTATCCAATTCTCCTCACAAGTTTTCTATCCAGTTTATGACAAATTGGGACAAACATACCATAAATGGTATATTCTATAGCATAGATGACTCAACGGATTGGTTGTATTTCTGGGTTTGGTGAGGATGGGCAATTAAGTGGTCTAAATGGATGCATCCCGCATTTAAATGCCCCTGCAGTTTTGGTGCAGGGGCTTTGTATCTGATTGGGGATATCCTCTATTTGAGGTAAAGCATTTTGATCGTTTGACTATATGATCCAGCTTCTAATCGACAGAAATACACACTCGTATTCACCACATTTCCTGCTTCATTCATCCCATTCCATTGGATTTCATAACTACCAGGTGGTTTTTCAGCCTCATGGAGAGTTATTACCTCCTGACCCCTTATATCGTATACCGTTAGCTTAACACCGACTTGTTCTGGCAGTGAATAGCTAATAGTTGTCGCGGGATTGAAAGGGTTTGGATAGTTCTGGGTAAGTTCAAATTGGGCAGGTATTGATGAGATATTCTCTGTATCAGATGTTTCTGCTTGAATCTCAATCCAGTTCAGGTTGAAGTGTCCATTATGCAGGGCGACGTGCATGACCTGCTCACCTGCATTTAATTCAATATTGGGAATGATAACTCCCTCCCAAAATTGCCAGCCACCAGTGACAGGAACACTAACCTCACCGGTGAGGTCCATGCCGTCAAATTCTATGTGGAGAGCTCCACCTCCAGGCACGGAAGAAATTCTGGGTATCACAGTGTACAATCCATCTGCAGGTACATTTATGGTATACTCCAACCATTCACCATCTTCAATCCAGCCAATGTTATATCCACCACCCACATCACCTGACCCTTCAATATCTACACCCTCATCACTTCTGAAGGGTACACCCCAGTTGATACCATCATTATCATGATAGGCAACACCTTCACCACCCAAATCATAATATTCGGCCTCGATAATGCCAGGGACATCAAAGGGAGTTCCCAGATAGGGAGTGCCATTCCCCAGAACGGTGATGGTTACAGAATCTATTGCACTAATATTGACTTCATTTTCCACTGTCAAGTAAACAACATATGATCCTTCATTTTGAAAGATGTGGACAGGGTCATCCTCACTACTACTTGTCCCATCTCCAAAATCCCAAACATGGGAGAGACTTGAGCCGTTGGGGTCAAAACTGTTGCTCCCAGTAAACTCCACATGCAACGGGACTTTACCAGAGGTTCTGTCTGCCAGCAGTAGTGCGATGGGTGCATCGGGATTTTCTATAGCCGTGGTGAAATGTGCAGTTTCCTTTGGAGCCACTGACATGGAAAATCCATCAGAAAAAGTGACCAGCCGCTCTGTAGAGCCAGCATTGTAGGCTACATAGGTTAAGTCACCAGCAGCATCCTGGAACACTGCATAGGTTGGGATATTGGCGGTGATGGAAACATCAACATGTCCCATTTTTTTCATATTGTAAAGCCAGTGCAGAGTATGAGCTCTGGACTCTCCATCAAAGGGTTCATAACCTTCATCTGCATAGTAATAGGAAAGAGCCAGGTTAGGATCTGCCAGAGCCAGGTACTCCCAGAGGATATCTTGCCAGATGACTGGTTGATCATTACGCTCAGCCACCACCTCTTCATAATTGGCAATCACATATTCCGGTTGTCTTCCCAGGTAAAGCGAGCCACTCTGCATAGGAAGTATGTTAATACCATGGATAAACTCTGGGTCTGCTCCAAACCAGGTGGAATGCACACCTTTCCCACCCCATACCATTCCTATTGCCACATGGGGATAGTCCTGTGGGAACACCACATTATCAACATCAAACCAATACTGTTCCACAGCTTCTGTTTCCGTAGTATACAGGTAGATACCCATATCCCTAATTTCGGCTTGACCGGTAGCTTCTCCCCACAGAATTGCAGCTGCGGCAAAATTCATGGATTCAGAACTGGACTCCTGATTATTTCCTTCAGCAAAGTCACCATGTCCAGCAGCCCAGGAGTGGCCAGCATAAGGATCAAAAGATCTCAGAAATGGAAATTTATCATCCTCACGATCCCAGCTATTGGCATCTCTGATGAGCAAATTCACCATACCGCCCCAGTTGTCCTGAGAAGCCCACACGCTATCGTACTGAGCAATAGTCGCAGCACTCATCACAGCATAGCTAGCATGAAAATGATGATCATTGATCTGGTTATCAGCTCCATAACCTGAGGGATAGCCGGTGAATACATCCCAGTTTTCATTAAAATAGTATTCCTGTTCACCACCTGCAGTGAACCATTCTTCCAGTCTGGATTTAATCTGTGCAATAAAATGATCTCGTTCAACGATAGCACCCAGCTGATCAGCAATGTGAACGAGGTGACTGAATCTCGCAATGAGCTTCCCATTTTCGTAAGTAGGACCCACAGGGAGTGTTTCGGTGGCAACGTCTTGCACGTATCCTAGCAACACTTCACGGTTGTAATTACCACGGTCTGGAAGTGTTGGAAGAACCCCCTGGAAGACCTGATCAACTGTGAAGCTGCTACCCACAGATAATTTCATTTCACCACGAGGTGAATGGTATATATGATCAGTCAGGGAGCTTGAGTTGTGCAACCATTGATGACGATACAGTGCCGTCAGAGTTTCATCCACATTGTTCTCTGCATTATCCATTAAGACAGTCTCATAGCTATAGGTACTGGTTAATTCCGAAGTCTGCTCGTTGTAATTCCAATCCACAATACTGTTGGTCACGAACGCATATGCATGACTTCTGAACAACTCCAATGTCTCAAGATCTGTATCTGGTAAAAGTGCCACAGAGAGATAATCCAAACCATTCAGGTTTGACTGTAAAGGGGAACTTTCTGACCAACTCGAGCCCGTTGGTGCAAAGACTCCGTAGTGTTTTCCTGAAACTGTTATGCCCAGAACCTCATCCTGGCTATACCAGATTACAGGGGCTTCTGAGGTATTAATGATGGCCTCCCCACCGTAAATTCTGAAAAAAGCGTAGGGCAACCCGTGACCTAATGTTGCTTCCATGGATAGGGAACCATCTTCCCAGGATGCCGATACTGTCCAATCACCATAGGATTCTGTTAAGGTCTGAGCGGCTGTCATGCCACTGACACCAACAGTGAGATGCGCAGAATATGGATAAAGGAAGTCATTGGCGGCAAACATGTGGTTGCTTGTATAGCCCAATTCAAGACCCGTATCCACAGCCTTTAAGTTCAAGGGATGGGCATAAAGTATCGTTGAATAATCACTACCAAAGAATGGATAGATCAAGCTACTCCAGAAATCATTGGTCTGGACATGCTGATTAAAATTTGATGATACTTTTGGTAATGCGTTTGCCCCGCTGAAATTTTGTGGTCCCACTTCTCCACTGGGTAGACTCGTTGTATAGCTGCCGGTTCCAACTGTTACAATTTGGGCTGAAAGGCTGCTGAATATCAAACCTAGTGATGCGATGAGTAGAAGCGTTGTCTTTCCGATGTAATCTTTTGTCGATGAATAATCCATTATGAACATGTAGCCCCTATTAAGGTTGAAGCAACCCAATCTGAACAACACCATGTTGATACAAAATGAACCGCAATATGATCATTTGTGCAAATACTAAACCACATGAACCAAGCTTTCTCGACCAGAACTATTCGTCATACGTATCCATTTGTTATTGCAGGTAATTACATCGAGGAATTTTTGAGTTGAGAGAAACGGTTTGAAGGAGATTGTTTCTTGAATTGTGAAACCAACATTATTAATATGATAATAACTATCGCGAAGCTCGGTACGGTTAGGCTACAAGGGAAATCCGAACCAATGATCTATAAAAAACCACACCAGCCCAAAATGAGGAAACCCTTGTAGAGTTTATGCTACAGGGTTTCATGTGTGTACACCGCCACCATCTTTGCTTCGTTCTATTCAGCTACTACCTGGCAGGCAGGACTGGCTGAGCTTCCGTCCTGCGGACTTCACTCGCCTCTGCTCCCTACGGTCGCGGTCGAACCTTGTTCTATTTGGATTTGTGCAAATGGTGAGAGTCTGGGGAATCATCACTGTGAGGTCCTCAACCAATGACTCTGTACATTAAAAAAGCCTCCCGATGGAAGGCTTTTTTAATGTACACCGCCCAGGACTCGAACCTGGAACTGTAATCCCACCCAAATTAGTACCAGTAGATATTAGAGTATTCTTCACTATTTGCTAAACCATATTCTCTGGGTGTTAGCTTACCCAAAGAAGTGTGTGGCCGTTCTTCATTGTACTCTGTAATCCAAGTATTCGTTATGT
>JAERTJ010000079.1 GCA_016844945.1 Fidelibacterota bacterium | reverse complement strand
AGATATTTCTTTTTAAATATATAGGGTGGTGTGTTCAGACATATCTCAAAAGGACCTGCCTCTGGTTTTGCCGGGAAGTAGATCAAGCCTTCCAACTCACCCCCAGGTTCCAGGTTTACTTGCGTGAATGCCTTCTCACTCCATAGTAAATATTCTTCATCGAGCTTCTTGATTTTAACCTCATAGCGTTCCTTTTCTTCATAGTAGCTCACTTTGCGTTCAAGATCTCTGATTTTCTCAGAATCCTGCTCCTCTTTTGTTTTTTTCTTTGACGCTGTAGCTACATCCGCCACTAAATCTATGAGAGTGGCTGTAGCATTTAATCCCTGTCGGTTATGGTGGGTTTTTGTGAGCTTCTTTTTGTGCGATTCAATTTTCTTTAATTCTTTTTCTGGGACAAATGCACGGACGACATTCCCTCCATCGTTCGCCCTGGTTGGTTCATGAACATAGTAGAAATTTTCAGGGTTGATCATGATGGGGGTCATCGTCGCATTCTTCACCCGGAGTAGGAATACCCACCTATCTTGATCCAGTGCCTGAAATTCAATCGAAACATGCAAACTATCATCGGAAGGCTGCGCTGAGTATTCCTCAGTTAACCATACCTCCCCTGTCCCCTGTGGATAGAGAACCGGCACGGTTTGTATGCATCCAATGAAAAGGGTTAGTGCGAAAAGCGATAAAACCAATAACCACAAATGTTTCATTTTTATCCCCCTTATAATGATATCATTGTCCGTTCTTCAAAATGATAAGCATCCACTCGTTCCTGTTTATCCCTTCAAACACATTATGAATTCAGGGTAAGTCCAAAAAACGCACCGAGAATCATCATTTCAAGGAGACCAGAGAGAAGTATGTATAGCAAGAGTGAAGGGCTAATAGTGAACATGACAAATTGGGTAGCCCCATACATCACAACACGGAAAAACCACATGACCAATCCAAAACTAAGGCCCTTAAGCAATGCAGTATCACCCGGGAAGCTATCGAACAGCAAAATAAATATCCCTGCCATTATAAACCCGTACGCCAGATCAATGCCGATTCCCAGTACGGCGTTGATATTCTTGCGCATGATTGGCTTATAAACAGAATAGAGTTTTTGGGCTAAGGGATTGGCATTCAACAGGCCATCAAGCACGCCAAATAGAATTCCCCCGGAAATACTAATGATTACATACCTCATCATAGCTCCCTCCTTAATGGATAATTCGGTGCACCAATATAAGCCTGTGAATCTGAATGTTATGGGTAAAAGGTGGGGTCAGGACCCGGCAATTATAAAGTGGACTTAAAAATACATTCCCATCGAAAATGTTGTGATAAGCTGCTGGGGACCAAAATAGCTATAATCCTCAAAGGTAAGTACATATGCGAATCGTGCCTGGACCACCAGGGGAAGTGTCCCGGATGGATATAGGATAGCACCAAGATTAACTTCCATTTGATCATCACTAGCTTCTATGGACGGCATATAATAGTGGTCTGAAGTATACAGATGTAGATTTGGATAATCTACCCGCTTACTTTTTGATTGAGATTTTGATACATGCACTGACGTGTAGTAGTTCATCCGACCCTGATTGAAAAAGTTGTATCGCAAACCGATGGCCAACATATCATGAGCAGCTTCTATGTCCGTAAACAAATCCGTGGATTCATTATACCCTCTGTAAAATGTGTATCCCTTTCCAATACGTAAATTGAGGTAAAATTTCTGCCAGATATATCGGCTAAGCTCAATTCCATAAATACCTCCTCCGCTTGCTTTAAAATTGGATAAATAAGCTGTTGTTTCAAGGGCACTTCTTGATGAGTGACGAAGTATTCGTGCTTTGGGTTGACTAAACACCTGACTCATGATGAGTACACCGACATAACTACTTATTTCATAATCATCATCATGATTAAACCCAGTATCATTGAGAAACTTGTTTCTTTCACGTTTCGTCACAATTTCCTTACAGCGATCAAGCCTGATGGCGTAAACCTCTCTAAAATCATATAACTTTTCAATCTTGTAAACTTGATTTTCGATGGGTTTAAGTATCTCATATGCAGCATAGTACTTGCCTGTGTCAAAACAGCTTTGAGCTAGTTCAAGCTTCCCTTTAATATCCTCATATAGCCAATCCTGGAATGTCCCCTTATGGGATTTGGCTATTTTAAGCATCAATACGGATTGGGAATAATCCTCTTCATAGTGAAAGTTGGTAAATTTATCGAAATATTCAGATGCATCAGAACTTGCTTGAAATGGAGTGAATACGGGCTTATACAGTAAGCCGCTTTGACTTATTCGTTGTAACTCGTTCGTCGAATATTCTGAGATATATTTGATCTCAGTGACTAAGTTTTCATATTTCTTAATGGTTAGGGAATCGAGATCTCCCTTTTCCAGGTGTTCATCAATTTCATCAAAGGATTGGGTACTGAGTAAGGAGTCCAAATATTTGCTTGTTCGAGGAGTTGTTTCTTCCCCAAACGCATTCGCCAGAATGAGCACAAAAAATGTAAAAATGACACGTAGTTTCATCAAAGCTTTCCCCTGAATAGATGCACCTTGACTGAATTTGTCCAATCATGGACTTTACCTCAGCGGGTGATCAATCCTTCATTGTTGTGTGAGTAAAGTTTAGTTCCACACGCTTTACATCAGTTTTATGTCTATATAGTCTGTAATTTTGGGCTTATTCATGACCAATAAACCATAATTAATTAATTCGATGACACCAAAAGCTAACAGCAGGTCTGAAGTGAACTCAGCTGTCTCATGCAGTTGAACGTCCTGAAAGTCCTTATCCCAATCCTTTGAATTCTCCCTCGGCCGACTGGTCTTAACCATTGACTGCAGAACCGTTGAGCTAAAGAAGCAGAGGGAGAAATTATATACTGCATTCCGCTTCCGAAGGCTATTCTCCAGACTTTTGTAGTGATAACTTTTCTCATCCTTTTGGGATGGACTCCAATCCTTCGTGTAGTTGGTCAGTATAGGTATAGCAGCCAGGATGGGAAGTGTATACACCAAACCTTTTGACATTTTTGAATTGAAATGAATTTTATCCTGATTGGGTTTGAATCCCCTGCTAAGCAGATAATTGTAGGAGTCCCACTCCCTTTCAGTGTTACGCTCAAACACTGCTGCACCTATGGTCGCTGACAGCGAGACGGCTAATGTATTCACCCGATACTTGTCGAAAAGTAATTCATTAATTTCATTCTTCATTTCAGTACGTTGAAACTCGGGGACCATCTTACAATTGATCCAATAATCACCAAAGGGTTCGTTGATTCCGAATCTGTATGGCGCGTAGCCCTCTTGTTTTAAATCCAGTCTGAAATGATGTTGAAAATAAATCATTTCAGAGAATGCAGGGGTCTCGGCTACCTTCACATAATTGACATATATTTCAGTATTATTTGGCAGGGTCTGGACCGATAAAAGCAGGCTATCAATAACTATAGGTCGATTGAACAGGTTAGTGAGTAAGCTCTCATTGGTAGCTATCGATCCTGGTGAGTTGATTCCCTGGGCATTTAGAGCTGCAACAATCAGGAGTAATATGATTCTAATTTTCATCTGTCTACAAGATTCCTATCGTGTAATATCGTGGGTTTGACCTTTCAATGACAATTTGAGACGAGGACATCAGCTTGGGTTTTAGTTTGTAGATTCCAAGTGTTAAATGGCTTACTGCCAAAGCTTTGACTCCGTAAAGTAGAATGATTCCAAATTGGAAAGGGTGGGTGACGAGTGTCATGGGTTAACTGACAATAACCAGTGAACAATATTTAAGACGAGCTGCTTGTTATCATATCCCTCATAATTGAAGCCAGCATGGAGTGTTTTCAACAGGATTCGCACCTCTTGAGCTTTAAACATAGCTGCCTCCCCTGCGATAACTACCCTGCCCTTGCCAAACTGACGTGCAATAAGCTGAGACTGTGCTGGAACCGGGAAATACTTTGTTGAATCGGAAGTAGCTATTTTAGCATCCTCCCGTTGATAATAATTCTGAGCTGAACTTGATAATTGCAGTATGGAAGTCCACGTCGAGTCAAAACTAAGCGATTGACCCGTAAATGTAATTACGCTTTCTATGGCTGCATCCTGTGAGTCAGTATTCAGGATAGGGTGTTGCCCCAATCCACCATTTTCCAGGGTATACTCCAACCAGGTTGTTCTGCCTATGTCCTGATTCATCCTCAGGGTATCAACTGTCCACACACTCTCCATACCAACATTCATAGCCTTTGCCAGGTCTGAGGCTGCACTTCCGAACGGATCATGATCAGCAATAAGTAAAAGTGAACCGCCCTCTTGAATCCAATCAAGGAGGGTGGTTATCTCATCAGTCGAAAAAGCACTTGCCATCTCTCCTCGTTCTTGCTCAACACCTGTGGCATTGGCAATAATGAGTAATTCTATATGTTGTAATGCTTCATGCGAAAATGGCCCTTCATGGATGCCTAAATCGATTCCATCATTTTTCAGCAATGTCGCAAACGGCTTATAGGTCGTATTGATACTGTGAAAATTCTCATGTCCTGCATCGAAAACCACTATTGGGGAAGTACCAGATCCGTATTTTGGTGAAAGAACTGACATATCAGTTTGCATGTCGGGTCTCTGATAAATACAGGATATGAATAGAAACAGGGTCACTATAAATACTGAATATCGCACGATTTTCATATCATTTCTGCTGATGTGTAAAAGAAAGATTTTTTACAAGGAAATGTGTTGCATGACCTTTAGGGTAATCTGGTAGTGTTGCGAGCAATCTATAATCTAATTTCTCATAAAATGATTTTGCCTGCCAGTCTGTCGACTCCAGGAGTGACAGGCCAATCCCCTTCTGAGAAGCGAATGTTTCAGCTTTGTGCATCAGTTTGCTACCAATTCCCTCTCCACGATAGTGTTCTGAGACCCATAGCAATTCAACATGAAGTGTATTCCAGAAACAAATCGCTCTCAAGCCACCGATGATAGTGTCAGTTTCGTCTCGGGCAAAGATTGAGAACTTCGTTTCCGGTCCTTCTGATGCCAGTTCCGGAACTTTGTTTTGATTAAAACTGACGAGCCCCTGACTGATAAATTTTGCATCTTCAGCTGAGGGGGATGTGGTGAGTTCAATTTTCATGACGATAACTCTTTTGCAATCTCAAGTGTGAAATCAATATCTCTTGCGGTAAAGTCCGCCTTGCGATGCGTCTTGGTTTCATACATTTCTCTTATCTGTTCACCACTATAACGCAAAATGGTATTAACAGAATCTATCCCTGCTTCATACAGCATTGCAGCGAATGCAGGACCTACGCCATACAGTCGACTCAGATCGGATAAACTGATTAATTCTGATAGTTCATGTTCCTGAATTCCAGCATCTTCAATCAGGGGTGCCAAATTCTGTTCACTGGTCATGACCTCAAACAGTTGCTTAGATGTTTTGATCCCATACCCCATGAGTTTGCTTATCAAGCTGCTTTCAACACTGGCGAATTTTGAAAGGTTTACAGGAGTGGGGAAATAGCTGTTTGCCTCTCGTCTGAGCAAGGTCAAGAAATCAGTAGTAAGTCCGGTTTTCTCTGAGAAGGAAATGGTTTTTGATTTAGAATTGAGCACAGCTAGCAGTTCATAAAGATTCCTTATTCCTGCTGATCGTAGCACATCAAAGTTTTGATCCAGGTCATTTTTTAGTATACGTCGACTCGGAATCAGTTCTCTTGCTGCCAAACTCTTTTTGAATTTCGTAAGAGAGTACTTTTTAGAATCCAGATAGTATTGTTTCATAGTCAAATATTAATCCACAATCATTCACCATTTTGAAACGTAGCGTGTTATTCGGTGTCTAACCCTAGAATGTGGTCAATGAGAACTATCACATCGCCAATACTGATCTGACCATCATTGTTTAAGTCACCCCAAATACCCGATTCTATTGTCGGTAGAGCTGATTCCACAGTTGTAGCATTCCCGATCAGCTCACCATCATGACCATTTTGTGAACCATCTACAGCTGATTCTGATTCGAAATTCCAATAAGCAAGTAGTCCTGGCTCATTCCCGCTCAATGTGTGATACATCCTGGCTTGTATCTCTGATTCTGTCAGCCCGTAGTTCCATATCCGTAATTCATCAATGGCTCCGTTGAAATATCCATAGGTCATATTATCCTGAAAATGGCGACCGATTTCAATCGTCGTTAGGTTTTCAGAATAACTTCCAACCTGTGAATTAAGGGTTGCAGCTACCAGGTCACCATCGATATAGATTTTTTGGATGCCATCACTCAATGAGGCAACTATATGATGCCATTCACCCAATGCAGTGGGTTCTGTCATTAATGCCTGGGAACAGGTCTGATCCGTTCGAAGACTAAAATATGCATAAGGAAACGAATCCCGTACTTTTGCGAGCAAGATTACAGCACTGTTGTAGCAGCCAATATTTTGTGATCTCTGGCTGAAAATTATATGTTGTCCCTCAGTTCCTCCACCCTCTCCATCCACTCGATACCACGCTTCAATAGAGAAACTGCTTCCATCCACAATGGGATTAGGTAATGAGACATAATCCCCTTGTCCATCCAGTGAAAGAACAAGATTTTGTGCCAGGAGTGGCAACGCAACGATTAGCAATACGATTGTCAGAATACATTTTTTCAACTTCTACCCCTTTTTGTGATGATAACCCTTGAAGAAATTACTTCTTTCCCTGGGTTATCATATATGATTCATGGAGCCATGCTTCCCAAACAGATTGAGCAAGCGGTTCCTCTTCAGAAAATCTGGTGGTTACCCAACCAGTTGAACCAACCTCAAATCGATCTGGCTGGGCTGTTGCCAGCGCTTCTGCCTGTGCCCATGAATCTTTAAGCTTAAACATGGCTTTATAGCCAACTCCCTTAGCACCTGGTCCAATGAATAGATAGGATCCTCGTTTGGTCTTGAACGAGCTCTGATTGCATGAAGTCCCAGTCACAACATCGTCAAATGATGCGGCTGCTTCTCGAATTGCCAGGGTTGGGTCTATCTTATCATTCATCCTCATGCTCCTCATCATGCAATTTCATAGCCAGAAATCTGTACTCCAGGCTGGCGTGTTATTTTAGCAATACTAACTTCCTTGTTTGCACGGATCCACCATCATTGAATTTTACCACATACACCCCTGAATCCAAACTGCCATTCCTTGAATTGAATCCATTCCAATCGAATATATACGTCCCAGCGGGTTTATTTTCCACGGTACTTGATACCTGACGACCCTTCAAGTCGAATACTGAGATTTCTATCACAGAAGGCTTCTCAATCGCATAATCAATTCTAGCGTTTCCATTGAAAGGATTTGGATAAGCCTTCCCAACTAAAAAGGTTTCAGGTAAAGTCGATCGCCCTGGTTCCACATTAATGGGAACAAGCAATGAATCCTTCGCCCACCAGAGTTCACGACCATTTTCTACTTCATGCTCCCAAATAACGACAACTGAGTCAAAGGTAGATGTAAAGAATACCTGTGGATTATAATCATTTCCAGGGATGTTTGAGATATTCCATATGGTTGAATAGCGATCGAAAGTGGCTGATGTACCAACGATCTCCCTGTTATCCACAATGGAGTCACTTTCAAAAACCATTGAATAGTCATTTACATCTCGAGCTGTGATTATCCCCGTGTGCACCATAAATGGATTTGTTAGGTCATAGGGACGAATCAATGTGGCAAATTCATTCGAAATGCCCCAGGTGCTATCCACCAATTCTTGAAATGAAAATAGATCGGTCGTACCAAATCGAGGGTTTGCACATTCAGCTCCTGCACCATAATCGTAATACTCATATTCTGCATCATTCATTGACTTGATTGCTTTTCGAATGATATGTTCATTCCCAACATTCTTTTCATAAACAACAATGATTGTCGATGTATACAGTTCTGGGGCAATATCCGGATTTGAAATATTGCCCCAATCAATAATGTGGGTCATTTGATTCTCAAGATTCACAAATCTAAGGGTATCATCCTGGATATATATCATCAGTGAACTAGAGATATTCGGTTGGGTCGAATTAAAATCCTGGCTGGTTAAGGTTGTAATGCGATCAACATTACTCGCATAATGTTTGATAATCGCGGTCTCCCCTATCCATTCCTCCCAGACTACATCTCCATCTGAATTCACATCTGGGCTAGATAATAGGTGCGTAGAAGATGTTACAAGTTCTGGGGTTCCCAGATGTGGATCCAACGCCATCCGGTAGATTCTGAATTCGCTTGAATCTACATGATTTGCCCAGCACAAATAGACTGACTCGCCCCAGGGTGGTGAGCTGCTTATCTTAAACTCAGTATTGTACCCAGGGAGTGTTACCAGGGGATGGTTCTCGAAATTTGGTTGAGCGTAGCACTGAAAGCATATTAGGCCGAATAGCACTACTTTTGTTATGGCTTTCATCAATTTTGGTCCCCTCCATATCTGTTTACCTTCAATATCATATCCTTCAGATCAGCATGAAATCTATATTATTCATTCAACAGGCTATCGATCTCTATGGATAATTCCCTGGCGCTCGGTCGTTGCGCATTGAGATCAATTATCCTGCCCTCTTTACCAATAAGTAGGTATCTGGGAATTGCCTTGATGTTTAATCCTTGCAATAGTTCGGCTTGGTGGCCTCCCTTCAATTGATAATGCCCCTCAGAAATAGTTGTAATTTCAATCCCCTGCCTCCACATATCAGAGACCTCATCTGTTGAGAGGAATATGAATGCTATATCTTCATTCTTATACTTTTCAATCAACGCTTTTGAGGATGGCATTTCATCAAGGCAGGGTTTACATCCAAGGGACCATATATCCAGGAATATCAACTTCCCCAGATGCAATTCAAACAATTCTCCCAACCTCAATGTGTCTCCCTTCTGGTCAACCACCAGACTCAACAGAATAGTTTCCGGGAACGTCGAACCATTCAGTGAAACAATTGAGAGATGTTTTTTGTATACTCTGGCAACCACATCCTTCACAGATTGGCTTTCACACTCAAGCAAGAATTTATTTACCACCTCCGCCTCAATAGAGTTTGTTCTCTCAATCATGTGGAAAATTTGCTTTGCCTGGAAATAATCTTTCGTGGCTCCAGTAAGCTCAGTCCTGGCAAATTCAAATGCGCTAGCTACATATGCTTCATATGAATCAGTAGGAGGAATTTTATACCTGACATAACCAGTAACAGCATTGAGGTAATCATCTGCATTGATCAGGGCTTCATCATTTGAAAAATCATCCTCCACAATAAAATCATAATAATTGTCTGGTAGTCCCAGAGAATCACCACCAGATTTGGGCATCTGATTCCGCATATTCGGATACATGAATAATGTGGTATAGAATTGGTAGTTTATTTGAGCTAGAGCAAATTGTTTGAATTCGTTGAGCAACTCATTTTTTGATGTATAATCCTTAAAAAAGAGAAGCGCATTCTCCCGATTTTTGATGATTAAAGCTTTGAATTCGTCGGGAGCGAGCTCTGTCATTTCCCTGAAATAGTTACCTATGGAATATTCTGCTTTAAATCTATTGAGAAACTCATTATGGATTGCATTTACACCCTCAAAATGCATCATCTTTCCCAGGTGTTCATCATCGAATGTTACAAAAAGGCTATCTCCAGGATAAAGAAAGAGGAGGTTATTTGATCTCGGTCTGGAAAGAAATACTTTCTGAGGGGACTTGAGTGACAAAACCATCTTGAATCTGCCACTGTCATCTAGTGCGACTGTTTTTTTTGAAATATCCCGGGTGATAAAGTCTTCAAAGAGAAGAACACTAATTTCATCAGAAATTTGGTTCTCTATTCTTCCTTCTACAATCGTTCTAGAATTGTTCTCTGGCTCACTACCGCACGATAAAAGAATTACAGTGATAAATAGTGCTATTAATGGTTTCTGCATAGGTCCCCTCAATTGATTTGCCACTGCTACCAGGTTTAGTCTGTATCTATAAATAGTAAGGACGAGTTACCAATCCTTGGAATTGTTCATGTATGTCAATCCGATAATCCTCAATGAAACAAGCATGAGATACGTGTTTGGTATGTATAGAATAAACCAAAGAAGCACCGAATTCTCAACTTTTGCTAGATAAGCGCTCACAAATAGTGCCAGCACACCCAGGAATAATGCGCCGAAAGATAGTAAGTATTTGGGGAAATCATTAATAATCAATGGTAGGACAATATGAGGAAGTGAGGCGATGATAGAGTCCTCTGCCGAAACTGATCCAATTCCCATAGGTAAATACATTAGTCCACAAACTGAAAGGAATATAGCTACACCTCTGTGGGGGTCATCTGCAAGGAGGGCATAGAGAATTATAGGCAAGAAGGAAATGAGGAAGGGTGAATAAAAGGTTGCAAAGCTTCTCGCTAATGATGTCCATTCTGGCCAGTTAGGAATCTCATCTGCACCGGTAATGGTTGAGCCTACAACTGACATATAGAATGATGCTAGATACCCTGCCCCTAAAAATCCATAAATAGTCCCCAGAGGACGGGGTAAGTGAGCCATTAACTCCACGCCCCAAACGAAAGCAACGGTAAAGACAAAAGCCCATATATTTTTCCCTCGAAGCGGATATCCGAAGGAATTCAATATTTGCGACATATATCCTCCCCCTATTGCGTCTGAGGATTTTCCTTTCTGCTTCCGTAACCCACAGTTTGGGCAATAAATAATTGTAGTATCTGTGGGATGGTTCATACACTCAGCGCATAGATCAGATTTACAGCGCGTGCATCGAATTTTGGATTTTTCAGATTTATGGTTTATGCAATATTGCAATTTTGGACCTTTCTAGTACTCAAGCTATTTGCATCAAAACCAATACTTTTGATGGTATATCAACTTCATAAGGAAGTATCAAGGCAAGTCGATTGATCGCTGACCCGAGAACACTCCCTTTTTAACTTATTTTGCCCAAATATTGGGGTCCAATAGTTTGACAGCAGCATCAGCCATTTGTTCCGGGGTTGAGTTTATGCCAACACTAATCCCATGGATAGGAATCCCTCTGCCCCCATAGTGCTGCAGAAGAGGCTGAGTCCTTTTATTAAAAATTTTAAGCTTGGCATGGACCTTATCAAGTGCATCGTCCTTGCGATGGGTGCGATCGCCTCCCGTATTTCCCTGTATGCGTGCTCGTACGGTCTCAGAGGTACATTCCAGGGAAAGGATGGCGCGTATGTCAATTAACTGATCTGTATCCTGCGCCTGACCCAGGTGACGCGGTAGGCCGTTGAGAATAACCAGGTCATGCTTCTCCAGGGATCGGTCAACTGCAAAAGCTCCCAGAATCTTTCTAGCGAGATAAAAGGATTCATTTTCCAGAAGCTTGCCTTGAGTGAGAGACTCGTGCAAAATTTGAAGGTCTTTCTTATTAAATCTACTCGCCCACATCTTGCCGTCTGCGATTTGTCTCAGGTTTTCACCAAAATCAAAATGAACGCAGCGTCTACCCTGGAGACCTACATGTGCCATGACATCACCCAGGGGTGTTTTACCAGCGCCAGTGGGTCCTATAATTAAGATGGCATCGAATTTTGTGTCGTCATTCCTTGAGATAATTACTCTCCTTTAGCGTTCGTATCTTATGCAAAATGTATTTATCAATCTCTGGATGAATGGCTGACTTTGCAGCCTTTTCATAGTGCGCCAGGGCAACTGATTTATCCAAATAGTAGTCATTGTAGACATTTGCCAGCAAATAGGTCAGCATTGGATCATCGTCATATTGCTCCAACCCTTTCCGATAGGTTTTGATCGCTTGAATGGGTTTGTTTTCATTTTCGTAACATTGAGCCATTTTAATGTATAGTTCGTCTAAATACCCTGGTTGTATCCGCTTTAAACTGATGGTAAAATAGTGTATCGCTTGCTTACTATTCCCTAATTCCATCTCACACCTACCCAGGTAGTAGTAAATAGAACCATCTCCTGCATCCAAAAGAACTGCTTCCTCAAGCACATCTCGTGACTTTTCATAATGCCCTAATTCAGAATAACAGATTCCCATCCGTTTGAGTAAGTATGCATTCATCCCGCCTTTTTCCATTGCAATAGCATAACTTTCAAGAGCTTTTTCATACTCACCGACTTTGTGGTAAACGTTTCCCTTCAGCCTCTCGTATTTTGTGCTACCCCCAAAAACATCACCTACCCTTTGGATCAAATTGAAGGCCTCATGATGTCTGTTTTTAGAATAGAGACAATGGACATATTCATAAATTATTTGTGAGTTTTCAGGATTGAATTCTAATGCCGCTTTAAAGTCTGATATGGCATCGTCCAGGTGATCCATTTTCACTTCACAGCGTGCACGTAAATGATAATTCCTACCTGGATTAATGTTCATTTCAATCAATTCTGTATAATAATTATAGCTCTCCGAATAGGCATTCTCCTCGTAGCTAATTTTCGCTGCTAAAGCCAAAAGACTACTGTGCTTTGAAGAAAGTCTCAGCCCCTCCTTTACGAGTTCTAATGATCTGGGGAGTTGACCCTTTTTATATAGCAATTTCGAGAGTTCATTGATGTAGGTAACATTGTCTGGGTTTAATGTATGTAGTTTCTCATACACGCTCTCTGCCATTGATTCATTGTTATCAATTGCGTAGGCTTGAGCGAGGAGTACATAGATCTTCTGATTCGCTGAGTCATACTGTGTTGCCTCTTCAAGTTGTTGGATTACAGCCTCGTGGTTTCCAGAATAAAGTTGGGCATAAAGCTCACCTAAATCCTGACAGTAAACTATTTGAGGTAAAAGTATTAGAAGTCCCAGATATCCTAAATAACGCATTAAATTCCCCCTACCTCTTCTGAATTGAGCTGCCTTGTTCTAAACAGCCAGTTTATCTTATGTATATGATTTCAATATCCGTATTCCCCGACATTGAGTGTGAATCAGCTTTATTAGTCTTTCAACATTCCATTAAAATCAAAGGTATTATACATGGCCTCAAAAATATTTTCTTTCACACCTGCATTGCCTTTATTGTTTGGATGGATGCCATCTGACCTCATTTTTTTGTCGTCTCCCCAAACACCCTCATAGATATAGTCTATGATCGGTAACTCAAACCTTTCTGCAACTCCTTGTAACATCTCGAAATATTCCAATGCTAAGTCAGACCTTGAATACAACCAATGATCTTCAGGTGTATTATTTACCATGTCTGGATGTGTAAAGCTCAACAGTACAATCTTAATATTGTTCGCCATAATTATATTGATCAGTGAATCAATACTGGTTCTGGCCACATCCACAGAGTCTCGGCGTAAAAACTCATTTGCTCCAGTTTCCAACAATACCAACGCTGGATTCTTATTTAGCAAAAGTGTATCCAGTCCAGTAATCATGTGATCAGCCCTGGCTCCAGGTATACCTGAATTGTGTACAGGAAGGTCAAGCTCTCTGCCCAGCAGTCCCGGGTATGTTGAATCAATATCACTCCCGGAACGACTACCTTCATCTATATCATCCTCAAAAAATGATATTCGCTTTCCATAAGTGATACTGGTGCCCAAACACACAATCGAGTTCTCACTATTCCAATCAATGGATATAGCTGGAAGTGAATTTGGATATTCATCCTCATCTTTCTCGCATGTGACGAGGACAAACATTACCACAATTACAACCAGCCATTTCAAACTCTGCATGAATTTTTCCGTTTCTTCTATAACGTTTTAGGGTTGAACTGCTTCTCAAGAAAGCATCGCTTGCTAATTTCCGTTTATCCATCACATCATTTCTGATTTGCACTCTCTTGCGTGTGAGACAGCTTGAAGTCTTTGTTGAGCACAATTTTTAGTCCTGAGGCCATACATTTATGAATGCCTGGTTATCATATATTAAAAAATAAGGTGCAATTGTAGTTTTACTTTTATTCTCATTGAATGGATTGTTGAAGTCCATTATTGATGAAAACAGAAGATACTTTCCATCATTAAAAGAAACCCAATGAGGAACTCTAGTTGAACTTAACTGTTTGATAGTTTTTCTTCGATTTTCCTTGTCGATAATCTCAAATGATTGCTTACCCCAATTGGCTATCAATAACTTACCTTGGTAGTAATCTGCGTCATGGATAATATTTCTACCTAGCGGTGCATTTTCTACACCTTGTTCTGTTATTCCGCTCCACTTGTTTTTAACATTCCCTTGATGATCGGTCAAATAACAGTCTGCTTCAGAGATAATCAATAAATGATTACTATCCAGATACCTTACCTTATCAACATTATAGTCTGTTTTGAAAAGAAGTGCAGGATTTTCTCCTCTGGTCATAATGTAGATGTTCGGATATTCACCATAAACAACTGATGAATCAGATTTCATATAAAAACCATGATTCCCAATCCGCGATTCATCTTTGAACCAAGGCCATATAACATTCAGCTGACTTGAAAGATCCGTCTTTAAGATCCTTGTCATATTCACATCAATTGCGTTATTCTGCCAGTTTTCGACGATATATATGTGCTCATCTTGATTAAACAGAATGTAATTGCTACCTGATTTTTCAGACACAAGAAATGTCTTTGGCTCAGAGTTTTGATCCCATATCATTATGGATGCATGATGATAAATATCTCCCACCGGATCAACGTATGGCCACAAGATGTTATCATTAACCCGAATGATGTTTCCTACTGGATGCCCAAGTGCTGAGCAATTAAGTAGGAATAATATTAGTAGAATCTGTCTCATGAAAATTTGTGCCTAACATTTTGGGCTTGAGCTGCTTCCCGAAACAGACTCGTTTTGTTCGATAACTATATCCATCCACATCAATTTCGTCATGCACACCTCTTCGTGTGAGTCAGCTATATGTCTTTGTTGTCCGTCTAATTAAAAAGGTCAAACTGAACTTGCCTTTCCAGAACTATAGCGTGTTTGTAAGTACCATGTTGCTATGCCCGGTGCTAGTATTGCTTGTAGCGTGAAAAATAGTAATGTTGCCCATTCACTCCATTGCACTTCCTCACCGTGCTGGACCAACCATTGCTCACCGATAGGTCCGGATGAAAAAACAATTGCTGTGACAAGGTTCCATCCAAGGTGTAATCCCACAGGAGCAAATAGGGACTTGGATTTTGCAAATGCGAATGCGAACATCCATCCTCCACATCCAGTAACTAAGAAAATGTATATCATCAAAATGATGCGAGATCCAAACACTTCATAGCTGAACCAGTGATATATCCCAAAAATTGCTGAGCTAACGAGACACGCATTGACAACACCAATTCGTTTGATGAGTAAATACAGAAGAACACCTCTAAACACAAACTCTTCCAAAAGGACGGCCTGGACGATCCAGTAAAATCCACCAAGAAAATCTAGAAATTGATAGTCAGGGTTAACCTGATAGGAAATCTGTTTAATGTACGCCTGCCAGGTGAAATTAATCACTGCGATAACAGCCATAAACGCCATCCCAAGTAAGAGCTCCTTCAATCTCTGCCGATTTGGATGGACACCAAGTACTATGAGCGGATTGTCACCCTTCCACCATACCAATAGCCAAGAAATGAGAATCACAACCAATAAGCCTAGCATAAAAGGGAACTCTCCTTCGACAAAGTATCTCACGCAGTGTTCAGTCTGTATCCAATCTGCATGGGGTTTCCAGTGTTATCCCTGTGTACGCACAACGCTTTGGGCTTAAGCTGCTTCCCAAGAAAGCATCGCTTTGTAATTTCCGTTTATCCGACCACATCATTTTCGCTTTGCACATCCCTTCATGTGAGTCAGCTTGAAGCCTTTGATATTACCTAAAAGGCCCCCGTGGCAGGGCTTGAATCCTTTCGGATACTTCCCACGGTGTTTAGGTTCTTTTTCAAACCAAGGAGGCCTAAATGTATTACACCGGTATTGACTTGCACAAAGATATGTCCCTGCTTACCACCATCAACACCAATGGTGAACTCGTTGAACAACAGAAGGTAGGGAATAACCCCGCATCTCTGCTCACATACTTTCAAAGAATCGATCCACAAGGCTCAGCTCACAAAGCTGTTGTGGAATCCACAGCCAACTGGTACTGGCTCAGCGATCTTCTCGCAGAATATCACATCGATCTGACCCTGGCGCATTCCAAATATCTCAAAGCCATCAGCTACGCCAAGGTCAAGACAGACAAGGTCGATTCCTTTACCCTGGCAAACCTGCTCAGACTGGATATGGTGCCCAAAGCCCATCAGATCAGTCATGAGCTCCGTCCTGTTAGAGACCTTATGAGGGCCAGACTCTCATTGGTTGTCAAAAAGACCAGCTGCCGCAACAGCATTCATCGTCTGCTTGGTAAATATAATCTCAATCTACCACGCTATCCCAAGCCCTCAGACTTCACCAGGATGAGAACTCAGCTCCAGACTGAACCGGCGCTTCAGCTCTCAATGCTTGAAGAACAGCTTTCACTACTCTCACAACAGATCCTGGACCTTGAGAAAAGTCTGCACCCAGAGTTGATCCCACATCCTGACATCCAGAGACTCCTCATGATCCCAGGGATCGGAAAGATCCTGGCATTCACCATCTATCTAGAAGTGGATGGTATTGAACGCTTCAGCTCGGTCAACCGATTCTATTCCTACTGCAGACTCGTTCCTGGATCAGATAACTCCAACAAGACCATCAAGCACAAGACCAGCAAGGATGGGAATCGTTATCTCAAGATGGCCTTCATGGAAGCCAGCGTGAGAGCGGTTCAGTATTTCAAAGAGATCAAAAGCTTCCATGCCCGTATGGCCAGAAGGAAGCATAAGAATATTGCAATGGCACTGGTTGCTCAGGAGATCGCCAAGATCACTTATCATGTGTTAAGAGATCAGACAGCTATCAATCACCTCTTCAAAGGGGTTCTTCTGAGCAGGATCAAAACAACGACTTGGCCCCGTCTGGCAAGCCCTGATGTCTAACTGTCTCAGCTTATGCTGGGACTTGCCCTTTGATTGGGAAGCCAGACGCTGCCCCTGGTTACTATCTGGAATATCCCGACATACCTACTGTCGGGAAGCCCTGTGACACTAAAGAGTCCCAGGGACAAGTCCTGAAAGGTGTTTGGATGCCAGTTCGCCCTGACATCCCCATGTGATAGTTCAGGTCGGCCAAAGACGCTTACTATAATTTGAGAAAGAACGGATCAATTATTTATTGAGTGGACTTGCTTTTATCTATTGACTCAGACCTTTTAAAAGGTGTTAGGCAACAATTTTTACGACTATTTGTATGCATTCTTCCTAAAATCTATAGTAAGAATAAAGACAACTTTCTCAGCAGTATCCACCGTATAAAAAAGTCTAAATTTACTAATCCGATACCGCCAAGTACTGGGTGTGTAGTCTCGAAGTTTTTTGATATTCGATCCCCAAAAAGGATCTAGTTTTAACTGAGGATAGACAAATGATTTTAACTTTGATCGAATACGTGAAACATCCATTGCTGACATTTTTTCGAGTCGTTTTCTAAACTCATCAGTTTCAAATATTTTGTACTCAGACAAATTCACCTCGACCAGCTTTTACATCATCCAACCCAGCCTTAAGACTCGCATTTAACTCCTCATTCTGTTCTATTTCTGCCATTTCATAACTATCTAAATATTCTGAATCATCAATGAACCTTAATGCAGCTGTTTCAATAAAATTTGACAATGGACGATTATCCTGTTGTGCAAGTTTCTGAAACAATTTGTATGTATCTTCTTTTAACCTTAGTGTTACTGTTTTGGACATTTTTCACCTCTTTAATGAATGTTCTATATACAACTATTAGAATACATACGCACACATCGTATTGCAATACATTTATAGCAACGTGCTAGAGGTAGACTTTTCGTTCCCGATTACCTGGTAGCCAGAGCCACTGCAAAAATCTTCTTGGGCTTTAGCAATTTCAAAACACGGAATATTTATATTATCAGCCCCACTCCTTTGTTTGCCTAACGCTTTAGGCTTGAGCTGCTTCACAAGAAACAGTTAAAATAGTTATGTTACCTTGTGTCCGTCCACTTATCATTCAATACCCCCGTAAGTGACTGTGAGTCAGCTCTAAGCCTCGTATAGTACCAATAGTCCAGTTTAAGCAGTTAGATTCTGGAGTTAAGGCAAGGGAGCGGGAGAGAGATCTAAGCCTCGGTACATCTCGAATGATATCGGAACAAAGAAACATCTCCCCACTCCCCCTTATACAGTTTCTTCAATTCTGGACAGTACTTAGAGATCCTGTAGCCAACAGGAATCCCGAATAAGACCACGAGAAAAGAATACCAAGAAACCATGCCTATCTCAATGAACGTAAAATAGGAGACTCTCCTTAAAATGACACCCATTAAACAAGTTGTCGGCATCGATATGTCCATGGACTCCTTCGTTATCAGAGTCGGTACCATCACCCCAGATCAACGAACCCAGGTTGGTCCACACAAAGATTTCAAAAACAATACTCATGGCATCAAACAGTTCTACAAGTTTGCCAATTCACAGCAGATCAATGGTGTCCCTCAGTACTTTCTCATGGAAGCTACAGGTGTCTACTATGAAACACTGGCCTACTATCTAAAATCTCAAGGAGCTCGTGTTATTGTCGTCCTGCCCAACAAGGCCAAGCACTTTGCCAAGACCCTCACCATCAAATCCAAGACAGACCCCATTGATGCTCACATGCTGACTCAAATGGGACTGGAGAAGCGTTTAGCCCAGTGGGAGCCACCTTCAGAACTCATGAAAGAACTGAAACTTCTTACCAGAGAACACCTCGCTCTCAAAGAACTAAGAACAGACGCCAAGAATCGAATCCATGCCAAAGCTCACTCCTTTAAGCCTGGTAAGGACACCATCAAAAGACTTGCAGCACAGGTTCGTCTCTATGACCGTCAGCTCAAGGAGATCGAATCCAACATCCAAGACTTGCTTAAGAGTTGTCCAGAAACCTGGGCGAAAATAGAGAACATCCTCACCGTAAATAGCATCGGTTTGATGACTATTGCCAAGGTCCTGGCTGAGACCAATGCCTTTGCACTGATCCGAAATGGTAAGCAACTCACCAGTTACGCCGGACTGGATGTTGTCCTCAAAGAATCAGGCAAACAGAGAGGCAAAACCGTTATTTCAAAGAAAGGAAACCATCACCTGAGACAGGCCGTTTACATGCCCGCTATCTCAGCCATCAAGTCGAACAAAAATATGAAAACCTACTACGACAGAATGCTGGAAAGAGGCAAACCCAAGAAGGCTGGTGTGGTCGCTGTTGCCAGAAAACTGCTGCTCCTCATCTACTATCTCTGGACGAATGAAACTCAATATGATCCTGCATATTCTGCTTGATTTTTACTACAGTACCTTTGTTATGTACTCGATCTAACCCCTGATCAATCGCTCTTGCAACAAATCTTGTAGAGACCGTCTTCCATCAAGAATGCAATGGACAAATATCTCATCATCTCGAACTTGGTAGATTATTCGATATGGCTTGAAATGAATTTCAAGATATTCAAAGATTCCAACTCTTTCCAACTCTGGTGGAACATGACCCCGGGATGGTAAAGTACTCAAACCTAATATTGAATCTTGGATAGCATCGAATACATACTCAGCACTTTCAATACTGTCATTCCGAGCAATATAGGAGTATATGTCAAACATATCATTTTCAGCATCTTCTACTACAAAGACTGCAAACTGTTTTGCCATGGTTCTACTTCTCCAATCTGTCCCGTACAGTCGAGAATGCTTCCTTGGCAGGTTTAAATTTCTTTTTGCCAAGATTTGCAGAACTTTGTGCCAATATCTTAAGAAGAGCTAAACTTTCCTGATTTTGTTCATACACTTCAATATCTTGAAGTACTGCTTTTGCCTCACCGTTCAAAGTGATGATCATTGTATCATGATTATTGCTTACATCCCTCACAACTTCAGATGCATGGGCTTTTAGATAACTTATTGGTTTGATTGCTTTGCTATACTTCATTTGATCCTCCTATTATACGACCTTAATATGGTCCATATAATAGTCCTTCGCAAGATATGATTCTCCATCAGTCTAGATGTACATAACGTTTTGAGCTTGAGCTGCGCAGGGATATCAGCATCCCAACGAAACTCACCTTCTTAATAAATATTTTGTGCAAAGTAAGATACCCCCTTTACCCATCGTCCGCTCTAAGCTCTTGTT
>JAERTJ010000078.1 GCA_016844945.1 Fidelibacterota bacterium | reverse complement strand
GCAACTTTGGGAAGATTTATGGCGGCACCATAAGTCATAGGAGCAGCATCACCCTCATCAGCTACAGTATATAGAAACTCAGGTGTAACTTTGATACCACCGAAAGTTACGGGGTAGCTAGCGTCAAATGTGTATTGATCTTTGGTAGTGACATCAAATGTATCATTAAGGTCATCTACCACCATACCATTGTTGTTATCAACAAGAACCTTCAGATCCAGCTTGTTACCAGCCACTTTATAGTTGAAGTCAAATCCATGGGCTGAGTTATTATTGAAAATCAGATAAGGGAGATCAACCATTAGTGTAGGATAATAGTGGATATCTTTCAATGGAGTTCCAGCGACCGGGATAATACCCGCCGACCAACCAAAATTCTCCCCAGATTGACCAAAGTAAAGCTCCATAAAATTCACAGATCCACGACCAGCACCAGGTTGACTTGCAGCACTTGGCGTGGTGCCAGTACCAAACTTACCTGTCCACCAGGCAACTCCATTGCTTGCCAGCATGGTTTTGAAAAAATATCCATCACCGATATCGGCCGCAACCTTTAGGCGAGCTCTATATAGATAATATAGATCACTGGTTTTCTCACCATACTCCCCTTTATCTTTGATATCCATACGGGGTCTGATTCGGGCATCTCCAGTAATGGTGAGATCCGCATAGACTCCAGTTACGATTAACATCAATACAATTAGCCAGGTGTAAGTTTTACGCATCGTTGCCTCCACTCCTCTTTCTTTACAGGACCCAAAATCACTTAGAGCCCTGAATTCATTGTTCATCCCTGTAGCTTAAACTTGGCATACTAAATACAGGAAATGGCTATTCGATCAAAGAATTTTATCTTCTTAATGATAAGAATAATTGCCGTCATCATTGAGATTTAATTAACTGATTAGGGTATGTCAAGTCTACACTCATAATTGAATTGTCGACTGGAGTGCTTGAAACTTTGATTATTTGTTTGAGGCAGGTAATTGTGTGCTTTGACTGAGGGATGTCATCTCGATACATCCCGACAAAAGCGTCGGGACACTCGATGACCGGAGAGTTGATGACCGGGGGATTAAGGTCGCCGAGTGTTTCGCGACAGCGAAAAGTATCGAGGTGCCGGTCCCCAGCCTGTCTCAATACCCATCCATGAAGCATCGCTCATTAAATACCCTGCTTGGTCTAGATCACCGAGTTCCCGCCATGGGCGGGAGTATCGAGGTGCCAGTCCACAACCACTCAGCTCGGTACATTTCTCACTCCGTTGGAACCACTCGATGAGCAGATTTAAATATTTTCTTAGCCAAATCAGGTAACTCAGTCAAATGTCCCTCAATCAACGCTCTTTTCTTTTCCCTGCTCCATCTTTGTATCTGTTTCTCCCTATCAAATGCCACATCAATCCGATCATATTCTTCCGAGTAAACCAAGTGAACTGGTCTTCTTTTTCTTGTATAATTTGCACCTTCACCAGCCTGGTGTTGCTGTAGCCTTCTTTCAATATCAATGGTACTGCCAGTATAGTAGCTACCGTCAGAACATTCGAGGATATAGACATATCCTGTTTTCATAGGTACTCCCAGATTTAATTATGGTTAACCGAAAATAATAAAGCAATTTCGAAAAACAAGAAAAGGTCGCCCAGTGTTCTGCAAGTAGCAGAATGTATCGAGGCGTCCGGCCCTACCAGCTTACCTACATCTCGATACGCCCTCCGGGCACTCGATGACCGGAGAGTTGATGAGCCTAGGGATTAAGATCGCCGAGTGTTTCGCGGCAGCGAAACGTATCGAGGTGCCGGACCTTCACCACCCATCTCGAAGCACCAGTCCATAAAACACAAAAGCACCCCGAAGGATGCTTTTGTGTTTTAACAAATATATGAAGCTATTTGGTTTAGCTGGTCTTCTTTTTTTTCTGGTTCTCATCCCAGGCTAAAACTACTGGGCTGGCAACAAAGATTGAAGAATAGGTACCCACTACTAGTCCGACCGTCAGAGCAAAAGCAAACGGCTTGATCACTTCACCACCAAAGAATAAGAGGATCAGGACTACTGTCAAGGTTGTCACGGAAGTTATGACCGTGCGATTCAGTGTCTGGTTCAAACTATGGTTTAAGACTGAAAGGAATGAATCGTGTCGTTTCTCCTTTGCATTTTCACGGACGCGGTCAAACACCACGATGGTGTCATTCAAGGAATAACCCACAATGAAGAGAAAGGCGGCCAGAACGGACAGCGAAATTTCCATATTCAAAAGGGAGAATAGACCCAACGTGATGAACACATCGTGTGTCAATGCCACCAAAGCTCCGATGGCATACATAAACTGAAACCTAATCGAGATGTAGATAACAATTCCAGCCATGGCAATCAGCACTGCAGAGATCATGTCTCCACGCAATTCTTTACCAATTTTTGGACCTACTGTTTCAAGCCGACGAATCTCGTATCCCTCAGCACCATGAATAGAGCCCAGCGCTTCCCGAATTGTATTCACCTGTTCTTCACTCTGTGTTGAGGTCTTAACATGAATGAGAAATTCATCCACATTTCCAAAGCTACGAATTGCGGCGTCACCATATCCAATTTCAGACAGGACACCGCGAACAGATTCAACTTCAGTGGACTCATTGAAGCGCACCTGAATTTCTGTACCCCCTTCAAAGTCAATACTATAGAGTGGGCCACCATGCAGTACAATGCTTACCAGACCAGCAAGAATAATTGCACCAGAAATCATGGCGGCGATTTTCCTTTTACTAAGGAAATCAATATTTACATTTTTAATCAATTCAAACATTTCAAATTCCTCAGATACTCAGCTTGTTCATGGTTTTACGTTCTGTCAGTACCATGAAAATCGTCCGCGTAATAAAGATGGCTGTGATCATGGAGGTAAGAATGCCCCAGAATAACGTAGTGGCGAAACCCTTAATGGTTCCACTACCAAA
>JAERTJ010000077.1 GCA_016844945.1 Fidelibacterota bacterium | reverse complement strand
TGTTTCATTCTCAGACTCCTTTGGTTAAATTGCGGTCGCTTGATCCGCACATTGCAAAGGTGGTCTGGGCTGTGTCCATTTTAATAATCATAGCTAGGATGGAATTACTATATAACCTTTGCCACTGACTGGGTTGGGTCTTAATCGAAGTATTGGCTTTATTCCAAGACAAGCTCATAGACTTATTCAACTCCAGTGCAATGTGTGGATCTCTTAACATACAGATCAAGTTATTATGTGATTTTTCCATCGCCCAAGTCTAATGGACGAGCTCAATGTCCGTGGTGGGGATAGTAATTCCCAAAAACAAAAAAATCCGCCAGAGCGGATTCAATGAATTCCAATTGCTCGATTGAATTCTATTTAAAGAGAGCTTTTAAGGAACCCCAGGTGCGTGGTACGACTTCCAGACTGGATTGTACAGTAATCACGTCACTAATTTGAGAATTACCTTCCATATCCCTGACCTTAAGGCGATAGTAATAATCTCTGCCACTCACCTTGGCAATGATAGAATCATCGATAAAGGTGTACCCACTCCCCTGTCCTTGTGCATGTAGAAAACCAATCTCAATAAAGGTATGACCATCCGTACTTCTCTGAACTTCAAAACCAACGACACCCTGTTCTACTGAAGTATTCCACTGAATGATGATCCGTGCCTGATCAGCGTAACCATTAAAACCACTTATAGTGGCATTGCCAAAGCTACTCGACATGAGGACTAAAAGCCCGATTATGATCTTGAATTTCTTCACGGAGCGAAAATAGTTAGTGGGGTAGAACAAACCAATCTCTTTTTGCTAATTATCTATGACTATTTGATTTGGATCAAGAAAGCCGTGTTGAGTATGTCTGGATCTGTTTCATACTCCTAAAAGAGAACAGTCCCTAAAACACAAACAGCCCCGCGAAGGGGCTGTTTGTAGTATTCAGGAGAGATGTATTTTATTTCAGATACATCATCTTCATGGTTTTAACAAAGCTCTCACTTTCCAAACGGTAGATGTAAATACCGGAAGAAACTGGTAAGCCTGAATCTGATAAACCATTCCATGCTAAGGTATAGCGACTTGGGTTCTGGTAACCATTTACAAGGACGCGGACAGGCTGTCCAACGAGATTGTAAACCACAAGTCTAACTTCAGATGCTTCTGGAATATCATAGGTTATGGTTGTAACCGGGTTGAATGGGTTGGGATAGTTCTGGTATAATGCGTATACATCTGGAATAAATGCATCATCCGTACCTACTGTAGACCCAATCGTGAGATCAAATGGACCATTCATTGAATATTCCATTCCCATTTCGCCATAGGCAAAAATATCCCATGTTCCCTCAACACTGGTGACACCGGCTAATTCAAATGCAGCACTGAGTACTGAATAAGGAATTAGAACTTCAGTGGCAGTCGTATCAAAAGGTATCATAACCGTTCCGAGTGAACCTGTGAGTTCAACACCATAACGCATGTTTTCACCTGCTGATTCCCATGCAAAGAGCAGGGAGCCAGTGGCAACGTTGGCTGATGTGATGACAACATTGTCTTCGTCAGCTGGGGACAGAAGATCGAACTCTCCTGGACCCATGTAAACATCAGACTCGACCAGGATGTCATCAATCCAGAGATGATCCATTGTGAAAGAAGTTACTCCGTCACAGGTGAATCGTAGCTGCCATCCATCAGTTCCAGCAACAAGATCTGAAATGTTGAATACCATCCACTCTTCAAAGTCACCATAGATAGAATCGTTATGAGTAAAGATTACACTCTCAGAAGCGAAACCATCGTTGGATAATGAAGCTGTGATGTTAAAGGTACCATCGTCACCACTTGCAAAATCATCCAGATACATATAGAAGGAGATTCTGGCAGCTGTAGCACCTGCAAAGTTTGCTACAGGAGATGTGACAGTTTGAATGAAGTCAGTTGCAGTTGGTGACCAATCAAAATGAAGCATTTCATCTTCGATGCCCCAGTTTGCAGCATCATTTCCTGTACCATCATCAGTTACCCAACCAGCATCAGCCAGTGGTGTAGCATCTGGATACATGAAGTCTTCATAATGATTCATGAACAGTGGTGACCAGTATGTAAATGAGGCAGTATTAGATACATCTGATTCACCCAGGTCATACACAGCACTTACTGCGTAGAAGTATTCCATATCATAATCGAAGTCATCATCATTGAACATCTCACCTGGAACCGTAGCATACACATCACCAAGAACCATTGGATCTGTGGAGCGATACAGGTTATAGTTGAGGAGTTCACGACCAACAGTGGTTACTCTTGGTGCTTCTACACTGTAGAGAGATTCAACTTCTTGTTTTACACTTAGCGCACGTGGCTGACCAAGTTTCTCGATATTTACAGTCTCTGAACCGTGAAGAACAGCCGCACGTCCAGGAGTAGGCTCGCCAAGGTATGCGCGCACAGCGAAGGTACCTGGATCCATCAGCCACATTGGAACACCGGAGGTATCCGCTTCATATGCCCAGATGGAGTTACCCACGAAGGTATCTTCATCGACACCGACGTAAGGACCGTTGTCATTTCCAACAGGCCATTCCATGACTACCCAGAAATCTTGCATAGCTGGTGTTACACCAACTGCGTAGAAATCCCAGGCAGCTTCTGGATACATTGCAGAAACATGACCATTGGCTGTCCAGAGAACATTGGTTAAGTCGGGACCGCCCATTTCATCAGAACCAACGATTGAAACATTATCAAGTGACGATTCAGCATCTTCGGCTGTCGACAGGATTGAGATTTCATTAATCATGTATCCTGGAGAAATGGCAGCTTTGAAGTGAGTCGCAAAGAAATTGTTTTCAGTTGTTGGAATAGTAGGTGCACCAAATGATTCATATGTTCCATCATCATAGGCGACCTGTCCCATTGGAAGTGGGGGTGCCCACATCAGACCAATGGTTGTGTCTTCCATGCTTGGATAAGCCATGAGGTGCATGGGCTCTGGCAGGTACATGTCAAGGGTGAAGTCTAATGTAACAGATCCACCTTCAGTGACAGTAGCCATACCCATTGCAGGAAGGTAGTTAACGCGCATAACGTCAACCTGATATTCACCTGCTGGGACAGTAATTGAATATGCACCAGTAGCATCGGTCATAGTACCTTCATCAGCAAACATGCCCATTGCGTGGACATTTGCATGGCCGATTCCGTTACCGTCACCATCTGTTACCATACCAGTAATCGTACCAGGTAATGGGGCTTCTTCAAACACAATGTTATCAACACCCATACCATAAGCCCAGCCACCATTATCATCATAATGGAAACCCAGGCGAATGGTTGACCCAGCATAATCACCAAGATTAAAGAGAGCGCCTGTCCATTCCATTGGAGAATCTTCCAGTGGAAATACATCAACAGTTTCACCATCGGTAACCATGAATTCGCCACCGTTACCACCACGAACAGTATATCCAAAGGATACTTGTGGCTCAGTAGCTGCTGTTAGGTCAAACCAGGGTGTCCAGACGATTTCATTACTATTATGTGTAATAGCAACTCCATCATCATCATTTCCCAGATACTGACCCATGCTTCCGGCTGGATGCCATCCATTATATTGGTTGGAATCGAAATAGAGGCTATCGCCAATTTCCCAGTTTCCACCATCAGGTTCGCCAATTTCTTCGACGAGCCATCCCTGTGGAAGTAGATGATCCATATTACTTTCAAAATCTTCAACATATGGGAAGGGGAGAATCACTGGAGCCCATGGTGTAGCAAAGGCAGACACCGAGCCCATAGATTCAGACGCATCCTCTAGAATTTGAGTGATGTAATATGCATACTCAGTTTCTGGTATGACATCTTGGTCTAAATATTCACCATCAAACATTCTATTCACTGATTCAAGACCAGCAGCGAGGAGAACACTGTCACGATAAACATTGTATGTTGGCATATAATCTGGGTCCTCAATGACGATTTCGATTGAGTCCAGATTGTTTTCTTCATCGCCTTCCAGCAAGTTATTATAGAAGTCAGCCATAATTGCAACGTTGAAGGTTCCAGCTCCCAGGTTCATCCAGTTGAAACCATAGAGGGCTAGTGTATCTGCTGCAGTTGGAATGAGAGAACTGGTATATTCATATGCCACATCTTCACCATTCACAAACCAATGAGCTGACTGACCAGATGCATCAATATCACCAACGTTGGTGATCACAGCATAAACCGCATCATCCATGTGATACATAGTGGTGATTTCAAGATCAGCTGAGGGCAGATAATCGACATAAGTCAATGACCAGTCAAAAGCTGCGGAACTGTAGGTATCTACCCATTCAAAGTAATACGTCGTTCCACCTGTAACCGGGATGGTGAGAATGGATTGTAAACCAGCTCCACCATCATCATCATAATCGATATATGCAGCATCACAGGCATCATAGGCATAGACTTTTGTATCGGTCGTTGCCAGACCATCAGAGGATGCTGTCAGGAATCCGTCAGCAGCTGGTGTATGTGAATACCAATACGTTGCATATGGTGCTGAAATTGTGGAGCCATCCGCTACTGCTATGTCAACGGCTTCACCACAGGTGTCACCTGCTTCACGGAAAGCTGATGCACGCATACTATTCCGTTTGTCAATCAACTCTTGAGAGAGAACGACAGCAGGCTTATCCTTGAGTTCATCTATACCAATCAGACTTCTTCTGAGGTTGGCTACATCTGGTGCAGGAATAACAGCAGTCTCCCATTTAACGAAGACTTCGCCTTCACCAGCCATTGCCATCACATGACGTGGTGCCAGTGGTGGATAGAGAACTTCGATCATCAGTGTGTCATTGTTATTGGTTTCATCAATTTCAAGAACATCATCATCAGTATCGGCTTCAAAAACAACTTCGTGCATACCAACACCCAGGTTGTCATAGTTGAAACCAACCAGAGTATAGGTAAAGCTCTCACCGGCCATCAGGGCAACATCCTCTTCAAGGACATATCCTAAGTAGTCGCCATTGACGTATAGACCATGATAGTCTGTACCTGCATAACCTGGAGAGTCGCCATCACCAATATTGGTAACGACTACATCAAGTGTATCCTGACCATAGTACTCCATTGAGGTAACAGCAAAATCCGGTACTCCGTTTGTACCAGTGATATTCAGAGTATAGTCACCATAGTTTGAACTATAACCGTAGACTTTCACCAGATAGTCGCCAGCAGGTAATTCACCCAGGTCAACTTCTGATTGGGTACCACAGAAATCATCATTAAAAGCTATGTATGAAGTTGAATCACAATCTTCCCAGACTTCAACTTTTGTATCAAAGTCAGAACCACAAAGTGAAACAAACACATTGTCATAACTGCCATCATTTGTGAAAGAGTACCATTTTGCGCCATAGGATTCAATTGATCCAGTGGCTTCTGGATCATTTACAGCTCCAAAATCAAGGGCCATTTCACAGTTATCACCAGGTAATGGATAAGGTTCATTGTGATAACCCATTCCATACCAGTAATTCTGTGCAAGGACGATCCATTCAGAATCTTCAGCATTGGTACCCGCTGAAGCCAACCAGTCAGTATTACCAGTTACAATCTCAGGTTTACGAACAAGATTGTGTTCCTGGGTACCAACGGCGACGCCGGCAACATCCCAACCTGAGCCTGGATCTTCATCAGGAATTCCGATAACATCAACAAATGTTGTATCAGTTCCCACGATGTGGATCAGAGCACGTGCATCGTCACCATTATGGTGGACAACACTTGGATATGGCAGAATTTCGTCAGCCAGATCTAGAACTTCCTGGAAGACACCATCATTGGCGATCAGCCATACGTCATCATGTTCCAGGGTTGCACCTTCTGGGAATGCATGGTAATACGCCCAGCCACCACCATTGCTTGATTGAGCAATCTGATATTCATCAAGACTAATGGTTGAACCGGTAAAGTTATAGATTTCCAAGCCCTTATTATTGCTTGAACCTTCCATATACTCTGAGAAGAATGGAGTATTTGTGTTAGGTGTCAATGGAGGCATGAGGAAATCATCAAAGCCAAATCCATAATATGCTGATTCACTGTAATAGACGTGAATGGCGACATAGATATCTTGACCTGCATAGGCACTTAAGTCTACGCTCTCCATGCTCCATGAATAGGCAGCAGGTGGATTAACCAATGGAAAATCTGCGATCTGTACAAAATCTGCGACTGCAGTTCCTGTGACCGAAACCATAACCTCAAAAGAATTCTCTTTTGTGGTAGATTCCTGACCATGCCAGAATGAGAACATGGCATAGCCTTCTGCTGGTACTGACAGGGAGGGTGTAATCAGATAATCATCTGCACAACCCATACCTTCTGCAGCAACCTCACCAGAATAAGGATCTATATAGGAAAGATCGGGATTGAAGGCATTACCACCATCAACATCAACAATGGTCCAACCAAAGGGTGGGAATTCTCCGCCTTCAAAGTCCTCCATCACAAAGTCAGCAGGGTATGCACTACCACTCAGCATGACTTCATCATCACCCTCAAACTCACCGGTGATACTCAGTGTCATTGTCTCAGCAAAATCACCTGTTGTAGCAGGATCGTAAGAAACTGAAATAACATCTGAGGCACCTGGTGCAATCGTTCCAGTATAGCTTGAACTGAATGGGGCTGCAACTGTTACACCTGTAATGACTAGGTCAGCACCACCGTTATTGGTCACTTCAATATCCATTA
>JAERTJ010000076.1 GCA_016844945.1 Fidelibacterota bacterium | reverse complement strand
GTGCAATCCCCTTTTCAATTTCCTTTTCAGGGTAGTATCGAAAAATCAGGGTTGATAGCAAATTGGTAAATGGCAGGAAGAGTAGCCCAACAGAGATATTGAATATGGTGTGTGCATTGGCAATCTGGCGGGGTGTTTCGGCTGCTAATTTATCAATTCCTGTAAGACTGGATACTGGTGAAATGGTCCTCACGATGTCCACCAGGATGGGGATCAGGAAGAGAAAGATAAGTGCACCAGAAATATTGAATATGACATGAGCCATGGCGACACGTTTTGCCTCACGGCTGGTCCCAATACTGGCCAAACCAGCTGTCACACAGGTCCCTACATTGGCTCCGAGAATCAATGGAATTCCAGCTTCAAGACTCAGCACCCCCTGCTGTGCAAGGACGATGACAATACCGGTAAGCGCACTACTACTCTGGATGAGCGCAGTGAAGGCTGCACCAGCCAGTAATCCCAGAATCGGCGTCTCCAGATTTTGCAACATGTCGATAAAGGGTTCAAAACTACGCAGAGGTTTCATAGCATCTGACATGAGTTTCATTCCGAAGAAAAGAATGCCGAATCCCAGAATTGCATCACCAATATTCTTTTGATTTTCAGTTTTGGATAGGACCGACATCAGAAAACCCACAGATATCATCAGGAGTGCGTAATCCGTTAGCTTGAAAGCAATAAGCTGGGCTGTGATCGTTGTACCAATGTTGGCGCCCAGAATAACACCAATTGATTGAGCAAAGGTCATGAGTTGAGCCTGAACAAAACTGACCAGCATGACGGTTGTGGCACTTGAGCTCTGAATCACCATGGTGACAAAGGCACCAACGGCAACTCCCATCACCCTGTTTGTGGTGAGAACGGAAAGAATATTCCGCATTTTATCACCTGCCGCCAGTTTCAATCCATCACTCATTTTCTCCATTCCAATGAGAAAAAGAGACAAACCTCCCATAAGCCACATGAGGACAAAGAACCAACTGATTCCGTTTGGAGCAGCATCTGCGGCATAGACTGTTCCTGCAAGTCCAAGAAAGAGAAATGCAAATACTTGTTTCCTACGCGTTGCCCTAAATAGATTCATAATAAGTCCTTTCAGTTGAATTGACTCTAACGCCTGTATATGGCTAACTTACCATCGATCGTCCTTGAAAAAGTCTTCCTGATCATAGACAGCTTTTAACATGTTGGTGGCCAGTTTGCGAACATCACCATTCACAGATACTTCAACCTTCCTCACATCTTTCTTTTTCAGTTTCTCCAGAACAATTTTCAAGTCTTCGACTTCGTATTTATCCAGTTCAAATTTGAATGTCCAAGCCATGGTCTTTTTTCCTTTACATGTTTCTAGATGGTTAGATTGTTCAATTATTTTATGATTTATTGGGACTCATCTTTTTGAGTTTTTCAAGATCTTGTGCGATAAATAATCCACGGGCGGATGCATACTGTTCTCCCATTTCATCGTGTAGTTTTGCCCGCAAGTTAATTTTATTCTCATCGACTTCTTTGATGTGCGATGTGAACAGCACTGATTTATCCAGGGGCAAAGGTCTAAAAAATCGTGTTGTGTACTGGGCTGTCATGGCGGGATAACCATTCACCCAGCAGCAGGCACCCATCAATTCATCGAAGACTGCCGATATTGCTCCTCCATGGGTATGGCCAGGAGGTCCCTGAGCCTGATCCCCAAATGTTACCTCAGCAAAGACTTTTCCAGTAGTTTCGTTAAAATGATACTTCAGATTAATACGACGCTGGTTGTGATCACCTGTGATGAATGAAATGAACTGTTTTCCAAATTCAATGGGGACAGTATCGACTAGCTGGGGATAGTGCATGGTACTCCTGTTCATGTTTGGGCATAAACTAATGAAAATCTCTTGGGTTGGTATTTGAAAGATTGGGGGTGATACTTGAAATTTCAAATTTGGAGGTAGAAATCATCAATCGTCATCCCGAGCTTGTCCGTCGGTCTCAGTTCTTGAGGAAGACGGCGTAGTCGAGGGGCGTACATTTTCATCAGATAAACTTGGTTTTTTCGACTTCATTGTGAATGGCGGTGATTCTTAGATACCCTTCTACAGCCTCAGGGTCCGTCCTGTGGTATGAAGGCAAATGAAAAAGCCACCACATTTTTGCGATGGCTTAATAGTTAACAGATATGAATAATTAATGTTTATCTGGGTTGGACACCAAGTCCAGGTTTATCATTGAGAATCATTTTACCACCTACATTCCCTACTCCAAGATAGGGATCGTCGGCTATGAGAACGTTCCCATCCAGGTCTAGCCATCGTGCAAATGAGCCGAGTTGAGCCATGGCTGATATTCCCACTGAAGTTTCAAGCATACAGCCCATCATGATATCAAATCCATATTTTTGAGACAGTTCAACCATTTTTCGAGCATTGGTTAATCCCCCACATTTCATCAGCTTGATATTAATCCCATCATATGCACCAACGAGCCCCTTCAAATCTTCCGGTCTTACAGAATTTTCATCCGCTACAATGGGGATGGGTGAAAACTCACGCAGTTTGGCAATATCGTCTAATTGATCCGCAGGCATGGGTTGTTCAAGGAATTCAACGTTTTCTTCGATGAGCCATTCTGTTCCCCGTTTGGCTTCATCAACTGACTTCCACCCCTCATTCACATCAACCCTTAGCACTTTATCGGTTTCAGCACGAATTGCTCGAATGATATCATGATCATAATCTGTTCCCAGCTTGATCTTCAGAATTGGGAATGGTGCGGCCTCTTCAATTTTGGCTGGAATGGCACTGAGGTCAGAAATACCAATCGTGTAGGAAGAAATGACCATATCTTTTTTCGCACCAAAAATCTGCCAGAGGGGTTTGTCCAGCCGTTTTGCGTACAAATCCCAGAAAAGAGTATCTAGAGCAGCCTGCAATGAAAAGCTATCTGGAAACATATTCTCAATCGTCTTCTGACGACTCTCAGCATCGTCAATGGGTAGTTCAAGGACTTGATCCTTCTTAGCATCCAGCATGGCGACAATCTCTTCACAGCCCCCTTCATAGCGAATATTTGGTGCTGCTTCTCCATAGGCGAGATGCTCTCCATCTCTCAATTCAAGGATGACTCGTTCATAGTGACTAAATGCGCTTCTGGCGATTTTGAATTCAAATTTGGTGTTAACTCTCTTAATGGACCAGCTTAGAGAAAGTGACATTCCAGTACCCTTTTTATTTACGATTATTGATGCTAAGACTTCCCCATGTTATGCATCTTCACCCATACTCTGAGTAGATATAAATTTCTGAGAATCTAAATCATATTGAGGTATCAATCAATTATTCATGTAGCGGTTAGGGGTATGAAGTTAGGAGTTAGGAGTTGGGTCTGGCAGGAGATAGTTTTGAATTGTTCTTTTCGCATCGTATGTGTTAATTAGCCTTATCAATATCTCATGTTTTGAGTAGCATTTATCATATAGGATTCAAACAAGTAGCAATTTTCTAACCGGGGAGATAGATGGTCCATGAGTGAAGTAAAAAGTGTCGTTAACTTTCAGAAGATTAGTGAAGCCAGTAAGCGGATCGAGGGTTATGCAACCAGAACACCCATATTGACCTCCAGAACCCTGAATGCTGAGCTTGGTGCGAAAATATATTTTAAAGCAGAACCACTCCAGAGAATTGGTGCCTTCAAATTTCGAGGTGCCTTTAACGCTATTTCCCAACTTAGCGATGAGGAAAAAGCTCGAGGAGTTATAACATTTTCGTCTGGGAATCATGCACAGGCTGTGGCACTCGTAGGAAAGTTATTAAGCCTGAAAACCACCATAGTCATGCCCAATGATGCGAGTCGGACAAAACTGGCTGCGACACGTGGTTATGGAGCCACAGTGGTAGAAATTGATCCCCTCAAAACGACCAGAGAGGCAAAAACCCATGAGTTGGAGGATGAATATGGCTTTACCATGATCCCCCCTTACAATCATCGGGATATAATTGCGGGTCAGGGCACTGCAGCCCTGGAGATGTTTGAAGATGTGGGAGACCTGGATATTTTAATGACCCCTTGCGGTGGTGGTGGATTGCTCAGTGGATCGGCTATTGCAGCGAAGTCAATGAGCCCCCAGTGCAAGGTCATTGGCGTGGAGCCAGAGTGCGCAGATGATGCAAACCGTTCATTCTTTAGTGGCGAATTACAATCTGTCAGCAATCCACCAACCATTGCGGATGGCGTGCGAACCAAACAATTGGGCGATCTAACATTCCCCCTGATTCTTGAGCACGTTGATCATATGGCCACAGTCTCCGAAACATCCATCATTCAGGCTGTTCAGTACCTGTTTAATAGACTAAAAATTGTCGTTGAACCCTCTGGTGTTCTGGGTCTTGCAGCATTACTGCAGGGATCTGTTCCCGCTCGAGGAAGAATTGGTATTATTTTGAGCGGTGGAAATCTGGATGCTGAAGTCATGGCAAGGATATTGAGAACCCCAACATAGAGATAATTCTCAGATACACCTTAGATCCATCAGATTCACTGAATCAAACAATTCAGGTGAATTCATTTCAACTTGATGTCACCCGCATGGGGGTAGAGTAAATCATCTGTGACGCATTTACACACCCAGTTAATTACGAGAAATACCTTGATCCTTAGGGGATAAAGTCAAGATGATGAATACAAATAAAAAAACCACTGCTGGCGGGCAGTGGTTAATTCAGCTTTTACAGTGTGCTTCTCATTGTGCCCGAGATCCGTCTTCGTCCTACGGACTACACGAGACAGGCTGGAGTCGATCACTTAGTGCAAATAAAAAACCACCGTACTTGACGGTGGCTACTTCTCAAATGATATGGTGCCCGAGACTGGAGTCGAACCAGCACGTACGATAAAGTACACTAGGTCCTGAACCTAGCGCGTCTACCAATTCCGCCACCCGGGCAGCTCTGATAATTCTGCATTTAGCAGGTTCACCATGACTTGAAAAAGCGGGCTAATGTAAACCCCTGCTCACCCCCTGTCAATCAGGAAAAGATGAGAATAATCAGCAGATTAGTAAGGAGTAATAATCCCAGGATTATCAGGAGTGTAATGGGTTGTGCCAGGATAAGTTTTAAGCTCAGGACTGACCAATTCTGTGGTGTTTCTCTGGACAGTACTTTCACACCACTCATGAACACAATGGATGTAAAACCATAAGCAAAGGGTGCCAACAGGGGTGTAGATCCCCAAAGGAGTCTGCTGGAATCTATATTCCAGATTATGAGTCCATACATGGAGAAAAGTGCTTCCAGGAAGAATGCGATCAAAACACTGGTGAGAAAGATAAAGGGCATATGATGATCCCAGGCTCTTGCTTTCAGATACTCAGTCTCCAGGAAGTTATTGGCCCACTGCCAGCTGATATAGGCAAAGTTGGTCCAGATGGATAGATAGATGAGTGGAAATCCAAGTGCTGTGATATTGAATTCACCATACGCGTACAGACCAATGTATTGGACAACAGCAATTTCACGGAGGATCCCCAGAATCACACCACTCCCCCAGAACATCAACACAAAACGTGTGGTATAGGTTTGACTAGCATGGATAATGAGAGCCACCGTCATGATAAACACGAGAGATTCGATCAAGAGAATCATTTGGTCTCACGCATTTTCTTATTCAGTGAAAATATGCCCCAGAATAGGATGGGTACATTTGCCCACAACAGGTCAAAGCGTTTATTCACAATCTCAACGATGATAGCTACTGTAAGCAGTAAGTCTATAACTCCGTAAGGCAGGTATGTTAAGAGGAGTTTATGCATGAATGAATTGAGCCCAGATCATTTTCATCGGTATGTTCAAACGGTGAATTTGGACATTGAGCTTGCCTGTGAGGGCGAAGCTTCTACAGCAAACATCCATCGAAATGTAACCACCCCCCAACTCGAGGGAATTAGACTTCGACAAGCTCAGCCTCCGGTTTGGATATTATACTAATCGTTCCATTCAGCTTTGAAGATGTGTGTAGCTCTTGGATTGTCTGCATCTCTATTGGAAGCAAATGCCATATATTTTCCATCAGGACTGAACATGGGGAAACTGTCAAAGAAGGTATTATTTGTCAAGCGTTTGAGACCTGTACCATCAATATTGATGATGTATATCTCGAAATTATGCCCGTAGGCACCAGCTTCAGCATTCCAATCATCCATGTTTGATGAAAAGACGACCTGTTTTCCATTGGGGTGCCAAGATGGTGCCCAGTTTGTGGCCCCATTGTCTGTAAGACGAACCTTCCCCATTCCATCGGCATCCATGACATAAACAGATAAGGGAACAGCTTCTACTTGATTCAATGCCATGTTTTCCTGCCAGCGCAGCGTGTCAGCAGCATTCTCTGGATACCATGCACGCCAGACGATCTTTTTTGCATCAGGACTAAAATAGGGTCCGCCATCGTAACCGAGGTGATTGGTAATGCGGGTCACATCAGACCCATCGATATTCATGGTAAATAGTTCAAGATCGTTATCAATCTCAGAAGTGAAGATCACCCGACCTGTCAGAAATGAAACGGTAGGTTCAGCATCATATCCCACATTTTCTCTTACCCTGATGAGATCAGACCCATCTGGTTTAGCGGAGTAAATATCATAGGGAAAAAGCGGCCAGATGTATTTGTTGCCCTGGGGTCTGGGTCTGGGCGGACAGCTATCCACGACACCATATGTTGAAGCAAAGATAATTCTATCCTTATCAATGCTGAAATAAGAGCAGGTGTTGGCACCCAATTCAGGGCTGACCATATGCTGATTTGAACCATCGGCATTCATGATATATATTTTATCACAGCCATGGCCATCACGTTTGCTCTGAAAAATGATCTGCTCACCCTTGGGACCCCAATAGGCTTCACCATTATCACCTTTAAAGGTCAACTGTTCAACGTTTGAAAGGCCATATGGTTTTTCATCTATTACAACTTCCTGTTGGGTGGTACATGCGATGAATGCCACAGAAATCAACAGTACAATAGCATACTTAATTCTCAAGATTTACTCCTGGTTTTGCTTGATTGAGGTTAATCGAGATATTCTATTCTCGTTCCAATTCTATACGGTACAAAAGAACAGCATTGTGTATATGAATTGCAAATAGATCTTTTCCTATTTGAGATATTTTTGGTAATGATAATGACCATGACCCAAATGAGCTCCTGTGGGCGATACGACCGGTTTTATTAACACCTTCCAGCTCAAAATTTCGGTATGCTTGCTGTCCGGCTTCTGTAAAAAAGGGGTCATAACGAATATAGAGGAACAGACCCCAATACTGAAGATAAAGAGCATCACTGATGGTACTCATGTCGATGGGATGATAACTTGTAACAATCGATCCATCCCCCAGGTTTATAACGTTCAGATCAGATTCTGATATGACAAATGCAGCATCTCTTCCCAGTGGTTCAATGACCCAGGATTTCCAGGGATACAGACCTAAAGCATTTTCTCGGTTATAGAGTGTCAAGGAGGAGGAGTATCCATTAAATACCTCCAGGAAGTAATAGTCAGTTCCTGACAGAGATTCAACACTTTCAAGGCGACCTGGAACCTTGATTGGATTTCCCTGAACAACATCCTGATTCCATAATCTTAACTCAAGAAATAGTGAGTCCTCCTTGTGAGGCTCCATGCAGGATGCAGCTGTCACTAACTCATTCCGAGTAGCCATCTGGGCGGCAATTACATTCGTCTTACAGTTCTCATGGGTTTGAGAAAGACATGATTCGATGTATAGCAGAGTATCTTCATCACTAATCTCCAATACCCATGGCTCGCCCTGTTCTGTGAGCATGAGGCTCATGTAATCTGTGAGCTTATAGTTAAGTTCGCCCGCTCCTAAATCTGAGCCATGAACCACTGTGTAGATAGGATCACCCCTATAATCATAGACTTGAAATGAATAGAGTCTTTGGGGATTCTCAATATCATTGGAAGGTTGCACCTGAACGAGCATGAATGCAGACTGATGATCATTGATTCGAAAGACATCTCCAGGGGTACGATTGATTTCTCTTAGACGGTTTCCCAATGAATCATAATACGAAATCTTATGGGCTGTTAAAATGTACTTAATTGGGAAACCCTGGGTATTGGAACGGTAAATCACCGATTCCATAGGCGTATCAAAAGTCCACTGTGCATATGGTTTGATATGCAGGATATCTGCATAAATGAAGGTAAGACATCCAAGTATGAGTAGAATCTGCCGCAAAAACTTCCTCGCTTATTTAATCAGCATAATTTTTTGCGCTGAGCTGTGATGGTCACCCTGATAAAATTTGATAAAATAGGCACCACTGGGAACGGATCTACCGCGGTGGTCTGAAGCAGTCCAATTCCAGTTGTAGACACCAGGAGCTTGAGCTTCAATCATTTGTGAAATGACCTCGCGCCCCTGTATATCGTATACTTTGATCAGGGTCAAAGCAGTCTCGCTCACCTGATACTCAATATTAACTGACTGGTTGAATGGATTTGGATATACCCTTGATACTGAGAATGTTAGCGGTATCTGATTAACAGATATATCACTGATGCCACCAAAATACTGCAGGATACGTCCCATCAACTCTGATCGGGCTGATTCAGTATCGATAGTTTCAAATGCAAGACCCAATACGAGAGTTCCGCTGCCATCATCGCGGTAGCCAATGGCGGCATTTAATCCACTGCCATACTGAAGGGTAACCTCACCACCAGATGCACTATGAAAATGATCGGGCCAGTCTTCCTCATAAGGTTCAGATCCATAGGTAAAGGATATACCCGAGAAAACATCTCCAACCCCTGTAACGGTGGTGCTGTTCCCGTTATCACCGGCATAACCAAGGTGAAGGGTTTGATTCATAAATGCTATATCAGAGGGTGATCCTGCACTTAAATCATAGGCAATCTCTGCTCCTGACGCAAATAGATACCCACCATTATCCAGATAGTCTGAAATGGCGTTCTGCTCAGACTCGCTAAAGGTTTCATCAGTGCGACTATCATCACCTACAAACCAGATGATGACCTTGAAATCATTAAGGTTATTGGCGTTGGCAGCCCATTCATTGCTCACTGTAGTTATGGAAGCTGGCGCATCACTATCCACCACAGCTTGAGAATAGTAGGTGGCAAAGTCGTGTTGATTTCCAGTCCATGAGCCGTCCGTACGATCAAATCCATCTACAATTAGAATTGCATCTGCAGCACTGTTGAGACGAACTCCGTAGGTGTCAGAATAGTCACTCTGGTTTGGGATGGGTGCAGTGTCCACGGCCTTTAGTCGAAACTGGATGTATGAATTTTCAGGAAAACCCTCAACCACAAAGTCTGTCATATCAGCTGTGAGGACATCTGGACCGTGGTTTGAATTCCAGGTGGTCCCATTAAAGGAGAATTCCAGAATGTATCCACCAAGATCGGGGTCAGAAGGTCCCTCCCACTCTATGCGCAGATGACCATTTTCATTGGCACCTATAAATGAGATGTCTGGTCTTCCAGGTGGCAACAGATCAACATCACTCATTGATATTCTCACGTATGTCGTATCCCAGTTGTCACGTGTGTCAGCACTCATAACAGAAATTACATAGGGTCCAGGCTCATACGCATCACAGTCTAGAAAGCTATTAGAACTGATCCTGTTGGTAACAATGTATCTATAAATACTTGTACTTGATCCAGGGGCATAAACGTTGTTGATGTAAGAATTAGAATAGAGTTCATTGGCAGTAAACCAGAAAAAGGGACCTCGTAGCACTTCACTTGTATCGGCACTATGCAATGCCCACCCAATCTTGTAGACCCCATTGTTCATATCGATTGTGGATTGTAAATCGGTTGTGTCCGCGGCCTGGGCAATGATATCCACCCTACCACTCAGAGTGTTGCCAGGGAATGCGGCATTGGTACCATCGCGGACAAATTGGATAATCGGTGACCGAGGATGATATGGATCGTTAAAAGGAGTCAGTTTTCCAGGTCGCAATGGATTTCCTGTGGGGTGACCACTGGCTCCCCCACCATAATTAAGGTGGATGTGAGCGTAACTGTCTGTATGCCCTACAACTGCCCCCTGGGAGAGCGTATTGCCAACATTCAGTCCAGCTAGAGGAATGACATGGACGTAGGCAAAATCCTCGACCCTGATCCAATCAGAGCCAATTCCAGTAATTTGTCCTGCCTGAATATTCAGAACATTCTGACCGGGAGCCAGAGGGATATCAGTTCCGTTATGGAAATGATCCCTATCCTCTCTGCATTCATCGAAAGTTGCCGAGATACGGTGCTGAGTATTCATATCAGCCAAGGGCCAGGGAAAATTATTTATTTGGGAGAAAAGTCCCAGGGGTACCAGCACCCATATGATGCGTCGGACTATCATTCCTTAATCTCTAGCCATTCATAGTTTGTACCGACATAAAATTTTGAGCCATCCGTGTGAATCTGGAATAGTTTGGGATAAAAGGGGTCGATTTGCATTTCAACATTACGATCTGTTAAGGGAAAGAATATCTCTGAGAAATGGGTGTTACGTTTTGCAAAGAAGTCCACAGGGACCCTAATGACAGCCAATTCTCCCTCATTATTAATCATCATACCCAGCGCAACTTTATTATCATGATCAAATTCAATTTCATTGACTCTCTTACGCTTCAAGTCAAAACGTTGGATGTTCTCATGACTGCTCAGTGCGGCCAGGTATTCACCATTCTTTGAAATTACCAGTTCATGACCAAAGTGTTCGTTTGACCAGAGTACCTGGCCCTCGCGAGTGACCTCAACGATTTGTGGTGACATCTGCTGGGTGGTGGCGGAATAATCGTAACCACTGATAAAAAAGCGGTCATTTTGAAAAATATATTTCTGCAAGTAGGTGAAGGGTAAGTAGGCTGTTTTTTGATCACGACCATCAGCATTAATACGAATAAAAAGGGAATTGCCTGCAGGTCCCCCATTAAATCCAGGACGTTCGAGTAAGATAAAACACTCTTCACCCACCCACTGGATACGTACGTTGCGTTCCATGCTGAAATCGCCATCATCTTCATACAGTTGTCCCTCTGCAACCAGGGCACCTGCACTGTAGAAGTAGATATGGGCTCTGACCGGATCCACCAGGGCCAGAACGCCCTGATCTGAAATGGCAGACACCAATGGTTTCAGATCCGAATCAGTTCCTCTGGTTACTGTATAGAGCAGATCGTTGTGTGAATCGAGAATGGAATAATCCATGTAGCGTTTTCCATCTTTCACATCATCCATACTTTGCAACAGAGAGACCAATCTGTATTCTGAATTGGTAGACAGACTAAGATGTGCATCTGCATGTAATCGAGGGAGTTGAACGGGTGATCCATGCTCGACAGAGTACTGACTCGTACTGGAAGAATAGAAAATGGGGTGACCTTCATAGACCACCCACGATTTTGCAGCGTCTGTTAGTTCAATCAGAGGTTTTAGGGGTGCAGATTGTGCAATCCCCAACCCAAGAATTAGCATGCATAGCAGTGATTTCGAAACCTTGTTCATAGTGGTACTTCCTTTATACAGACTTCAAAATCAATATATGAGTGAAACCCTTAGAATTCCAAACTTAAACTGAATCTTTTGGTGTCACTGAGAATACCCCAGTCGCTATATGCCATATCCAGTTTGAAGCGTAAATTCCTGTTGATGAGGATATTGACACCACCTCCAACACTAAATTCCTCAGGTGAGTACTGATTACCGTCCTCATCGACATCATCCAAATAAAATGTCTGGCCAGCTCTCAAAAAGGCCATATCCATGAGATTGAACTCGCCGCCAACACTAATACTTTCAGAATAATTATTGGGGTGAGCAGCATCCAGCGCTAAAGTCAACTTAGCATGTGGGATATTGAGTACATCCGCTGCCACACCAACACGGAAGGTCAAGGGCAATGACCAATAATCCGTATCGAGGTGTGCATTGATACGTGAGTTATTGCCTTCCTGGTCAGGTGCAACATCTACCTCGATCAGTGTATCATCCCCTTTGAGCTGCATTTTGTTCCCAAAATTAGACACACTCATGCCAATTTTTACATCCTTAAACTGTGATCTGAATGTGGTTCCCAGGTCAACAGCAACTGAACTGGCTTTCATATGCCAGATGCGTTCTTCGATGTACTTGATGTTGGCTCCAAAGGAAAAACGGTCAGTAAAATTACGACCCCAGCCCAGTGTGGCACTCATGTCTGTAGCACCAAACTTTTCACCCGTACCATCGGGTTGATCTATGGTTCTAACCTTCATTTCATCAACTGAAATACTGGTAAGCGCCATTCCAATGGTACCCAATGATCCCATTGGGAAGGCAGCAGATACATTATTAAAGTCAATCCCAGCCAACCAGTTGGTTTTGATGAAACTGACTTCGCCCTTGTTCATGAGTGCTAGACCTGCTGGATTCCAGTAGAGTGAGTTCACATCATTTACAACTGCCACATGGGCATTTCCCATAGATGTTCCACGGGCACCAATTCCAATTTCCAGAAATGATGCGGCAGTGGTACCCCGCTTGGATACTGCTTGAAGTGAACTTACCATGAATAGGGCTAGAATGACAATTACAACTGATTTAGATTTGTTTACAGTTCTCATCTCAGCCTCCTACTTAATCACTGCGAATTTGCTGACATGACTACCGATTCCGGGAGCGTCAATATGATAGAGGTAAACACCGTAGGCAATCTCCAGACCATCCACTGATAAGAGATTCCACGATTCAGCGCCATCCCAAATCTCGCTGTTATGCTCAATGGAATCTACAAATTTACCACTTATGGTATAGATGCTTATGGTACATTCTGGTGGCAGATTAATAAAGTCTATCTTGCGAACACCACGACCTGAATCATAGAGATGTTGGGGTTCCCATGAAGCCGTCACCACATAGGGATTGGGAACCACTGCAATATCTTCAAGCATACTGGCGGGTGCAGTGACATCTATATCGCCTCCAGTAGCGCTAAAGTTGAGTACATCATTGGCAGAAAATGGTTTTCTGGTTTTCACAATAAATTGATCACCAGGTTCCGGTGCCCAATCATCCCAGACGCCATCTTTAAACCTGACAACAGAATTCTCTGTACCAATCCAGATGGATCCATCAGGCAATTCACTTATAGACTGAAGTTTATTGGTTCCTAATTTAGGTACATCATCCTTGGTAATACTCGTATAGCGTAGACTGTCGGGCAATGAAAAGTCTACGATATTGTATCCATTTTTGGTGAGTACGTGTACCCGCTCATCAGAACCAACCATGAGATAATCTATACGTTTATAGAGCAGGCTATCCTTGTTAACATAGATTGTGCTATCTGCTGCAATGTCCCAGACAGCTAAGCCCTTGTCTTTGGTACCGACATAGAGATTATTTCCACTGGTCGCTAAAGATACGATCCTATCGGAAGGTAGATTCCCATTGGTATTGCGGTTCCGGTACCAGAATGTATCGGCATCAGCATTGTAAAATTCAAGACCCTGTGATTGGGTTCCGATACAAAGTGTTCCATCTTCCAGTACAACCATAGCCAGGGATTCATCCTGAATAATACCGGTACTATCATCTGGAAATACGGCAAAACTATCTGCACCAAAGTCAATGAGGGTTCTTGAATCTTCTCCCCAGAGTTCAGCTCTTGGTGTCCTGTGCCAATCCCATCGTAATAAACCTTTAGATGAAATAGACCATAAGACACCTTCAGGATCTTCATAGACATCATCAAAGTTGAGGAAATCTTCTTTAACCTCTTCAGTATTGGCAGCCAGGATAACAAGATCCATTGAATAGGTTTGCCATCCATAGGGGTCATAAACGTTTAGACCTCTGGTTGTACCAATCATGAGACGCTCAGATCGATCATAAGTCAGATCCAAAATATTATTGGATGCCAGACCTTCACTCTGGGTGACATTGGCCCAGTTTTCACCATCAAAAATGCCGAGTCCCTGATCGGCGGTCCCAAAAACAATTCTGTCATCCCAATGGGTGATGGCATTTACATCCCCAGATTTTGCACGTGCAATAAACCGCCATGTTACCCTGGTATCACCACCTGCTGATATGGTAGGATAAATAACTGAACCAGATCTCAACACTGAATCAGCTAGTGTTTGGGCGATCAACTTGACGGGGAGATCATTGGTTAAGTCGTGAACGCTGAATGCCATACGTTTGTTGAAGAAGATTGATGTATCTGTGACCGATTCATTGATGGTCAGTAAATAGTCAAAAGGCACTGGTTTTAAGGGTGCAAGGTTGTGGGGTTGTGCAAAGAGGTTAATCTCAAAGTTCAAGCCTGCTTTCATCCAGCCAGATTCAGATTCGATCAAGGCGATTTCATCATTCTCAACGTTGACCCTGAAGCCTTCGGTTACCATACCTCTAGCCTCACCATTCAGTCCGGTCTGATTTGCGAGTAGAATGGCGCCAGTGGTTAGGTTTTTGAGTTCATATGATGTGGTATTACGGGGAATTTCATCTACATCATTGTTATCAAAATGGGGTTCACCCACATCTGGTTTAGCGTTTGCCTGAGTACCATTTGGATTTGTGAACTGATCCCAGTTGTCTCCGTTAGGATCATCTCCGAGATTTATAGCAGTCTCTGAGCACGGACTGCCCGGAATACCTGTTTCGTAGGCATCACCACACCCATCTGCTCCGACATCATCATAGATGGGTTCCCATCCATCCCAGACGCCCAGGGTGGGATAAAGTGTGAAACTGGTATCAGGGAGTTCTACAAAATATTGTATAACTAGGCTGTCCCCTACGTCTACAGTCTGAGTGTCCACAAAGCTGGTTAAGAAGACAAATCCACCATATTGAAAACGGGTAGAATTTTCTTGTAGACCATTTGTCACACGTGCGTAAACCAGGTTTACATCCAAGGTGTCTGAATTTGGTGGAATTCTCATATTAAGCGTGGGTGTTAACTCAATTGTTGTTGAATCATCGGTCCAGGTCTGCCAGTCACCATCATTGTCAATAAGATCTGTTGACCAATCTTTAAATGTGATTTGGTATTGGTCATTATGCCTGATCTCAGAAGGATCAATTACTGTCACCTCAAGTTCGCCGGTCCCCAGAGTTGTGGTGGCGTCTGCGATAATTTCCGGTGGTATATATGCCATGGCAGGGGCATTGGGTACTGCGACAGCTGTATTGATAGCAAATTTCACTGGATCACCAGATGCGTTAATTTCGATCTTTTTAGTACACTCAGAGGGTGTAATTGGCGGTCTTAGCTCGAGATCAGAAATACCGCGTTCGTAAAAGTCGTGATCAAATCCATAGTCATAGGCTACAACAGCATAATAGTAGGTCTGACCATTCTGAACAGAATGGTCTGTCCATGAATGACGGATACCCGTATCAGTTCCCATATCCAGGTGAATCCCATTTAATCCATAAGGATGAGGACCTGTCAAGCCGTCGGCTTTATCGAATTGGGCAATGGGTTTGTTAAAGGTTTGGTTGCCATAGGTATCAGTGATATTCCAAACTTCATTAAAGGCAGGATCTGTGGCGCGATAAATTCGATAGCCCTCAAAATCTTGTCCATAAATGGGGTCAACACTGAGTTCGGCCTTATCATCCCAATAAAGGGTTACCTGACCGTCACCAGCAACTGCCGTTACACTCGGTAGATTTGGTGGCTTCGCGAAATTATAATCACTGTTATAAATCTGCTGCATCGTTTCAGAGTTTCTTAAAATGTCTTCGTAGTCATTTCCAAAAATCAATGCGACAGCAAATTTGCGCTGTTCCTGGCGTGGAAGTGCAAAGTAGGCTGATCCATACATGAATGTTAAATCCACGGTTTGAGAGATATCAGTAAAGGATCCCGGTGCTAATTGATTCCATGCAATAGCATCTCGGGTTAGATCGATACCGGGATAGGGACCTGCAGTGAAACTGGTGAGTCCAATCTGATCAGATTCATCATTGTCTGTATATTCAAAATTAGGTTCACCTGGGTCAGGAACTCCATTGCCTTCTGTACCATCAGCATCTGGGCCTACATATTCGCCAAAGTTTTTACCGATTCCATCAGAACCGGTATCATCCACGTAGGGATCCCAATCACCATCATTATCAATGCCGTCGTCCTGGCTTTCATCGATCATTCCGTCTTCATCATTGTCAATATCATCCAGTGGATTTCCTGGGGACTCCAGGTATTTCCAACCAAAATAGGCAGGAACATAGCCACCATCGTTGACCGTCCACAAATCGTGATCCCACTGGTAAACAATATCATTTACCGTATCAAACCAGGCATCGTCATCACGCTGATCTCCATCGTCGCCAACATCGGCATCTCCATACATGCCAAATACAAACTTCTCATAATCCCAGGAGCTGATATTCTTAATCCAGTAGGTAAAAATAAGGATATCCTCAGCTGCAGGATGCGCCCATTGGTATCCACGTGCTGCTACATCCACCCCCAATCCCCGTTTGATACCATCATAAATGGAATATTCTACATCTCCAGGCGATGAATTGGCATTCCCCAGAAATGTTTTCAAGCGTAATTGGTTGTCATTGATGATTGCATCAATTTCATACCACTTATCGCCTTCCACTTTAATAACATCTGGACGTCTTCCATCTCGAACATCAACAGCGGCTGCTCGATCAACATCCCTAACCAGGCCTTCAAATGAGGTATTCATATCTGTGAGAATGGCATAGTCATCCGAATCTGGAGCAGCAAATTCTACAATGCTGCCCATGCGGATGATATCATCCACTTTAACAGGGTAGAACTTGAATTCATCATTATTGAAATCATCGACGTGAAAATAGCTTTCCTGATCAGCACGACTATACTGTCCATATTGTCCAGCCCATTTATTGTCCCAATCTGAAGATAGATCGGGCCATGAATCGGGCCATGACAGGCTGTCATCGCTCATGGCGATCAATGAATCATTGACATTGGCATAACCGAGACGAGGTTCAAATTGCCAGAGGTAATCAGCTGAAGTAGGGGCATCAATGGAGCTTGCCGGCATACCTTCACTCAGAATGTGCAGGGGTGCACCCGCTGCATTTGCAGTTTCAGCAGCAACGAGGGGTGAAAATTCTGCGAGATATGAGCGACCACTACCGATGGGATAGATTCCACAATCATAGCGTCCTGGTGAGTTTCTCCAATCAGCTATCGACCCATAATTTGTAAAACGCGTAAGAATTTTATTACCATTATGCACACCGAGTCTGCGGTTGGCGTGTTTATTAGCATCTGCACTTGTTGTACCGATTTTTCCCAGACCTGCTGGTCTGGGATGCCTGATTTTACTAGTACTGGCTGCGTCCACTATGAATGGCGCCATCAAGAAAAGAATCATTAACCATTTTATTGTATTGAGTTTCATGCGTTGCCTCTGTCTCACAAGGAGGTTGAGATACCGATACGGATCTGTCTTGGTGATGAATAGTAGCCTGGGCGATTTAGGTATTCCTCAAGCGTATTGTAGTTCCAGCCTGGATCTTGTGTCGTATAGGTAGGAATAAGTGAATAACCAGAACGTCCCGTATCCGAATAGACGTTGACCTCATTTCGAATATCCAGGAGGTTGTAGACATTGGCTGTAAAACCTATCTCACGTCCAAGAACAGCAAAAGTCTTAGAGATACGCATATCGACGTTCATGCTGGTCGGGCGACGGCCACTATTCTCGAACCCACCTCCTACTAAATTCAAGGAGGTTGGTGTGTAGGGTAAACCTGAACCATACTCACCGATAAAACTTAGATTGACCTTATAGGGCAATCTGAATAGCAGTGACCCATTTAATGTATGTCGTTGATCCCAGTCCAGGTAAACGAGCTGTTTTTCAGAATCTCTATTGTTCTGAGCATCCCAAAAAGCAGATCTTGGATCCGAAGCATTTCCCTCTGCTACACTATACGTATAATCTATATTTGCTGAGAAACCTTGTGACAGGCGTTTGGACACAGAGACTGTAAGACCTTTAACATTTCCATAATCACGATTTACGTAGACACCGTAAACTTCATTGGTATAGGTCGTCACAATTTTTGATCCGAGCAAATTGCTGATATCCTTGTAGAAACCCGTGACATCAACACCGATATTCTCCCCAAACTGTTGCTGAAATCCCACTTCATACTGGACAGTCTTCTGTGGCTCAAGATCAGCATTACCCATGGTTGCAGATGCGATGCTACCCCCTGCTGGTACTTCAAAATCCGGATTAATGTATAGATAGGTGTAACTTGGGATCTGGAAGAAATGACCATAGGAGAAATGCAAAACACCTTTGTCAGTAATAGGATAAGCAATAGCCAGACGGGGACTGAATTGGATCTTCTTTGTCGCTTCCTTAAACCAGTATTCCATGCGTTCTTCATAGGTGACAGCATTTTCAGGTACTGACTCCTCAATTGAAATATTGCCGTCACCATCAAGATCGTGGAATCTGTTGATCAATTTTAGTGGAGAAATAGGATTGGGATCTGCAGGATCTGATAGAACGACGCCATCTGGGTCAAACACTTCGTATCTGAGTCCAGCATTAACAATCATATCCACTACTTCTATTTTATCCTGGAGGTATACGGCAAACTCTGATGGGTTACGAACCATCTCACTGTATGTGGGTGTTGAAGGACTCACATCAGGTGTCAGAATCTGAGGTGTGAAATAGCCTTCAGATGGATCATAAAGGATTGAAAAATCCCTTCTGAAAATGCTGGTATATTTGAATTCCAATCCACCCTGAAGATGATGCATGTGGTTGATCTGATTGGTCATATCAAATTTAATCAACTGACTGCGGGTCATCCGATAGAGGTGATATTTGGAAATTCCACCCAGATTAAATTTTTGCCCTTGAGACGCATCAAGAATGTTATTGTCATTCTCATAGAATTCTAAATCGTTGGTGTCATATGCTGTATCTGCAGGCATTTCAAAATCTGAAATCTTGAACATGTTTGACATGAAAAGTTTATTCCAATTCACATCATACACGGGTTTGTAATATGATCTTCCAAAATTCCCCAGGATCGAGGCTTTGATGGTGTAGAACGCTTCTGGGCTGAGTGTGTGCTGCAATACCAGGCCAATGTTCATATTTGTACCATAACTCGTGGATCGACCTTCTGGTGTATATTTCCAGGCTAAAGCACTGCTATTGTAGGATTCTGAATTGCCATAAAGAACATTCAAAGAGGCTTTTAGATTTGAGCCAAAACGATGGGTTAATTTTCCTTGAAGATTGAGACTGGTAGAGTTGTATAAGGGCACGACAGCATTGTCACCACGATTATTGGTCCACTCTCCATCTCCATTCTGGTCGAGGTAGAATTCCCCACTTAATCGTCCATCATTATTATTGTCATCATACCCCCACTCTGCGTTGGGCTCAAAAATGTCATCAGCATCGTATTGACCATTTCCATTGATATCTCGATAGCCCATCATTCTCTGACCATCGAAGTAAAGAATCTGGATATCCTGATCCACGATGTACACACGATCCCCATCTCCATCCCATAATCCATTACTACCCTCGCGAAAATCCCCCTGGCCATTGCCTTCTGCCCCACCAGGATTCAGGTAGGGATCCCAGTTGTCACCATTGGGATCATCTCCAAGGTAAAGTGGTTCATTTGAGCACCCACCAAGACCATCCTCATAGTCATCTCCGCAGCCATCTGGACCCAGGTCAATAAAATCTGCAAAGGGTTCACCATTTTCAACGGGCATAGCTCGATTATTATCCCAGTAAAATGAATCTGGTTTAAATCTTCTCACACCATAGAGTCGTCCCACCGAATTTTCATAGCGCCCCGAGGTAAAGAATGATGTGTTTTTAGCCAGCCCGGGCACTGGACCACTGAGGCTCCACTGGAAATCGTGTCTACCTTTAGGGGTAAACACGTCTGGATTCAAGCCAATAACATCAACGTCTGAGATATCCAAATTATCTCTTAATTCCAGATCACCTGGTATGAGACCTAGATATATTTCTGGATCAGGTGAGATGTATCTTCCATATCGATATGTCAATTCACCAGAGTATTTATCAAGATTACCATCCTTGGTAATGATGTTAATGATACCGGACATGGCCTGACCATATTCTGCATTAAAAGTCCCTGATATTACCTGAAGCTCCTGGATGGCGTTATTCTCAATACCAACACCCATATTCTGACCATAGGAATTGGTTACTGGGATACCATCAATGAGATAGGCGACTTCGGATGAGCGCCCCCCACGAATATGAATGGCTCCTCCTGCATCAACAACCACACCCGCCTGAAGTGAGACAGCAGCCTGAAAGGATTCAACGGGTAACGCTTCAAGCTCTGCAGCACCGATATTTGCCTGGGCATGAGTAATGTCTGCCTGGATCATGGATCGATCTGCTGTTACAGTTACTACATCCCCCTCAATAATTGAGAGTGTCATATTAATATCAAGGGTGGTTGTCAGGTCCACCATGACTCTCACTCCCTGAATGACCTGTTCAGCATAACCAATCATCGAACATTTCAGTTCATATTCACCTGGGCTCACATTCAGAATCATATAGCGGCCCTCAAGATCTGTGGCAGATCCCTGGCCAGTAGCCGGGATAAAGATATTTACACCAATGAGTGGTTCACCCGTGCTGCTATCTGTGATACGTCCTGTAATTTTCCCAGCAGTTCCTGAAAACAGAAATTGCACCCCAATTAGGAGAATCATTATAATCCGACTCAGTCTTTTCATACCAGTCTCACTTTTGTTTCTTAGTAATTACCTGCGTTATAAAGAAAAGGTGCCCTCTCACCATGATTGATCGAGAAGGGCACCTGTAAGCATTATTTCGTTTTAGACCTCGGTCTGTGTTGCACTAAAAATACAGACTCATATTAAATCGTTGAACATTATTCAATCGACCAAAATCTGCATAGGCATAGTCAAAACGCAACCCGGAAGCGGATCCAAACAGTGGAAGGTCAAAGCCAGCACCAAAGGTAAGACCCTCTTCCCTTGTTTCCAGATCCGACGCCTTCAAACTGGTATTCGTTTCTACAAATGGAGATTTCCACCCTGCTCGCAGAAAATATTTATCCAGAATGCTAAACTCACCACCGATGTTAATTGATTCATAATTATCATTGGGATGGATGGCATCCACTGCAACTGTGAGCTTTGACACACCCAGTTCAATCACATCCATGGCAATCCCCACTCTAAAGATGAGAGGCAAGTCCCATGCATCCATGGAATAGTCAACAGGAATAGCATCGTTGCTGCCTTCCAGCGTGGGTGCTGGATCATAGCGTTCAAGGGCATCCCGACCTGACATAGTCATACTTGATCCATAGTTGGATATGCTCATTCCAAGACGCATGTCATTGAATTGAGTCCTAAAGAGCGTCCCAACATCAATTGCCATGGCGCTGGCATGACTGTGCCAGATACTTTGCTGAATATATTTGGTATTAAAACCAATAGAGAACCGATCGGTCAGGGCTCGTGCCAGGGACACTTGTAGTGCCAGATCGCTGGCGGTAAATTCCTCACCTGTACCCAAGGGTTCCAGTTCAGTTGTTACTGCCATATCATCCATGGTAAGCGAGGTGATACTCATACCCACCGTACCCACACCATACAGTGGGAAAATGACACCGACATAGTTTATGGCAACATCAGCAATCCAATTGTTGCGCTGGAACATAATCTCAGCACCAGGGCTTCTGGCGATGCCTGCGGGATTCCAATAGAGACCAGAGGCGTCGCGACTCATGGCTACATAGGCTTCACCCATTCCTGTTGCACGGCTGCCAACACCAATTTTAAGAAATTGTGCTGCTGTGGTTCCACCTTTATACTGTCCAAAACCCATTGATATTGTGATAACAAGGAGCATGATCATTCTTTTTTGCATGGTCAATCTCCTTATTTGATGACGGCAAATTTGCCGATGGTTTCGGGTGAGCCTTCAGTCATTTCATCTGTTTCGATGATATGGTATATATAAACACCGAAGGCAACCTCCAGATTATCCAGATTGAGCAGATCCCAAGCTTCAGCACCGTTATAAACGGGCTGATTATGCTCCAGCTTCCTCACCAATTCACCTGCCATGGTATAGATGCGGATCTCACACTGCATGGGGAGGTTGATGAAATAGATTTTCCGTTCACCACGTCCTGATTGGAGATAAGGTTTCTGTTCCCAGGTAGCCGCAGCAACATATGGATTAGGTACAACAGAGACCTGATCGAGTGAATTCATAACCTTCAGGGCATCTTCTTTTCCGGCTGAGGTCTCATACAGGTAGGTATCCAGGCTACTGAATTCCTTCCGGGTGTATATTTCTAACACATCTCCAGGTTGGGGGCCAAAGGTATTCCAATCATACTTAGACAGTCGGATCTCCAACCCATCTTCTGTTCCAAAATAACCGATATCGCCAGCAAATTTGATGGCTCTAATATTCTTGTCATAATAAATGGTTGAATCACCCCATGCCGCTTCAAACACCTCGAATCCAATATTGTCCTCAAGGAAATCCGGTCCAGCATTTGACAGATTCAATACTGTGTATCCATTTTTGGTACCCACGTAATACTCATGATCATTACGATACTCAAGAGAGTAGACCTTTTTATCCGGGATGGTTGTATCGGATTCAGCCAGAACCGCAAAGGTATCATTGACCATAAAAGCGAGACCCTTATCGGTACCAAATACCATATTCCCACCCAGACTTTGAGGAAGTTTATCAAGGACATTTATTTTGTTGGTCTCCAGACCATTGACATTGTCATCATAATAGTGAGACCAGACACTGTCTACATAATTGTATGTTACGATCCCTTCATCCGTCGCTAACCAGACAACGGGGTCATCGATATACATATCTCTGATATCAGCATCAGGAAGTGAATCAATCTCATCAGAAATGCTTCCTGAAACTGGACCGGCAATGAGATAAACTTCATCGTCCAGACCTGTTTCATACGTGCCCCGTGTGTTTAATCTCACCAGACCATTTTTTGTTGATGCAATCCAGAGATATCCCAATGAATCTGGTGCCATGGCAATTGCTGCGGCAAAGTTTCGACTAAAGGGATCTTCTGGTGTAGGCTGTTTATCTCGTTTCCATTCATCAAAAATGAGAACCAGCCTTTCATTGTGCTTCCAAATGTTGCCATCAAATATGGCTGGACCATCATCAGTAGCCACCCAGAAGTGATTTTCATGTTCAACAATATCCGTTATGCCAATATTGGAGAGCAAGCCTTCACCAGAATTGGTATTGGTCCAAAATTTCCAACCACCTGACAATTGACTGTAGACCGCCATTCCACCGCCTGATGTCCCGATAAGAATGTGATCATTATCAGATAAGGGATGGATGGTTGTAACATCTGACAGGGGCGACTGAAAGGTAAATTGCCAGGTTGGCAACGATTCAGCAGCTGGATCATCTCCCAGAAATTCGAACGGTGTAATTTTGTCAACGACCTTCAAGGTTGAATCCGTATGAAAGGTTAAAACATCCTTCAGCTTACCTGAATGAATTTCAGTAATATCAAAAACCATGGGGGTATTGCGTGTATTACTATCCACAACAGATTCATAAAATTCTATTCGATAGTCCATGGGCATCCCTATCCCCTGAGTACCTGCTGAATAGACTTTGGCATTCGGTGTCCAATTGCAGTCTCCTGTTGTCCATCCAATACGGTTTTCATCAAGTCGAAGCGTATCATTATGAACAAAAATCTGAAGTCCATTACTTATCTGATTGAAGTCTTCTCCATTGATACCGGTTTGATCTTCCACGATGGGAATTTCATTATTCGGGTCCGTAACATCGAGGACTGAAAATGACTGAGTATTCCTCGCCATTTCCTGGAAATCCAACATATCTAGATCTGGCTCGCCTGGATCTGGCTTGCCATTGGCTTCAGTACCATCAGGATTGGTTACTGGATCCCAGTTATCCCCATTCACATCTACGCCAGGCGTTCCGACAATCACAGCTGAACATGCACCTGAACCCAGTTCATATTCATCTGAACAACCATCAGAGCCGACATCGTCATTCACACTACCGTCAATGGCGGGATCCCAGACCCCAAGAGTGGGCAATATTTCAAGTGTATCTGGATATATGATTACAGTATCAGTGGTGATGGTTGGACCTTCAATCCATGATTTTATTTTCCAGGTAAACCCGTTGTGTTCAAACATCTCTCCGGTGATACCTTCAACAGTCACATATTCTGTCAAATTACTGGAATAGAGAATGGTATCAGTGCTGGCCGGAATAACCAGGTCTACATATACCCCATTATTACGTATGAAATCCATGTCCGTATAGGACTCCCAGTCCAGATCGTTGTCAACACCATCCATTCCAGAATCTTTAAACCTTAACGCCAGGATTCTATCGTCAGGGATCAAACGAGGATCTATAATTTTAAACTCTATCTCTCCTGTACCGGGCAACTCCTCATCTGAATTGATATTGAAAATTTCTGGAGGTAAGTAACCAATGGATGGAGCCTGTGGTGTGACCATGGCAGTATTCACATCTAAGGTCACATTCCCTGCAAAGTCTTCCTGAATATTTTTTGCTGTCTCAGTCGGTGGAATGGTATCATTGACAGAGCCTGAATCATAGGCACAAATCGCATAGAAATAGCGTTGTCCATTGACCAGGTTCTTATCCACATAACTATGTACGAGACCTGTATTGTTACCCATGTCATAGTGTAATCCAGAGCCTTTTATCTGCTCAATGGCGTGGGGACCAGACAGATTGTTATCGAGATCAAATTTGGCGATGGGGTTCCAGAGATAAGGACTTCCATAGGTATCTGTAATCACCAATGATTCGTTAAACCCAAAATCTGTGGCACGATAGATTGCGTAGCCTTCAAAATCTTTACCGTATAATGGATCCCTTGATAGCTCTGCGCCTTCATCCCAGTATAATGTTACCTGACCATTTCCAGGAACTGCAGTTAATCGAGGTTTATTCGGTGGTTTTACAAAACGATAGCCAGCATCGTAGATTTCCTGCATAATAGCTGCAGTTGCGTATAGATCACGGGTATTGTGTGGGTCTTCGTGAAGATCTTCACCCCCAGCTTTATTCGTATTATACCCAAACAGCATTGCGATGGAGAAGCGACGAACGTCATTTGGCGCCATTTTTATGGGACCAGAGCTGTACATGAAAATGTTATCCTGACGTTGCTGGAAAGCGGCGGTATCAATGGGAGCGGTCAGCCGCTGAGAATAGTAATAGTCTTCTGTTTCATCATTACCAGTCCAACGTTCTACCGTGAAACCAGTCAAACCGATTTGATCTGCTTCATCAAGGTCCTTTTCATCAAAATTCGGCTCACCAGGATCAGGTATTCCGTTTGATTCGGTTCCGTCGGCATCCGGAGCAACATACTGTGGATCATCGGGTCCAACTCCATCGGTACCCAGGTCATCGTTGACAGGCTCTCCTCTGTCCCATTCTCCATTCAAGTTCCAATCTGAGTAAGGTCGCCAATCACCATCGTTATCGATACCATCCTGCATGGATTCATCCACCATGCCGTCTGCATCATTATCAATATTGTCACGGGGTTCCCCAGGAGATTCCAGGAACTTATACCCAAAAAACCCAGGCACACTGTTACCGAAGGCAACATCCCCCTTGGCATTGTCATCCCAACCATAAACAATATCGATGAAAGTGTCGAAATATGCATCATCATCATTGTAGTCGGAGCCTCCACCGATGTGGGGATCACCATACATTCCGAAGTACATATTGTCCAGGGTATCATGGCCAACATTTTCCAGCTCATAGACAAAGAAAATCACGTTCTGAGCTCGCGTAGCGATCCATTGATATCCTCGAGATTGAACTTCCAACCCCAGACCACCCCGAACTGTATCGACGGGAAAACCTGGATAAAACTCATCTGCCCGCAGTGAATCATTCCATCCGCGAGAGGGCCAGTAGGTATTATGACTTTTGATATAATAGTCATCCATGACGTAATATGATTCTTGATCGGCAGTCGTGATTCCTTGTCCATACTCGCCAGGCCACATGTAATCGCCAAAGGCTGGGTCATACCAGTTACCTGGCCAAGAGTCTGGTTTACCATCTCGATCTTCATCACCAGCGTCACTCATGGCAATTGATGCACTGAAAGGGTCATGGTACCCCGTCTTTGGTTGCCAGTCGCCCTGATTGTTCTCGCTGAAACCATTATCATCATATTGAACACCAGAATTGGTGAGCCCGTCACTGACTATAATGTCATCATCACCGCCAAAAGTTTTAATACGTGCACCAGCTACTACACCAAATTCGTAGGCATATCCACGGGATGACCCGATGGGCCATTCCATAGATGGTTCTGTGCCGGGCTTTCCGATGGAACCATAATTATAAAAGAGGGTTCTTACGCGGTTTCCATTATGGATACCTTGCCGACGATCACTAAAAGCTGCAATTTTTGAAAGTCTGTTTAGCCTTTCAACTTCATTATTGTACTTCAGCCATCCAACGCGATCATATTTGTTCTCTGGAGGCTGGATTTTATTATTTGATGCAGTCAAATTCACGGTGAAGAGTGAAATGAACACAGATAGAATAAGGATTTTCATTTTCATGCTAACACCTTCCTAGAAACTTGTTGATAGACCGATGCGGAACTGACGAGGACTACTGAAGTAACTGGGTCGAGTGAGATAATCAGCCAGTGAATGTCGTCCTGCAATGTTTCCATTGTCGGGTGTATAGGTTGGGATTAACGAGTAGGTCGCACGACCTGTATCTGAGAAGACATTTCTTTCATTCTGGATGTTAAGCGCGTTATAAATTTTCGCAAATACCGTCCAATGCAATCCTGCAATTTCCACATCCTTGTGCATATTGATATCCACATTGAAGTAGTCAGGTTTTCGATCGGAATTTGGTGCATCCAGAGTACTTCCCTGATAGGTTGGTGTATAGGGTAATCCAGATCCATATTTGGTCAGGATGGAGATACCCCATTTCCTAGGTTGAGATAATGACACATTAAGATTGATGGTATGGGTTTGATCCCAATCCAGTGGAATGACCTGCTTAACGACCTCAGCAGGTGGATCACTCTGGTTTGCATAGAAGAGTGAGAGTGGATTAGAGGCATTCCCCTGGGCAACCAGATAAGTATAATCAGCAGAAGCTGAGAGCAATCCGGTTCGCCGTTTATTTATTGAGAATGTTATTCCACGGCTATCCCCATAATCCCGGTTAGAATAACTTACATATTTAATGGTATTATAGGTTTCAAATTGGTCGGAGCTTAAGAGACCAGAGAAATCTTTATAAAAGGCAATAATCTCAATTCCTAAATCGGGCGTGAGCTCTTGTTGGAGACCTATTTCATAAGTAACAGTTTTCTGAGGTTGTAGTGCGGCATTCCCCAGAATGGATTCATTGCTCTCTGAACTGAGTTCCATTTCAGGATTTGCATAGAGGTAGCTGAAGGTAGGAATCTGAAAAAAGTGACCATAGCTAAAATGGATGATACCTTTATCTGTAATGGGATAGGCAACACCTATTCGGGGAGAAAACTGGTGAACAGCTTCTGTATCCTCATAAAATCTATTGTAATCCTTCCACTGGTTGCTGTCTGCGGACATAACGGCAAGAATCGAGTCATATTCGATCACCTCGTTTTGAATCTGGAAGAAGGTATCAACTGTCACAGAATCATCATTAAGGAGTGTGTACCACCAATACTTGGGATTCTCTGGATCTTTATAATCGCTGGGATAAAAATAGTTGGGGTCAAAATAGTCATAGCGCAACCCAATATTTACAATCATATCGGTCAATTCAATTTTATCCTGAATGTAAAAATACCCCTCCCTGGGGTTTCTATGATCCAGACCAAGCTTTGAAACAGCTTGAGTTAACCAGTTGTCATAGGAATCATTGCCTAAGCTGGATGTAGATTTAACCGTTGGAATCCAATCCAATGATTGTTGAACTGATACTGAATAGGAATCATACTCCATCCTGTGTGTCTTAAATCCAGCGCCAGCTTTAAACTGATGGGTATTATTCGCCTGCCACGTCAAATCTGCACTCATGAGATACGTCCGATTGATTCTCTGATAGTAGCCATGGCTATGTCCACCTGCGAGATACTCATTCTCTGGTTGTTCAGAAATTGAATTGGGCAGGAAATAGGCTTTCTTTAAATCATTGAGCGTGAGGTGAAGGTTTACACTTCTGTATAAGTTGTAAGTCTCGTCTTGCTCAGCCAAATAACTGGCAATGTCCGCCAAATAGCCTAATTCTTCCCAGCTGCTGTTCAGCTCATAGGTGCGATCCTGCATTCCAAGATCCTCACGGGTTGTATACCAAGTATCCCCTAGCAGGATGCTGTCTTCCAGCGTCACGATCAATTCACTTTTGAGAATAAGGATAGAATCGCTCTTAGGCCCATAAAAGGTTCCCATGCTTATTCCTGATTGAGGGTCGTTGACTGCTGAGCTGGCTAGTTGAGCAAAAGCCAGCATATCGGTAAATGACAATTGTTTTTCCGATGTCAATTCCTCGGGTTCAACATCCAGGTAATAACTCTTAGCTCTGGTTTCATAGTATGAACCCTTAATGTTATAGAACATACTCTCATTGATGGAATGTCTGAGGTCCATGATAATTGACGTGGATGAGGATACATTTGTACCCCTTCCATCTGGATTGTATTTGTAGGCAAGACTATAGCCTGTTGACTGAGCTGCATTGTGAATAATACTCGTATTCAGCTTCAATTTTGGGTTGATCCGCCAGGTGAGCTTGAGCATGCCATTAACTCTTTGGGATGTGTTCAGACGTACGATACTTGAATCTCCACTTGCACCGCTATCCCACATGTTGTTTCCATTAAAATCGATATAAGGCTCTCCATCCAGCACCCCATTGTGGTTCAGGTCGATAAAGGGATCACCTGTGAGGACACCATCACCGTTGATATCAATAAATTCCAGGTCTTCATTATCGATGTAGCCATTTCCATTTAAATCACGCATGTGTTCATAACGGCCGTTGCCATTCACATCACGAAATGGTTCACCACCTGCAAAGGATCCGTTTCCATCAAAATCGATATAGGCTTCACTTCCTGGTTCAATGACGCCATCGCCATTCAGATCCATAAAAGGCTCCGCAAAATTTAACAATCCTGCACGACCCCAGGGTGAATCCTTGAGTTCGTCCACACCTTTTGATGTGAGAAAATTTACATCATTGGGCATATGTTCCCTGACGCCACGGTACAAACCACCATATTGGTAAAAGCGACCACTGGCAAAGAAGTTCAACTTTTTACCAAAAAATGGGACAGGACCTGACAGGCTCATTTCCAGATTTTTAATGTTTGATATATCGAAGTCATCGGCATGCTCGAAAAAACGAGTATCAGTGGTATAATAATCACCCATATAGGCACTGAGATTGCCAGAATATTTTTCGCCACCCTCTTTGGTAACAATATTGATAATTCCTGACATTGCCTGACCATACTCTGCATTAAAGGTACCACTGAGAATTTGAAGTTCCTGAACTGCGCTATTCTCAAGACCTACACCTAAACCACCTGAGGATAAATTTGTCACAGGCACACCATCTATCATATAGGTCACTTCACTGGAGCGCCCCCCTCGAATATGAATGGATCCATCTGAATCACTCACAATACCCGCTTTGGTTCCGATGACACCTGCCAATGACTCGACTGGCATTTCAGCTATTTCGGAAGCACTTACAATGGATCGACCCGAAGTTAAATCTTTTTGAACCATGGGACGTTCAGCCACAACCACCACTTCTTCTTCAGATTCCAGGACTTTTACTGTCATTCCAAAATCCACTTCGGTAGTCAAATCACCGCGTACAGATACCTCAGTTACAATACGAGTTGTGTAACCTATCATACCCGCCCTTACAGAGAATACGCCAACGGGTACGTTAATAATATAGTATATACCTTCTGCATCTGTGGAAGCCCCCATGCCCGTGTTTTCAATGATAACATTGACACCAGGTAGACCCTCACCAGT
>JAERTJ010000075.1 GCA_016844945.1 Fidelibacterota bacterium | reverse complement strand
ATTATAAAGTGTGAGTACATGTTTATGTTGTGGTATAAAGCACTGTCTTATAAACATGAAAATGAGGGATGGGGCTATATTGAGCAATGTGGATAAGTCAATTGTGAATAGTGCGCATAACTTTTGATAGCAACTGCAAGTCTATTATAATCAATATCAGATTTTTTAATGAGCTTGATATACCCTGTGCATAACTTCATTTTTTGTTTGTGGAGCGAATAGTAACTTGTGGTATAGCGAAACGCATACCAGTTATAGTTTTAATTTTGACAGTTAAGAATTGATAAATATTAGAATAACTGTTTAACTATTTGATTTGTATATACATACGACCACGTTGATCTTCAATCCAGGATTCATATCGATCACGTTTCTTGTATTCAAGCGCCATATTTTCAACATCTGCCCAGTGGTCATTTAAATTGACTTTTCCACCAGCAACTCTGCGGTGAACAATAATCAGGTGATATTGTTCAGCACTTATTATAGGCATAGAAAGATTGTCTAATGGAATATTCAGCAGGAGGTCATGGATATCCTCAGGAAGCAGCGAAATATCGGTTAAACCCATTTTGCCTTTTCGAGACTTCATATATTCATCTTTACTCAAGAGTTCAACCTGTTCACCAAGAGTGGTTTTCCCGGATATAATATCTTCACGGATTCCAACCAGCTTGTCAGAGGTATATTTTCTATCAGAATCATCTGCTACAGGCATCAGGAGTATATGCGAAACCTTCACCTGATCATCCTGTTTGTCATCCAGACGTAATAAGTGCAAACCAAACTGAGTTTCAACAGGATCACTCATTTCTCCAATCTCAAGTGCAAAAGCTGCTTCCTCAAAGGGTTTAACAAAAACACCTCGACCCACAAATCCCAGGCTGCCTCCATTGGCAGCGGACCCAGGATCCTTTGAATATTGGGTAGCAGCATCTTCAAACGTGATGACACCATTTTCAATGTCTGATTTTATACCGGACAACTGGCTGGTGAGCTGTTCCATTTTTCCCTCACCCATTTCAATGGAAATAGATAAAATGGAGAAATCAACCTGAGGGTTTTTGGGTGGAAAACTATCCTGCCAGGTCACATAAAAATCTTCAACCTCTCTTCGACTAACTTTGATATTGCTGAACAATTCCATTTTTACCTGTTCAACCAGGAGGTTGGTACGAATCTGGTCTTCGTAGTATGACTTGATCTTATAATGATCTACACCAAACGCTTCAGCAGCCTTTCTAAGACTGCCATACTGCATTTCAATATTATTTAACGATTGCTCCAGCTGCATTTCAACATTTCGGTCTTCCACCTCGATGGTTTCCTGGCGTGCATATTCCAATAAAACCTGTTGGTTTAACAACTCCTCCAGGGCACGTACACGTAACTGTTGAATAACATCCGGTGAAGAATAGGAGGGAAGCTTAGCCTGCATGGCGAATAACTGGGTGACCTGATCAACCTCAGAATATAGAATGGCTTTTTCACCTACGATAGCTGCAACCCCATCAACCAATTGTTGGGCGCTGGCATTCAGGGTCATTAATAAACTGAGAAGTAGAACAATGTTACGCATTATTTATTACCTATTCTGTAACTCTATCATAGAGAATATCTTTGTTAAATAGTATACTACCCGCTTTTCTGAGACTATCTACGAGCTGGGTTTCAATATGACGCTGTTGGTTAATGGATAGTCTGGCAGCAATTTCTTCCCAGACCTCATCCAGGCTTTTAATCGACCCTCTGTCGTGCCAGGTTTTTACTTCTACCAGGTGATATCCAAGATCTGTTTTTATGGGACCAAATATCCCGGGACGCTTCTTTTTTAACAGATATTCTTTTACTTCAGGAAACAAAGATTCGACCTTAAACAATCCTGTTTCTTTGGGTTGCATAGCCACCAGAGCTTGTTTTTTTTCCAAATCTCCGTTTTCAATAGCGCGCTCCAGATCTCGAGCATCATCCCTGGAGGGCAAAAGTACGTGAAACCCGAAAAACTCATTACTCTGACGTTTGAATGAAACCAGGTTGTTTTGGTAATATTCCTCGATTTCTTCCCGACCGACATTACCCTGATCTTTTAAAATGACATCAAGCTGTTTGTCTGCCAGCAGTCTTCTACGGTAGGTTTCCACACGATAGTTGAACATGGGATCACGGTGGATGAGGTTTTTCTCAGCCTCCTGAGCCAACAATGTTTCTCGGATCCAATTTTCTACCAAAAGTGACTTTTGGAGACTATCTAAAGACATAAACCCTGGAAACATAAGGACTAACTCATCGAGAGAAAGCCGCTCATGATTCACTTCTGCAATGAGTTTATCATCCCGGTCGCTGGCGCAGGAAAGAAAACCTGCCATTAAGCCTGCAACCAGGATGATTGTAATTTTGTGCACGTTAACTCAAACGATGCTTATTTACTGGCTGCTGCATCATAAAAAGCATGGGCGGCAGCGTAATTAACTTTTACAGAATAATCTTTTTTAAGATTGTTGTAAACTTCCTCTGTCCGTTTTGAACGTAACTCACTCACAATTTCTGTTCTAACACGCCCCTTGACCTTCTCATAAGGTTTTGGTCCTTCAGGAAGGGTATCTTCCAGCTTGATAATAGAATAGCCATTACCGAGCTTTATAGGACCCTGAATTTCACCAGCGGTCATTGAAAAGGCTGTTTTACCCATTTGGCCATAGCGACCTTCTTGAAATGGAGGTAATAAACCACCATCTTCTTTAGTGGCTTTTCTCTCTGTATAGCGTCGTGCCAGAACATCAAGGACTTCACCCGCATCGACTCTTTTTCTCAGTGCCACAGCCAGAAGACTGTCTTTTACAAAAATTTCCCTGACCTGGACTTTCTTTTTATCCAGGTATTTTTTGTCCTTATTGGCATCATAAAAGGCGACCAACTCATCTTCTGTAGGCTTTAAGTTCTCATTGATTTCTTTCGCCATGAAGGCATCATAGGCATACCGACCAACCAGGTCATTTATTTTATCGGCAAACTCTTTATCCTGATCGTATTTTTGATCATACCCATAGTCTACAATCAGAAACTGTGTAACCATCTGATCAAGAATACTCAAGAGTTGGTTTTCAGAATTAAAGCGTGGCTTTTGACCATCATCAAGCGTTTTCAGCTCATTGATAACCCATTCACTTCCAAGCTCTTCACCTTTGAGTTTGAATAAAGGGGCAGCAAAATTCAGCTTTTGCATGATATCATCCATCGTACCCTGTTTGAAACTTGACTTTTCATAAATCATAAAAAAGTCATGTACATTGCCAGTCATGACTTCAAAACCAGCATTTTTTTTCTGATCCTCTAAAAACTGATTTGCTTTTTGTCCAAGCTCAGGACCTTTTTCCTTGCTGGCTTGCTGTCTTAAGGAATTCTTTTCTTCTTCAAAAGAACCGCGCTCAACCTCTCTTTTTGCCTCCAGCTTGATGATGTGATAACCAAAACTGGTTTCAACCACATCAGACACTTCTCCAGGGTTCAGCTTGAAAGCTGTTTCCTGAAAAGGACCAACCATTTTGCCCCAGCCAAACCAGCCCAGGTCACCACCATTTGTTTTGCCAGATGGATCATCGGTAAACTCACTTGCCAACGCTTCAAAAGACTCACCTTTAGAAAGACGATCATTAATCTGACCCATTAGTGCCAGAGCCTGAACCTTGGTTCTTTCTGAGCGAGAGCGGGAAGTGCCCTGGAATTGAAGCAGGATATGACGGGCATTAAGTTCGGTTCCTGAACGATCGTACAATTCTTTGAGATACTCATCATTAATAATGCTTTCCATAATGGCTTTGGTATAGACATACTGGAGCATCTGTCTTTTTTCGGCTTTTTCCTTTTTGGCCTGAATGTCCGGGTTGTCAGCCAGACCTTCTTTAAGGGCTACGGTAGAAAAGAGTTCTTTCCGCACAAAATCATCCACCTTGCCATCGATATAGTCATGGTCTTTATCAGCAAATCGAGATGCTGGGTTTTGAGCTGTAAAATCATCCATAGAAATTGAAACACCATCGATGGTTGCCAGCGTTTTATCATCCATGGTTGAACATGCGAAAACAATCATTAAGAGACCCAGTGCAAACAGGGCAGTGGTAAAGCGAGCTTTCATTTCATTAACCTTTTAATTATATTAGACTTATCATTTATCATTGTGGTCGGAAAATTTAGACGAGCGGTGAAGGCTTTCCAAGAATAATCTAAGCGCTGCAACCAAGGATTCATCACCCGTGTGGGACATTATAAAAGTGAGCGTTTTATTGTTCATAATTTCAATCTTTTTACCAGTATCTCCCAACGTTCTGGACAGGGCTTTAATGATCTCACCACCGGCTTGTTCCACGTGTTCAGGTAAAAAGTCATTCTGGGCACGAGACCCTTTGATGATGATGCTTCTAAGTCCGAGTTGCTGACCCAATAATTTTAATAGTGCTGCATCAATCAGGTCCATTGTTTCAAGAGGTAACCGACCAAAACGTTCTCTCAATTCACCACGAATTTCATGAAGAGCTTTCACTGTTTCTGCTTCAGCAATTCGCCTATAGCTGGCGATGCGTTCTGCAGTATCTTCAATAAATTCAGACGGTATCAACAGTTGTGTATCAATAGTCATGTCAGGCGGGGGAAAGACCACAGCCTGTTCTCCCTGGATCTCTTTTAGGGTTTCCAGGGTTTCCTTTAGAATGCGTGTATAGAGGTGATATCCAATATTACTGATGTGTCCGCTTTGCTCAGTTCCAAATACGTTCCCGGATCCTCTGATTTCAAGGTCACGCATGGCTATCTCATAACCCCCACCATAGTGGGCATGGCGCTCCAGGGCATTTAGTCGCCTTATGGCATTCATGCTTAGTTTACGAAACCCCGGTGCCAGAAAGAACGCCCAGGCTTTTCGGTGTGATCGACCTACACGTCCCCGTAATTGGTATAGTTGAGACAGACCCATGGCATCCGCACGGTTAACAATAATTGTGTTGGCATTAGGTATATCCAGCCCTGACTCAACAATGGTTGTGGATAACAACACATCAAACTCTCGATGAAAGAAACCCAACATAACTCGCTCTAAATCGCGAGGTGCCATTTGTCCGTGCCCCATACCAAAACGTACATCAGGAAGCAAAGCCTTGAGGCGACTTAACATAATCCCAATGGACTCCACGCGATTGTGAACAAAAAAGACCTGACCACCACGATCTACTTCTCGTAGAATAGCCTCACGTATACGCTTTTCATCAAAATCCATGACGACGGTTTCAACTGGTTGGCGTTCTTTGGGGGGTGTCTTTAACATGGAAAGGTCTCGTGCTCCCATGAGCGACATCTGTAACGTACGGGGAATAGGGGTTGCAGTCATTGCCAGTGAATCGACAGACATTTTTATTTCCTTCACCCGCTCTTTGTGTTTTACACCAAAGCGATGTTCCTCATCTACAATAAGCAAACCAAGTTCTTTAAAAACAACATCTTTGGACAACAATCTATGCGTTCCAATGATGACATCAATAACACCCTTCTTCACATCCAGAAGTGTCTGTTTTAATTGCTTTTGTGTCCTAAATCTGGAAAGTACTCCAACAGTTACCGGGTAGTCAGCAAACCGCTCAAGGAAGGTCTCATAATGTTGCTGGGCAAGGATGGTTGTAGGAACCAGCACTCCAACCTGTTTAGAATCGTTAATGGCTTTGAATACAGCACGCATGGCTACTTCAGTTTTTCCAAACCCCACATCCCCACACAAAAGGCGATCCATTGGGAAAGCTGACTCCATATCTTTTTTGATATCTTCAACAGCCTTGAGTTGGTCGCTAGTCTCATCATACATGAATGAGGCTTCCATGCGTTTCTGGAAATCACTGTCAGCACTATATCGAAACCCCTCCACCACAAAACGATTGGCATATAACTCTATCAATTCTTTAGCATAGTTGTCAACAGCCTTGCGGGTCTTGATTTTTATCTGGTCCCATTCCGTAGTCCGGAGGCGAGTGAGCTTTGGGGGGGTCTCTAGCTGTGATTCATATCGGTGGACCCGGTGCATCTTTTCAACGGGTACATAGATCCTGTCGCCTGCTTCATACTCAAGCGCCAACACCTCACGAACCGTTTTCTGGAAAGGCATGAGTTCAACACCAAGGTATTTTCCCAAACCATAATCAAGGTGCACAACAACATCACCCTCTTCAAAAGCTTCGATACGTGTTGCTGGTTTTACTGGGAAGGCACGGGGGATGACACTACGTTTCCTCGTTCGGCCAAACACCTGGTGATCAGTAAGAACTGCAATTTTATTTTTGTGATCAATAAAACCGGACGAGAGCGAGAGTCGCACGCTTTCAAAGCGTAGGTCTTCAAACAGAACCTGTAGTCGATCCAGCTGAATATTACTGTCAGCACAGATATATACCCGATAGGTATCTTCGTTAAAATGACTCAATCGGGCACGAAATGCATCGAGGTTTCGTTGAAACTCAGGCTGAATCTCAATATCCAAAACCTGAGCTGCCTCCGCTTTTGCCTGGAAGAAGCTGATTGACCCGGAGCGCTTTGATAGAAACTCTGCCAGCACCGCTGAATCGGTCGTCTCGATTATGGGTCGGTAATGCATAAAAAGCACATGCTCAGGAACAGAATCCAACAGGGGATCCGCCACCTGTTCCAAAAAAGGATTTTCTGGATAGATGACAATGGAGTCGTGATCTTTTCCAGAGCGTTGGGTCGCAGGGTCAAAAACATGTATGGACTCCAGCGTGTTTCCGAAGAAATCAAGACGCAAAGGCTTATCCTGGTCCCCAGGAAACACATCGAGAACACCTCCACGAACCGCAAAATATCCTGGTTCAACCACAAAGGCATCCCGGGTAAACCCATATTCCGCCAACTCTTTTTCAAGGTCGGTTATAGAATAGTCTTCACCACAGCTTAGGGTGAGACTTTTTAGCACGTCACCTGAAATACTACCCAACAATTCGCTGGACTGTGTTATGTAGACAGCGTTGTCTCCAGAAACCAGCGCACGCAAAGCACGACTGGACTGTCCTGTATCAATTCCATCCACACGATCACTACCCACAAAATGAACCTCTCGATCCAAACCAAGGGCAACAATATCATTTAAAGCTCGTTCTGCAGAGGGTTTATCCGGGAGGGCGAGCACAATAGGCTTGTCTGAAAGGTTCGCCTGAACCAGAAACCCCAAGAGGGGAGGTTCAACACCACCGAGTGTTTTCCCCTGTAAAGAATACAACTCTTTTATTTTAGTAGAGAGATCAGCGTGTTTCACGTGAAACAATTTTCTTAAGAAGGATCATAAGTAACGAAACATCAGCAGGGGATACCCCACTAATTCTGGATGCCTGCCCGATGGTTTCGGGTCGGATCTTGTCCAGTTTTTGTCGCGCCTCAAAGGATATTGCTTGCATTGACATATAGTCAACACCCTCAGGGATACTCATACCCTGGTGTTTTGACAGACGCTCGACTTGCAGTCTTTCCCTTGCGATGTAGCCACTATACTTGGTGTTGGTGGCAACCAGGGTAAGCAGGGATGGTTTAATGTTTTTTACCCATTCTGGAAGCAGGGATTTAATCTGTTCAATGGATACTCCTGGTCGACGCAATACATTCGCCAGTGATTGGTTTTCCTTAATTTTTGTCTGGGCATCAATCAAAGCGTTAATATCTTCGGCTTTTATATAAGTTGACTCAAAAAACGATTCAGTTTTCAGGGCTAAGTCCTTTTCTTGGATATTCTCCTCAAAGGTGTGTTTGTCAACCAAACCCAGATTAAAACCTTTTTCAGTTAATCTGAAATGGGCATTGTCATACCTGAGCAAGAGCCGGTGTTCGGCACGGGAGGTAAACATTCGATAGGGTTCATCCGTTGCTTTTGTTATTAAATCGTCTATGAGGACGCCGATATAAGCTTCATCTCTACCGAGGACAAAGGCATCCAGACCATCAATCCTTCGAGAAGCATTAATTCCAGCAATTAAACCCTGGGCAGCTGCTTCTTCATAGCCAGAAGTACCATTGATTTGTCCGGCGAAGAACAATCCCTTAATGCGTTTTGTTTCCATGCTGGCCTTGAGTTGCGCAGGGGGGAAGTAGTCATACTCAATGGCATAACCCGGTCGGATAAATTCAACCCGCTCTAAACCCGGGACGGTCCGCAGACTTTCTAGTTGTACTTCTTCAGGTAGTGATGATGAAAAACCATTCACATAAAGCTGGTTCGCATTTGACCATTCTGGCTCAAGAAATAATTGGTGAGATGTCTTATCTGCAAACCGAACCACCTTGTCCTCGATAGAGGGACAATACCGTGGTCCCACGCCTTGAATTGCCCCAGAAAACAATGGTGAAAACTGGATGGACCCATTGATAATGCTGTGGGTCTCAGGGTTGGTTTTTGTGATATAACAGGCTTCGTTGGGCGGATCAAACGTCGTGGTTGCAAAAGAAAATGGTTCAGGGTTCTCATCACCAGTTTGAATGCTGGTCTGGTCGAAATCAACACTGTCGCGTTTGATGCGGGGGGGTGTTCCTGTTTTGAGGCGACCGGTTTCAAAGCCTAACTCTACCAGCGACTCTGTGATACCCACACTGGCTGACTCGCCGATGCGACCTGCTGTAAAGCGTTTGTCTCCAATATGAATAAGTCCATTCAAGAAAGTGCCATTGGTCAAAATGAGGTTCTTGCATGCGAATTGACTCCCACCCCGGGTAAGAACGCCAGTGACTTCCTGTTTACCTTCATCTGTTAGGACCCGAATTGCCTCATCTTCAAAGATGTCTAACCCACTTTGGTTGGAGCAGATATTAACCATATATGCGCTATAGGCTTTTTTGTCAATCTGCGCCCGTGGTGACCAGACAGCCCGACCTTTTGATCTGTTGAGCATTTTAAATTGAATACCGGTGGCATCCGTGGCTTTCGCCATTTCGCCCCCTAGAGCATCGATTTCTCTTACTAGATGTCCCTTTGCGAGACCGCCAATTGCGGGGTTGCATGAAGCGCGACCCAAAGCCGCAAGCTCCATGGTTATCAGAAGTGTATGCTTACCCAAGCGAGCTGCTGATAAAGCCGCTTCAATACCTGCATGACCGCCACCTACGACAATTACATCAAAAAGGGGCTGGTTAGTGGTCTGAGTTGATTCGGTCTTATTCATTAACAGGATCTCTCGAGGTAAACCAGGGACAATAAACAGGAGAATGATTCACGTGAAACACTCAAAACTCTTATTTACCCACACAAAAGCCGCTAAAAATTTGATTAAGTATGTCGTCTGGGGTTGTTTCTCCCGTGATTTCACCAAGTATATCCAGGGCAAGCCTTAAGTCAGAGGCGACATACTCAGGACCCACCTCATTATTGATAGAATTCATACAGGCAGAGATCTGGTCTCTAAAGCGAATAAAAACATCCTGATGACGCTCGCTATTAAGGATAACCCCCTCTACTCCAGTGCGAACCATGTTGATAACTTGTTCATAAAGTTTTTCTCGGAGCGAGTCAAGACCCTCGCCTGTAGAGCAAGACAGGTAAACATCTTTATTTTCAGGTCGCTTGTTTATGAGGTCTACTTTATTAAAAACAGTAATTTGAGGGGTGTTGATAACCTTGTCTGGGGAGGCGGTTTCAGTATCTGGTGCTTGAACCCAAATCACCAGATCGGCGTGTTCAATTTCATCTTTACTGCGATCAACTCCTGAGATTTCCGCTTCGTTTTGTGCGTCACGGATACCCGCAGTGTCGATGAGGACCACTGAGTGACCGGCGATGATGATTGATTTCTCAATTGTATCACGAGTGGTACCAGCTTGCGGTGTTACAATAGCTCGATCTTGGCCTAGCAGTAAATTAAAGAGTGATGACTTGCCACTATTGGGCGCGCCAACCAGCGGAATTCGAATTCCCTCTTCAAGACGTCGACCATAAAAATAGGTTTCAAGCAAAGCCTCTGTCATTTTGTGAAGCTCTAAAAGGGGCGCCAGCAAGGCCTGTGGGGGAGAGACGTCTATCTCCTGGTCAGAGAAGTCAAGCTCAGCTTCAATAATAGTAAGGCTGTGGATCAATTTTCCCGCCATTGAGTCAACCAGAAGCCTCAGTTTTCCCTGTAATTGATTACGGGCGTTTTTGTGCGCTGCAGCATCTTTGGCATGAATGAGGTCAGCCACTGCTTCTGCGCGTGAAAGATCAATTCTCCCGCTTAAAAAGGAGCGAAAGGTGAACTCACCGGCACTTGCAGCCCTTATCCCGGGTGCACGAAGCAGCACTTCAAGCAATTTTTGTTGCACATATGTACCCCCATGGATTGACACCTCTACTAAATCTTCACCCGTCACAGAGCGTGGTCCTTTAAAAAAAGTGACGACACAATCGTCAAAATCACCTTCGCTTAGATCAGGATGTTTTAGTTTTCCAAATGTAGCGTAACGGGGTTTTAGCCTGTTGGTGCTGGAGAAGTATTTTTGAATCGTCTCAAGTGCCAGAGGTCCAGATAGTCGTATGACAGCCAGGCCGCCGATTCCCGGCGGCGTGGATATCGCTACAATTGTATCCTGATCAAAATGTAGCACAAGGTTTCCTTCGCCCTACTTTTTACGCTTTTTCTTGGGGCGCGTGGCGACAGGCGTTGCTGCAACTTTAGCAGGCAAAGGTTGCTGTGGCGTCAATTTCTGTTGGATAATTGACATGATGTTAAAAAGTGTGTAGTACAAATTCAACCCTGATGGGAATGTATAGAACATAAAGAAGAAAACAGCCGTCATGATGTAAGGCATGTTTTTCATTTGAGGATTCGCATTGGCATTTGGGGTCATCAATTTTTGCTGCAACATCATGGTGGCTGACATAATGATAGGAAGCAAATTGATATCAATCCCGCCAATCGTTCCAACAGTGTCGGGTAATGATAGATCAGAGATCCAGAACTCAAGACCACCAAAGGCAGCTCCACGCAACTCAATGGTGGTTCTAAAAAGGTTAAACATGGCAATCAGAATAGGCATCTGTATCAAAAGCGGTAAGCATCCTCCCAGCGGATTTACACCAAGCTCTTTGTACAGCTTCATGGTTTCCTCGTTTAAGCGCTTGGGATCATCCTTGTATTTGTCCTTCAAGGCTGAAATCTGAGGTTGTGCCTGCTGCATACTTTGTGTGGAGGAAAACTGCTTTTTGGTAAGGGGTGCCAGTAAGAGTTTCACGAGGATTGAAAAGATGATTAACACGATACCATAGTTTGGAATGAAACTATAAATGGATTTAAAAACCCAGAGAGCACCTTTTCCAATCAGACCAAACCAGCCCCAATTCATCATTTCTTCAAAACTCAGGTTATAGCCTTTAAGAATGTCATAATCCAGGGGACCGACATAAACCCTGAAATTGGATTGGCTGACCGCATTGCGCCGATCAAAAGAATCACGGACATCAAAGTCGAAGATTTTTTCTGCGTTATCATCACCACCAGGAGTTTGGTAGCGTAGCATTTTAAATTCGGAAACAGGCGTTTCTGGAATCAGAATGGATGTAAAATATTTTGAACGAGTACCCACCCAGGTTGTGAGCGCTGTCTGTACTTCAGACTCACGGTCCTCATCTGCGGAATAATCGGAGGGACTGCTGTCATCGCCTAGCAGTGCATACATTTCAGAGTAGTATAGATCGTCTTTGCGATTTTGCTCTGTAGGTGCAACTCCGCCTGACCAGCTCGTGGCAAAATAGCGGCCCGCATTGACCTGGTCAAAATTGACCAGCTCCTGGTTCAAATCGAAATGAAAGCTGTCGGGATAAAAAGTGAATGTTCTAACCAGCTTGGCGCCACTTCCCAGGTTGAGCTCAAAAGAGAAGGATTCCGCTTTGCCATATACGGGGAAATCAAAATCGTAACCCTCACCGAGCGAGCATGTCGAAAGCAGGTCTTTAGTGTTGAAGTCCTCCACATCATAGCCAATAAATTGATTGGCCAGGACGCCCTCAGCCAGATTAGAAACCATTTGAACCCTGGAACTGTCCTTTGTCAAATACCCATTAAGGAAAACCTTCTCCAGAGTACCACCACCGCGATTTGAAAGGTGCATTTCAAACAGAGGTGTAGAGACAACAACATTGGTTTCCTCCAGGCTTTCCTGAACCAATGTATCAAGAATTGGAGGCTGTGAGGCAATGCGAGGAGTGATAACTGGAGGTGTGGTCGTGCTCGTATCTGTTTCGCTGGCAAAAGATGATTCAATATGAGGTTTTTGTGGGGTGGTACTTCCGGGTGCAACCTTTTCCTGATACCAATCAGAAAAGAAGACCATGAGGATGAGTCCCATTAATGCAATAGCGACGAGCGTTCTGTTTTGTTCAGACATTTCGTTTAAGAATCCTTATTCTTTAATAACAGGATCAAAACCGCCTTTGGTGTAAGGGTTGCAGCGGAGGATCCTCCACGTGGATTTTGGTAAAGCCTTCCACATGGGTAGTTTTTCAAAAGCTTCAAGCGTATAGTGTGAACACGTTGGGTAAAATCGACAACTGTCCGGAAAAAGTGGGCTGAGGGCAACCTGATACAGGCGCACCAGCCATATAAATGGTTTATTCAACCACATGATCAACACGAGATAAAAGCTGTTTTAGTGAATGTGCGATAGCAGGGGTGGAAAAGGCAGATTTGTGAAAAAGAAACAGGTAACCCCGACCTGGAGCAAAATTCAGTAACGAGTTCAAGATAAGACCTCTAAAAAGACGTCTGGTTTTATTTCTTTCAACAGCATTCCCCGCTCTGCGACGAATTAAAAAACCCACTTCCAAAATGTCTGTGGGTTTTGTATACAAAGTGATTCCCCGTATAGTATATCGGCGACCACGCTGTAGGTAATCAGTAACGCTGGTCCGGCTAACTTGTTTAACCGGAAACGGTGAGGCGTTTTCTTCCCTTTGCGCGGCGGCGGGCCAGTACTTTACGACCATTCTTGGATTTCATGCGAGCGCGGAAACCGTGCTTGTTGCGACGTTTGCGCCGGCTGGGTTGATAAGTTCTTTTCATTGTAAATCATTACTCCAATAAATAACATGTTTTTTAAAAGCCGACCAATATAAGAAAGAGACCAGTAAAATCAATTTTTAGAAACAGTTAAGTCAACTTCTTTTAAACCGTGGGTTTTTGTGGAAAAAAGAGAAGATTTCCATGTTTTCTGGTGCTAGCCAGAGCTTGTTGTTGCCTACATACATGACTTCTGACCAATTCCAGTGACAAAGGGAAAAAAGCTAATGTATAAGGCCTGCGAGATTTTGAAAATTAACAGAAATATATATTTGTACTGGATATTACACGATTATTTTAACTCTCGGTTTAACATAAACACTAGCAGGAAATATGTTGATAACTTGTGAATATAGCTTGGGGTGATCTTTGAGTCAGGATCTTTGGGGGAGCGTTAAAACCGTTCTGGAAACACGTGTTGCGAATCAAACCTTCCAAACCTGGTTCCAACCCATGACACAATTGGCAGAGGATCAAGAGGTACTGACACTAAAGGTACCGAATCAGTTTTTCTATGACTGGATGAAGTCCCACTATGGCGAGATTATCCAGTCTACCCTGGCAGAAGTCAGCGGTAGACCCATGCGCGTTGAATACTCCATTGTGCTCGACGACTCAGAAAACCAAAATCAACCCGAGCCTTTTTATGAGCCTGAAGAGCCTGTTGTCAAACAGCAGGGTTTTGAATCAAACCTAAATGAACAGTTCACCTTTTCCAATTTTGTTGAAGGACCTAATAACCAATTCGCCAAAGCTGCTGCAGAAGCAGTGGTAAACTCAAATGATAACAACATGTATAACCCCTTGGTTGTTTATGGGGGTGTGGGTCTGGGCAAAACCCACCTGATGCATGCTATTGGAAATGCGTACCACCAATTCAACCCCACAAAACGGGTGTTATATATTTCATCTGAAAAATTCACCATGGATTTTATCAGTGCCATTCGTGAGAATAAGGCTGGTTTATTCAGCCAACGCTATCGTAAAACGGACCTCCTCATCGTTGACGATGTTCAATTTTTTCGCAAGAAAGAGCGGACCCAGGAAGAGTTCTTTCACACCTTTAATGATTTACACATGAACGGGAAACGTATCATTCTCTCCACCGATCGACCACCAGGTGAAATTGGTCTCCAAAAACGCCTGACCTCACGGTTCCTGGCTGGGCTTATGGTGGATATCACCTCACCGGATTTTGAAACCCGCGTGGCTATTCTGCGACAAAAATCAGAGGAAAGTGGCATTGAGATGCCCTATGATGTCATCGAATATCTTGCCACCAATATTGAAAGCAATATACGTGAGCTGCAAGGTGCCCTCATACGACTTCTGGCGTACTCCTCTCTGGCAAAAAGTGACATCAACCTTCAACTCGCCCACAAAGTCCTTATGGATATCACAGGGAAAATGACAAAACCCATTGTCAGTATGGAAGATGTGATCGGTCAGTGCTCAGAATCATTTGGGGTAAAAAAGGATGATATTTATGGAAAGGGACGCAAACAGGAAGTCGCCCTGGCGCGCCAGGCAGCCATGTACCTTTCAAAAGAACTCACCCATAATAGTCTGAAATCAATTGGACTCTTTTTTGGAGGCCGGGACCATTCAACGGTGATTCATGCCTGTAAAACCATCAAAATCAAAATGGATGAAGACGATATTTTTAATGCAGAAATTAAGGCTTTGCTGAGACGATTATCTGGTCCAGTAATGCGTTCATAATCCAAAACGAAAATCCAATCAAGGAGACATATATATGTTAAGTGCTGGCGACAAAGCCCCGGAATTCAAACTAAATGATCAAGATGGTAATCAAGTACAGCTCTCTGACTTTAAGGGCCAGAAACTGGTCATCTACTTTTATCCAAAAGATCAAACCCCTGGCTGTATCAAGGAAGCCTGTAGTTTTCGTGATAACATTGATGCCTACACCGCCAACAATATTGCTGTTCTTGGTGTTTCAATTGATAGCGAGAAATCTCACCAGAATTTTATCAGTAAACAAAGCCTGAACTTTCCCCTTTTAGCTGACGTTGATAAAGTGATGGTAAACAGCTATGATGTCTGGGGTGAAAAATCCATGTATGGCCGTAAATATATGGGCGTGTTCAGGAAGACTTTTTTGGTGAACGAATCAGGTGTTATTGACAAAATTTATGATAAAGTCAAAGTTGCCACACATGCCGAAGATGTATTAAAAGACTGGGAGATCAGTTAAGCACAAATGACAATTTCGGTTAGAGCTTTTTCAGAATCAGATACCAGCATCTGGGAGTCATTTGTCCATTCTGCTAACAATGGAACCATTTTCCATGAACGCAAATTTTTGGGCTATCACCCCCCAGGTAGGTTTGTTGACCATAGTCTGATTCTGGAAAAGAAGGGCAAGGTTAAAGCACTATTTCCTGCCGCTGAAGTGGTGTCGAATGGGTTACGGTCTATGATCAGCCACCAGGGATCCTCTTATGGTGGTATTATCGCTCAACAGGACCTGAGTTTTCAGGAGAGTTATGATTTCGTGGAAGCCATTGTGGATCATGCCAAAAACACAGGCTTTCATCGTATCCAGATGACCCTTCCTCCAGCCATCTATCAACAACGGGTGAGTAACTACCTGGATTTTTCTCTGATAAAGCATGGTTTCACTTATAAAAAACGTGATGTGTCCTCCATGTTGACCATTGAACCCTCACCAGAAAAAAACCTGGAACGGTTTAGCGGGACCCACAGAACGGCAGTCAGGAAAGCTGTTAAACAAGGGGTGACAACCAGGGAGTCTGAGGATTGGTCAGATTTTTATGCTCTGCTCAAAGAAAACCTGGAAATACGTCACAATGTGCAACCCACCCACACCCTGGATGAGCTATTAAAGTTGAAACAACTATACCCAGATGAAATCCGCCTTTTTGGTGCTTACTGGGAAGGCGAGTTAATTGCTGGTGTGGTGAATTTCTCAGTAAATCGAGATGTGGTGCTGGCATTTTATATCAGCCACAAGGAGGCTTACCAACATCTCCGGGCGGTAAACCTGTTGTTCTATGAAATCATCACCTGGTGCCATAAAAACGATTATCGATTCCTGGATTTTGGAATTTTCACAGTAAATATGGAGCCAAATTTTGGGTTGGGTCGATTTAAAGAAAACTTTGGTGCCAGTGGTGTCTTTAGAGATACGTTTGAGTTGAATCTTTGATGAATCCCCGGAGGCTTAACTGGTTATAAAACCCTTCACTCGACTCCAACACTATATGGTGTTGCTGGCTCTGTTACTGATTACAGTTGCACCCCGCTTACAATTTAAAGGACCTTATCTCTATAACGGTGATCCCGTCGCCTATTTTTCTGGAGCTGAAGCCCTCCTGCAAGATGGCAAATACCTCATCGACGGGAAAACACCCATCTGGCCCATTGGAACCAGCCTATCACTTCTTCCATTTATGAAAATGAGTGAAGTGCTTGGCTCCCCTGCTGAATCCGGGGCATTCTGGCACGGTGTCTTCTTTATCTTTATGGCCGTTGCTTTTACCTACTTGCTGGGGAAGCGTTTATTCAACCCCGCTACAGGGATCATTGCCGCCATCTTTCTTTCTCTAGCCGAAAGCCCATTTATTAACAGTATTAATTCAGCGTCTGACCCTGGGTCACTGGCAATGCTGCTGGGTGCCATCTATCTAATGTTGCTTTTTCTGGATACACAGAGTCCTCGTGATCTCTTCCTGTCCTTTTTTATGTTGGGCGTGGCCTTTGTTTTTCGCTGGAATTATGTCTTCTTTTTACCCCTGTTTCTTGTTTTTCTGGTAGGCGATCGTCGTATCTGGGCTTTTCACCTTTATCCATCATTCTGGTTGCTGGGTTTTTTTGGTTTTCTGGCAGGAATCTCCCCACAATTAGTGACGAATTATTCCCATTTTGGAAATCCTTTTCAAATTGGATATGGTCAGCTTGATTATTCTGAACAATTTGTATTCAATATTATCACCTATCTGAAAAACATCATCAGGATTGTCTACCGTATGATGTTTACCTGGGACTTTTTCTCACCCCTCCTGGCCATGTTTGGTGTTCTGGCTATTCTGAGCCTGTGGAAGGAAAAGCGTCGTGATGTTTTGTGGTTATTTCTGCCCTGGATCGTTCTTGGTAGTTTATCCGTGATATATTTTGGTGTTAAACCCCGCCTGCTCATGCCGATCATGCCAGCCATGTTTCTGATTGGTGCAGAAGGAATCGTCCGGGCTTTTTTTGCATTGAGAAAATCCCTGAGCATACATCATGTCTCTCCCAAAGTGATTGTGGTGGCATCTGTTTTCATGGTAATGACACTCTTCTCTCCCATGTTTGTCAGAACCTTTCTCCATGCTCATGGTCACTTCCAGGATAAAGTTGTGATGCAAAAAGCGTTTCGCACAGCAGGAGCCATCATGCCTGGGAATGGTGCAAAAATAATTACCCAACCCTATTATGCGGGTCAAAACCCGGACTGGCTCAGAGCGGGTTGGGATGTCTGGGCATCCAAACGCTATGCAGGTCGCAAAATAAGGTCTTTTGAGTTTCCCGAGACCTGGGAAAACGAGAAAAAGAACTGGGTGGTTGTAAACCGCTTCTGGTTTGAAGGCAGCAGCGTGCGCTTTGAAAACAGTCGGGAGATGCTCAATCGCTTTGATTCTCTGTGCGTTGCTCGAGATCTTGAGTTAAAAATGACCCTGGATGGAGAGGCAGAACCCCTCTTTTTAAAGAAGCTGAATATGCTGACCTACTATCCAGTAGATTTTCTCGAATATCGACCCTCCTTTGAAATCTGGGGTCCCAGAGAGTGAGTTCTGTCGGCACAAATATCAAGAAAATGGCCAGCAATACCCTGGTTTATGGTCTGGGAAACATATTTAACCGCGCCATTACCTTTCTCCTACTCCCCCTGTACACCAATGTGATGACTCCTAATGAATTTGGTGCACTCAACCTGATCTACCCATTTTTAGCCCTGATGAATGTGGTCTATATGTATGGAATGGATGCGGCTTTTATGCGCTTCTTTATCCCGGAAAAAGACAAACAGCGCCGCCAGGAAATATTTAGTGTGGTATACCTTAGTATTCTGGCAACAACAGCAGTCATCACAGCAGTCTTGTTTCTTTCGAAGGCGCCACTTTCAGGCCTACTTCTGGGTGATGATCCAGCAACCAGTGTTTTTGCTCTGGCATTTGTGATTCTCATGCTGGATGGGCTTTCGTTTATGCCGGTTTTGTATTACCGGAGTATCCAAAAACCCATACGCTATGTGAGCATTATCTTTGCCGAGGTGTTGATCAACCTGAGTCTCAATGTCCTTTTGGTAGGATTTTGGGGCTGGGGCCTAAAGGGGGTGTTGGTTGCCAACATATCCAGCTCTCTAATAAAACTGGTATTCGCTTCTCCTTCCATCTTCCAGAATCTCAAAGTTTCGTGGAACACTCATTTGTGGAAAGACCTCCTGAAATTTGGTTTGCCTACTGTACCTGCGGTATTATTCGCCATGGTCGTCGCTTTGGGTGATCGCTTTTTGATCAAGTATTTCTTTGACCAGGCAACCGTGGGTGTTTATAGCGCAGGCTATAAAATTGGAATGATTATGGCGCTCATGGTGACTGCTTTTCGTTTTGCCTGGCACCCTTTCTTTTTGTCCATTTCCGGTCAGGAAAATGCTAAAGAAACCTTCGCTCGAATTTTGACCCTGTTTCTCATTGTTGGGTCGTTTATGTTTCTGCTGGTTTCACTCCTGGCCCCCCCGGTATTAACCATGGAATTCTATGGTAAAGCCATTATTACTCCTGGATTTGCTGATGGGCTACGCATACTCCCCTACATTCTTATAGCCTACCTGTTTCAAGGCGTCTATGTCAATCTGGTTGTGGGGATGTATGTCAAAAAGAAAACGTATCTGGCACCCATTTTTACAGGGACAGGGATGATTATCAATTTGTCAACCAATCTGTTGCTCATGGGAGTGCTGGGTTTTGATTTTGTTTCAGCTGGAATTGCAGCGGTGGTATCCTCTCTCGGGCAATCCTGGTTGCTCTATACGGCTTCAAAACGCTTTTATCCTATCCCTTATGAAACAGGAAAGTTGTTAAAGCTGGCTGTCCTGGTGGCTCTCTTGTTCTTTTTACCCCAGCTTTTTCCCGATCAAAGCCTGTTATTATCTTTGGCGGTGGTGTTAGCCTATTTCCCCCTGCTTTCAGTTACAGGCGTATTGAGTCTGAGCCAGATTAAAATAGCCGCTCGCCAACTCATTTCCAGAAAAGCAGGATAACCAGTGCCCGGGTGTGAGCTCTCCATAGTGATTCCGGTTCATGATGACCAGGCGAGTCTGGAGCGAATCACCAATGAACTTCTGGAAAACCAGCCAACGCCTGCCTGGGAAGTCATTGTGGTGGATGATGGATCACCGAGACCTTTAAAGCTTTCAAGTAAGTGTCCGGATAACTGGAAAATGACGAGGCTTGATCAGCAATCAGGCGCTGCCGTAGCACGAAATACCGGGGTTAAGCAGGCGCGAGGAACCCATATTGCCCTTCTTTCCGTGTTTTTGAAAGTACCAAAAGACTACGTCCAACGCATCTCGGGTTTTATAAGTTCAGCGGAGTTTGATGTTGCTGTACATCTTCTGGAATCAGCACCCGAACTAACACTTGACCCCTTTCAACGCTTTTTAGGGAGTCAAAAAGAGCGATTAGACCCCACCTCCACCCAGATTAGCATCAAAAACACATTGTTTACCGCTGCAATCATCAAAAAGGAGCCTTTTTGTAAACTCAAGGGCTTTGATGAATCCATGCAGCATTATGGCGGACATGAAATGGATTTTGCGCATCGGCTGGATCAAGCTGGATATACAAAACGAATCATTATTCCTGATTTTCCCTTACAGCGCTTGAAAATCGAGAGCCACATTAGGATTCGTCAGCGTTTACAGGAGTACGGTACTGTGGGTTTACCGGCCTTACTCCATAAACACCCCGAGTTAAAACTTGATATCTTAGCCCATCCACTATTATGGCGCGTTTTGTCCATACTGGGAATAACCAGGTTTATGGAAAAAAGGATATCCAGAAAAATTGAAACGGACCGAAAACTGGCTCATCAGATCTATCGACTTTATTTACATCTAATTGTGAGGAATGCATGGGACGCCCGTTAAAAATCCTCTATCTCCGCACGGAGAATACGGCTGGAACCTTGCAATTGTTTGTGGATGCCCATCGCAAATTGGGGAATGAAGCACATTTTGTGACCCTCTTCCCCACAGCTGAAGGCTTCCCCGAAGACATCAGTCTGGATTTACCCCTTTTGCCAAAATCTCATGGTTTCAAAAAAGCCAAGGATCTGGTCTTGAATCAGAATGACTTATACAAAGAAGCCGAGGGTTTTCCTCCACAATGGAAACCACCCCTGGGCCGACGAGCATTTTTCAAACTGAGAGATCAACTCTGGAAACCCATTCTAGCGCGGGCTTTAAAAAAACATGATCTTATGGATTTCGACATCTATCATCTGGAGGGTGGTCATGGTTTTCTGAGAACATCAGCCTGGCCATTTGATGAATTAAAACAGGTTGGAAAACATATCATCGCCAACTATCACGGTGTGGATATGCGTACCCGCGGTGTCTTTCCGTGGATTGACGAGTTGGTGGATGTAAACACCTCAAGTGAGCTTGATCTCCTTCAAAAGCATCCCAATATGGAGTATGTCTTTTTGCCCTTCGAAGTAAATGATTTCAAGCCGGTTTATAAGTTGAACGATCCCATCAAAATTTGTCATGCAACCCGAGATCGATATTGGAAGGGTTCAGATGTCATTATTGAAGCCTGTCGTGAGCTTGAAAAAAGCCATGGCGTTGAATTTGTCCTTATTGAAAACGAACCCCATGCAGTTACCCTGCAAAAGAAGTCGGAGTGTGATATCTATATAGACCAGGTTGCAAATCTTGGGGGGTGGGGATATGGAATGAATTCCGTAGAAGCCTTCTCAATGGGTTTGGCTTGTTGCACCAATCTACTACCTGAATATGAAGATTTTCTGGGTGATCACCCATTCGTCAATGTCCATAAAGACTCGCTCTATGATGATCTGGTAAAACTAATATCTGACAAAACATTGATCGCTGAGAAAAAGACTGCTGGAAGAGCCTGGGTAGAAAAAACCCATAGCGTGGAAGCTGTGATGCGTTCCATTTATACAATCTATCAAAAGCAAGGTTGGATCAAGGAGTTACCCCATGAATTGGCCTAGCCTCAGTATTGTCATTTTTGCCGACGCTGATCCGGGTGGCTGTGTTCGAATTCTCACGGATTGTGAGCGACTGGAACACGAAGCGATTAATTTTGAGGTGATCCTGGTGTTACAGGGCTTGTCTGAAAAAGTAGAAACCATGCTCAAAAGCTATAGTTTCTCTTTTGATCTGAAATTCTTGTCCACCGATCCAGAAACCAATCGAGCACGGGGTCGAAACCTTGGTGTTAAAGCGTCAAAAGGCGAGATCATCCTCTTTTTGGATAGCACACTGGAGGTTTCCCCTGGTTTATTGTATAGACACCTTGAAGCATATGAGTCAGATGATACAACGGCTGTTATGGGTGAAATATTTTTACCCAAATTCGTAAAAAAGAGTCGTTGGTACCGTTTTCTGGATGGGAACTATCGCAGCACCCGGCGTTGGGCAGCAAAAGCAGACTCGCAGACCTCTCCTCCACTGCGCTATGTAAACACGTCAAATTTTTCTGTCCGTAGAAGTAGTTATGATACCTGCGGGGGTCATGCCGAACATATCTCACATCATGAAGCTGAAGATATTGACCTGGCATTCCGAATTACCAACCAGAACCACAAGCTTATCCACCATGCGCCTGAAGCAGTGGCTTTTTGTCTACACCATAGCCTGAAAGAGAGTTTGCGGCTAAAATATGAATTTGGGAAAGAAGGAATTCCTAAACTACTGAAAGCATACCCAGAACTGTATTCTCGACTACCCAGCCGTTTTGTTTTCATCGCGGGCTTTCCTTCTGTAGCACCCCTGTATAGAACCTTTATGAATATCCTGTTTACCAGACCCGTCTATTTTTTAGCTCGAGGTATCCGTTTATTGAGTCCGGAGTTTGTCGCCTTTAGGATGATGCGTTATATGCTACAGGCACAGAGTGTTCGTGGAGTTAAAGCGGCGATGAGAGCTAAAACCTAGCTATCATACCCCCAACTACGGCTTTTATTAACGCGAGGCTCAGGATCCTCTTTTAAGCCGACTCTATTCACTGATTTTGTCGTCTTGTCCAGTTTTGTGGCGGAGGATCTCTCTTCAAGAACCAGCTCTAAAGCTTCAAGCATATCAAACACTCTTAAAACCTGAATCAGCGTAGATAGCTGTATAGACGAGCCACTCTCAATGCGCTCAATGGTGCGTTTGGAAACATCGGCTTTTAGCGCCAGAGCAGCCTGGGTTAAGCTCGCCTCGGTTCGTTTTTTTGTGAGCCGTGAACCAATTTCCTGAATAACCAATTCAGTTTTAGAATTGTTTTTAATTTTCATTATATGTCCTCATCCCTTGATTGTTACAAGGATAAACTTGGCGACCATGAAAACCGAGGGAAAAGCATCGCCAAAAATGACGAGTCTGTGAAGGAGAACCTTGCGAAGGTTTAAAACCTTCGCAAGGTTAAGTACAGTGATTAGTCTACAAGTGCTTGCAACTGATCAACCAATGACTCTATATATCTCAGACTTTTGCGCCAGAAGTCAGGATGGTTAATATCCGCACCAACCACAGCAGTGATATCTGCAGGACTGGCCGAGCTACCCATCGAAAGAAACTTTTTGTACTTAGGCTTGAAAGACTCGCCTTCTTCCAGGAACTGCTGGTATAATGCGAACACTAAAAGATTGCCAAAGTTGTAGGCATAAACATAAAAAGGCACATTAAATATGTGAGGGATGGAAGACCACTCCCAGGCATACTCAGGTGTGAACTTCACGCTGTCACCAAACATCTTTTTCAGCTCATTTGTATATATGTCGCATAGGTCTTGTGGGCTTTGGAGTTCACTGTTGATGGCTGCATGAGAGGCAATTTCAAAACTGCTGAACATGTTCTGACGGTGTGAACTGGCGAAAATATCTTCCAGTTTACCGGTGAGCATTGACTTCTTAACTTCAACATCAGTTTCTTTTTTCAAAAGTGAATCAGTGAGTACCATTTCAGAAAAAATGGATGCCGTTTCTGCCAGAGGTAAAATTGAGTGATAGTTCATCAGTTTTTGCTCACTGGAAAGCATGGCATGGATGGCATGTCCCAACTCATGAGCCATCGTGGACACATCACGAACCTTGCCGGTATAATTCAAAAGCACATATGGTTTGAGGTCTGGTGTTGAGCTGGAACAGAAAGCCCCACCACGTTTTTTTGGTCCAACGGGTGCATCAATCCGGTTTTCATCAAACATGGCTTTTGCCATGGCGTGGAAGTCATCATCAAAAGATTTAAACCCTTCGAGAACCAACGCTTTGGCCTCATCGTAAGGAAAAAACTTGGATGATTGAGGCAGGGGAGCATAAATATCTGCCAACGTCATGTCATCCACCCCCAGCAATTTAGCCTTGAGCTTGTAATACCGGTTCACCAGAGAATAAGATTCAGTGGTTACATCATTTAGAGCCTGAATTGCTTCATCGCTGAGATCATTATGTGTATTCATGGTACTGATGGGACTATCAAAACCACGGATATCGACTTCGATTCCATGATCCTTCACCAGGGAGTTATAGAGGTGATTGATGACCAGTGCATTGTCTTCATAGCGCGAGAAAAACATTTCCATGGCGCGCCGACGTACATCTGCATCAGGGTGTTGTCTCAACGCCCGGAGTTGATCTCCGTTCATAGTCTGTACTTTTCCATCAAGCTCGAATTCAAATGAGAAAGAGGCGGTGAGCTCACCATACAGTTTTTGGTGGGCATTGCTTCCATTCAAGTCTTTAAGATTGATGACCTGCTCTTCCTTTTCACTCAGGTTATAGCGGGCATTTTTACGCTGCTTGGCAATTTTATAGGCAAAATCAGACAGTGCCTCAGCACCCTCAAACCGGGCAAAGGTTTCATCGGATAGATTTCCCAGCTCCAGAGTAAAGAAGACCAGGAGATTGGATGTGGTTGATGATGACTGTTCTATTTTTGCCAACATTGCTTTGATTTTATCATCTGCAGTATCAACGGCATACATGAGATGAATGTATTGGCCCAACCGATAAAGGGGGCCGCTGATTGATTCCAGGGAGGCATATGCCTCTGCCAGCTCTTCTGGAGTCAGTTCACCCAGTTTGCCTTTGTATTGTTTAACAAAAGCTTCAGCCTGTTGTCTGCTTTCATCCAGAACAGTATTAATTTTTGGATCATCCAGCCCTGAAAAAAGCTCACTGAGATCCCAGCGTACATTTTCGGCTCCAGTTATCTGTGTTGTCATTTTATCTCCATACTCATTAAACCTGATTTTTCAAAAATCAGGCCTCAATTCTGATTTCAAATTATTTTCTATTTTTTTGGGGACTCAATCTAGTCGCGTAATCGAGATAAGAGGCGTAATATTTCCAGGTATAACCACACCAGCGTAACCATCAACCCAAACGCACCCACCCAGTTCATATATCCGGGATATCCTTGAGCAGAAGCTCTTTCGATAAAATCAAAATCCAAAAGGAGGTTAAACGCGGCTATACCCACAATCACCAGACTGAGACCAATCCCCAAGAGAGAGCTATCGGTCATAATGCTCATTTGAGCACCAAAGAAACCCATGACCATATTTACCATATAGAACAGAAATACCCCCAGGGTTGCAGCCATGATTCCACTGCGGAGTTTATCTGTGACCCTGATAATTCTGAACCGATACAAGCCCAACATGACGATCAAAACTGCCATGGTTAACCCAACAGCCTGGAAAGGAAGACCTGGGTATGCATAATTGAGAGCCACCGAGACCCCACCGAGAAATAGCCCTTCAAGCAACGCATAAATGGGTGCCGTGATAGGTGCCCACTGAGGTTTGAACACAGTAGCCAGGGCGGTAATAAAACCACCGATTAAGCCAAGCATCATCAGTCCTGATACACCAGCAGACTCATCTAAAAAGCGGTTCCATGTATAGGTGGCAGTAATCATTACCAGAAAAAACAGGATGGCAGCCTTATCTATGGTACCCATGATGCTCATGGTTCCAGAGGAGCTACCAGCGTTCGCCATTTCAGCAAAGCGTCTATTAAATACAGGATTATTGGTTTTCATTTTTTCCTCATATTTTTTTGTCATTCAAAAGGTCCTCAGATATGAACGCGGAAAATATAAAAATGTTGCGAAGTAAAATCTTTGTGTGTTTAGTTTAAAGGGTGAATTTAATGAATGAACAAGGATCGAGTCATGGCTACAAACCTGAATAAACTAAAAGTTATTGGAGATAGAGTACTCATTTACCCTGACTCGGGTCAGGATCGCACCTCTTCGGGTCTTTACTTGCCTCCCACGGTTACAGAAAAAGAATCGGTTCAAGGGGGTTATGTTGTGGCTGTGGGTCCTGGTACGCCTCTGGCGAATACCGAAGGAGAGGATGATGTCTGGCAAAATGATGGTTCAGGTAAAGTCAAATATATTCCTCTCGAGATAGAGGTTGGGGATTATGCACTATACCTGAAAAAATTTGCCATCGATATCAAATATCAGGACGAAAAATATATTATTGTACCCATGTCTGGAATCCTGGTTGTTGAGCGAGATGATGACAACCTGGATTTAAGCAAGATACTTAAATAGAAGCGAGGAATTCAATGGCACCCCAACAAATCAACAAAAATGAACTTTTTTCACTCCTTGTTAACCAACTCAGCTCCAGTGCCTGGCTTCAATTGGGAAAAACCCCCAACCCTTTTACAGGAAAAGCAGAGAAGAATTTAGATGCAGCGTCAATCACCATTGATATTCTGGAAACATTGCTCTTCAAAACAGCAGGAAACTTAACTCGCCAGGAAGATACCCTGCTTTCAGACAAGGTTCGTGAGCTCAAGCTCAGTCTGATTGAGGAGCAGAGTAGAGCTTAAACCTTAATCTGTTTTCATGTAATCCCACCCAAATTAGTACCAGTAGATATTAGAGTATTCTTCACTATTTGCTAAACCATATTCTCTGGGTGTTAGCTTACCCAAAGAAGTGTGTGGCCGTTCTTCATTGTACTCTGTAATCCAAGTATTCGTTATGT
>JAERTJ010000074.1 GCA_016844945.1 Fidelibacterota bacterium | reverse complement strand
CAATATGGACAATGTTATCTATGTGTGGGATGCTACAGCCAATTCCGGTGCAGGAGCTTACCTCACTTGGAATGGTACGTCTGGCTCACTGGGTAATGGCTTAATCCCACCCTTTCAGGGCTTCTGGGTTAAGGCAAATGCCTCAAGTCCTTCACTGAAGGTACCTAAAACGGCCAAGACAACGGGCGGGGTATTTTATAAAGAAACCAGTGAACCTGACCCGCTGATCATGTTCCTGCTGGAGGCAGACACACTGGGAGCAACCACACACATCCAGTTTGATGAACAAGGTTCAATCAACAAGGATAGGCTGGATGCGTTTTATCTGGTACCTCCAAGCAATACCTATCTAGAATTCTACACTGGAAGTCATGACAACAAAAATTTAGCCATTCAAGCCCATCCCTATCGTTTCGGTCTGCCTGTTCAAATACCCCTCTATATCGATGGTCATGTCGATAGCGAGCCGCTTTCTGGAAGTTACAAGATTTCTTGGCCTCGCTTCGAAGGCATGCATCCAGAATGGACCCTCACGCTGGAAGATCTAGGAACTGGCACTGAGATTGACCTTGCCACAGAAAGCTTCTATGAGTTTGAGCATCAAAGCTTGAACAGGAAACCGCTACAATCTCTAAGACCTTCAAAGACCCTGACGGAGACTGCCCCCTTCAAGCTCTCTAAGAATTCCTCAAGTTCAGATCCCAGGTTTATTCTGAATGTTGATCCAGGGAATGCCTTTCCTGAGTTACCCCGAGAAATCTCTGTTGGCCAGAATTACCCCAATCCCTTCAATGAGGGAACAATCATCCCGTTTTCTATCCCATTAGAGGGGGATGTGACACTGACGATCTACGATATACGAGGTAGGGTGGTGGAAGAATTGCTTAGCAACAATCATTATGGGCCTGGTAACCACACATTCTATTGGCCGGCCACGGGGCGAAGCAGTGGTCTATACTTCTGCCATATACAAATCGACACTAACTATTTCACAAGAAAGATGACTATATTAAAGTGAAAATGAAAAATTTTATCTCAGTGTTTATTGGATTATTAACCCTGGGGATGGCTCAAGGGGACAATCCCAGTGTTGAAATGCATATTACAGCAACGGTTGTAGATCAGATTGAGGTCATCACAATTGCTGACATCGATGCAGGAACCATTCTTGCGGGTGAGGAAGAAAAAGAAATTAATCCAATCCTGGATGCAGGAGCTGGAATATTGCGCTTGGAGGGCCAAAGAAACTCCAGCGTGCAAATCTCATACTCCAAACAAATCACCATGACAAATTTATTAACCAATGAACCCCTGCTTATGAACTATATCCTGAGTGGGGGAGTTGAAGACAATCAATCCGTATCAGAATTATTCATCACCAACCCGGTCTCCGTGACACTCAATTCTGAAGGTGTATATTTTGTGTGGGTGGGTTGCAGGTTTAGTCTGCTCGGGTTGGTTCCGGGACAGTATGATGGTGATTTTCTAATTGAAGTGGATTACAATTAAATGTTTACTCACATATCTCAAATTTTGACAACAATTACCCGCCAAGGAAGGCTATTAGCTTTAACACTCATACTATTGCTGGGTGCCATTTGGCAGCCGGTGCTTGGGCAGACTATTAATTTTAGTATACACGTAGCCAGCTCATTAGACGCAAGCAAAGATTCAGACATGACCTTCCCCGAAGTTATGTCAGGTGATGGGTTGACGGCTATTGATCTAGGTGATGGTGGTATGGGTGTCTTTGCCATCAGTGGCAACGAAGAGCTGGATGTGGAAGTAATCATGACTGCCCCTACAGAATTAACTCATGCAAGTTTACCCGCTTACACCATGCCTTTAGATCTTTCCTTTGCATATGCAAATCGAGGTGTGAATGATGTTAATCAGGCTGTTACAGTCTCCGGGACAACAGCACGATTTCAATTGAAAGAGCGGGAGAGTGGACCAGCCGGGGCACCACCCACGCCTCCCAATGCCTCGCATACCCCTAATATTGTGACGGCATATATTTACATTTTTGGCACTATAGATGTCGGATCGATTGCCTCTGGATCCTATGGCGGTACTGTAGAACTGTCAGTCCAGTATTACTAATCCAATACTGCTGTCTATATAACCTGTCACATTTTCCTTCCCAATGTCAATTGAATATGTCAAATTAACATGACAGAACTTGTAATCATTGTGCTTTAGCAATTGATAAAATTCAGTTATATGCTTAATAATAATGATGTTAAGTGATGCGTCCATTATTTGGCACCGTAATTGATATAATAAGGCCGTCGGTTGAAACGAGATTTGAAAATTGAAAGAAGGAAGAGAAAAATGAAAAAGATGACTTTAGTAATAATGAGCGTAATCCTGATGGCCAGTTTTGCAATGGCACAGGAAACTCCAGAATTAGATGTAACAGCTACTGTTACAGTTACCCCACTTTCAGCAACTGCCACACAGCCCATCACTATGGGTGATGTTGCCAAAGGTACAACTGTAACCATTGGCGCAGATGGAACTGGGCACTTAAATGCCGGTACCCCACAAGAAGGTATTGTAACACTTGGTGGTGAAGGAGCCGCTGTAGTAACCGTTAGTTACGATGCAACAGCAACACTGACCGATGCTACCGATGGTAGCAACAGTATGACCTTTACCGTTGCTGTTACTGGTGATGCCGATACACAGTCTGGAGCTGGCGGTGTTGCCAGTCCCAGTACAATCACTCTTGATGGAGCTGCCGGAGATACGGATGGTCAGTTTATCTTCTGGATTGGTGGTACTATGAATGTAGCTGGTACACAGGTTCCAGATAGTTATTCCACAGCAAATACAAATGGTAATACCTGGGAAATGACTCTCGATTATCAGTAAAAACTTAAGTAACAGAAATACCAAAACAGCGGTGGAGCCTTGGGCGCACCGCTGTTTTTTTTTATATAAAGGCTTAAAAATCATCTCATTTCCAATTAGTTTAAACGCTAGGTCATGATTATTATGTCACGTACTAAAAAACACTATCAACAAAGTGAAAGACTGACACATGAATAGCAGAAAAAGTTTCGCTCTAGCTTTTATCATTCCGTTTATTTTTTCCACGCTTTTTGCCCAGGTATCTATCTCTCCAACCTCAGCTTTCCTGGATAGCAAACAGCGCTTTGAAACTATTCTAATCAGAAACAATTCAGATGAGGCACAGGAAGTCAAACTCGCCTTTGATTTTGCCTACCCTAAGGCAACCGCTGAAGGCGACATCCAATTAATCTACGATGATGTTCAGCAGGAAATCTTACATTCTGCTTCTGACTGGCTACGTGGGTTCCCCAAAAACTTTGTCCTGGAACCCGGTGGCCGTCAAGTCGTAAGAGTGACAGCTAAGGCTCCCCGGGATATTGAACCGGGTGTATATTGGTCCAGATTGGTCACAACCACCAGTGCAGTCGCCCCTGAAATTGGTGCCACAGACCCCACCTCCATCAGTACCCAGATCACCATGCAGTTCAGACAGGTCACAAGTATTTTCTATAAATCAGGCGAGCTGACAACCGGGTTGGAATTGACTGGCATTCGTCCCCTGGTTGATGGTAAGCAGCTGAAAGTTTTCGTGGATTATACAAAAAATGGCAATGCGCCTTTTCTCGGAACAATGAGAGCCGAGGTGTATGATGCAGCCGGAAAAATCATTGCAGATCGTGATATGTATGTTTCAATCTACTATGATGGTTTAAGACGTATCAATGTGGATGTCTCTGACCTTGCACCGGGAACTTATGATCTGAAGATCAAAATGAAATCTGGCAGATCTGATATTCCGGACAACAAAGTTGTTCCAGCTGAGGAACAAACTATTAAAGGTATTTTCACAAAAATTTAATTGAACTACTCTATGCGATTAATTATCGCTCTCTTGCTTTTAGGGCTCGAGAGTGCAGCTTTTGCATTTCAGGAAAACCCGAATAGCGACTGGGAAGAAGAGGTTTATCTTTCATTTCGCTACCAGGGTGTTATTGATGAAATAGTCGTTGCAATTGCAAAAAATGATGAGTTCTATCTTCCAGTTGCTGCACTGTTTGATCTGTTTGCGATAAATTACAATCTCAACCCCACACGTTTTAGTCTGAGTGGATACTATTTAATTGAATCCAACGAGTATACGCTGGATTTCTCTGGCTTTACTGCCTCAATTGGTGGAGATCATTACGAGCTAACAGCTTCAGAATTTTTAATTAAGGATCTTGATTATTTCGTTAAACCTGAGGTGCTCAATAGAATCTTTGGTCTAGACCTTCAGATCGATCTAAGTCGCCTGGTCTTGCGATTGAAGACCAAAAATACACTCCCCATCGTAACTCGATATGAAAATCGCCGATCACACGAACGCAGAATGGAATACACTCAGACCACCGATGAATGGTATCCTCTAATCTATGATCGGAATCGTACAACTCTAAATGGTGGACTCTTCGATTATTCTCTTTATAGCACAGTTTCACAGCAAACCAGCTATATGAATTTGAACACAACCATAGGTGGAGAATTACTCTTTGGTGATATCCGGGGGAAAATCTATACAGCATCAAATGCTTATGGAACCTCAATCAATGCCACTGGATTTAGGTGGCGATATGTACAGGACATAAGCCCCTGGTTTACCCGCTTGAATATTGGTGAAATAAGTTCCAAAGGAATGTCACCCCGGTCGATGCAAGGGGTGAGTGTCTCAAATGAGCCACTCCTTACGCGTACATCATTTGATCAATATATAATTGACGGGAATACAGAACCTGAAGCAGAAATAGAACTCTACCAGGATAATCGTCTGGTTGAGGTCATGAAGGCAGATGACGATGGCTATTATCGATTTTATGTCCCCCTTAATTATGGCATCTCAAGATTCAAAATCCGAATTTATGCCAAGCAGGGTCACATCATTGAGTTGGATCGCCAGATAGATATACCCTTTAGCTTCTTGCCTCCAGGTGAGTTCAGATATCAGGCATATGCTGGAGTCAAAGTGGATGATGACCCCCTTGATACAGAAAAACATTACATCAGTCAAACGGCTTTCTCATATGGCCTCAATTCCTGGTTGAGCGTTAAAACTGGGGTAGACTATTTTCAGAATGAAAATGATGATGCACCCATAGTCTACAATCAGGTATCAGCCAGAGTGGGTGGGACCATTATGATGAATATTGACCTGGCCTATGACCAACTCTACAAAATCAACACCTATGGTCGCATGAGTTCCGCTTCTTCATGGAATGTTGATTATGTCCATTTTGTCAAAGATGGTTCCCTCAACCAACTCGGCTTAAAACAAGCCTTGAATGCAGGTACATATTTTCCAGTTTCCATGATAGGTCCTCAGCTAATTGTTCGTCTGGATGGAAGCTGGCAAGATTATCCCGACCGTAATGTCCTTCGCTACAATATGTATTTGAACAACACAATTAAAGGGATTCGATTTCGGTATGGACTGGCAGATGAGCATATCTTCACCCCTGCCACTCATGCTATCAGCAGCAGAGTCAATTTTGGAGCTGTTTATTCAATACCAAGAAATCCAGTCTACCACGATCTTTTGCAAGGAACTTATCTTAGATCAGATTTGAAGTATAATACCGGTCTTGGTCAAATGGAAACCTTTGAGTTCCAGCTTACAAAGCGCTTTACCAAAAGATTCAGGCTACAGTTCGTGTATGCAAATGATTTCTTACGTGAAAATCAGGGAATCGAATTAGGTGTACTTTGGGACGCAGAAAAATTTCGTAGTACCTCTTCTATAAAAAGTGGCCAACAATCAGTTTCCCTAGTGCAAACATTTAGAGGATCTTCGGCCTATGATCGTCCCAATGGTAAACTTCTCTGGGATAATCGGCAGCAGGTTGGCAGCGCCGGGGCTTCAATCAGGATGTACATTGATGAGAATAATTCAGGGGCGTTTGAAGAATCTGAAGAGATAATTCCTGGAAATGCGGTAAGCATTAAGCGGGTGACCACCCGACAAATTACCCAGGGTGGTATCACCAGGCTAACACAACTCCAACCCTATCGACGCTACAACTTGTTCGTCAATGAAGCCAAAATCTCAAATCCATTATTGCTGGCCAAGAATAAAGAATTTTCAGTTATTCTCGATCCTAATAGTTATAAAGTTCTAAATATTCCATTCTATACCACGGGTATTATTGAAGGCCATGTGGATAAAATTGTTGATCAGGAATATGTCGCCATTTCCGGACTGAGAATTCATGTGAGAAACGACGATGGCAGCTATGAAACCGTATTGCGCACCTTCGTAGATGGATCATTTTATTCCATGGAATTGCCCCCTGGAGAATATGAGGCATGGGTTGATGATACTCAGTTGGAATTTTTGGGAATGATCTCAATTCCTGAGCGTCTTCTCTTCTCAGTGGAAGCCAAACCCGATGGTGACTTCATCGACGGGTTGAATTTTATTCTTCAATAACTCCCGCTTTAAAACTGAGGGGGTGGAGCTGGCTTGTTCCCCAAAACTGCCTCAATCTTCTCCATGACCTCTCGGTTCAGTGCAGGAATCACATCCAGCGCCTTCAGGTTCTCTTCCAATTGAGAAATCTTGGATGCTCCCAGAATGACTGTGCTAACATTGGG
>JAERTJ010000073.1 GCA_016844945.1 Fidelibacterota bacterium | reverse complement strand
CCCCCTATTTTATCGCGTTTTCGATTTGTCTATACTTTTCTTGATACTTTTTGAAAAGTTGTTTATGCTTGTCACTCATGTCTGTTTTTGTCCCACGGATAAAAGTTTGTTCTACCAGAGATGTGATCTCTAGAATGTCTCCGCTGGAAATAAATAGCGAAGCATCTTTACCAACCTCAAGGGAACCAAGACGGTCCGACACACCGAGAATTTCTGCAGCAGAAAGCGTAATAGATCGTAGTGCAACATCCATGGGTAATCCAAAAGCAGCTGCCATAGCCGCATGATTCGGCAGGTCTCTTACAGCTGATGCTGCAAAGCCACCCCCCCCAGTTGAAATGCAAAAATTGACACCTCCTGCATAAAGCTTTGCAGGGAGTGCATAAGCTTCACGGGTATCACTGTATCGACGGGCTGGTAATCGGAGTGTACCTTCAACAATAACTGGGATGTTGTGCTCCGATAAAAGATCCGTCACCATCCAAGCATCATCTCCACCTACTATGGCTATTCGCAGGTTCTGTTTGATTGACCAGGTGACTGCTGCCTCAATCTGTCTGGCATCCCTGGCATGTATGAAGACAGGTTTCTCTCCATTCACATAGGGGATCATCGCTTCCAGACGTATGTCATGTTCGGGTTCTTTAGCTTGTACTGTTGTGTTGTTTGCAATAATTCTTTGGTACTGTCGTACTTTGCCAAACAGCTTGTCTAATTCCCGAATACTCTGACGTCGCTTTTCCTCTTGCTTCTTTAATTTAGTCTTTGCCTTAGGATTAAGATTCAAATGCATGGATGGCCAATTCAAATGGAGGGCTGTGGGATGTAGAAAAGTAGCCTCCTCCCAGGTCCACCCATCCATAGCCATCAGGGAAGATTGTCCTGGAACACGACCGCCTCGAGGAGTTACATTCACAAATAAAACACCATTGGAACGCGTCACTGGAATCACTTCAGAATCCGGGTTGTAACTCACATTGGCGCGAACCTCTGGCGTGAGTTCACCGACCTCATCATAATCCACTGTAGCCCGTACTGCAGAAATTTCTACTAGACCCAGCGCTGATACGCCCGCAATAAGACCTGGATAGACATGCTTTCCGGTAGCATCAATTACAACCATCTCTGCTGTCGCTTTGATATCCCCTTCGATGCGGGTGATTGTCCCATCCTCAAATAGCAGATCTGTATTCTTGAGTACACCCTGAGAAACTGTATGCAGGATGCCCTTCTGAATCAGGATAGGTTGTGTTTGAGGTGGAGCTGGAATTTGATCAGAAGCGTAAAGCATACTCATCATTGACAATATGATCAGAATTACTGGTTTCATTTTACACCTCGTTCCCAGGATAAATCATCACGGTTGGGGTTTGGTCTGGAGTGTTCCTTATAATGCTCCCAGGAGTCATTTTCATCATCTTTGTTTTTAAGAATCTTTTGGAAAAGTTTCTGCCTTATTTGATCATCCCGCCTCAAGAGAGAGGTGTTTTGCTCCAGACTAAAATACCGCCGACCTTCAATCCAGGTTTGCTCACAAACAGCCTGAGTTGAGAGTGGATGCTTTGACCAAACAACAAAATCGGCATCCTTGCCTACTTCAAGCGAGCCAACCCATTGATCTATATGTAACTGTGTGGCAGGATTGATGGTCACTGTGTTCATAGCTTCTATCTCTGTCATTCCACCATACTTGATACCCTTAGCTGCCTCCAGGTTCATACGACGGGCTAGCTCATCTGAATCACTTTTAAATGAAACTAATACACCGGCATCTTGCATAATGACCGCATTATATGGGATGGCATCATAGACTTCAAACTTATAAGCCCACCAATCTGAAAAGGTAGCTGCTCCAGCTCCATGTCGAGCCATTTCATCAGCTACTTTATAGCCTTCCAGGACATGCTCCATATTGGTTACTGTAAAACCAAAATCCTCAGCTACCCGAAGCATCATCAGAATCTCATCCTGACGGTAGGAGTGCACATGCACTCGGCAATTACCCTTCAAGATTTCTACCAGTGGTTCCAATTCAAGATCTTTACGGGGAGGAATATGCGTCTTGCGCCATTTGATTCGTTTCGCATGAGTATCCAATCTAATCTGGTAATCCTGAGCACGAGTGAAGGCATCCCGTAAGACCTGTTCAACACCCATTCGAGTCTGAGGATAACGAGTCACATTGTTGTCACCCCAATTGGATTGCTTGACATTCTCGCCAAGCGCAAGCTTCAGACTCAGTGGTGCCTGTTCCATGATCAGACTATGAGCATCGGAGCCCCAGCGGAGTTTGATAACAGAATTTTGTCCACCTATAGTATTGGCCGACCCATGGAGGACATGAATGGTGGTCAATCCGCCAGCCAGTTGGCGATAAATGTTGATATCATCGGGATCAAGGACATCCTGGATACGTACTTCAGATGTTACGCTTTGTGATCCTTCATTGATAGATTCACCAGCGGTATGACTGTGCGGGTCAATCAGGCCAGGCGTAACATGTTTCCCAGTCGCTTCGATGAGATGACTGCCCCTGGGAGCAGAAAGGTTTTGACCAATCTTTTTGATTTTCCCTTTTTCAATTATCAGATCAGCCTTTTTCATAATCCCCTGCGGACCTGAGGTCCATAGTGTGGCATCATTAATAAAAATAGTTCTGGGTTGTTCAGGTAATTGCTGGAACCCAAAAGCTCCCTCTGGAAAGGTGGGTTGCAGTAGAGTTGCAGCAGCCGGTTGTTGTTTTTTATCTTCTGGCACTGTCGAATGATTCCTGGCTGTCCAGGGATGATTGCCTCCGTTTGCCATTACTGCCAGACCCTGTAGCTCCTGTGCGGAAATACTTCCCCTGAAACGTGTAACGCCAGCTTTTGGGAGGGGGGATTCATTCAGGTCAATGCTCCAGGAAATGAGAGATCCATCAATCCTCAGGTTTTTTAATTTGAATTTGCTGGTATCGATGGTGAGGGTGCCTCTTGGGTGATCTGGTTTACCCTGGAATGCCAACACTCCTTTTAGTGTCTCCATGTTAAAATCCCATTTTCCGTGGAGCGTGAGTTCAGGTTCTGGATCTACAATGTGCTCTATCCCACCAATCCAGAGTGATTTTACCGGGTTCTCTGTCTCAAAGTAATCGCCATCAACTACTACCAGGTTTGCCAGATAGCCGGCTTTGATCTTTCCATGATTTTGCCCTAATCCGAAATATGCAGATGGTGTGGTTGTTAGTGCTGCCAGTGCTGTGGCTTTACTTAGACCGCGGTCTATAGATTTTTCCAGGTTTTTACGAAACTGTTTCAGTTCCTTTAGCCCGGATGTAGAAAATGCGATATCTACATTGGCACCTGTTAACCTCAGCGCATTATCAGGCGCCATATCCCAATGCTTGAGTTCATCAGTTGTGTATTGGGCTGCGCGATAAGGGTCGGTAATGTCTGGTTTTCCTGGATAGTTCAGAGGAAGAATGATAAAGGGTTTAGCCGCTGCGATCTCAGCCTGTCGCCGATATTCATACCCGGAACCCATTAACCAGTGATTGAGATCGAATTCATGAGATATGTCAAAAGCTCTGAGAGCGTATGTCTCATTCTTTGTTTTGATAAGAAAGGGTGTTTTTTTGGTTCGTGCGTGGGCAAGACTGGCTAGGGCAATATCCTCTTCCGGGGCTTTATTTTTATCTGGATGCCTGGTATAAATGGTTTTTGCCTGATGATACCAGTCAGCATCGTAGAGGGTCTGACGCATCACAGCAATTGTCCCCAGCAAGGCCTCAGGATAGCCACCTGAACCGCGTGGGCGTCGATAGAAATCCATCACCTGACTCACCTCGGGAAGACTCACTGTTGCCGATTTATCCAGGGCGATAAGTGAAGATTGTCCGCGAAAAATGCCACTGTCAAGAACAGCGTGCATATGAGTGAATCCCAACTTGTGACGGGCTTTAATCTGTTTTGCATCTGGCGTGAAATTGTCAACAGCGACCCATTCCGGATGAACCAGATCGCTCCAGTTGGATCGAGCGCCCTGGCTCAACTGTGGGGATTTGATTTCCACGTAGGCATCTATAAACCCAGCATAAATTTGAGCGCCATCCATATCAAGCCTAGTGGCATCCGCAGGTGCTTTCACGTTTTTCCCCACAGCTTCAATATGACCGTCTCGAATAATAATGGAGGCAGGATGAAGAGTCTCCCCAGGCTCAGTATGCACGGTTGCATTTTCGAGGATGAACACACCGGGTTGAACAGAATGGAGATTGGTCAAGGGTTGAGTCTGTCCGTAGAGGAATACAGTACAGAGCATGTACAGGATCAAATTTTTCATAATACCCCCAAAGCCAAAGCTTTGTTATGTCGAGATTGGTGTCATTGTGTGAGAGAGCCACTGGATGGACCCCCTGCCAGTAAACCATTTAATCTATGACGGGGTTTTATTTGACCAATACAAGATTTGCGTAACAGGGTAGAATGAAAATGGCAATGGAGTGGTACGAATTTTTAATTGCACGTCCAGGTGATGGTGTATTCCCAGTCCTCTTTTGGAGGAACAACGTTTTGGTCCTGGTTCCAGGTACCGTTGATATTCAATTCACGGCATACGGTATCAAAATGAGAAATGGCAATACCCATATCGATGCGCTGCAGATCGCTGAACATGGATTTGCGATATCCTTTATTTCGCTGTAGAAAAAAATGAACGTCGTTCCCCTCTAAAATTAATCTCCAGGGTTGCTTATTGGATGCAGATGGACTTAAGCGAACCATTTCGAAGACAGGTGATAGCTTGCCATTACTTTCAGGTCGCAAGGGGGAGATGGTACCAGCCTCGAAAAAGAGCTGATCCCAGGGGCGTCGTTTTTTGGAACCAGCTACATTGCGTATCAATCGATCCGTCATGTTCCTTTTAGCAGCTCCAATTCCTACAGATACGACAGCCGGGACAATCTCGTGTGGCTGTGTGTTAATCCTGGCTGAAAAATTGTCTTTTTGAAAGGAACCTCCCAGCCAACAGGTAGCGAGGTTTAGCTGCGTGGCATAAAGGACGATCTGCTCCATGAGGTAGCCGTAGTCTTCCAGGTTATCAGTGTTCCTGTCAATGGCACCTATAATAAAGGCACTGGCTCCCCGAATGAACCCGTAGGTCCCAAGTCCTCGCAGTTCTTGCGAATCATTTGATCTGGCAGCAGCCACTTGAAAGCGCAGATGTTTGCCGAAAAGACCTCGGGTTTGATTTGCCACAAAGGTTTCAAGTTCATGTAGTGTTTCAAGGGGAATAGCCGCGCCGGTACAGCTACGCCAGGAAGACCTCTGTTGAATAAGCACTGAAGCCGGGTGTATTGGTTGTCTATCGATGAAATACTCCAAATTTAACGATTTGAATGCCGCTTTTATGGCGAGACAATATCTATACTAATCGGAAATTGAGAATGAAAATATCTATCGATGACTAACATTTTCAAGTGGAAGAGAAACCAGCATGTCCTTGTAAAAACAACAGGATTCAATTAGGTTCTTCCTCAATTCTGAGGGTGGGGAAAATGCGCTTAATAATATGTAAACTTGTATAGTCCAGGCCATTCTGTTTGGAAAGGTCACATAATAACCTGCTATTAAGAAACGGATAACAACGCTGCATTATTTTGAATACAAAATTGACTTAACTCAACCAAGATTGTCTCTGGGGAGGAAATAATCATGAGCAACATTTTAAGAAACCTGCTGATTGTTGGATTGTTCTTAAGCATGGCATTTGGACAAAATGACCTGTTTCTGACTTTTGAAGATGATTCCGATGTCCAAAACTGGGGTGTCTATGATGGACAAACCGGTTACACAACCGTAGCCTGGGATAATCAAGGTGGTGTGAATGAATCGGGTGGAGTCCTTTTCTCAGATGCTGGTTACACATTTTTTATCCAACGTGCAATCACAGCAACCTTAGGTGCCAATTATGCGTTAAATGTTGAGATTAATTGTGAAGGATTCGAGGACAGTCTTATCTTCCTTTCTGTTGAGGGGCTTGGTTCAATTGAGCCTATCGTTGCTCTTGATGGAGGGTTGCCAGGATATCGTACCTACACTATCTCAGGCGTAAGTGATTTAGGAACAGATGGTTATATTACAATATCAGGTATGGCAAGTGCAGGTGTTCATACTATTACGATTGATAATCTGAAGTTTAATGATGATGTGCCTGCCGTTTTCTTTTCAGAATATATTGAGGGTAGCGCTAGTAGTAAAGCTCTGGAGGTTTACAACGGGACACAGGCTCAGATTGACTTATCTGAATTCCTGATATTTGTGAACTACAATGGGAATCCATGGAGCGAAATTTTCACATTTTCACCATTCTCAATCATTCAACCAGAAGATGTTTATGTGATTTCAGCTTCAGAGGCTGACCCTGTAATCCTGAGTGAAGCAGATGAAACTTTTGACTATGCCAATCCATGGATTGCCACCTTTTTTAATGGTGATGATGTAAGGGCGCTGGCATACATAGAGGGTTCAGATACAACCATCATTGATATGATTGGAGTATATGATTTGGTCGATCCTGGATCAGGATGGAGCGTTGCTGGTGTCCCAGATGCAACCAAGGATCATACACTAATCCGAAAGGGAAACGTCACACACGGAAACCCTAACTGGTTAGCCTCTGCAGGTGTATCAACACATGCTTCAGAGTGGATTGTAAAACCACAGAACTTCTTTAACAGTATTGGTTCACACCCTTACGAACCTGGGACGACAGTCACATTTAGCGTCAATATGAGTTATCAGGCAATGATGGGCAATTTTAATCCGGGCTCAGATTTTGTTGATGTCGCAGGGTCGATGAATGATTGGATGGGTGAAGATGTTCTGACTGATGAGGATGGAGACAGTATTTATGTAGGCACGTTCGAAGCAGTTGAAGGACCTATAGAATATAAATATCGAATCAATGGGACGTGGGATACCTATGAGGAAATTCCCTATAATCGAATGGACACCCTCAGTACCGGTGAAAATATTTTACCGACTGTTTGGTATCAAGATTTGAACCCTTACGAGATATCTAGTGTCGAAGTTTTATTCCAGGTGGATATGAATTTTCAAATTCACAATGGAGCTTTTAATCCTAATGCTGGTGATCTGATTGTCATCCGTGGTGGTCATGAAAATCTTGGCAATTGGGGTGGGAGTGTGGAGCTGGAACGGGATTACGAAACCCCTTCTACTTATAGCTACCTCTCGCTCTTTGACAATCTTAGCGTGAATGAGGAAATACAGTATAAGTTTGTCATACTAACAGAAGGCGATGTAGATCAAGCAATCTGGGAAAACACAGAGAACCGCTCATTTCAAACGTCTGGAACCGAACCAGATACAGATCAAAATGGATATGGTGAAATTATTCAACCCGTTGTCTATTTTGCAGATGAGAGTCCGGATTCCCTTGTAAAATTTAGTGTTAACATGGAATTGCAGTCAGTTCTGGGCAACTTTAATCCATTCGTTGATCATATAGAATTAAGAGGGAGCTTTAACAACTGGGGAGGAGATCAACTCACCCTGAGCAACGAGGACTCTTCAAGCATCTATGAGATAGAGGTCGATTTTTCAGCATACAATGAAGGGGACTATCAAGAGTATAAATTTGTAATTGTGACTCCATCTGAAGAGATTTGGGAAGACATTGATAATAGGTCGTTTTCGTACAACGGGCTTGGAATGGAGCTGCCGCTAGTCTGGTTTGAAAATTTGGATAACATTGATCAAGGTGAACCCTGGGCTGTTCAAATAGCTGTTTGGGGTGGTGAATTGAGTGATCATGATAATAACTTTGGTACTGAATGGGATGCCACCTTTGGTTATGACATGTATTATGATGTTCCAGAGCCACCCTTGCCACCTTCCAATTATCTGCAACTGTACTTTCCCCATGAGGAATGGGGGGAGGAGATTGGTCCAAACTTTACCACCGACTATAGAGCCCCCGTCAGCTTGGTCAATAACACGCTTTCATGGGATTTTGTGGTAGCAACCGATCTGGAGCAAACAGATATCACATTGGATTTTTCGCATGTTCCAGGTATACCACCTGTAACAACATACATTCTTGAAGATATCACACACGGTGTCATTCATAATCTCAATAGCAACCTTCAGTATTCATACAATTCAGACACTGGCGGCTTGAACGAATTTAGAGTGAGTGTGGGACAATCTGCTTCCAGTGAATTAAACCATCCATTCGATCCCGGTTGGCACTTGTTCAGTTTGCCATTAGTTACAGGTTTCCATTCAATATGGGACTTACTGGCACCGTACTCTAACCTGCCAATTTATGTCTACAGCTATGACCAATGGTCCAGTTACTATATGATGGATCATATCGAACAGGGCCGGGGATACTGGCTAGCCGCTAGCGAATACATGGATGTCCATATTACAGGACTGGCTGATACGACGAACTTCTCAACTGAGCTGCAGCGCGGATGGAATATTATTGGAAATCCGTTCGCCTATAGCAAGCCCGTATCTGCAATTCAAATTGAATACAATGGTCAGACAGTCGACTTTGGAACTGCCGCTGCCAACAATTGGGTTGCCGGTAGCATATATGGATATTCTGATCAGAGTTATGTGCTTGAAGATTACCTCCTACCCTGGGGTGGATATTGGTTATCTGCATTGGTCGACAACGTATTGTTTCATCTGGACTTTACAGACGATGGAACTGCTCTCCGTTCTGATCAAGCGACTCGCAGTGAAGAGGAGTGGTATCTTACCATTTCAGCTCAACAGGGTGATCGACAGGATGAAATTACGCAGTTAGGTGTCCATCCAGAAGCAAGTGCTGGATTCGATGCAAATTTTGATTACCCGGAACCCCCGCAACCGCCATCACCCTCACACGTATCCAGCTATTTTGTCCATTCGACCTGGAATGAGGTTTTGGGAAGCCGCTATAACCGGGATATTAGATCCCCAATCCTCATGGATGAGGAAGATGTCTGGCAGATGACGGTTCAGTCTGAGCCAGGCGATGTGGAATTAACCTGGAGTTATGACCTGGGTGAATTACCAGAGGAAATGCATTTTGTTCTTGTAGATATTCAAAATGAAATCACAATCAATATGAATGAGTTGGATAGCTATCAGTTCAACAATTCAGGCGGCGAGTCTATCTTTCTGATCACCGCTTTTCGAACGGTTGTTGGAGTAGAAGCCAACAATATTCCAAAGCAATTTGAATTGCATCAGAATTATCCAAACCCATTTAACCCCAGTACAACGATTGCATATGGTATTCCAGAAGATTCCGATGTCTCTGTGGTTATATACGATGTAAGTGGAAAGGAAGTCAAAACACTGATCCAAAGCAATCAGTCAGCAGGATGGTACAATCAGATCTGGAATGGATTGAATAATCAAAACACTCAGGTTAGCACAGGTGTTTACTTTGCTCGAGTGACTTCAGGTAAGAATAGTGAGACGATAAAAATGGTTTATCTGAAATAACACGAGGCAATTTAAAGCTATTCAACAAAGGGCCAGTCGCAGATTGGTCCTTTGTTATTTTATTCACCATTTCCACGATGGAAAGAATAAGATTTCTTTTCCGTGAATACTTATATTGAAGCACATTTCACAAGGAAAGCGACTCAAAAATGGATCTAAAAGAACTCACCGCAGCTATCAATACATTCGCCCGGGATCGGGACTGGGAACAGTTTCACAACCCTAAAGATCTGGCTGCTGCACTTAGCATTGAAGCCTCAGAACTTCAAGAGATTATGTTATGGACACCCACAGAAAAGGCTGCTGAAAAGGTTGAAGCAAAAAGGGAAGAGGTTGAAAACGAGGTGGGGGATATCTTGGTTTACCTCTTGCGTTTTTGTGAAATGACAGGGATTGACCCCATTGAAGCCACACGAAGAAAGATGAAACTGAATGCTGAAAAATATCCCATTCATAAGTCCAGGGGAAATTCAAAGAAATATACCGAGCTATAATGATGTTATTCCCACTGATCCCTTATCGTTTAATGGGGAAGAATATCCACCACCCCATTTAATCAAAGAATTGGAACCAGTACCCGCTGAAATCGATTCGGTGAGGATTACTCCAGGAATTCAATTGATTTTTACCTTGATAAGGTTCTTGCCTGGGATGGTATCAATTGGAACCCACACACCAAAACAGATTGAAGAATTGATCAACTTTTAATGAACCCATTATCCAGACTTTTATCATGAACTACTATGATCAAAATGCCAGAACATTTATTGAGAATACACTCTCAATAGATATGACACCCCTGTATAAAGCCTTTGAAAAACGGATGATTCAAGGGGGCAATATCCTGGATGTGGGTTGTGGTTCCGGACGCGACCTTCACTATTTCACAACCAGAGGCTATGAACCTCTAGGGCTGGAGCCCAGTCATAAACTCGCTAAACATGCACGTGAATACTCCCGCTGTGATGTCATTGAAACCAGGATTCAAGACTTTGAAACAGAGGAGAGGTTTGCCGGAATCTGGGCCAGCGCATCCCTGTTACACTTATCTACCCCAGAGCTTATCTCTGCCCTGGATAAGCTTGCCGGTATGCTAAGAAATGATGGGGTCTTCTACTGTTCTTTTAAATATAGCGACTTCGAAGGTGAACGATCCGGTCGATTCTTTAATGATCAAACTCTCACTTCGTTTGAGGAGATACTCACACAAAAATTATTCATTGATAAATCCTGGTTCACCAAAGATCAAAGAACAGACCGGGAACAGGTTTGGTTCAATGTGCTACTTACAAGAACAGCTTGATTTACCTTCAGAACCTCCAGTCATTCTCTTGTACAACAAAACTAACATCACCTACAGAAAGCATGGTCAACCCTAAGAATTAAACTAAATTCATGACTGAATTATATAGAGGTACCGTGGGATAAATGGCATTACGAACTTTAAAAACGGCAGTTTTAACTCTGATACTCAGCCTGTCAGTTGTTGGGCAATCCACTGAGCGAACCCATGATAACGTACCCCAGATGAACCTGCTTCCTCTTACCATAAAACATCCTGGGGAGCATCAATTGACACGTGAGATGACAACCCTGGCGGCCGAATCCCTGAACATTTTCCGCTGGACCGAATCAAGCTGGTTGCATCAATATGAAGAGGTGTATCAATATAATGTGGAGGGTCAACAAGTTGAATCAGCACGGTATTATATCAGTTCGGGTATTCAGTTTAATGATTGGCGTTTGTTGTGGAGCTATGATGATCAAGGATTATTAGAACAACAGGTGTATCAAACCGGACTGGTTTCAGAGTGGTTTAATGAGTGGCGGCACCTCTTTAGCTATGATAGTAGTTCTAGATTGATAGATAGAACACTTCAGGTTTTGAATAACAGCACTTGGGAAGACAGGGAACAACTATTCTATGTTTATGATGCTGAAGATAGGTTGTCTGTGGAAGTTCACAGAACTTGGGTGGTTGATTATTGGTTGAATGATTTTCGCATGGTTTATGACTATGGGTTGAATAACGCCCTGGTCTCTAGCCAGGTCCAGCTCTGGAACTATGATGACGACATCTGGATGCCAGATTCACTCCATAGTTTTGAGCTCAATTCAAATGATGATCGGACTGAATGGCTGATTCAGGTCTGGGATGGCTCCCAGTGGCTGAGCCTTCAGCGCACAACTTATAGCTATGCAGAATCCAATGAGTTGATTTCCGAGATTGATCAGGTATGGCTTGGGCATGACTGGTACAATGTTGAAAAACGATTGCATACCTGGGATGATAATGGTTTTGAGGTGCTCTTAAGACATCAGGATTGGGATTATGATGCAGCAGTCTGGTATGACAGTAAGCGTAAACTCAAAACATATGATGTCGATGGTAACCAGCTGACGGCAGTGTTTCAGAATTGGGGTGAAGATGAGCTGGAATGGATAAACGATTGGCGTTATCAATGGACTTATCCAACATCTTCCACCTGGGTAAACCTGTTACCGGAAAAATTCCACCTCGAGCACAATTTCCCCAACCCCTTTAACCCAAGTACATCGATTCGCTTCACACTCAATGAACAAGCACGGATTCGCCTGGATGTTTTCGATGTTAAGGGGCAAAAAGTTAAAACACTTCAAAATGGTGTGCATCCAGCCGGGAGATATGCATTTGAGTGGAATGGGATAGATCAATGGGGACAAGAACTACCCACAGGTGTCTATTTTTGTCGATTACAGGCAGGATCTCATAAACAGACCATCAAAATGATCCTTCTGAGATAAAACGCATTTTTTTCATCTAACACATCAAGGGTCAATTTAACAAGGTAGGTGATAGGACTTCCCGGAACGACAATCTATTTTACAAGCAACCCGGGGAGTCTGGAGTCTTCAAAATGATCCACAGATTTATCATAATCATATCCCTTGTCTTAATGGGGTGTGAACAACCCGGGCAATTCGAGTATAGCAAGGGTCCGTCACTATCTGATATTGATGGGAACACATATGAATCAGTCATCATAGATGGACAGACCTGGATGGCAGATAATCTGAGAGTCACCCACTATCGCAACGGAGATTCAATTTCCACAAACATTGCCGATTCGGAGTGGCATTCATTCGCCAGTGGAGCTTATACCACTTATGGTGATAACGAGTCCCATGCTACTACCTATGGGTATCTGTACAATTGGAATGCAGTCAATGACACCAGGGGTTTAGCGCCTGAAGGGTGGCATATTCCCACAGATGGTGAATGGAAAAAATTGGAAGCGTATATGGGGCTCAATACTTCTGAACTGAACAGTACAGAGTGGCGGGGCAGTGAGCTGCAACTGGGTGATGCCCTGAAATCCACCTGGGGCTGGTATCTGAATGGTGAGGGCAATAATAAGAGTGGAATGAGTGCCTTGCCTGGTGGCTTTCGTTACAGTTATCATGGGTATTTTAGTCTAGGGGAGAGCTGCTACTTCTGGACAGACACCCAATACAATAGTGGTTACGCCTACTATCGTAAACTTGACTATAGCTCGTCCGCCATAGAAAGAGACTACTACCTTAAAAGCACAGGCTATTCCATTCGCTGCGTTAAAGATTAACAGCGTCATATCAAAGGGACAACAAGTATCCCTCCCTTGTCCAAAACGCTTAAACGAAATGCCCCCCTTCCACCTTATACCCCTGTACCTTTCTCCCAACACGCTTTATCACAAATCCAACTCTACTTTATTTCTCCTTGTATACAAACATCCCTACAGATACTATTCATTCTATATAAAAAATGTCATGATTATGAACTGTTAATTAGCGATCAATAAACACTCCTTGGAATTCATGCATAAAGCACAAAAAATATTTCTGGTTGTGACCTTTTTATGGACCGTCAGTGGTCTGGCGCTGGAGAATATGCGTCCCGGTATGGAACTCATAAACGTAGCAAATGGAGTGATAGTCAACCTCGATTTTACAACGGTTCAAACATCGGCGTGGACGGAGCTACTTTCAAAACCTGAATCTTTTTACCAGGGGGGATATGGTCTTACCGGGAAACCTGGCGATCCAGCATTACCCACAATCACTCAATTAATCCCAGTGCGTTCTGTGGAGAATCCCCAGGTAACATTGTTGAGTACGAGCACAAAGCACCTTCCCGCGGGCTACCTGAAATTGACACCACCTGGAAGGCAGGAATCAGACCCATCTACGATTATTCATAATTTTGATTGGGATGCAACACACTTTGTAGAGAAGCCAATGGTCAAACTGGGTCAGCTCGTAACAATGCGCGGACAAACCTTTTTGCCATTAACCATCACCCCGGTCATGCTTGACAGGAATAATAGAACAACCAGTGTTGCGGAACATCTGGAAGTTCAAATATCAGGAATTACTACAAGCAACCTATCCACCATTGATGAAGGGGGCAATCCTTTATCCATCATTGACGAAGCGGATATTTACGATCAGCTTGGACATTATCTGATCATTACACCTCCTCTATATGAACCGTATCTAGAGCCACTTGTCGAATGGAAAGAACGCAAGGGGCACCCGGTTACAGTAGTGAACACCAATGTTTCCGGGAATTCTCCCACAACCATTAAATCATTTATTCAGACTGCGTACGATACCTGGGAAGATCCACCTCAATACGTGCTGCTCATTGGCGATGAAGACCGGGGGATAGGTGGCTTTTATGTTTACAATCCAGATAATGAAGCTCTGGTAACCGATCACCCCTATGTATTATTGGATGGAGATGACAGTTTTCCGGAAGCCTGGGTGGGGCGACTATCTGTGGACACAATCGGTGAGCTGATTACCCTAAGAAATAAGATTCTCAAGTATGAACGCGATCCCTATCTGGAGGATCCAGAATGGTTTAAACGAGGGCTTCTGGTTTGTACGGTCACTGCTGCCATATCTACCCAGCATATCAACAACTGGGTTGGTCGAAAACTTATCGAAAATGGCTTCACGCAGGTTGATACAGCCTATTATCCCATGCAAAGCAGTCTCACGAATATCAGTACACCCATTACCAATGGTGTGGGCTTTGTAAATTATCGTGGGTTGGGTGCCTGGGATCACTGGATTGGACCCTATTTTTATAATTCTGATATCAACAATCTTCATAATGGTTTTAAGCTGCCAATCGTCACCAGCATTGTCTGTGGCGGTGGAAATTTTGCAGCGCCAGTTGACCCGGTTTTTGGTGAGAAATGGATTCGAGCAGGCACATCAAGTGTTCCAAAGGGTGCAGTTGCCTTTATTGGTCCCAGTGAGGTTCATACCCATACCCAGTTTAATAATGTGATCAACGTGGGGCTGTACTCAGGCATCTTTGATCTGGGGATGAATGAGTTGGGACCGGCGCTATGGCATGGAAAATTGAATCTGTGGCGGAATTACTACCAGAGTGAATATCTGCCCTTTGGACAATCCGCAGAATTCTATCATCATGTCTATGTTATTCTGGGTGACCCCGGGATGGCAATCTGGACAGACACACCACAGCAACTAACAGTAGACCATCCAACGTTGCTCAACAGGAGTGATGATCACATCTCACTGACCGTTCAGGATGAAATGGGTGCTGGAATTGCTAATGCTTTTGTCTATCTCCTGAATGATGATAATGCCCAGGGTTCAAAAACGGATGCTTCCGGTCGAGTAACACTACCCATATACTCTGGAGCGGACACGACTTTGAATCTCACCATCACTGGCAAAAACTTAGATCCATATCTAATGTCCATTCCCATTACGGATGATGTGAATCCGCTTGATTATTCTGGCTGGGGTATTAGCCCTTCGGGAATACTTGAAGCTGGTGGGAATCACGGGCTTGATCTTACCCTTAACAATCAGGGAGAGACCATCGAGTCCCTTTTGCTGACCCTCTCCAGTACAAGTGAAGGCTGTATGATCACTGACTCTATTTATGTAATTGAAAACTTCCATTCAGATGCAAGCATGGATCTGGAAGATATTTTCGACTTTGATGTTCACGCCAATGCCCGACATGGCGAGGTTATAGAATTGAAAATCAAGGCGGAAGTAGGAATTATACGCTATAACTGGGAAAGGAGCTTTCCAATACAGGCTCCTGCATTGCAGATAGCTGACATTGATATGGTCTCAGGTGCTTTAGTGGCTGGAGATTCAATTCGTATTCGCTTGAATGTTCGTAACAAGGGTGGTCTGGCCTGCCCTGAAACAATATTAAATCCTGTTGAACACCCCCTTATTTCGACAGGTGGTCAAGGGATAACCTGTCCAGCTATTGAAGTGGATGAAACTGTCTCAACTCAGTCAGACGTGTTGCTGGTTCTTTCGGATCAAATATTTCCAGGAGAAGTGTTGGACTTGGAATTCATCAGCGAAAATGGGATGAGATTTGATACGCTAAGCGCAGAATTAACCATTGAGCAAATCAATCGTTTTACACCCTCAAGTCCTGATGGTTATGGATACCGAGTGTATGATGACATGGATGTTTCCTATTCATTAGCGCCGGAATATGACTGGTTGGAAATTGACCCAGAGTTGGGAGGCGAGGGCAGCAGATTAGCCATTTCAGATCTATATGAAGAAGACGATGCAATTGTTCAAATGGATCTACCATTTACCGTGACATATTATGGTCAGGATTATGATGCAATGACAGTCTGCTCAAATGGTTGGTTGGCTCTTGGATATACACCAGAAGTCAGTTTCTATAACCGTGTGATTCCAGCAGCTTCCGGACCGAATGCCATGATAGCCCCTTTTTGGGATGATTTGTTAACCGATCCTGGAGGTGTGAGTTATAAAAGTTTTGATGATCGGTTTATTATAGAGTGGAGCAGGATGCGCAATCTGGATGTCTTCTCGACCTTGAATTTTCAGGTCATCATTTACAACACTGACAGCCATCCCACTAGCACGGGCGATAACATGATCAAGATGCAATTTAAAGATTATTATAATTATGATACCTGGACCAATTTTTCCACCACTGGAATTGAATCGCCGGATTATCGTACGGGTCTTCAGGTGGGCTACAACAATATAGCAGACCGCAGTATTGGCGAATTACGTTCTCAACAAGCCCTCCTTTATACGACACAGAGAGCTCAGCGTTATCCTGCTTCTGAGATGGGTTTAAGTCAGACCAACATCAATTTTGTTTTGAATCCCTGGTCTTCAACTTCTGATTCTATTACAATTACTAACAATGGTGGATCCCCCCTGGTCTATAGTCTTGCCCCGATAAATGAGCCTGAACATCTACCAGCATCTAACCCATTAGCTGATTATGAATTCGTAAAGGGTGGGGCGGAGCCAGATGGTTCAGCCTATCAAACCCAGGTCAGAGATTTGTTTGATTATGAATGGTTAGACCAGGATGATGTTGGCGGACCGACGTTTGCCTGGGTAGATATATCACAGCCAGAGAATGAAAGACCCTTCACGGGTGATCCCGATGATTCCTCCATTGGTCCATTTGAAATTGGGTTTGAATTTCCATTCTTTTCAGAGATCTATACCAGTTTTTTCTTTAGTAGTAATGGCACCATGTCCTTTGTTAGTGATGAATACCCCTGGGCAAACTTAACTCTGCCCAATGGAGCTGCCCCAGCAGCTCTGATTGCTCCCTGGTGGGATGACCTGAATAATAATGCTGGTCTTCAAGGTGTGCCGTATTTTTGGACAAATGGTGTAGATACTGCTGTCGTGTGTTGGGATGATTTTCCTAAATTTAACACCAATGATCGCCATACCTTTGAGGTGGTGCTTATAGCAAACGGTGACATTCTTTTCCAATACCTGGAGATGGCAGGTACCCGGCGAAGTTCTACCGTTGGTATTCAGAACGAAACCAAGACTAAGGGGTTACAAGTCTACTATAATACGGATAATGATATTTCTGCAGGATCGGCAATTTTGATCCACAGACAGTTGAGCTGGCTCAAAGTTAATGCCTGGTCTGGAAGTGTGGAGCCAGCCGAATCAGGTGTGTTCAGGGTAGATGTTGATACGCGGGGGTTTAACCAGGGTACCTTCTCTCTACCACTTATGCTAAGCTCCAATTCGAGTAATATTCCGGAAATTCCTATTAATGTAAATCTTGAGGTAATCCATGGTGTCCCACCCCTGGGTGATGTGACAGGTGATTATCAGATAAACATCCTCGACATCACCTTGCTCATTGAATTTGCGTTGTTTATTGAGACACCAAGTACTATACAGTTTGAAAGTGCTGATCTTCTTAATGACGAACACCTAGACGTGTTGGATGTGGTTCAATTAGTGGAGTTAATTCTCTCAGAATAACCCAGCCCCTGTCTTCCTGAGCCTGTCCGCCGTAGCATAATTTTTTCAGAAGGCATAGGCTGGAGTCTGCCAGGACGTGGCGATCTCTTTAGTTGATCTTCGAATAGGGGATTGCTTCGTCACTGCGTTTCTCACAAAGACGGGTTAACCCACACCTGTTTTTAGCGCAGCCAAACAGGTGTCGACTTTTAAAACCTATCTAAGCCATGACCCACAGGCAGGCTCAATGTCCAGAAGACGACCCCATCACTGAATTCACCCGAGTCTTAACAAACATTCAAATTGCATCATGCACCAATAATGTGTATGTTGTCATACACATTATTGGTTGGTTATTTTGCAGTTAAAAACGAATTATAGGGGAAACCCCTTGAAGATTAACAGAATCCACAAAAGCACACTAGTTATTACAGTATTATCCTTACTATCAGTTCTACAATTGAATGCGCAAGACATCCTCATCACTTCCTTTGAATCAAATGCTCTTGGTAGTATCAACGGTCAGGGTGATTGGGACATCGAGACTGGAACTGCAACTGTGGTCAATGAGGCATCACGGGTACATACTGGATCTCAAAGTTTAAATTTTGTTGCAAACAGTCAATCAATGGTGGTGCACAACATTAGCTATGGCAGCTCTGAGCCAGGAGTGACAGGTATTGTATATGTAGATATGTTTGTAAAGATCAACGCTATGGCAGAAAAAGACTTTGCCATCAGTGGGTATGATTTGTTTGGGGGAAGTGAGAAACGCACCTTTGTGATTGAATTCGATACGCCGGAAGGGAGTGGTGGTACAGCCCAGATATTTAATGGTGGGTCAAGAGCGTACATTGGTAATTATACGTTTGGTACATGGAATCGTATCAGTGCTCGGGTCGACTATAACAATGCTGGCTACCAGGTCATTTTTAATGGAAGGGAAGCAGTATCTGCATCCTTTTGAGAAACCTATACACCAACAGCCTCTGGAACTCGACCTGCCGGGGTTAAAGAGTATCATGGTCTGAGGTTTAACCTGGGATATGACAGTGCATCAGGGAGTCTCGATGCCGATATGGATGACATATACATCAGCACAACACCTATCCCAGACGTCACCTTCCCTGTCCTACTGATTACTCATACCATTGATGTTGAGGATCCCAACAGTGGCTCAATAAGTCTTGATCCAGATTGGATGTCTACCCTGATAGTAGCGAAGTCACAGCCACATTCACCCTTCCTGAGGGCTATCTCAATGAGGGCTGGACAGGCGATCTCAGCGGTACCGAGCTGGAAAAAACATTTACCATTACCTCGGATATGCAGATCGGAGCCACTGTTGGAATCGACCCCGATAATCCTCCTGCACAATATACTGTTACTGTCACCCAGCCCGCATTTGGTACAATATCACTGGATCCACCAGGAGGTATCTACTATAACCTGACCGAAGTAACCGCCAGCTTGTGCCTCCCTCCCAGTTATATGAATACAGGATGGACTGATGATTTGTCAGGAACGGATCTGGAGCAATCCTTCCTGGTAACAAGTGACATGCAGATAGGCGCTACGGTTGTGTATGATGATACACCACCGACTATATATGAGGTTTCAACAGCAACTGATTTTGAAGATATCTGTGAAGATGATGATCTTCGTCCTGGGGATATTATTGAACTGGCTGATGGAACTTATGATCCGGGTAGCATTTCCATCCAGGACAAGGCAGGCCTACCAGGACAGCCTATCATTATCCGTGCTGCAAATATTGGTCAGGCCGTCATTGCTGGTGAGTCATATTTCAATTTGAGACGGGCAGCTTACATTCAAATTGAGGGTTTTCGATTTACTTCTGATCGGTACACGGTAATTAAGCTTGAAGCCAGCAATAATATCCGCATCACCCGCAACACCTTTCAGTTAACAGAGACAGAAGGCGAGAGTGGTAAGTGGGTTTATATTGGGGGTGTCTGGGACGATGCCACCCTACTCAGCCACCATAACCGGATCGATCACAATACCTTCAGGGATAAACACCAGCTGGGCAATTTTATCACCATTGATGGTGGAGACAATGTCTCTCAACATGACCGTATCGATCATAACTATTTCTATAATATTGGACCCCGTCATGACAATGAAATGGAAGCCATTCGTGTAGGCTGGAGTCAACTGTCTCTCACAGATGGATTCACACTTATCGAGTACAACCTGTTTGAAGATTGCGATGGTGACCCTGAAATCATTTCAATTAAGAGTTGTAAGGATACAGTTAGATATAACACCATCAGAAGTTCACAGGGTACTGTCTCATTGCGGCATGGGGATGGCTCTGTGGTGCATGACAATTATTTTCTGGGTGAGGGAAAGGTCGGTACAGGCGGTGTCCGTATTTATGCCCGCAACCACAAAATATATAACAATTATTTTGAAGGGCTGACAGGCTATCGCTGGGATGCAGCCATTACGCTTACAAATGGAGATACAGATACTGGATCTCTCAGTGCCCACTGGCGAGTCGATAATGCCACCATTGCACACAACACCTTGGTCAATAATTACTCAAACATTGAGATAGGATATGGACGCGGTGATAATTCCTGGACCAGAGAGCCCCGGAATGTGACTATGGTCAATAATCTTGTGATTGGTGGACAAGGGGATCTCATCGAAATCATAAACCAGCCTAACAATTTTACCTGGGAAGGCAATATCATGTATCCCCAAAACGGCTTTGCTCTGGGAATGGCAGCAACTTCAACTGAAATCAATCAAATTGATCCCATGCTGGAATATGCGGCGACGGAAAGCGACAGTTTGTGGTTTTTGAGTGCCAGTAGTCCAGCCATTAATGCGGCTCTTACCAGCCACCTGAACATCACACGGGATATTCATGGACAATCACGTATTACCCCCAACGATGTTGGAGCAGATGAGTACTCAATCAATCCCATCACGAGAAGACCATTAACCGCAACAGACGTTGGTCCAAATGCTGTGGATCCACCCGTTTCGGTGATGGAGTCAGATGTTAAACCAGCAGTTTTCAACCTGTTTAGTAATTATCCCAACCCTTTTAACCCAACGACTACCTTGCGTTATGAATTAGGTCAATCCGGTCCCGTGAAAATTGAAATATTCAATGTGCTGGGGCAACGACTTGAGACCTTGATTGAAGGGCATCATTCGGCGGGGCAGTTTCAGGTAGAGTGGACTCCGAAAGACGCTGCAACCGGAATTTATTTTGCTGCATTGACGGTGAATGGATCCAGCCAAACCATCAAATTACTTTTGATGAAATAGTGGTCATTACAGCTGAATTTAAGTTAACCCGGAAGCACATCTCCTGGGGCAAAGACTGTTTTTGTAAACTTCCCGGGAGCAGGATCAAGGGCTTGTAGATAGCGATAAACCGCTTTCAGCTCTAGGTCAGTCATAATGGAAAAAGCTCCCCAGGGCATGGGTGATCCCTGGTGAATCCGACCTGCTTTAAATCGATTAATAAAAGTTGATTCGCTCCAATGTGTCATCACTCCATCTGTAAGGTGAGGTGTGATATTCGGAGAAATGAAGGAGTAGCCGTTCGCGATTGGATCATCTTTCATGATCATCCCACCGGCAAAATCAATACCAATAAAGGCTCCGGTTTTCAAGTCTCGCGTGGTGTGACACCCCCTGCAGTTAGCAATGGCGTTGGCAACATACTCACCATACTCAATCGTCGAATCTATCTTGACAGCACGAGGCGGCGTCTTTGTAGGATGCACAGGTCCTATGAGATTAAATGCTACCGCAGTTTTCCCTAAAAACGATAACTCCGTTGTCTCCATAGGGTTATGAACAGGGGGTTGTGAGCGTAAGAATGAGATAATCGCGACAATATCTTCATCACTCATATCCTGGAAGGGCATAAAGGGAAAAAGAGATCGGCCATCCTCTCTCACTGAGTATCGCAAAGCACGCGCTAGATGACCATCACTGAAAGAACCAATACCCGTCTCGACGTCTGGTGTTAGATTAGGAGCTCGGAAAATCCCTGGCGGAATAGCTAGTTCAAAACCGCCGATCAGGGGTAATTCTGCACCAGCTTCCACTTCAGCATGTTTATCCATGGGCATATGGCAGGTGGCACAATGACCGGGTCCATATACAAGGTACTTACCTCGTGCAATTACTGAAGAATCCTGGCTTGCGGCAAGGTCTGGTAGTGGGGCATCAAAAGTTCGACCACCCCGAACGTTTGCAAAAATGATGAAGCATATCACGAGTATACCTAAACCGCCACTAATCCATTTCAGAATGGTTAAAAATGATTTCATATCTATCGATCCCTTTCCTCATTGAATGATTCATACAGTAAAGTTTGTATCCACTGTTAAAATGAACGTACCAGGTGAAGACACTGATATCCCTATCCTGTATATCCCCGCTTGTATAAAATTGATTCATGTGATAATAATTATCACATTTAGTTAAGGCAAGCATTATCAAGATATTAATTTATCTTGAATTTGGTAAAACTCATGCTTAAAGAGTCATTCCGTGCTACTTTTGCGCGAGGTAGCAGACCTGTGGAATCGAATGAAGCAGTCAATTGTCATTAAATGGAGAGCTATAATAATGAATACCCCCCAAGAGGAAATAGCCCACAAGTCGATTATGAAGACAGCCAGTAGAAAGTTGGCTGAATCTGACACAAAGCTAAAAAGACTCATTGACATTTTTGGTCCCCCTGAATTAGGGCGCGGTGGAGACCCTTACCAGGCTCTGGTCCGTTCCATAATTTCCCAACAGATATCCTGGAAGGCGGCGCGGGCAATCCGTGAGCGTTTTCTGGCACTATTTCCAGATACAGAATTCCCCTCTCCTCAGGTGCTTGCACAGGCGAGCCCAGCCGAAATTAGACAGGCAGGTCTATCTCAACGCAAGTCTGAATATGTTGTGGGAATTGCCCAGGCCTTCTCTGACCCTGATTTTCTGGGTAACGATATGGATGACCTGTCAGATGAGGATGTTTCAGCCAGACTCACCAGCATTCGTGGTGTGGGACAGTGGACAGCTGATATGTTTATGATTTTCACGCTTGCCCGTCTGGATATTTTACCATTAAATGACCAGGGGATAAAGAATGGATTGAAAGCATTCTTCAAACTTGATCATCATCCTGATCCAGCTGAAATGCTTGTACTCACAGAACATTGGAAACCGTATCGGTCTGTTGCATCATGGTACATGTGGAAGGTTGTTGATGAAGATTTTCAGTGGGATGAGGATTGATGCCGTCCCTGGACAGTGAGCCTGTCAATGGGTCAATTACGAGGTTGATCCAAGATCCAATAGTCCTGCTGCAGCCTCATCCATATACCAGAGAGCCGGTTTAGTTGTATCAAGCAGAGATGCAGGGTAGCGAGAATCTTTGCCGAGAGTAAAAATCTTGGATATAATTTCTGCTTTTGATCCCCCGCTTGCCATAAAAATGCAACATCGGGAACGATTCAGCGCTGGTAGTGTCAGGCTTATCCGAGACTGCCCTGATTCGGGTTGGATAGCCGCTTTAGCCAATACGGAGTCATTTAAGTGGTCAGTCCCTGGAAACAGCGATGCGAAATGACCGTCTGGACCCAGGCCTAACAGTGTCAAATTAAAAAGCGAATCACCAAGATTACCATCAGTCTGAATACCGCTAATTAATTTATGATACTCTCGCGCAGCCTCGCTTGTATCTGGGTTCTCCCCCATAGGATAGATTTGACCCTGGGGAATACCAAGCGCTTCAATGAAAGGTCGAGCGTTTCCATAATTGCTCTCGGGATGATCAAAAGGGACATGACGTTCATCTACCCAATACACACAAACATGCGGCCATATGTTTGATTCACTGTGCTTCTCGATTAGTCGAGCCAATAAACCAATAGGTGTTCTGCCGCCAGAAAGTGCCAGGTTTAAGGTTTGATCACCAGCTTTTAGGTCATTCTCAAGCACATCCACTATTTTCCGAGCCAAAGCGGTATTTAACTGTTCAATATCTGGAAAAATATTAGCGCGTTTCATTTATAACTCACAATAACTGTCATCACTACTGAGATTTTTGCAGGGATAGCGCCAATCTTCTTCTGTTTCCTCGAAAAGGTCAAGACTTTCTGGCGGACCCCAGGTTCCTGCTGGATATCCATATAACTTGCTCTCTGAATGTGTGTTCCAATAGTGTATGATTGGGTCCACAAATGCCCAGGATGCCTCAACAGCATCGGCTCTGGAAAAGAGCGTGGAATCACCAATTAATGCATCCAGGATCAGCCTTTCATATGCTTCTGGAAGTTCTGACTCACTCAGATCAGAATAATGAAAATCCATTCCGACGGGGGCTATTTGATATCCGGCTCCAGGTACTTTTAACCCAAACTTCAAAAGAACTCCCTCATCAGGTTGTATTCGCAGCACAAGCTGGTTTCCACCCATACTTTGTGTGTCAATATCGTTGAATATCTGGTGACCAGGTCCATTAAAATGAATGACTACTTCAGTGACGCGCGTAGGGAGACGTTTCCCGGTACGGATATAAAAGGGAACATCCTGCCATCGTTCATTATCGATATACGCTTTGAGAGCAATATAGGTCTCAGTTGAAGAACTTTCCGGTACATCAGGTTCAGTTCGATAACCAGGAACTCTTTCACCACGGATGGTAGAGGCAATGTATTGACCTCTCACCGTGTGAGTCGGAATCTCTGTTTCAGTGATGGGACGCAAGGACTTAAGGACTTTGACTTTTTCATCACGAATTGAGGTTGAGTCGAAGTGTGAAGGTGGCTCCATGGCAATGATTGCCAGCAGTTGAAGTAAATGATTTTGTACCATATCCCGCATGGCACCAGAAGGATCATAGTAAGCACCTCGGTCTTCAACACCGAGACTTTCTGCTGCAGTAAGCTCTATGTGGTGAATAAACTGCCTATTCCATAAAGGCTTAAACAAGCCATTGGCTAACCTGAACGCCAGCATATTCTGGACAGACTCTTTCCCCAGGTAATGATCGATTCTATATATTTGGTTTTCCTTAAAGCAGGCAAGTAGTTCATTGTTTAGCTGTCGGGCTGACTCAAGATCATTGCCAAAAGGTTTTTCAAAGATGATACGCCGCCATTGATTCCCAACATCTTCCTTATGAAGCCCCAGCGCGGTTAGTTCTCGGGCGACAGAGGAAAAGAATGAGGGTGCTGTAGCTACATAGAAAAGAAGGTTATCTCGAACCTCCTTATCAAAGCTATGAACCCGTTGCTTTAGGTGTTGAAAATCATCTGCATGAGACATGTCAAGCTGTTGAAAATGGACGTGCTGGAGAAAGAATTGAATTTGCTCGCGTTCACTTGAACCGGAAGTATCATCACTGAGTGAGTGTGTGAGTTGCTCTCTGAAAACTTTATCTGAGATCTCGTTTCGACCTAGCCCCAAAACCTTAAAACGTTGTGGGAGTCGCTGCTGGAGAAATAATTTATATAGTGCGGGAAAGAGTTTTCTATGAGACAAATCTCCAGTTCCGCCGAAGATAATAAGTGTAAATGGGTCAGGCGTTCGCATAGACCAATCTAGCAAAAAATTTTGATATACCAATCATCCAGGGTGAGTAAATAGTCTCATACTATGGAATCTCTTTGTGCAAGCCAGCTCAACTGTACTTCATGGAAAGCACTTATTGAGAGTCCAGGAGAGATCACTCTAGCGGTTTGTATTATGGGAAGGTGCTCTAACTCAAAAACTCAACCGCTACCCCTGAACCAACTTGAAATCTTTGATCGCATAGAAGGTAAATCCTCATCAATAATGAGTAATACCGCCGGCAGCATGAGAAGCGTCAGGAAAGTTCCAAAGATGACACCAAAGGCAACTGCAACTGCCATGGGCACGAGGAATTGTCCACCTTCTGATTTTTGAAAAATCAGAGGTGCCAAACCTGCAGCGGTGGTAAGCGTCGTCATGAGAATCGGTCTGAATCGTTGTATCCCTGCTGTGTAAATGGCTTCTGTTGGGGTCAAATCACCCTTCCGTTTCAGGTTGTTGTAACGGTCGATAAGTACGACCGAATCATTCACAATTATACCACCTAATGCGATAATTCCGAGGAATGACAGAAACGATACAGGTAACCCCATAAGTGCATGTCCTGCAACGGCACCGACTGTACCCAGAGGGATTAAGCCAATTACAAGAAAAGCCTGAGCATAGGATTTCATAAGAAACATAAGGATGGTAAACATAACTACCACTGCAAGAATCAAGGTGAACTGGATAGATTCAGTGGACCGTCTCACAAACTCATTCTGTCCACCATAAGCTGTGGTTACCCCGTCAACCTGGGATAAAACCCGTGGAATTATTTCTTTATTCAACTCCTCCTGAACCACGGTTAGATCATTTTTGTTATAGTCCATATTGGCATGAATTGAAACAGCACGATAGCCGTCTTCATGACGGATTCGCTGGAGACTGCGCTGCATACGATAGTCTGCAATCTCTTTAAATGGCACGAAGCTACCAGATGGTGTACGGATTTTCAGGTTTTCCATCTGAGAGACACTCTGACGATCGGCTTCTGGAAAACGGACCCAGATTTTTACTTCGTCACGACCACGCTGCAGACGCATGGCTTCCTGGCCATAAAATCCCTGTCGCAATTGGCTGGATACATCATATAAAGTAAGCCCCAGAGCCTTGCCCTTGGGTTTTAGAGTAACTACAAATTCATTGGTTCCCAATGGTGTATCATCTCTGATATCCTTAATACCGTCAATTTTTTTCAGCTCCTCTTTCATGAGTTCTTTGGCTTTTAATAGCTGATCAAAATCCATGGAAAGAAAACGGACTGAAATGGGGCTTCCCCCAAAACTGAAGCTCCCGACTTGAATGTTCTCAGCATCAGGGAATTCGCCCAGAGCGGCACTCAACTCGTCTGAAAAGGCTTTAACAGTATAATCTCTATCCTTCGCAGGAATGAGTACCATAAAAATACTTATGGTGTTGCCATTCATCCACGAGTGTTGACTTAAAATAGCATTATCATATCCTTTTTCCGGTATACCACGGGTCGCACCGAATTCTACAGATCTCTGAATGGCTTCATCGCGAATATCATTGGCAATATCGGTATTAATACCAAGTGGAAGTTCTATCCTGACCTGGGCATAAGGTGCCTCAATATCGGGGAAGAATTGGGCTTTGATATGGGTGCCTGCAAAAGCTCCAGCCATGATCAGTATACCCGCCACTGTGGCGGCTACCACACTCCAGCGATAAGCCATGATCGTTTTTAGGAACGGTCCATAAACATTTGAGATAAAGTGAGTGATTTTCGCTTCAAGTTTACGTCGTAGGGGGCTGGAAACACCTTCACCTACTGGCTTTGTAAGTGCTTTGCTGTGAGCAAGATGAGCAGGTAAAATGATGAATGCTTCAATCAGTGAGAAACCCAGAGCCACCACAATTCCAAAAGCAATTTGCCAGGTGTAATTGCGGAGATCACCATACAGGGCAAAGAATGGCATAAACGCCACCATAGTGGTCAGAATGGAGATAAATACCGGTTTGATCACTTCAAGCGTACCTGCAACAGCAGCCTGAATTCCAAGCTTACCCTCACGCTCCCGAATTGAGAAGATCGATTCCCCGATTACAATGCCGTCATCAACCAAAATTCCCAGGACCAGAATGAGTCCAAATAAACTCATTTCATTGATGGTGATTCCCATCATCCATTGTAGAAAAAAGGTCCCCATAAAACTAATGGGAATACCCAGGGCAACCCAGAATGCCAATCTGAGATTCAAGAAAACACTGAGAATGATCAATACCATGACCAGCCCCAAAAAACCATTTTGCACCAGAGTCATGATGCGTTCTTCCAGCTCGTCGGTATCCTTGATGAATTGGTCTATGTGAATGAGACCACCATAGCGGGCTTCTACTTCTTCTATCTTTTCTTCGATGAGGTCAGAAATATCCAGCACATCTTCATCATTGCTGTACATGACATGCAGGTCGATGGTTTGTTTTCCATCGGTTTCTTCATAAAACCAGTTCTCCGGCCATTGCTCACGAATAGAAGCAATCTCATTGAGCATCACCTGCCCACCTTCAATACTGGAAATGATGGGAATGTTTTCCAGATACTCTGCCTCATATTTCTTTTCATATGAGCGAATCTGAATGCGCTCTCTGTTGGTGAGGATAGAACCAGATGAAATGTTGAGATTGGTCGCCCGAATAGCATTTCCTATATCGCCAATGGTGAGCCCATAGCGTTCCAGGTTGGTGGGAGAAACCTCAACGACAATCTCGCGATGTGGGGTTCCAAAAGAACGGATCAGGCTAACCTTACCTGTTTTGGTCAACTCATCCCTGAATTCATCTGCGATACGCTTTAAATTCAGCAGGTCGGTGTCTCCATAAATGGTGAGCATGGCGACTCGCTGCCACATGGTGTCCTGATATATCACAGGCTTCTCAGCATCCACGGGATAGGTGGCAATAGAGTTTACTGCATTTCGAATTGCATCAATCGCTTTGATCATTTCAACGCTGGGTAAAATCTCTACGTAAACCCATCCGAAACCATCTTGAGACCCTGAATAAATTCGTCCCAGACCTTCCAGCCCACGTAAGCTCTCTTCAACTTTCGTGATGATGCCTTCTTCCACTTCACGAGCTGAAGCCCCTGGATAGGGAATATTTACCTGGACGCCCTGTAGGTCCATCTTGGGCATGACTCGTACATTTAATGATGCCAGAGATGCGGCTCCTGCAAGGAGGATGACAATCATAATCCAGTTTGTGATCTTGATGTGTCTGGTGAAAAATTCCAGATAATTTTTTAACATAATGGGGTCTCGGTTCTTGACTTAATGCTGTGAGCTGGAAGTGTCGACAAGTAAAACTTCATCCAATGGGGCAATTTGCATCCCAATTATAGGACGCTGCAAAAGGGTGGTAATGACCTTTTCACCAGAACTAAAATCACCCTGGGCAATGATGACTGAATCACCTTCTGTTGCGAGGATTTCCACAGGGTAGCGGGCAAGCAATGTGTCCTCCATGGTATAGATATAGGGTCCCGGCGCAACCACATCACGGGGCAGTAGGTCAACGTTCTCCAGCTGAATTCCCTGGAGATAAACATCCATATAATTACCGGGGAGGAAGGCGGGATCCAGGTCGGGATTATTAAGCTCAACATGAATAGTCACGGTCTGACTGCGTTTGTCAATGTGCGCGTTCTGTCGTCTTAAAATACCCTGAAGCTTTTTATCTGGTTCTTCAGAAGGATATATAAAAGCCGTTGGCGTTTCTTCGTCAGAAAGTAATTCCAGTTCGGATAATGCCAGAGGGACAGCTATTTCCAGTTTAAAGGGGTCAATGACTGATGCAGCAATTTGCCCGGGAGATATCCAGGATCCAGTAATGGCACCATCGCTGGCAAGATATCCATCAAAGGGTGCTCGGATCGTGTGTCGCTCAAGGGTAATCTCAGCATTCTTTACCATGGCATGTTGATTAAAAATATTGTGCATGGATACGCGAATACGTTCCTGGGAATCAGTAATCTCTGGTAAATCTGGTGTTTTGCTCATACCTAGACTCTCCAGGTATTGGTTCCATTTTTCATAGGTTTTTGCCTGAGCATTTCCTCCCAGTTCAGGGATTAGGGATACAATTGAGTTGATGAGTCCAGAGCGAGCCTGCAATGTGTAATTTTGGGCTTCACGATCGTCAACCTTAAGCAATATTTCACCAGCCCTGACAAACATTCCACTTTTTAAATCATCCTTTGAGAATGTGACCTGACCTCCAACCAGGGAAACCAGGTCAAGGGCATGTTGACTCTCGATGCTGCCATTGCCATGGATGAGTAGAGTGTGGTCCGAAAACTGAAGTTCCGTGGTTGCCACCTTACGAACACGTTGGGTGACATCCTTTTTCTTACTTTCTTCCTTAGTTGAAGCCAACATTGCCATACTGGCGATACCGATGAGTAGGATAAAAATAGCTGATGCTATTCTAAACCAGCGCTTGTTGGATAATTCTGAGAAATTCATATATCTAGCCTGTCATTTTCAAATTTTTTCTGCATTAATTTCTCTATCAATTGTCATGGAGTTGTTCAATTCTTGAGTGAGCCAACCCAGCTTACTAATTGATAGTAGCAGATGTCATAGTCTAGCTTGTGACAATCTATGTGCCAAAGATCTATATCACAGTGTATCTACCTGTGTTTTAAGTGTATAACTCACAGGAGTCAAGTAGATAAGCCAGCCATATAAATAGGAATCTAATCATATCTATATACTAGATATATTAAAATGATATAGGAGCTTCTTATAGAGTGATCCAGCCGACCCACTCGAGAGTGTTTTAAATACAGTTGTAAAACCTCAATCATCTAATAATTTGTGGTAAACTTAAACGCCTATGATGAATGTCTATATTATTGCTGGGTGGCTGAGTCTGGTCGCCCTTTTTCAAGGTCTAAAACCTTTGCCTGAAGGTGTCTACTATGAGAGTGATGTCTATCCCGTAGCTGATTCCAACATGACATTTTTGGTCGACCTTACCTTCAAGGATAGTCTGGGAGAAACCCAACATCACCAGGAAATCTTTGATAGTGTTTTTGCCTACATCGAAACAGCAGAAAAATATATCCTCATCGATATGTTTTTGTTCAACTCATACAAGGGACCTTCTGATTGGAGTCTCATTGAACTTTCAGCTGATTTGAGTGCCTTGTTGATTGCTCGGAAACGGGCTGTCCCCGAGATTGAAATAGATTTTATCACTGACCCGGTGAATACACTTTATGGGGGTATTCTCCATCCCGAGTTGGAAGCTATGCGTGTAGCTGGAATCAATACAATCGTGACTGATCTGACCCACTTGCGAGACAGTAACCCGCTTTATAGTCCTGTCTGGAGAACCTTTTTTCAATGGTTTGGAAATACTTCAAGCTATGGTTTTCTGCCCAATGCCTTCTCTGACAAATTGGATCCGGTAACCCTGAGGAGTTATCTTGCCTTTATAAATCTTAAGGCAAATCACAGAAAGGTTTTTGTCGCAGACTATAGGGATGAAATGGTTTCCGTTGTGACCTCTGCTAACCCCCATAGTGCCAGTGCCGATTTTTCAAACATTGGGTTGGTTGTCAAGGGCGAGCTATGGCAGGATATTTACCGAACTGAGGAAGGCTTGGCAAAATTTTCAGATTCTAAGCTATCCGGTGAAGCTGCTTTAAATTTCAAAGAGGATACAAAAAAAGTTTCTTTGGAAAACACCATACAACTGATCACTGAAGGAAAAATTTACGAAGCTGTGATTGAACACATTGGCACAACGACCCAGGGAGATACAGTAAAAATCGCCATGTTCTATCTCTCAAACAGACAAATTATCAAGACACTCCTCCAGGCTTCTGATAGAGGGGTAGCCATCAGACTGATTCTTGACCCCAATAAAGATGGGTTTGGTTTCCACCATAATGGCACGCCCAACAGACCGGTTGTTAAGGAGCTGAAGAAGAAGTCTGGTGATAAAATTAAGGTTCGCTGGTATCATACTCATGGTGAACAATTTCATTCAAAACTTACTTTGATCAAAAAGGAACGCGGTGCGCATATTGCGATTCTGGGTTCATCAAACTTTACGCGAAAGAACCTAAAGAATTACAATATGGAAACAGATGTCCTCCTTACCCTTGCTCCCAACTCATCTATATTCCGGGAAATTGATGAATATCATGATAATCTCTGGAAGAACAGAGGGGCTGGCTACACCACAGATTGTTCAGAATTTAATGATGCTGGATTCATGAAAACAATCCTGTATCGTTTTCAGGAATTTACAGGGTTATCTACATATTAAGCACTCCGGATGAGCTGCACGAGAGAATGGGATTGATGATGAAACCTATACAGATAAAAGTAATTCTTGGTGTGTTTCTGGGATTGATTGCACAGAGCTGTGTATCGTCCTTTCCCGATCTGGACACTAGAACCACGATCCAGGAAGATATCAACACCATAATTATCTGTGACGGTGGACTGAGGTCATTGCTGGACTATTCGAAAGAAAAAGCAGAACCCTGGGGTTTATCATCTGGTAATGAATCGATAGCATTGGAAAGGGCAGAAAAGGAATCCCTGGTGAGTACGTGGCGTAGCCTTCTGGACTATCTTGCCCAGCTCGATCATATACAGCAGAAACATTCACAAGCACTCCTTCTGGATAAAAAAGAATCCGATAATTATGCGATGTATTGTTATTACCTCGCTTTTTTAACCCAATATCAAACTGCACTTGAGTTTTTGAATCTCATGGAAAATAATGAGAACATCCATGTCTATCTCAATGAAGCCTATCCTCAATATGGGCTGGAGGAGAACTTGTACCGCCAGTTTAAGTATCACTTTCTCAATGTCTTTCTGGCGACAAAATTTGTGGCTCTGGATGCCATAATGTCTGAGACCAAAGCCCCCAAAAACTTTGAACATCTTGTCAGGATTGAATCTGCTGAAGAATACCTGTACGATATGGGAATGGGCAGCGGAACCACCATGACTTTTGAAAATGGGGTAAAAATGATGCAGGATGCAGCCTTTGAATTCTGGCTTCCCCTACAGAAAAGTGTCTCAACCTTCATGGGTGGTAAAAAGCTATGGCGTGTTGATCAAAGTTTGATGACTTCAAAAGAAGTGCAGCTGGTTCAATCCAGTTTAGAACCTGGCGATATCATCTTCACACGTAAAGAATGGGCGTTAACTAACCTGGGTTTGCCCGGGTTCTGGACGCACACAGCTCTCTATATTTCTACCCCGAAACACAGGCAAGTTTATTTTAGTGATGAGGAGACCAAAACCTGGGTAAGAGGTCAGGGGATCTCTAGTGGTGACTTTGAGATTCTCCTGGAAAACAAATATGGCTCAACCTATGAACAGAGCAAAATAGAGCCTGAGGATGGAACACCCTTTCGTGTGATTGAAGCTCTGGCACCCGGTGTCATTTTGAACAGCCTTGAAACAACCCTGACTTGTGATGGTGTAGCCGCACTGCGCCCCAAATTATCCAAGTTGGATAAGGCCAAAGCCATTTCCTATGCCTTTTCAACACTTGGTAAACCCTATGATCTAAATTTCGATTTTAGAACTGACTCAGCCATGGTTTGTTCTGAGCTCATTATCAAAGCCTACGAGCCAACAGAAGGGGGAGAAGGTCTCAACATTCAAACAACTCAGATCGGTCAGCGAATTGTAACACCATGCAATACTATCATTCAACAATTCAGCGAAGAATACGGGACTGCAGATCAACAATTGGAGTATGTTCTTTTTTATGATGGCTATGAAAAGCAAAATCGTGCCATTAAGTCTGATGTTGATCAACTGCTGGAAAGCTGGAAACGACCTGACTGGCACATTTTCCTCCAGGAATAATCACCCAGTATAACCACTAATCTCATCGAACTGATCTATTTCAGGTATATATCCCTTTATACCTAAACAAGTTATGTGATAAACCTAATCCACGGTATAATATAAAGAAATAACCCACATAAGATTAATAATTTAATTGACAAAGCGAGTTTTGCTTTATTAATTATACCTGTGTTTGATGATTGCTTTAAACTTTAAGGGACAAGAAGGACAAAGATGAAGAAAATTACGGCTCTCCTCTTTTTGACGACACTTATCAGTATCGCTTTTGGTGAGGTCAGTGTCGGGGTAGATGTATTTAACCGCTATGTCTGGCGTGGAACAGACTATGGAAACTCAGCCTCTGTACAACCCACTCTTGAGTACTCAAATGGGGTATTCACACTTGGTGCCTGGGGGGCATGGTCAACAACTGGAGCACCGGGAGGGAATGAAAATGATCTGTACATTTCAACCCAGGTAGGTCCTGTGGCGTTAACGGTGACAGATTATTTTTTCCCCACCTATGCTGGAGGGGATGATATTCTCAGTCTGAGTAATCACATCATCGAGTTAAGTGCAGGAATGGATTTAGGACCCGTTTCATCCACAGTATCATACAACGTCAATGGTGATGATGATAATTCCACATATTTGGAGTTGGGGTACGGGTATGTCACCCTCGGGATGGGTAATGGTTTCTACACAGTAAAAGATGACCCTGACTTTAACCTCGTAAGCGTAGGGGTCTCAGCCACTCGCGATATCTATACCGTTTCATATATACTGAACCCTGAGCAGGAAACATCCTTCCTCGTTTTTGGCTTCAGCCTCTAGGTCTTTAAGGAATAATTAGAATGAAAAAGACACATTTTTTCACTATTGCAGGCATGTTTGGATTGACATCAATGGCTTATGCCTCTGAAGCAGTCAATGCCTATGCCATCGATAACTTTTTTCTTTTCATCTGTGCTGTATTGGTCCTATTCATGCAGTCAGGGTTTGCCTTGCTTGAATCAGGTCTAAACAGTGCCAAAAACACAGTAAACATTCTATTCAAAAACATCATTGATCTCAGCGCAGGAGCTTTGCTTTTCTATGTTGTTGGCTATAGTCTGATGTACCCCCTGGATGGAAATGGAATTCTTTCATTTTCTGGATTTGGATTCATCGGTGAAGCTGGTGAAGCCGGAGCAGGTGTTCTGAATCCCCAGGTGAACTGGTTATTTCAAGTCGCTTTTGCTGCAACTGCCGCCACTATTGTTTCAGGAGCAGTAGCCGGTAGAATGAAATTTTCATCCTATCTCATATACTCAGCAGTCCTGACTGGTATAATCTACCCCATCAGTGGTTATTGGAAATGGGGAGGCGGCTGGTTGGATGCCCTCGGTTTTTATGATTTTGCCGGCTCTTTGGTTGTTCATGCTCTGGGAGGCTTTGCCGGGCTCGCAGCGGCTATTGTTTTGGGTCCTCGCCTGGGTCGTTTTAAAAGAGATGGTGGATCCCGAGCCATGCCGGGTCACAGTTTAACCATTTCTACCCTGGGTGTATTCATCCTGTGGATTGGATGGTATGGATTTAATCCCGGTAGTCAATTGGCCATTGTCGGTACAGAAAATACAGATGCAGTCATGCTTATCGCCGTGAATACCACACTGGCTGCTGCAGCCGGTGGGATAATGGCCATGATCCTGGCCTGGTTCCTGTTTAAAAAACCAGACTTGTCCATGGCTCTCAACGGTATCCTGGCAGGTCTTGTTGGAATCACAGCGAACTGCGACTCTGTAACGAATGGTGAGTCAATTATCATTGGACTGGTTGCGGGTATCCTGGTTGTTTCAGGCATCATCCTGTTAGAAAAACTTAGAATAGATGATCCAGTAGGTGCCTGGCCTGTACATGGTCTTGCTGGGGTCTGGGGGGGTATTGCAACAGGTCTATTCGGTGGACATCCCCTGACTGCTCAAATCATTGGATCAGTTGTCATCCCACTATGGGGTTTTGTAACCATGTTTGGATTATTCAGCCTGTTAAAGGCGTTCAATCTTCTCCGCGTTTCTGAGTCTGAGGAGATACGTGGTCTAGATATCAGCGAACATCAGGAAGAAGCTTATGCCGGCTTCCAGATCTTTACAGCCGAGTAAGGAGGAGAAAAAAATGAAACTTATTATTGCTATTATACAGCCCGAAGAACTCCCTGATATCAAAGAGGAGTTATTAAAAAAACAGATTTACAAATTTACAGTAACCAATGCCAAGGGGCAGGGAAAAGAAATCCCGGTAACCGAAGTATATCGGGGAATCTCTCATGAAATCACGCTGCTGAACAAAGTTCGTCTTGAGATTGCTGTTAACGATGAATTCGTAGATGCCGTGATTGATGCCATTACAACAGTTGCAAAAAACCATGATGATCTGGGACGTGGAAAAATATTTGTCCTTCCCATTGAACAAGTCATTCGAATTCGCACTGGTGAAACAGGAGCCGATGCAATTGGTTAGCACCAAGAATACCGTGTAACAAGCAAGTGCCGATCTCCCCGGTCGGCATACTCCTCACACAAACCCAGAGTAAGAGGGGTTTGTGTTGTTATCCACCTCTGCGGAATTCACATTGACTTGTGATCGGAGCCATCTGGTTCCATTCCGTGGGGTGGGTAGCCTCCTCCACCAAAGCCACAATCGGGGGGAGATTCTCGCTTAATTCACTTGAATTCAATCTGTCCGCCACACAATTTCTATCAGCTCGATGTAAACATGATTGAATCAACCGTATAGAAATGGTGCAATTATTGCGACAGGTTAAGAAATGAAGCTCAGCCCAAAAGTCATTCTGCTGGTTCTAGGTATCCTGGTGATCTCCATGACATTGCTTTCTATTCCCCTGTACTGGTATTCCAGAGCTGCCCTTGAAACCGAATTGGGAGACCAACTCAAACGCATCAATCGCATCATCGCCACTACTCTGGATAAGGAGTTAGTAAGTATGTTGGTTGAGGCCCCTGAGCTCATGAGTATAAGGCAAAAACTTGAACATGAACTTTCCGTTCTCGCTGTCCCGGGTATTGAAGGCATCACCCTTTATAAACAGAATGGAACCATACTCGCTCAAGAGAGAACGCTGAAGCGCAATATTGCCAGATTGTCTCCCGCTTTGCCCCGACTGCTGGCCTTGGAGAACGACAATGATCCAGTCGTGTCAGAAATTTACAAGTTGGATGATGGACGACATGTCAAAGCTGCCGCCCTTCCTATCCAGACCAATCAAGGATCCCAGGTTATTCTTGTGATCTGGGCAGGTGCCAATTACATGACCGTGATTCAACAAATGACTGGCAGCCTTTTCTGGATTTTTCTGGCTGCTGTTCTCGTGGCAATATCCCTGACCCTGGTGTTTTCACGTTCGCTGATCAAACCTGTGCGCGCCCTGTCCAGTTATGCAAAAGCTATTCAAAACAATATCAATTCTGATCCTGTGGATTTACTCCGCGAGGACGAGTTTGGGGATCTGAATCAGTCGCTGATTGAAATGCATCAGGAGATTCAAAAGCAGGAAGAGACAGCTCGACAACTCCTGGCTGGAATTGCCCATGAGATTAAAAACCCATTGGGGGGAATGGAAATCTACAGCGGATTGCTCCGAGAAGAACTCACCATGCTCCCACCGGGAGAAAACCTGGAAGAGTTCAAGTCCTATCTTGAAAAAATTTCAGATGAGCTTCTGCATTTAAAACAGATCGTACAGGAATATCTGGATTATGCGCGCCCTCTGAAAAGTGTTATCGAGCCCTTTTCCATAAGTGAAGTTTTCGATAATATCAAACGCATTCTCCATCCTGAGCTAACCGCCCTGGACCAACAACTAATTCTGGAGGGTGATGCTGAACTTCTGGCTGATCGTTCAAAAATACAACGTGTCTTGCTTAATCTTGTTCAGAATGGCCTGGAGGCAGCGGGTCAAGGAGGACGAGCTGAAATTCAGGTAAGCAGGATCCCAGGTGATTTACAAATTGATTTTATGGATACAGGATCTGGCATACCCGAAGAAGATCAGCAGCGCATTTTTGAACCCTATTTCTCGACCCGTGATCGTGGGTTTGGCTTAGGCTTATCCATTGTGCAGAGCATTATTTATGAATTGGGTGGCACAATAGTTGTCCAAAAGAGTGATGAAGCAGGTACAATTTTCCGGGTTAACCTACCCCGAAAGGAACAAGACTAGCAGTGAAACCAACCATTCTGGTCATAGAAGATGACAATACCATGCGGGAAGGAATAGCCACAGTTCTCAGTAAAAATGGCTATCAGGTCCAAACCGCAGATGACGGTCACGCCGGGGCACAATTGTTTCGGGAAGTGCAACCCGACCTCGTTATTTCTGATCTGAAATTACCTGGCAAAGGGGGCATGAACTTGCTTCAAGAATTTCAGGATCAGACACCAGGTATTCCCTTCATTCTGATTTCTGCTTTTGGCACCATTGATCTGGCTGTGAATGCCCTTAAACTGGGTGCCAGAGACTTCATTGCCAAACCATTCACTATCGATGAATTAAAATCAAAAGTAGCGAATGTTTTTGAAGAACAAGGACCGTTGACTGATCAGAAAAAGCCAATAACAGATAGTTTCCATGGCTTGGTTGGTTCATCCGAGCAAATGCAAAAAATCATTGCTCAAGTGAAGCAGATGGCTGCAGTGGACAGTCCTGTTTTGATCACGGGGGAAAGTGGAACGGGTAAAGAATTGATTGCCCGTGCTTTACATTTGGAAAGTCAACGCGCATCCAATGAAATGGTTGCCATCAATTGCAGTGCGCTGACGGACACGCTGCTGGAGAGTGAGTTGTTTGGTCATGAAAAGGGTGCCTTCACTGGGGCTGTGCGTCAACACAAGGGCATCTTTGAACAAGCTGATGGAGGAACCATTCTTCTAGATGAAATTGGAGACATTTCACCCCAACTTCAAGTCAAGCTTCTGCGTGTGTTGCAGGACCAGAGTTTTCAACGAGTTGGAGGGACCGAGCAGATCTCCGTGGATGTGAGAGTGGTAGCTGCAACCAATAAAAATTTACATTCCGCCATGGAGAAAAAGCAATTCAGGGAAGATCTGTATTTTCGACTGAATGTCCTGCCCCTCGAATTGCCAGCACTACGCGAAAGACCTGAGGATATCGCTGAACTCGTCACCCATTTCATAAGCCTAAAATGTTCACGTATGAATCGAGCTGTACCTGAGTTGGGGAAAGGGACCCTGGAAAAACTCAGTGCTTATTCCTGGCCTGGAAATATCCGCGAACTGGAAAACTTTCTGGAGAGATTACTGATTTTCACTGAGGGGAGTCGGATCAAGGCTGAACAAGTGTATTTCGAGAAGGGCTCAGGCACACAGATAGGTTCTAGTGGGAAACTCAATGAGGTTCTGGAAGAGACAGAACAGGTGTTGATACGCGATGCAATGAACTGGGCTGGCGGGGTCAGGCAAAAAGCTGCACGAAAACTTGGTATCAAGACTTCAACACTCTATTACAAAATGGAAAAACATGATCTTTTCAAGGAGTTTGGTGGCAAGAATACCGACTCGGGGGATCAATCATGATACAAAGGATGTTCTACAGCTTTTTAATCCTGTTGATGATATCAAGCATTGAAAGCGTTCAAGCTCGGGAAATGGAAATGGTTTGGCAATCTTACCTGAGCATAAACACTAGAATTTCTGCATTACAACACACACAGGATCAATACTCCAGAGAGCAGGAAATCCTCAAGAGTAAAATCAGCCAACTCCAAAATTCATCCTACTGGTATAATGCCTGGATCAACAAATTTTTACTTTCAAACCATTCAGATCGACAACTGGCAGTACTGGATTCCCTCCAAAACATAGAGTCACAACTATCAATACTTAAAGGTCAACAGACCGAGGTGTTAGAGGAATTAAAAATTGTTTATGAACAGGTTTTAGTGAGTTATGGAGACGGAGATTCGATACCTGTTGCTCAGCGGGCAACCAGTCTCCGCGTAGTGCAAGTCCTGATGAACCAATCAGCTCATGAGATTCAATTACCAGACTACAGGGAACTTGTTGAAAGTGAATATGCAAATCAGGAATTGAGAGATTTAGTTCTTACAGATGTCCGAGAGTTATTGGCTCTCAAAATAGTTCAATTGGATTCAATCCTTTCCATTCGTGCAAAAGAAATAGAGCTGGCTGCCAGGCTGGCAGAATTCCATGAGGATCTGGGGCTCCAAATGGAGTCGGAACAGGATGTTCAACAGCGAGACTCCAGAGGTGAAACAGAGAAAAGTTTTGCTGCCTGGGGCGCAGCGGAGGCTCTAAGCGATGTCGGCGGCAATGAAAACCCTCGCGATGATGCCAGCATTTCTGGTCGATTTGCAGAATCAGTTGAATCCATCAGTCTCAATGTCAGAAGAGAAGGAATACAGACACTTTCTGCTATTAATTTGTCCCCAAATGATATTGATTACCTCAAGTCAAAGCAAAATGAATATGAAGCACTTCTCAGCCTTGTTAATAAGGAATTGGACCATACTCCCTGAACAAGAATTTTCAATAGCACTATCCAATTGTAAAACCTCATGACTTGTTCCAATAAGTGCCGGATTTTTGTTTGTCTGATTTTCTTATCAGGCAGCTGTTTGGCTTTTGAAAGCCAGATAAACTTTTCAACCTATTACGACTCAAATCCTCGGGAAAATATTAATGATATCGAGTCAACCGTTGGGCTAAAAGGAAGGGGCTTGATAAAGTTTGACACATCTACCTCCAGAAGCCGAATCCATGGATCCTTCCTGGGACAAGGATATTTGGAGCCAGCACTTCTTTTCGATTCCAAAGTGATTGTGAATGCTGAAGTGGGGGGACAGTATGGTCTTCTCCCGCATTGGCAGCTGGGTGCCAACCTGAAATCCTTTCAGAAGGTATACTTTGAAGACTTTCAGAGGTCAGGGAGAACAACCTTTCGAGGTGTCGTGAATCGCGTGAAACCCCAATCCATTAATTATGAGATTGGTGTATTAAAGTCCCTATTGCAAATCGATAATGGGACGCTCTTTCAATATACTGACCAGAAGATATTCTTTAGCCTAAATCGACCGCTCTCCAACAAGCTTCGTGGTGAACTTCGTTGGCAGGGCAGTCTGATCCAGTATGAGGATTACCCTGCAAGGATCATTCAATACGACACCCTATATAGCAATGTAACTGAGGATCAGGAAGACCGGTCATGGCTGCTGGGTGGGCAACTTAAATATACAGGTAGGATGATTCTCGGTCTTTCCATCAGCTATGAGGATATCCGATCAAATAGTGAGATCGACGAAGCGACAATTCTAGCCGGAAAGCTTTATGGATCGGGACGAATCAGTCCGAAAATGTTCATCCATGTTGTCCTGCAAGGGATGAATAAATATTATGGTCGACCTGATTTCTCCGAACTAAACCCACACCGCGATCCAGAGGAAAATATCCAGAATCAACTTCATGTCCAGATTGATAGAGTTCTTGATCCGCAAAAGATGATTTATCTCCAATACAGCGCGATTAAAAACGAGACTGTTTTTAACCACTGGTTCTACTATAAAAACTTGTTTGAGTTAGGTATAAAAGTCACGATTTAAAATCCCTTCACCCTTGGTAAAAGCATCAGAATATTGAAAAAAGTTTCAGAATTCTGAAAGTCGCAGAGTACCGGTTCTGCCAAGACTGAAGCTGAGTAATAATTTTTATTATTTATTTTTGAGGTAAAGCCCTTCAAAATCCTCAATCTACAGAAAGGATGTTTCCCTGCTTCTAAAAATGGCACATGACTTGTCTCAAATGAGACATATGAAATTCATTTCAGGTTCAAATTTTAATTCGGGAGGAAGTCATGAAAGTTTTAAGCAATATCCAACGAGTTACTCTTTTTATGATCATAGCGATGTTTACAGTCTTTGTTGGATGTGAAAACACCCTCACAAGTTCAGATGATGCAAGAGCCCTCTCTCAAGGGGGTACCGAAACTGCTGATGGAGCACTCAGTGATAATTTTGCACTTCCGGGTGGTAAAAGTGATTACTTCCCGGGTACTGAAAAACATGGCGAGTTGACCTATAATGGATTTGTATTTACATCAGAGGACAATCTATCAACCTTTGGTGTGGATGTGGATGCAGGATCCTACACCTTTGGGCGCAAAAAAATTAATGAAGGTATTATTCCTGCTGCTTCCTCAGTACGCGTTGAAGAATACATCAATTATTTCAGACAGGACTATGAAGTTCCAATAGATCGCCCATTTTCAGTGAGTATTGAGGGCGCTCCATCTCCTTTCAGGTCAGATAGTCTACATCTGATGCGAATTGGTCTTCAGGGACGAGAAGCCAGTGAACAATCCACTTCATGGAACCTGACTTTCCTCATCGACATTTCAGGATCCATGCGCTCAAGAATGGATCTGGTAAAAGAGAGTCTTTACATATTGGTGGATAATATGCGAACAGGTGATCAAGTGTCAATTTGCACCTACGCCGGAAGTGTAGGTACAGTACTCACACCTACCAGCCTGCAGGAGAATGATGCAGATGCAATTAAGGCGATTATTTCAGATCTAGAGGCAGGGGGCTCCACAGCCATGGCATCTGGACTGCAAAATGCCTATGATGTGAACCGGTCTGGATCCCTGGACGGCGGGGTGAATCGTATCATCGTTTGTTCTGATGGTGATGCCAATGTAGGAGCCACCTCACATGATGCTATCCTGGAACTCATTTCTGATTATGTGGATCAAGGAATTACTTTGTCCACCCTGGGTTTTGGAAGTGGTAATTACAATGATTATCTCATGGAGCAACTGGCTGATCAGGGAAATGGGAACTACTATTATATTGATAGTATAGACGAAGCAGAGAGGCTGTTTACAGAAGAATTATCAGCTGTGATGGAAGTCATCGCCAAGGATGTAAAAATTCAGGTTCAATTTAATGAAGCGGCTGTGCAACGATACCGTTTGATTGGCTATGAAAATAGGGATATTGCAGATGAAGATTTCGAAAATGATAGTACGGATGCGGGTGAAATAGGGGCTGGTCATCGAGTTACAGCACTTTATGAATTAGATCTGGTAGAAGGCGGATCAGGCGCCTTGGGAATCGTTCACTTGCGATATAAACTCCCAGACGGAGACATGGATATTCCTCTGGATGTACCCATTAACGGTGGGGAATGGGTCTCTGAATTTGCACAGGCTCCTGACCGCTTTAGATTTACGGCTGGTGTGGCTGAGTATGCCGAAATTCTCAGAGAAAGCCCATATGTTTCAACTGGATTGTCAGATGTAGAGGAACTAATACTCTCATCTTTGAATGGGTCGGATGACAGAGATGCCGAACTGCTGGAGCTAGTTCGAGCCCTGCAAACCATAGAATAGTTCGGAGACTGATAAGTACTTATGAAAATCTTATTCAATATAATTGTGGGGATTGCATTGCTCACATCCTGTGGCGTTCTGGAGCCCAAAGAAACACCTGGTAGGGATAAATCAGGCACAGTCTATATTGAATACAATGGAACAGTGACTTCAGGAAATAGCTCCATGGCTTCTTTTACTATGGTGAACGACAGCCCAGAGAGTATTAAGTATTTTGCCTATGATGCAACATCACCTCATTACAGTACAGAAGCGCTGGCTGATACAGGTTGGGCTTACCTGATGTGGAACTGGTGCGGAACCGGTGCAGAATACTTCAACCTTGGAACTGATTTAAGTTTCAATTTTTTAGTCATGCTACCAAATGAAAACTGTACCTGGCGTGTGATCCTGAATACGACGGATATGGATGATTCCAATTATCGAATATTGAGGAGTGAGAGCATTGAATACTCAACACCGTGACCAGATTGGAAATAGCTTGGATTTAGAATTGATAACAGAGTGGTGAATCCAATGAAAATGATGCTAAAGGTAATGACCGTAGTCTTTCTATTGCTCTCCTGTGAGGACAAAACAGATTCCAGTGATACGGTTATCTCAAGTGGAACGTCCTTTGGTGAATGTGTCGGGTATTGTGTTCGCGAGATGGAGATTTCCTCTGAATCTCTCATATACAGGGCCATTGGGAGGGCGAGTGATGAATATCCAATGCGCATAAACAATGCTCCAATGGAAACGGATGATTGGAACGACCTCATTTCGCGGGTTGATTTTGCCACCCTGGAAAGTTTCGAGGATGTAATTGGTTGTCCTGATTGTGCCGACGGAGGTGCTGAATGGATCAAAGTCGAATCCAGTGAAGGATCAAAGAAAATCACTTTTGAATTCGGAGATACCTTAACCAGTATTCAGCCTCTGATTAACCAACTCAGATTACTACGCGCTCAGCAAGAGGAAACTATTTTCGATAAATAGTAATTTTCTAGGTTTGGTAAGGTCAGAACTAAAACTCAGTTACCCTATAACTCAAAATTTATCTATGATTCATCACCCTGCCTGCCATGTCGAAGCTATACGCGCGTAGACTGGAGGCTCTCGAAGGGTGGTAGTACATGTCTCCTTCGAGAGCCTCAGGAAGGCACGCATTTATGTCCCGAACCACAATTTGGGGATTGCTTTGTCGTTCCTCCTCGCAAAAGCGGGCTTGGGATTATTCAGCAGCCTTTAGTGCCTGTTCCAAATCCTCAATAATATCATCGATATGCTCAATCCCTACACACAGACGTAAGGTTTCGGGTGTGACCCCTGATGCCAGTAAATCGTCACCAGACAATTGTCGGTGTGTGGTAGAGGCTGGATGCGCAGCCAGAGATTTTGCATCACCAATATTCACGAGACGTTTGAATATTTTGAGGGCATCATAAAATTTTTCTCCAGCTTCCATACCACCCTTTATCCCAAATGTCATGAGGGCTGATGGATGTCCATCACAGTACTTTTGAGCCAGGTCATAGTACTCGGAGTTTGGAAGACCGGCAAAATTCACCCACTCAACCCTGGGATGTTTTTCCAGGTATTTTGCCACAGCAAGGGCGTTCTCGCAATGTCGTTCCATCCGTAATGCCAGGGTTTCTATCCCCTGAAGGATCAGGAAGGCGTTCATCGGACTCAAAGCTGAACCAGTATTTCTCAGAGGTACCGTTCGTGTCCGTGCGATAAATGCCAACTCGCCCATGGCTTCCGTATAAACCATGTTATGATAGGCAGGCTCAGGTGTGTTGAGCATCGGAAATCTTTCAGCATTATCAGCCCATGGGAATTTACCTGAATCTACAATTATTCCACCCAGAGCTGTCCCATGTCCACCCATATATTTGGTCAGGGAATGGATGACAATGTCAGCCCCATGTTCAATGGGACGTATCAAAATCGGGGTTGCGACAGTATTATCGACAATAAGCGGAACACCATGGGAATGTGCCATCTCTGCGATGGCTGCAAGGTCGACGATATTACCAGCCGGATTGCCAATGCTTTCACAAAACACAGCGCTGGTTTTATCATCAATCAGTTTTTCCAGGCTGGCCGGAGAATCATCATCAGCAAGACGACATTCAATCCCCAGGCGTTCAAACATGTGGGCAAATAAGGTGTAGGTCCCACCATATAGCTGAGGAACAGAAACAATATTGTTTCCATGTTGGGCAATGGTGAGGATGGCATAATTCACAGCAGCACTTCCTGCTGTAACTGCCAGGGCTGCGGCTCCACCTTCAAGGTCGGTTACACGTTGTTCTAAAACAGCACAAGTGGGGTTCATGATACGAGAATAGATGTTCCCCTGAACTTCCAGATTGAATAGATCAGCACCATGTTGGGCGTTGTCGAATTCATAAGCGACGGTCTGATAAATGGGCACCGCCACAGCTTTGGTTGTACCTTCACTGGTATATCCGCTATGTATTGCTTTGGTTTCGCGTTTGATGGGGCACGCTCCCTTTCTTTATGCTTAAAGGCTTATTTGATTTTTAATGGATCATCAGGGTCAATACCCTCAGTAAAGGGAAGATGCCGATCCACATTTGTTAATTGATATACCAGCCCGAGCCAGTTGTCAAAAATTGATTTACCTGTATCCCGCCACGTATTATCCAACAAAGGCTCAATCTCATCCTCCGGAAATGCTGGTTGTGGTTTGTTTTTGGTCCTTGCTTCAATGATGACTTGTTTATAGGACTTGATGATCGCTTCAACCTCAGTGTTGAAATAATTCTCTGGACTTTCAGGGTAAGTATCACGGTCACCAATCACGAAACGATTGACCTCACGCTTGTATTCTTTTAAAAGGCTGATGCGATCATATTCAGGATGTCCCTGAAGGTAGACAATTCTAAACATATCCGGGCTTACTGCCATATGGACACCACTTTCCGCGCCATGAACCAGAATTTTAAAGCCAGCAGCTTGCAGTTGTTCAGGGCTGACGTCATTGTTGCGGGAATGGGGAACATCAAAGCGTGTATTTATATTTCTGAGCAGGGGATGACGGGCATTGGTGATTCGGTGACTGTAGACCCCCCATCGTTTTTTCTCAAGGGGCTTCCGTTCGATGGAATGAAGATGTTTTACGATAGCGTGCACAGCCAGGCATGAGCAGAGTACAGAAGTAACATTTTGTGTTGCCCAGTCCACCACTTCTCCCAGTGGTTCCCAAAAAGGTTCCTGTTCAAGTGTGGGATTAGCAGGGTTGGTACCAGTGATGATTAATGAATCCAGCCCGGCGGACCTGACTTTGTCGAAGGTAGTATAGTACTTATCAATATAGTTTTGGGTCGCATCATTACGCTCAACCCCATCGATGGTGAAGAGGTAAATGTAGTATTGGACGATCTGGTTTGAACTTCCTACTAGTCTGAGAAACTGTCGTTCAGTCGCCTGAAAAGAGGCGTTGGGCATGAGATTAAGAAAACCGATGTGCAGTTCACGAATATCCTGGTGAAGGGCTTGACCCAGTTCGAGTACTTCCTCTCCCTGTTGTTTTAGAAGGTCAAGGGTAGGGAGCGGGGTGTGTGCTACTAAGGGCATAAATGGGGAGGCTTTCTATTATCGCTCTTTAAAGGTTACTATATCAATCACAGAATAATATTAGGTATTAAATGTGTTTTAAGCAAAGAAATAAAATATTGTTGCGCTAAGGGGCGCAAAAAGCTATTATTGTTCCGCAAATGAAAAACATGACCAGACATATGAACCTTACAATTATTCGCCGCCGCCGCCCATCCTTGGAAGGAACCGGTGTGTAACTCTGTAAATATAATAAGATTTAAACAGAAAAGCCCCGGTTCCTTACCAGGGCTTTTTTTATATCTAGAATTGATGACAACCATGAAAGGGAAAGTATAACGTGAGTAAAAGGAAAGTGGTCCTGGCATACAGCGGGGGGTTGGACACCTCAGTCATTCTGAAATGGCTCGACCTTAAGGGTTATGAAGTGATTTGCTTCGTGGGGAATGTAGGTCAAACGGAGGATTTTAAGGCGGTTGAGAAAAAAGCCTACGCCACAGGGGCAACCAAGGTCTATACCGAGGACCTACGGGAAGAGTTTGTTGTAAAGTATATCTGGCCAGCACTCCAGGGAAATGCGCTATACGAGGGACGTTATTTGCTGGGGACCTCATTAGCTCGTCCAGCCCTGGCGAAAGCACAAATTGCCATTGCCAACAAAGAGGGGGCGCAATACGTCTCACATGGCTCTACAGGCAAGGGCAATGATCAGGTTCGTTTTGAATTGAACTATTATGCTCTCAATCCAGAAATCAAAGTCATTGCACCCTGGAAGGATCCTGAGTTCCTCAACGAGTTCAAAGGCAGAACGGATCTCATCAATTTTGCCCAAAAGCATGGGATTGAGATCACGGCTTCCAAGAAACGTCCCTACAGTGAAGATGAAAACCTCATGCATATCAGTCATGAAGCTGGAATTCTGGAAGATCCTGCAGTGGCTCCTGATGATTCAGTTTACAGTATTTCAAAACTTTTGAAAGATGCTCCAGATAAGGAAACAAAACTAGAGATCACCTTTAAAAATGGAATCCCGACCCATGTTTTGAATATGGAAGATGGTACCGTAAAAACGGATTCTCTTGAATTGTTTAGCTACCTGAATGATGTGGGTGGTGAGAATGCCATCGGTCAACTTGATATGGTTGAAAACCGATATATAGGTATCAAGTCAAGAGGTGTTTACGAGACACCGGCTGGTACAATTCTCTGGGCAGCTCACCGGGATATTGAGGGTATAGCCATGGATAAAGAAGTTATGCATCTCAGAGATATGCTTATCCCCAAATTTGCCGAATTGATCTATAATGGCTATTGGTTCTCTCCTGAAATGGATTTCATCATGAGTGCTTTCAATAAAAGTCAGGAAGCCATTGATGGAAAAGTCAGACTGTCACTCTACAAGGGAAATGTGGTCACCATCGGTCGCGAGTCACCTAACTCCCTCTACGATCAAGATCTATCCAGTATGGATATCGAAGGTGGTTTTGATGCTACAGATGCTGAAGGTTTTATCAATATCAATGCCATCCGACTCAAGGCGCATAAACTGGTGCTACATAAGAATAGGCCCTATAACTGGCGTGAGGTTGAATAATGTCAAAACTTTGGGATAAAGGTGTTGAACTGGATCAACAAATAGAAGCATTCACCGTGGGTGATGACTATCTCCTGGATCAAGAATTGGTCAAATATGATTGTATCGCTTCAAAAGCCCAGGCTAGTATGCTGGAGAAAGCAGGTCTACTGAATACGGAAGAGGCTGATTTGATCAAAAGGGAGTTGGATGTCATCATTCAACTCCACGCCGAGGGTAAGTTTAGTATCTCACGTTCACAGGAAGACTGTCACACCGCCATTGAAGCCCATTTAACCACTGCTCTGGGTGATGAGGGAAAAAAAATACATACTGCCAGATCAAGAAATGATCAAGTTCTCACAGCATTGCGGCTGTACTACCGAGACCGTCTCGAAGAATTATCTGTGCTAAACAAACAGTTGAAGGAAGCTCTGACTAAGTTTATCCAAACTTATGGTGAGGTTGGATATCCAGGTTATACCCACATGCAAAAAGCCATGCCTTCTTCATTTGGACTCTGGGCTTCAGCATTCCTCAATGGTCTGGAGGACAATGAAATTTTACTTTCAGCAGTTACAAAAATTATTGACCAATCACCCCTGGGTACGGCAGCAGGCTATGGAGTCCCCCTGGATATTGATCGTGAATTAGCCGCCAATGAGTTGGGTTTTCCAAAGGTCCAGGAGAATCCCATTTATACCCAGTATAGCCGTGGAAAATTTGAAGTCATGCTAATCCATACCCTGTCTCAATTCACCGCTGACCTGAATAAAATGGCTAACGATCTTATTCTCTTCAACATGCAGGAGTTTGCCTTTATAAAACTTCCCGATCAGTTCTGTACGGGCAGTTCGATTATGCCCCAGAAGAAAAACCCAGATGTGTTGGAGTTACTCAGGGCAAAACATCATGTTGTGACGGCCTGTGAATATCAGGTTTCAAACATTGTCAGTAATCTCATCTCTGGATACAACCGGGATTTGCAGCTCACCAAAGAACCTGTCATGAAAGCATTTAAGGTCACGCTTGAGTCATTGAAGGTCATGACATTGTTGATACAAAACCTTGAGGTTGATCCTGAGAATTGTGATCAGGCTATGAGTAAGGATCTGTATGCCACTGAAAAAGCTTACGATCTGGTTAAGCAGGGTGTGCCCTTTCGGGATGCCTATCAACAGATTGCTAAATCAATTTCTGAGGAATAATGACCCGACAACTCCCCAAACTGAATCGTGTTGTCGTCAAGATTGGTAGTTCCAGTCTGTGTGGCGCGGATAAAAAAATTCAGGAGAGCCAGATCATTGAAGTGACGCGTCAGGTGGCAGTATTGGTTCATGACGGTCTGGAAGTTGTTCTGGTCACCAGTGGTGCGGTGGCAGCCGGTATGGGACTATTAAATGAGAAAATTGCTTCCCTTGATAATAATCAGGCCGCCGCAGCAATCGGACAACCCATTCTTATGCGCTATTTCCAACAGTATTTCCAGGCATACAACCTGAATACAGCACAGCTTTTATTGACCCATGATGATTTTCAATCTCGTCGTAGATATCTCAGCGCACGAAATACCATTAACACCCTGTTGAACAGCCAGATTATCCCCATCATCAATGAAAATGATAGCGTCTCCACTGAAGAGATACGCTTTAGCGATAATGATCAACTCGGAGCTCTCTGCACCAACCTGGTCAGCGCCGACCTATATATCATCCTCTCCAATGTGGATGGTATTGCCAATAAGAACCCACTCAAGCACTCCGATGCTAAATTTTTAGACGAACTTTCTCTGCCAGATCTTGAGCAACTGAAAAAGGAACTGTCACGTGAAAAAGTGAGGGGAATGGGGCGTGGAGGAATCGCTACCAAGCTTGAAGCACCTGCCATGGCTGCACGGTATGGGGTTCCATGCGTGATTGCCAACAGTCGCCGGGAAAATGTCTTGGCATCAGTGGTTAGGGGAGAAAACATAGGGACCATCATTTACCCGGAACGTAACGAATTAAACGCCTGGCGTGCCTATATCGCCCATGCCCTAAAACCCAAAGCAGTGATCGTTATTGACCAGGGCGCTGCTACGGCATTAAGGCAAAACAAAGCCAGCCTGCTTGCCTCGGGGATTGTGTCCACTCGAGGAGATTTCAAACGTGGAGATGGTGTTGTGTGCTGTCTGGCTGATGGAACTGAAATAATACGCGGTATCGTAGAGTACAATCAAGATGAAATCCAGAAAATTGCGGGGTGTAAGTCAGGAGACATTGAAGCAATCCTGGGATATAAACACCGCAGAAGTGTGATCCATCGTGAAAATATGGTCGCCGCATCGGAAAGATTATGAATTTACATGAACTAGGAAAACGTACCAAGCTGGCTAGCAAAGTGCTTCCCACTGTAAGCACTGAAATCAAAAAGTCCATACTTAAAGATATGGCAGAGATGATCCTGGCATCCAGAGAAGAGATCAAAACAACCAATGAAAAGGACTGTCAGGGTGCTATTGCAAATGGGTTGTCCAAGGCCATGGTTGATCGTCTCACATTGACTGATGATCGGATCAAAGCGATGGCTGACAGCCTGTTGGAAGTAGCCACGCTTGAGGATCCCGTGGGGGCTGTTACTGAAGCATATACCCGACCCAATGGACTCAAGGTTCAACGCCGTAGAATCCCCCTGGGAGTTATTGGTGTGATTTACGAATCAAGACCCAATGTGACCGTAGAGGCAGCCTCCCTGTGTTTTTTTGCCGGAAATGGTTTGATGCTTCGCGGTGGCTCAGAAGCCATCCATTCAAACCTGTGTTTGGTTAAAATTCTCAAAGAAGCATTATCAAAATATGGATTACAAGAGGTCATCAATATTGTGCCCACAACAGATCGGGACACTGTAGACCAATTGGCAAAGATGAATGATGTGTTGGATGTGATTATACCACGTGGAGGTGAAGGTTTAATTCGCAGAATCTATGAAGTTGCCACCGTACCGGTGATTGCACACTACAAAGGGAACTGCCATATGTATGTGGATGAATCAGCAGATATGACCACGGCAACTTCCATAGCCATGAATGCCAAAGCCCAAAGACCAGGTGTCTGCAACGCCCTGGAAACCCTCCTGGTCCATGAAAAAATAGCAGACACATTTATGCCTGAATTTTTAGAGGCTTGTGACCAAAAAGGGGTTGAGATCCGAGGGTGCAGAAAAACCCAATCATACTCAGTAGATGTGAAACCAGCGACCCTGGGTGATTTTGATACTGAATTTCTAGATTTAATCCTAGCAGTGAGAATCGTGGAGGATCTGGATAGTGCCATCAAACATATCCAGACCTACACCAGTGACCACACCGAGGCAATCCTGAGTAAAGATGATGCGAATATTGAGCAATTCACCAAAGCACTGGATAGTTCTGCTATCATCGTGAATGCTTCAACTCGATTTAATGATGGGGGTGAGTTGGGTCTGGGTGCAGAGATTGGTATCAGTACCACAAAATTGCACTCCTTTGGTCCCATGGGTTTAAAGGAGCTTACAACAACAAAATTTGTTGTTGCTGGCAATGGACAATTAAGAAATTAAAGAATTAATTAGGATATGTCGTAAATTATTCGGATATAGTATAATTAGTGCTAGAAGTTTTTTGTTTTATATAGGATGAACCATGCAAATTCCACAGAACCTTTCCCAGGCTAACTTCAATAGATCTACAGATGAATTCAATATAGAAGAAGCAAGTTACCCATTGTACAATCCAGATGATCATCATGATGCATGTGGTGTGGGATTTATCGCCGAAGAATCAGGTGTTGCCAGCAGGCGAGTTGTTGAGCTCAGCTTGAAGGCATTAAATCGTCTGGAGCATCGGGGGGGCAAGGGTTTCGACGAGGATACAGGCGATGGTGCTGGATTGCTGGTTGATATTCCCTGGACATTCTTTAAAAAACGGATGGAGACAGCTGGAATCAAAAAACCCAAAGCCAGGGAACAGCTGGCACTTGGGGTGATTTTCTCCAGAGATGTTGACATCCAGGAACTGGAAAAAATGCTGACCAAGGTGGCTCTAAGCATGGGAGCTCGATTTCTTGGAATATTACAAGTTCCTATCAAACCCCAATATTTAGGTAGTATAGCCCAGGCCAACCAGCCTGATATTCTGCATGCCTTTTTTGCCATATCAAGTCATAAGAAATACTCATCTGAACAACAGGCCTATCTCCTTCGTAAAAAATTTGAACACGGGCCCAGAATAGGCAAGCAATCCCTTTATTTTTGTAGTCTTTCTACGCGTACCATGGTGTACAAAGGTCTTCTATCATCGTATCAACTCGCTCAGTTCTATCCAGACCTTCGTGAGCCAGAGTTTAAATCACGCATGGCAATTTTTCATGAACGTTTCTCCACTAACACAAACCCTTCCTGGGAAATGGCCCAACCTTTTCACGGGATTGCACATAATGGAGAAATCAACACCATTCGTGGTAACCGACTCTGGATGAATGCCCGTGAACGACAGCTAAAATCGGACTTCTGGGAAGAAGATTTTAATATCATCCGACCCATAGTGACCCCTAAATACAGCGACTCCGCCACCTTCGATGAAGTCTTTGGTGTTTTGGTGCAAAGTGGCAAGGATCCACATCACGCTATGATGATGATGGTCCCGGATCCCTATAGTGGTTTTCCTCAGATGGATCGCTCGCTCATCGATTTCTATATGTATCATGAAAATTTTATGGAGCCCTGGGATGGGCCAGCTGCTCTGATTTTCACTGACGGCGAAACTGTTGGAGCCAAGTTGGATCGTAACGGCCTACGTCCTCTACGCTACACCAGAACCAAAAGTGGTCTGGTCATCATGGCATCAGAAGCAGGAGTTGTGGATGTAGATGATGATGACTTGATTGTTCATCACCACATGTCATCAGGCGAAATTTATTCAGTTTCCTTGAGTGGAGGTGTTGAGAGCAACACAGAAATTAAATCCCGGATGGCAAAGCAGGCTGACTATGGAAAGCTCATGGAGAAGAACTTCCTGAGATTGGTACGTCAGGACAAGCAAGAGGAGTTTGGAGCTTTTGGTATTCCCCAGGGGGGTTTTGACAAGCGATTGCGTCTTGCTCATGGCTGGCATCAGGAATCTGTAGAAAGATTCACTAAACCTCTGAGTGCTGTTCCCTTAGAACCCGTTGGAGCTATGGGGGATGATACGCCCCCGGCTTTTCTGTCTCAGAAAGGTCGCAGTTTCTACGACTATTTTGTACAGGCATTTGCTCAAGTTACCAATCCACCTATTGATCCGATTCGTGAACGTCTCATGATGAGTCTCTATCATTATCTGGGTAGTGAAGAGAATTTATTAGCCACTGAACCAGCCTTTCACGGGGCTATCCGGATTGCTAGCCCCATTTTATCGCCGCGGGAGGTCCGTTGGCTCATGCAGAAATACAAAAAATTCAAGCATGAGATTATCTCTGTACTGGCAGAAAAGGGTCAAGCTTTTGAGAAGCGCCTCAGGCAAATTCAGGATGAATGTGCCGGAGCTATTGAAACCGGTAAACGCATCTTATTTCTCAGTGATGAGCATATCGATGAAAACCACATCCCTATCCCCATGGCATTGGTCGTATCTGCTGTACACCACGACCTGGTGAAACGAAAAATTAGAAGTGATGTCTCACTGATATGTCTGGCAGGGGATGTCTATGAGGATCACCATATCTCGGTGTTGACCACGTTGGGTGCCAGTGCAGTATATCCATATATGGCTTATGAACTCATCAGGGAAACATTAGATGAGGAAGACTGGCTCACAGGCATGGATAACTATCGCTTTGCATTGGAAAAGGGTTTGCTCAAAAGTATGGCTAAGATGGGAATTTCTACTTTCAGCTCATACCAGGGCTCCATGTTATTACATACGATTGGCTTGCACTCAGATTTTCTAGAGACCTGGATACCATCACTAAACCCGAATATTGGTGGGGATAATCTGGAGATGATTCAGAAACGTGTATGTCAGCGACATGCAGATGTTTTTAGTGAGGGTAAAGATGAGTTGGAAGATATTGGCTTATTCAGGGTAAAACGTAATGGAGAATCCCATGGTTATAGCCCTGCGATAGCAAAACAGATTCGAAAACGGGCGACTCACCAGCCAGAGAAAGCCAAAAAGCCCAGGGGCAAAATCTATCTCAGGGATTTACTTGAGCTAAAAAAATCAGCTCGGCCAGGGCAAGCAAAAGTTGAGTCAGGGGACCAAATCACTCGCCGCTTTGGAGTTGCAGCCATGAGTTTTGGAGCTCTCAGCGATGAGGCACACCGAGTGTTGACCAAGGGGATCGCTCTGGTTCATGGTCGGAGTAATACAGGAGAAGGGGGCGAAACACCAGATCGCTATTTGTTGTTCAAACAAAACGATCATATGAATGCCCACACCAAACAGATTGCCAGCGGGCGGTTTGGTGTTAAAGCTGATTATCTAGCCGCAGCACAGGAATTGCAAATCAAGATTGCACAAGGTGCTAAACCGGGTGAAGGTGGGCAACTACCAGGTCAAAAAGTCAGTGTTGAGATAGCCACTGCCCGATCTGCAACACCTGGCATACCCCTCATTTCACCCCCACCGCATCATGATATCTACTCTATTGAAGACCTGGCGCAACTCATCTACGACTTGAAAGAAAGTAACCCAAGAGCTAAGATTTCAGTCAAACTGGCATCTCAGCCGGGAATTGGAATTGTTGCCTGTGGTGTAGCCAAGGCGGGTGCTGATATTGTAATTGTCTCCGCTGGAGATGGCGGAACAGGAGCCACTCCACTAGGTTCTATGAAGCACACGGGTATGGCCTGGGAAACAGGTCTGGCTGAAACCCACCAGGCACTCCTGGCCAATAAATTAAGAAGCAAGGTTACGCTCCGTGTTGATGGTGGAATTATGGAAGCCAAAGACATTCTTGTGGCTACTGCTCTGGGCGCTGAAGAATATGATTTTGGATCTGTGGCACTCATGGCTATTGGTTGTGTCATGGTACGTCGCTGTCACCAGAACAATTGTCCTGTGGGAATTGCGACACAAGATTTGGAGTTAAGGAAAAAGTTCAAAGGAACGGCGGAAGAATTGGCTTCCTTCTTCAAGCTCCTGGCAGAAGATGTTAGGGATCAGCTTTCTCAACTTGGACTGGAAAGTATTGAAGCTCTATTGGGACGGAATGATTTGTTAGAGGTCAAGGAAAATGAAGAAGCATCAGAGGTCTACTCAAATGTGGATTTTTCCGCAATTCTTGAACCAACACTGAGAAGGGATTGGATCAAGAAAAAGGAGGCGCAAAATGTTGGAAGAAAATTTCCCAGCTTTGATGAGAAAATCCTGGAGGGAATTCACAAAGAATTGTTAACGCACGGTCAGGCAGTGATCAGGGATCGTGTAAGCAATAAAGACCGGGCTATTGGCACCCGAATGGCAGGTGAGATTGCCTTTCTCTTTGGTGAAGGTCAGTTCAATGGCACACTTCAATATCGCCTGAGAGGGGTGGCAGGTCAGAGTTTTGGGGCATTTCTTACTCACGGGCTTGAACTCCGGCTTAAGGGTCTGGCGAATGACTATGTTGGGAAGGGAATGAGTGGTGGACTGATTACCATTCGTATGCCTCGCGATATCCGCGTTCCCGGGAAAGAACATACCATGATTGGCAATGTGGCTTTGTATGGCGCAACTGGTGGAACCCTGTTTGTAGCTGGTCGTGCCAACGAACGTTTTGCTGTTCGAAATAGTGGCACGTCGGCAGTGGTTGAGGGCGTAGGTAACCATGCCTGTGAGTATATGACTCGTGGTACAGTCATCGTTCTTGGTGAGATTGGTTTCAATTTTGGATCTGGGATGACAGGAGGTACAGCCTATCTGTATGACCTGAGTGATGAAGACAAAGATCATCTGAATACGGATTTTGTTGTGGCTGAACCACTTGAAGAAGTGGATGAGTTTTCCATTACAAGGCTTCTTGAACGACACCGCTTTCATACCGGGTCACTGAAGACATCCATTATCCTTGATGAATGGGAGGCAGAAAAAGCAAAATTTACAAAAATTACCCCACTGGTTATGCAGCTCCTGGATAGTAAAGCCCTTTATGATCAACAGGTGAATCAACGTTTAAGTCTGGTCTTGAATGAGTAACTCAGTTGAGGGTGTCGCCTCTTGATAAATAAATTGAGAATACAGAATTCGTGGAAGCTCAAGGTCGCACATATTGATCACGGAGGTGTAAATCTATTCCCATTATCATGACAACCCGTGGTCAGAATATGCTGGGAATAGCCTGAGGAAAAATGAATTAAACCCTTATGGCTACACAACTAAGACTGAATTGGTCTCCAAATAAATGCAAAAATATTGCTGGGTATTTCACTCGATTCCTTAGAAATGAACAAAAAACAATGATCCAACATTCTTTTTAAAAAGATATTGCATTCCTCTACCATTTCGAGATAGAATACGCAAGGTTAAGAGACCATGAGTAGCATGAACACATATTCGACTATTTCCACCCCGCTTTCACGTGGGCAGGCTCTTGTATTAAGCCAAGCGCTTGAGTCAAATGTAGCTACAGAGATTCTAAGTATTAATGTCCTGAGTATTCTAGGCCTAGTACTTATTATTATCAACGCCGCTCTGATCGCCTGATAGAACTCACAAAACATCAGGAACGAGCAGAGAGGCGGCTAACCCCCGACTAAAATTGCTTATACCCCTGACGACGAGTTCTTTCTGGTTTCAGTGCTGTGCAAACTGAAGGAGAGAGAGAATAATGAGATCCGATCTCATAAAAAAAGGATTCGACAAAGCACCTCACCGAAGCCTTCTGCGTGCAACCGGCGTAATTCAAGAAGATTCCGATTTTGAAAAACCATTCATAGGTGTCGCCAACTCGTATATCGATCTGATTCCAGGTCATGTTCACCTCCAGGCTTTTGGCAAAGTTGCCAAAGATGCTATCCGTGAAGCAGGAGGTGTTCCTTTTGAATTCAATACCATTGGTGTAGATGATGGTATTGCAATGGGACATCTGGGGATGCGCTACTCCCTTCCGAGTCGTGAACTCATTGCTGACAGTATGGAAACCGTAGCTGAAGCCCATCGTCTGGATGGTCTGATCTGTATTTCAAGTTGCGATAAAATCGTTCCGGGAATGCTGATGTCAGTCTTAAGGATGAACATTCCAGCGGTTTTCGTAGCAGGTGGACCCATGCAGGCAGGTGTGACGGAAGATGGAAAAAAGGTTGACCTGATTTCTGTGTTTGAAGGTGTTGGAAAACATCAGACTGGTAGTATTAGTGATGCTGAGTTGAAAGAATTAGAAGAGCAGGGGTGCCCAACCTGTGGATCTTGTTCTGGTATGTTCACTGCCAACTCAATGAATTGTTTACTGGAAGCCCTTGGATTAGCCCTTCCAGGTAATGGAAGCATGCTGGCAACAGATGATGGGCGTCTGGATTTGGTTCGTCAGGCTGCCAGATCCTTGATGGGTCTGGTTGAACAGGATCTTAAACCCAGAGATATCGTAACTCGGGAAAGTTTGTTAAATGCCTTTGCCCTGGACATGTCAATGGGCGGATCAACCAATACAGTACTCCATGCCCTGGCTGCTGCCTCTGAAGCAGACATTGACTTTGATCTTAACGAATTGAATACCCTGAGTCGTAAAACACCCTATCTCTGTAAAGTGAGTCCAGCTACCGATCGAGTTCACATGGAAGATGTACATCGGGCGGGGGGCATATCTGCAATCCTCAATGAGCTTTCCCGTATGGATGGTCTACTCTATCTGGATCGTCCAACCATTACGGGCAAAACTCTGGGCGAAACCATTCAGGATGCTGAACGTAAAGATGAATCCGTCATCAAATCAATTGAATCACCCTACTCCCATGAAGGTGGATTAGCCATACTGTATGGCAATCTGGCACCATATGGTTCTGTAATCAAAACAGGCGCAGTGGATCCAAAAATGATGGTTCACACTGGACCAGCCAGAATCTATGAATCTCAAGATGAAGCTATCCTGGGCATTAAGTCAAAAGAGGTAAAACCTGGCGATGTGGTTGTTATCCGCTACGAGGGACCTCGAGGTGGTCCAGGGATGCCTGAAATGCTGGCACCCACAAGTGCTATCATGGGAATGGGATTGGGCGCTGAAGTCGCGCTTATCACAGATGGACGTTTTTCAGGAGGAACAAGGGGTGCTTGTATTGGACATGTTTCTCCCGAAGCCGCTTCAGGTGGACCTATCGGAAGCCTGAGGGATGGAGACTTAATCACCATCGATATCCCCAATCGACAACTCTCTGTTGATCTAACCGATCAGGAAATATCACAAAGATTGGCTGAACTAAAGCCATTTGAACCCAAAATTAAATCAGGTTACCTGACCCGCTATAGCCGGATGGTAACCTCAGCAAATACAGGAGCTGTGTTAAAATGAGTGAGACAGACAAACCAGCTGATACAAAAATGCTTACTGGTGCAGACATCGTATGGGAATGTTTGATCCGTGAGGAAGTAGAAGTCGTTTTTGGTTATCCAGGTGGAGCAAATTTACCCATCTACGATGCCCTGGTGAAATACAGTGATAAAATTCACCATGTGTTGACCAGGCATGAACAAAATGCAGCCCATGCAGCGGATGGATTTGCCAGGGCAAGTGGTAAGGTAGGTGTTGCCATGGCAACTTCAGGTCCTGGCGCAACCAATCTGATTACGGGTGTTGCCACTGCCATGATGGATTCAATCCCCATGGTGTGTATTACCGGTCAGGTAGGTAGAGCAGCTCTGGGTAGCGATGCTTTTCAGGAGACGGATATTCTGGGGGCCATGATTCCACTTACCAAGCATAGCTATCAGGTAAATGATATCCGAAAACTTGCAGCAACCATCAAAGATGCTTTCTATATCGCTCGTACAGGTCGACCAGGTCCTGTATTGATCGATATCCCCAAAGATGTTCAAAATGAATCCATGGAATTTGTCTACCCGGAGACCAATGATGTGTTGCCGGGTTACAACCCAACTGTTAAGGCCTCCGAAGAAGATCTCTTAGAGGTGGCAAAACTGATTAATGAAGCTAAAAATCCCGTTATTCTGGCTGGTCACGGTGTTCTACTCTCTGGGGCGACCTCTGAATTGACTCGCCTGGCTGAAAAGGCTGATATCCCAGTTGCCGTAACGCTCCTGGGTATTGGAGGTATCCCTGCCAGTCATCCACGCTGTATTGGCTTTATGGGGATGCATGGGGGCTACTGGGTTAATCATGCCATTCAGGAAGCCGATTTACTCATCGCCTGCGGAATGCGCTTTGATGATCGTGTAACTGGTAAACTGGAAACCTACTCTCCTAATTCAAAGAAGATCCACATCGATATTGATCCAACAGAGCTGAACAAGAACATCATTGTAGATGTTGGTATCAGGGGTGACTTGAAGCAGGTGTTGTCAGCTGCCTTACCCAAGATCAAAAAAACCAAACATGATGAGTGGACAGCAACAATCAAAGATTGGATGAAGAATTCCAGGACCAAAGATATCCTCAACCGCAAGTCTGATAAATTATTTGGTGCCTTTGTGGTACGTGATCTCTGGGAAGCCACTAAAGGTGGTGCCCTCATGGTGACAGATGTGGGTCAACACCAAATGACCGTTGCTCAATACTATTATCAAGATCATGCCAATTCACTTCTCACATCTGGAGGGTTGGGAACCATGGGGTATGGACTACCAGCCGCCATCGGAGCCAGTTTTGCCGGTCGCAAGAAACCCATTTGGGCTGTGGTGGGAGATGGAGGTATCCAGATGACCATCAGTGAGATGGCAACTGCAGTTCAGGAAAATGCCAATATTAATATTGCACTGATCAACAATGGTTATCTGGGAATGGTGCGTCAATGGCAGGAAATGTTTTATGAAAATCGTTATAGCGAGACCCCTATTTCTAGTCCTGATTTCCTCAAGTTGACTGATGCCTATGGTGTCAAGGGTTTCAGAGTCACCGAACGAAAGGATGTCATTCCAACAGTTCTGGAAGCTCAAGCTCACAATGGTCCCACACTCATTGAGTTTGTGGTCGAACCCATGGAAATGGTCTACCCCATGGTAGCCACTGGTTCGGCGCTCAATGAAATGGTGCAGCGACCCATCACCGAAGAACAATTTTCAGATATGGATGTATAGGAGCAAATCATGCAAAAAACAGAACATACCATCGTCGCTTTCGTGGAAGATGAGCCAGGTGTCCTGAACAGGATTGTCTCCATGCTCAGACGTCGAAATTTTAACATTAAAAGTATCGTAGCTGGCGCTACAGAAAGCCCTGGGATCACTCGCATCACCATTGTTACAGATGAGTCAAACCAGCATCGCCGGGTCAATATGGCTCGTAATATCCAGAAGCTGGTAAATGCTTATACCGTCGAAGATGTGACGGATGTGCCCGCTGTTATTCGTGAGTATATGCTGGCCAAGGTCTCTGTTACCAATGGAGATCGTGTCAAGCTGGATCTCCTCACCAGGGAATACGGTGCCAAGATCATCGATTCAGAAGAAGGTGCAGTTATCATCGAAGCAACGGGGTATGACATGGAAATCGAATCCTTTCTTCAAAAGCTAAAGGAATACGATATTGTCGAACTCATGCGCACTGGGAAAATGGCCATGCGTCGGGGAAGTCATCTCGAATTGAAAGCTAAGATTGAGATGATGACCACCGACCAGCAATGGACCACTAAACAAATTCAATCAGCAATAAGCTAGGGAAAGAGGGATTTAGAATTATGGTAAATGCATTTTATGACAGTGATGCTGATCTGTCACGACTCAAAGGGAAAAAGTGTGCGGTACTGGGATACGGTAGTCAGGGACATGCCCACTCGCTAAATCTAATGGAATCAGGGGTTGATGTTTGTGTGGGTCTTCGCAAAGAGAGTGCTTCCTGGCAAAAAGCTGAAGCCGCGGGTCTCAAAGTGAAAACTATCGCTGAAGCTACAGCATCTGCCGATATCGTCATGCTCTTACTCCCGGACCAGACCATGAAGGCCATTTATGATGCTGATGTTGCCCCCCATTTATCAGGAGTGAGTACCCTGGCATTTGGACATGGATTCAACATTCACTATGATCAAATCGTTCCACCTGAACACGTCGATGTGATTATGGTTGCCCCAAAAAGTCCTGGACACCTGGTTCGCCGAACCTACCAGGATGGACAGGGAGTCCCCTGTCTGATCGCAGTGGATCAGGATGCATCGGGTCGGGCAAAAGAAACTGCCCTGGCCTGGGCTAAAGGTATTGGTTGTACGCGGGCTGGTGCCCTGGAAACCAATTTCAAGGATGAAACCGAAACTGATCTATTTGGAGAACAAGCCGTTCTGTGTGGTGGTGTTGCCGATCTGGTGAAGAGTGGTTTTGAAACACTCACAGAAGGTGGCTATCCAGCCGATCTGGCTTACTTCGAATGTATGCACGAGCTTAAACTCATCGTGGATCTCTTCTATGAGGGTGGCCTGACAAGAATGAACTATTCAGTAAGTGAAACAGCTGAATATGGTGGTATGACTCGTGGTCCACGTGTTGTTGATGCCGGTACAAAAGAAAGAATGAAAGCTATCCTGAAAGAAGTACAGGATGGATCATTTGCCGAGGAATGGCTAAAGGAATCAAACTCAGGTGGAAAGAATTTCGACATCCTTCGGAAGCAGAACCAAGAACATCCCATTGAAGTGGTTGGCAAGAAATTACGTGGGATGATGAGCTTTATTGGAAACAGAGGATAATTAATTCGATGGAATCCTATAAAATTGCGGTATTACCCGGTGATGGTATTGGACCTGAGGTCATGCAAGCGGCTCTCAAAGTCCTGGATACTGTTGGTGAAATCGAAAATGTCAGATTTGATTATGAATATGCCCAGGTCGGTGGTTGTGCCATTGACGAGACGGGTGCCCCCCTCTCAAAAGAAACCCTACAGATGTGTCAACGCTCAGACGCCGTCCTCCTGGGCGCAGTGGGCGGACCCAAATGGGAATCTTTACCTCAAGACCAAAAACCGGAGCAAGCACTCCTCAAACTCCGGGGCGGCCTGGGTCTCTATTCAAATCTAAGACCAACAGTCGTGTTTCCAGCTCTGGCGGATGCTTCCTCTTTGCGAGAAGAAATCGTAAGTGGTGTTGATGTCATGGTTGTTCGTGAACTTACGGGTGGTATCTATTTTGGTACCCCCAAGGGAGCTGATAAAAACAAGGGTTGGAACACCATGGTGTATGAACGCCATGAAGTAGAGCGAATCGCCCATGTTGCTTTTGACCTGGCTCAGAAACGAAATGGTCGAGTTTGCTCCGTAGACAAGGCTAATGTTTTGGATGTTTCCCAATTCTGGCGAGATATCGTCGTTGAAGTCCATAAGGATTACCCTGATGTGGAACTGGAACACATGTATGTGGACAATGCAGCCATGCAGCTCGTTCGTACCCCGAAACAATTTGATGTCATCGTAACCTCCAACATGTTTGGTGATATCCTCAGCGACATCGCCTCCATGGTGACCGGAAGTCTGGGCATGTTGCCTTCAGCCAGTCTTGGTGAAAAGTATGCCCTGTATGAGCCGGTTCATGGCTCCGCTCCTGATATTGCTGGACAGGGTAAAGCCAACCCGCTGGCCATGATCATGTCCGTATCTATGATGCTTAGTTACACGTTGGATCTACCCAAAGCGGGTGCTGCAATCCAGACTGCTGTGTCAGAGGTCCTTGAAGAAGGATATCGTACGGGTGAATTATATCGCCAGGGTGATAAGCTGGTTAATACAGATGAAATGAGTGATCTGGTGATAAAGAAAATGGCTGAAGTGCGAGAAAATATCGCATGATTGATCCAGAGACAAATCGGAAGAAGGGAACCACAACATGAGTGAAAAGGTAATCGTCTTTGACACAACTTTGAGAGATGGTGAACAATCACCCGGTGCTTCCCTGACCATGCATGAGAAGGTTGAGATAGCACGCCAGTTGGATAAACTGGGTGTTGATGTAATTGAGGCGGGCTTCCCTATTTCCTCACCAACCCAATTTGATGCAGTTCGTCGGATTGGTGATGAAGTATCTGCTGTGGTAGCAGGATTGGCCAGAGCACTTGAACCAGACATTGATGCTGTCCGTAAATCATTGGAGAATGCGGAAAAATATAGAATCCACACCTTTATGGGCACTTCTGATATTCACATCACACAGAAGTTTGGCGATGATCGTTATGGCAAAACTCTGGCTGAGAAGCGCCAAAAAATCATCGAAATGGCTTGTGATGCAGTTGCCTTTGCCAAGACCTTCACACCTGATGTTGAATTTTCACCTGAAGATGCCGGCCGCACCGATATCGAGTATTTGGTTGAGATCATTGAAGCTGTTATTGCGGCAGGTGCAACCACCGTTAACATCCCGGATACCACAGGCTATGCCTTTCCCATAGAGTTTGGACAAAAGATAGCAGCACTTAAGCAGCGCGTTCCTAACATCAACGATGCCATAATCAGCGTGCATTGCCACAACGACCTGGGGCATGCAGTTGCAAACTCATTAACTGCCATCTCAAACGGAGCTCGTCAGGTAGAATGTACCATTAATGGAATTGGTGAGCGTGCAGGCAATGCTTCACTAGAGGAAATCGTGATGGCGCTAAAAGTCCGCCCCGAATTGTGGAGCTGTCATACCGACATCAAAACCAGTGAAATTATGAATACGAGTCGTATGGTTTCCGGGTATACAGGCATGTTGGTGCAACCCAATAAAGCGATTGTGGGTGAGAATGCCTTTGCCCATGAATCTGGGATTCATCAGGATGGTATGCTGAAAAACCGTCAGACCTATGAGATCATGAATCCAGATGCAATCGGCATCGGTGAAAGCAAAATTGTTCTTGGTCGTCATTCCGGGAGGGCAGGTTTAAAATCACGTCTGGAATCTCTGGGTTTTCACGTGGACAAAGAACGTCTGAAAACTATTTATAAGGAATTTGTGGTTCTGGCTGATAAAAAGAAGGAAGTCTTTGATGAGGACCTCAGGGCTCTCATGGGTGATCTCTTAGAGCAAGAAGACGCCTTTTACAAATTGGATTATCTTCATGTGAATCTTGGTACCACGACTATTCCCGTTGCCATCGTGCGTATCCAGACTCCCGATGGGGAATATCAAGACTCTGCCACGGGTGATGGACCAGTAGCAGCTTGTTTTAGAGCCATCGCTCGAGCGTTGGACATCCGCCAGCAATTCAATCTGGAATATTATCAGGTGCGATCAATTACCAGAGGAAAAAGTGCTCTGGGAGAAGTGACACTCCGTCTGCACCATAAAGGTGATATTTATGCGGGACGAGGTATTTCTACAGACACCATCGAGGCCAGTGCCAAGGCTTATCTTGAGGCTCTGAATCAGCATAAAAGAAAAATGGAAATGGAACAAGATCCCGAATCAATATCAGTGGAAGAAAGTGTCTAATGAGTGCTAAAACATTATATGATAAGTTGTGGGAGAACCATGAGGTTCGTAGAAATGATAATGGGACCAGTCTGCTATATATCGATCGTCAGCTGATTCATGAGGTGACCTCTCCTCAGGCTTTTGAGGGGTTACGAATGAACCAAAGACAACCGTGGAGAACAGGAGCCAATGTTGCTGTCCCAGATCATAATATTCCGACAAAAGACAGAGAAAAAGGGGTAGAAGATCCTGTCTCGAAACTGCAGATCGATACTCTTGCCAGCAATACCAAAGAACTGGGAATTACTAATTTTGATATGTCTGATCCTCGCCAGGGTATCGTACATGTTATTGGACCAGAACAGGGAATTACGCTACCGGGGATGACTATTGTGTGCGGTGATTCTCATACTTCAACTCATGGTGCTCTGGGTGCATTGGCTTTTGGAATTGGTAC
>JAERTJ010000072.1 GCA_016844945.1 Fidelibacterota bacterium | reverse complement strand
ATATATTACATATTTATGTAAGGTGTTACCTTTTTCTTTTTGTCCTGAGATAATTCTTGAGTTACGGATCAGAGGTATTAGCATGGCAACGTCAATTAAGATTAAAGGAAATCCGCATGTATCCCTACCTTCTCACTCTGCGAACCTTTCTTACCGCTAAGTTCAGGTCGCCCTTGGAATTTCATGAAACAGGTATCATAAAGCTTCGAGCAGGAATTCTGGATATTGATCATTACGGTGAGGTTAACAACGGACGTCAGCTAACCCTGATGGATCTCGGTCGCTATGATCTGGGCGTCCGGGGTGGCTTGATGAAACTTATCTCTGCTAAGAAATGGGGCTTTGCAGTGGGTGGATCAAGTATTCGTTATCGTCGTAGAATTACCTTTGGGAAAAAGTATGAGTTACGGAGTCGTCTCGCAGGTCACGATGGTCGCTGGTTTTACTTCCAGCAAGAAATGTGGTGTGGTGAGAATATTTGTTCATCCGCCCTGATCAAGGCAGGCGTAGTTTCGAAGCAGGGACTGGTTCCAGCTCCTGATGTGCTTATGGAGCTACCTGATAATGATTGGGACGGGGAGTTACCAGAATGGATTAGAGCCTGGATTGATGCAGAGAGTCAACGCCCCTGGCCATCTAGTACCCCTAAATAAAAAAGCCACTGTTGTTATCACTAGAATGGCTTCATCTCTATACTAGCCTGGACTACTCCAGAAAATTAAGAATCGCCTGATTGGTCTCATCAGCTTTTTCAAATTGAACAAAGTGACCGCAATGCGGAAAAATGATCGTCTGATTGTCAGGAATTTCTTTTTCACCAATTGCTGCAATTTCATGGGTTGGACCAGCATGTAAAAACCGGTTTGGGATGAGCTGATCATTTTCTCCCCATAGAATCAGAGTGGGTTGTGATATTTCGCCCAGGCGATCATAAACAAAACCTTTGATCATTGCCTCTACATTCTTTGAGACTGCATAGCAATACCGTTCAAAATCCTTTGCTCCGCGTAATTGAATCCGCTCTGCTATCATAAATTCGGCAGCCTTTGGTGTCTCATAAAAATTGTAACGCAGATTAACATCAATGCTTCGTACTGGGGTATCACGTACTAGCTCAGGTGTCATCACTTTCATAAGCCAGGCACCCTCACCATCACTAAAACGTTCAAAACCTGCTGGAGAGATTAGAATCAGTTTATCCAACCGCTCGGGATAGTCTAAAGCTATCGTCATTGCGATTTGTCCACCCATGGAGTGTCCTGCAAAGCTGGCTTTTTCGATCCCCAGAGAATCCAGCAAACCCACCAATACTTCAGCATTGAAACCCATCGAGTACTCATAATACCCTTTATCGGATTTACCGTAACCGGGGAGGTCCACTGCAATAACACGATATTTTTCAGCTAAAACGTCAATGTTTTGAATCCACCCTTTGGCATAGGTTCCCAGGCCATGGATCAAGATCAATACCTGATCTGCTGAGCCCTGATCGATATATGCTAAATTGATGTTCTTGATTGCAGTTTTCTGAACTGGATATCCATAATCAAGCTCGTCATAATTTATTGATTCAAGGTTATAAAATCTGGCGGTGGCACAACCATTCATACTCATACTTAGTACCAATGCGATAATTAGAATTATTAGGCGATTCATTTTAGCTCCTCCTAAAACATGATCCATTTTAAGGAAGCAATTATCTTCCAGGGATTGGCTGGTCGTTCATCTAGACCACCATTCACGAGGGTGGCATCATAAAAGTCACCCAGGCTCATATAGGCTGCATGCAATTCGAGATCAAAATAGACCTTGGGTGTGTACACGACCCCGATGTTTGCTTCAAACCCCATGAAATTACCGCCACCAACAGGTGCAACCGGGGCAATCCCGGTACCTATCGCAGATTCAGCTCTTAATTTCCAGGGAATCATATCATATGAGGCTTTTAACGAGCCGACGCCTAAACCATACCCCAGGTTTTGTATATCGATAGTTGCGGCAATAAAACGATTGACAACATCCCCATGTGGTAACAAAAGATAAAGACCATGGCTAAACCAGACTGCCCCAGGGGTTCCCCAGTTGTTTCCGGTGAGAACTCCAGTGTATTTCCCATCTGAAATGTTTGCCGTGTCTCCCGTTGTAAACATGCCATCGAACGAAACATAATCGTGAATTGTCCGTCCAAATTTATATGCTAACCTGAGATTGGTAGCCCATCCATTAACTTCAATAGAGTGGTTCTCACTCTCTACTTTACCACGGTTATTCACAACAAACCCGCTATAGCCGAATCGACCCTGGTGGAGTAGTGGATTTCCATGAAAATGTGATCCCAACCAATAGATGTCAGCCTCATAGGTTTCAGCCAGGTTGAATTTTACAACACCGTTATAACCTGCCAATTTTGAGTTCAATCCTTGACCAAGGATGGAAATACCGCCTTCACCATTACCTGCCTGACTACTTCCATCATCATTGAGATACCAAAAGCTCAGACCAATGGAATTGAATATATCAAGATCTCGTTCATAGTCGATTTCCATGAGGGTGACATCGTCATTCTGTTCAATGTGGTTTTCGTAGAGTTTGTACCACCCGGCTTTCACGCGTTGATCAGACTTAAAAAAGTAATGAGCTGAGACACCTGATGCATCTGAGCCCCAGAAGGCCAGACGGTAACCTGTATTAACCAGATCGTCTTTGCCTGTATAATAGGGTACTCGAATATTGTCGTAGAGCCTCAATAAACCTGCATTTACATAAAGCTTAATGTTAGGATTAAATTCCATGAACAGATTTTGCGTCTGCATATTCACCACATCTGCAGAAAAAGCACCCCCGAGATTTCCCGCCGAGGTGTAGTTACCCACACCCAATGTCCAATCCAACTCGAATGACATGCGCATTTTTGCCCACCCATCAAATAGTCGTGGGGAATAGGTCATCATCGCCAGGAAGCGTTGCTCAAAGAATTGTGAAGGGTCAGAATCCAAAGTTACAGAAGTGTTGTCTCCAAACAATCGGCCAACCACCTGCCCCTTATAAAATTCTAACTCGGGTGCTATGTTTACTGTCTCACCACGAAACAAATAGTAGCCGATAAACTGCCACTCATCTCGATCTCGGATTTCTTTTTCATCTTTGAATTCAGACGCATGGATCAGACCAATGGCCATTAACAAAAGAATGCTAAAAATAATTTTTGAATTTCTCATGTTGAAATCCTCTCCATGGAATCGTGGATAGTTACGGCTTCCAGAAGGAAGCCGTAACTATCTTCACAGGTCTACTCGACTCTCACAAATGTCTGGATATTTAAATCCGTCCAGGCAGGATCTGCTCCAAAACCCAGAGCAGGTGTTGGTACAGTCAGATCAGCATTGGGGACGGTTTGAACAGCTTCTAATCTCAGCGTATCAGGGCTAGCTGATATAATCTGGATAATACCTTCCTGTTCAATGGCTAATCCTGTATATGAAGCCCAGAAAACATCGATTTCACTGTCTGCTGATTCTGTAACCGTATAGGTGCCATTATCAGGAACCCATCCGACGGTTGCATAATGTGTCCTCAGGTCTACGATGCCATCTTCAGAAAAATCGACCTCAACTGAATCTACGCCATAATAAGTTGACAATACAGCTGACACATTGGAACCCACGCTCAGCCATGATCCAACCCAGGCAGCATCACTTTCGACTACATCTGGTTCTGTGGCTGAGTCTTCCTCACATCCAGTCACCAAAAACAAGCCCAGGATCAGGACCAGTAGTATTGTGTATTTTTTCATCATGTTATCTCCTTTTGTTGATTGTTCATTTTGATTAATTCCAATCTATCGAGCTTCCCCGAATCATTGAGTGGTAACGCCTCTATTCGGGTCATCGCCTTAGGAATCTTATATTTTGCCAGTTGTCCCAGACAGTATGCCTGGATTTCATCCAACGAGAGATTTTCATCGCTTACAATAAAAGCTTTGCCAACTTCCCCCCATTTATCGTGTGGAATTCCAATCACAGCAGCATCCTTAATCAGGTCATGAGTAATGAGAACAGCCTCTACCTCCGCCGGATAAACATTTTCACCCCCACTGATGAACATGTTCTTCTTTCGATCCACGATATAGTAATAACCCTCATCATCTATTTTAGCCATGTCGCCCGTATGAAACCAATCACCTGTCATCGCAGCTTCAGAGGCTTCCGGTTTACGCCAGTACCCAGGCGTCACGACAGGTGATCTCAGACAAAGCTCACCGGCTTCACCTACAGGGAGTTCATCACCTGCCTCATCGAGGATTTTTGCATCGAGATAAAAATTGGGGAATCCAATACTGCCCTGTTTTCGTATGGCTGCATCCTGGTTAAGAGAAAAACAGTTAGGTCCAACCTCCGTCAGTCCATAGCCTTGCCTTATAGGAACCCCCTTTTTATGCCAGACCTCAATAAGTGGTATGGGCATGGGAGCTCCCCCAACTACTGCGTATCTCAATGCAGAAAGGTCTACGCTATGAAATCTCTTTGCATTAGCCATCATCTGCATCATCGTAGGCACAGCAAAAAGAATGGTAGATTTTTCTGTCTCTAGTAAGTCCAGCAAAAGATCTGGATCAAAACCTTCCAGGATCGTATGAGAAGCACCATGATGCAGAAAAGGTGTGAAGAGGACATTCCATCCGCCAGTGTGAAATAGCGGCGCATACGCCTGGGTATGATCACTGGAGTTGATATCCAGCCTTAAACCGGTGTTAATGGCATTCCAGAAAAGCATTTTATGACTGATCATGGCCCCCTTGGGAACACCCGTTGTACCTGACGTGTAAAGGATCATCACCAGGTCTTCAGCACTTAACTCAACTGGGGTTGAAATTTCCCTATCAGCTAAGCTGTTTACGTCCAGAAATATTGTCAATACATCAATACCTATACATTGACAATCGGGTGACAATGAGGCGAGTTGACCGACCTGCATTGCATATTCTGATTCGTAGAAAAGGACCTGAGGTTCTGCATCATGTAACAGGACATCAATTTCAACAGGAGTAAGACGAAAATTGAGGGGCACCAGAATTACCCCTAGTTTTATCGCGGCAAAATACAGCAGGAAATATTCCATACGATTTTTGGAATAAATAGCCAGACGATCACCTTTTTTCATCAGAAGCTTTTGTGACAAGTGTTGAGCTGTATGTCTTGCTGCCAATTCAAATTGTTCAAAAGTCCAGCTTTGCTGGCTACTGTGTTCCTTTAAGAAGAGCTTATCCGGTGTGTAATACGCCCAGCGAGATAACCAGTCATGTGCATGTTGAGTCACGCCTGGGGCTCCTTTTTTAGTTGAAATATTACCGAGCCAACAATCAGGGACATCACAATAGCTACGGCAGCTGCAACACCTGGATTTTCTCCCGTAGCCAGAGTAAATGGTATGGCTATTTTCCCATAATACATGGAAAAATGGATCACAACAGCTGTCACACTCGCTGTGATGGCTGCTATGGGAGGTGTTCGTTTTGAAAACATACCAAAGAGAATAGGGAAAAAGGCAGCGGCGAAAAATGCGTATACTCCGTTTTGGGCAAAGATGGCAACCGATAGCTTGGGAAATAAGAGTTGCTGTCTTGATAATACAATGGCTACCAAGGCTAGCACGATGATGACCAGTTTATTGATCTTGATCATGGTAGTTTCGTCTGGTTTATCACCTTTTATCTTCTCATAAGCTGGCTTAATCAAATCAGAAGTCATTGTCGTGGATAGACTCTGGATCAGACCTTCAAGTGTACTCAATCCTGCTGCTATAAGTCCCAGCACTACAAACAATCCCACGAACACTGGGAATTCATTTAAAACATAAGCCGGGATAATTCCATCCATCTTCAAAGCAACGCCATTCACCATAAGGTTTGGAAAAGCGAGACGGGCATATAATCCTGCAATCACAACGCTAAAAAAAATGACCTCCGTTATCACAGCAACGGTGAGAAAGCGATTCACACTTCTATCATCTTTCAGCAATAGACTCTTGGTGATGATATGGGGTTGACACACAATGGCAACTCCCACAATTATCTGAACGAGCCCAATTTCAAACCAGTCCCTGAATAAAAAGCTGTTTGTATTGGTCGTCGTAGCCAGGTTAGGATCAATCTGAGTCAGTTTATCGAGAAAGCCATGAACACCGCTGCTGAAATGTTCATATCCAGATCCTAACAGTAAAAAAGCGACAACCAGCATAATCGATCCCTGGATGGTGTTCGTGTAAACCATCGAATTGGCACCACCAAACATCATGTACCCAAAAATGAAAATGACGATCCCCAAAAGGGCAGCTGTTTCGGAAATATTCAGCGTGCTGGAAAGCACTTTGGTCAATCCGACAACAATGAGAACAATGAAAGTGATTAGGAGCAGGGAGAGAATCGCAAAGAAGGTCTGGTAGTTGCGACTTCCATAGCGTACACCCATCCACTGGGGGAGCGTAATGACTTTAACCGTGGTTCCAAACTGCCTGAACCCCTTACTCAGAATGACCAGTGAAACCATGGCTGCAGCTGGCAATACAACTGCATATGAAATCACAGCTGAGATACCATACAGCGCTATAAAACCCGGATTAATGATAAAGGTTGCAGCACTGGTCATGGAGGCAGCAAGGGATATCCCCACAGCGGCTGGTGAGAACAGGATCGAACCCAGAGCATAATCCTGCATGCTTTTGGTTTGTCTGGCTCCTCGTACGACAAGAGCCAGGATTCCAGAAGCCAGCAGAGCCACCATTATCCAGCTGTACAAAACCATATCTGTATTTTCGTTCATCGAAGTTCCTTACCAGGTCCAGGCTGAACTGGCGAACGCCAATCCACCGCCTGAGCCCATGAACACTATTAGGTCTCCTCGATCTAGCTTGCCCTGCTTTTGGGCTTCGTGCATAGCCATGGGAATACATGCAGAACCTGTATAACCATAGTAAGACATCACGGTTTGAGCTTTATTCATGGATAAATCCAGGGCACCCATGGTTGCCTGAATACTGTTGATATTGATTTGTGTAAAAAATATCTGCTTTACCTGATTGATTTCATGACCACTATCTGTAACCACTTTGCGAATCATCTTTTCCCAGGTGATGGGATTGAGCTCTTTGGGGAATTTTTTCACGAACTTCAGGAGCTGATCCTTATTTTCAAGCACTTCTTTCGATACCGGGGTCTTCACACCACCGGCATAAATCCCCATCCAGTCAGCATACTGACCCTCTGTGTGCAGTAAACCCTGGAGGTGGCCAATACCATCTGGGTCAGCACCAAGCAGCACACCAGAGGCACCATCTGCAAACAAGGTCACTGTTTTTTTGTCCTCAAGATTGAGAAAGCGGGACATGCCATAAGCACCAATGACTAAAATGTATTTATACTGTGGATCGGCCTGTATGTATTTGGCTCCCATATCAATCCCTGTAACAAATCCTGCGCAAGCCGCATTTAAATCGAATGTTCCAGCACCCGTTGCTCCCAACCTGTCCTGTAACACAGATGCAGTGGAGGGAGAGATGTATTCTGGTGTATCAGTTGAAATGATGATGAGATCAAGTTGGTCTGGTTTTACGCCTGCATTCTCAAGGATGGTTCTTGCAGCCTGTTCTATGAGATCTATTACGCTTTCCCCTTCTGACAGCCAGCGACGTTCTTTGATTGTCAGGTTTTCTTCCAACCATTCCGACACATTCTCCCCCAGGATTTCATCAAAATATGCATTAGGGACAATACGGTCTGGTACTGCAGTTCCAGTGGCTAAGATTCGAGCATTGCGGTTTGTTGACATCAGGAAATCAACCCTCCATCAACTGAGAGAGTGGTGCCATGAATAAACGAGGCTTCATCGGATGCGAGAAATGCATATGCTGAGGCAACTTCGGCAGGCTCTCCAATACGTTGCATAGGCGCTTTTACTGCCATCATGTCAATAACCTTGTCGGGCATCTTCTTTACCATCTCAGTTGCTATAAAACCTGGAGCAACAGCATTCACGCGTACACCCTTCCGTCCCAGTTCACGTGCCCATACCTGCGTCATTCCAATCACACCGGCTTTAGACGCTACATAGTTGGTTTGGCCAAAATTTCCGTAAAGCCCTACGACAGAGCTGGCATTTATTATTACTCCAGACCCCTGACTGACCATTTGTCTGGCTACCTCCTGCCCACACAAGTATACAGCTTTAAGATTCACATCTATCACCTGATCAAAGTCTGCGCTTTCCATTTTGAGCAAGGTTGCATCCCGTGTGATACCAGCATTATTGATAAGCACATCAATATGCCCATATTTCTCAGTAATGGATGCTACGGCCTCATGGACAGCCGTTTCGCTGGTCACATCCACCACACGAAATTCGAGACGATTATCATCTGTCTGCCATTTCTCTATAAGTTGACTTCCAAGCTCTTGATTGACATCCCAGGCCGAGACAATAGCACCTTCGGCTAGAAATTTTTCAACAGTCGCCTCTCCGATGCCTGCGGCACCTCCTGTGATTATTGCTACTTTATTTTCCAGTTTTAACATTCGTCCCTCATAGATAGTTTTAATTAGACTTCCGGATGATCCTCGTGCCAACTCGTGATAAATGAGTTGAGATATTCCTGCATTTGGGTGTTGAATTGGACCATTTCATCCACACGACTTTTAAGATGCTTCAATTCTGGATTAGAATTATGCTTTAGCTTTCTTTCGAAATCTTTAGCCAAAACCAGATTTCGGCGCAGGAGCTCAGCCTGATTTATAAATGCCTGGAGAAACACATGATCGACGACCTGGTAATAATCCTTGCGATCACCACCCACCCATATTCGTTTTACCAGGTTATGGTCTCTTAAGCGTCTGAGGATTTGACTCACAGGTCCTTTACTCACATGGAGTTCTTCCGTCATTCGATCCAGCGATATGGCATCATCAGTGAAGAGCATCAATCCTACAATCCTGCCCATGAGAACAGGTAGTCCAAAATCTTTATATGCATCACCAAAACGGTTCACAAATTCATGTTTAATTTGATTAGTATTCATATCATCCTGTGTTTGGTATTTTTCAAATATAGAATAAGTTTATAGAAAAACAAGGGCTTCTAGGCTAGTATATCTCCTTATTATCCGCTTATATAATTGTATTCGTTGATTTATTCAGAACAAGGAGTGCTGAAAAATTTCAATCCAGAAAACAAAAACCTTTTATCTATGAACCCTTAGGTGTGAGTGTCCCCAAATCAGCACTGTTCGCCTTCATCTCAATAATTGCAGGCTCCACATCTTCAGGGTCAACAATCACGCCATGATAAAGACGCATCCACTGCCGGCGAACCCGATTCATCACGAGATAGCTGGATGGCAATACAACCAGAATCAGGAATGTTCCAAAAACCAATCCATATGCCATTGATATTGCCATAGGTATTAGAAATTGTGCCTGCCTGCTGGTCTCAAATATGAGTGGTGCCAGACCAAATGCCGTGGTAAACGTCGTTAAAAGGATAGGACGTAAACGACTGATACCGGCATCATAGACTGCGGGATGAAGCTTCATTCCCCCGCGCAAATTACGGTTGATCTTGTCCACCAACACAATACTATCATTCACGATAATTCCAGTAAGAGCTAAAATTCCATAGATTGATAATGTGTTCACCTGAATCCCATGGAGACCATGTCCCCAGAAAGCACCGATTACGCCAAAAGGAATTAGACCAAAAATAAGCAGGGCCTGGATATATGAACGAAAGACCAGTATCAGGAGAATAAACATACCCATAAATGCCAGCGGGAATGTACGTCTGAAACTAGCTCCTGTTTTGGCTTGATCTCTTGATTGACCTTCATAAGAAACGCTTACACCCTGCACCTGAGCCAGCACACGGGGAATTACTTCTTCTCGTATTTCAGCCAGAATGGGTGGTAAATCCAGATCTCCGCTTGCGAGATCAGCCTCAACCTTAAGTTCTCTTTTTTTATCCAGATGACTGATGGAAGTGATACCACGTTTTAACGAATAGGTAGCAAGTTCTCCAAATGGATATTCTGACCCATCTCGGGTTCGAATAAGCATACGATCCAGATAACCCAGCGATGAACGATCCTCTGGAGAGTATCGAACCCAAACTCTCACTTCATCACGCCCCCGCTGAAGCCGTTGTACTTCCTGTCCAAAAAATCCCTGACGCACCTGTCCGGCAATATCACGTAAGGTCAGACCCAATGAGTAAGCCAGAGGCTTCAAGGTGATATCAATTTCCCGGCGTCCCTCTTTGCTTCCAAGAGAAACATCCCGAAGTGTTGGGAACTGATTGAGTTCAGCTGTCAGTAAATCGCTAGCTTTGGTCAACTCAGTTAAATTGCTTCCCAGCAAACTCACAGACACCGGTTTCCCAAACATGCTGGCTCGCCCAAAAGATATCTTTTGAGCCTCAGGGCGTGGTCCCACTGCCTTGCGTATCCGATTGGCAAAAACAAAACTGTCCATGCCTCTCAATTCACCATCCAGCAACTGGAGGGTCAACTTACCTGCATGACTCCCGGCATCACCAAAATCATTGCTACCAATATCCCGTTTAACACCCAGGATATACTGTAATCCATCTTCTCGTTCAGCACTCATTTCATCATTAACAGCCCAAACAATCTCCTCAATTTCCTTCAATATATGATCGACATCAGCTTCCTGTCTACCGGCGACCAGGCTCACATTAATGGGCATTGTGTCACCATCTATAAATGGGAAAAATGTAAATCCGATAAATCCGCCCCCAAACAAACCGATGGTAATCAAGACAAAAACGATGGGGGTGGTCACTGTAACCCATTTATATCTCAATGCATAACGCAACGAAGGGCCATATAATCGCTGTGTCATGAATTGAATAATCCCCTCAATCTTTTTTCGAATCTTGGAATCCTTACTATGGGTATGCAAGCCCTTTGAATGCGCCAGATGGGCAGGTAATACCATAAAGGATTCTATCAGAGAAAAGATGAGTGCAGCCACAACAACGGCTGCAAGGTTCCATATAAAGCGCCCCAGAAAGCCATCTAGAAAAAAGAAGGGTATGAAGACCAGAATGGTCGTCATCACTGACGTCGTGACAGGTCCCAACATAATGATGGCCCCATCAATGGCTGCCTGTACACCCTTTTTACCCTTTTCGAACTCACTAAAGATGCTTTCAGACACCACGATGGCGTCATCGACCAGAATACCGATGACAATAATCATCCCGAAGAGTGAAATCACATTCAGTGTGATACCGGCAAAACTCAATGCCAAAAACATCCCGGCAAATGAGAAAGGGATACCTATTGCAACCCAGAATGAAATTCGAAGGTTTAGAAAGAAGCTTAGACTGAGCACTACCAGAACCAATCCAATAAGACCATTGTTTACCAGAAGCTGCAATCGCTGTCGCAGACTGATGGTATTGTCAGCCAGAACTTTGGCTTCGATAACAGTGTTTTCGGAATTGAATTTCTCCACCATCTGTTTAGACAGGTCGGCGACTTCTAACACATTTTCTTCACGGGTTTTCTCGATGTTGAGGACTACTGCTGTTTGCCCATTATAATAGGTCTTGTCTGGAGAGTCCGCCCAACGCTCCTTGATTGCTGCAACATCCTTAAGGCGGATGAGGTTTCCATCGCTTTCACCCCGGATAACCAAATTTGCAAGTTCATTTGCGGTATATTCACGTCCATAAGCACGAATGAGAATTTCCTCATCCCGAGTCTCAAATTTTCCTCCTGATAGGTTCACATTCTCAGATTGAACGCGACGGGTGATTTCATCAAATGTGAGCTGGAAGCGACGCAAATCTGCCTCTGATACTTCAATGGAAATCTCAAGCCCAGGGTAACCCTGAATAGCGACCTGTGAAATTTCCGGCAGGGCGATCAAATCATCACGTAGATTTTCAGCGTAAATCTTCATGGTTCGTAAATCTGTTTCACCATAAAGCACAATGGATAGGGCACGGCTGCGAAATTTCTGAGCAAAAACCACTGGTTTCTCTGCACCCAGAGGGAACGAGTTAATGCGATCCACGGCATTTTTTACATCGGCAAGCACCTTGTCCATATCCGCACCACGAATGGTCTCTACATTCACATTTCCAAAGTTTTCAGACGATGCGGATGTGACCCTCTCGATACCATCCAATCCATCGAGATTTTCTTCGACTTTTAGAATGACTCCTTCTTCAACTTCTTCAGGGGAAGCACCGGGATACAAGACCTGGATGATGATACGATTGGGAGCAATTTCAGGAAAAGTTGAATACCGGAGGTTAGACAATGCTAACCCACCAAACAATAAAACGGAAACCAGTAGGACATTGGTCCAGACAGGGTATCGGGCGAAAAACTCAATGACTCGTTTCATAGAATGACCTACTCCCCGGAAACCTTATAACCACGTGCCTGAGCAGGCATGCCTGCGGACACACCCTGCAGCAATTCAGTGACCAGGGTATCCCCAGGAGTCAGACCTTGATTAATGATATAATAATCCCCTTCATCAAAAGCGATTTTTACTTCTCGCCTTTCGAATTCACCCCCATCAACGATAAAGACATAGGATTGCTCATAAACAGCTCGTCTACCCACCTTCATTGCATTGGGGATGGTTTGTGCTTCAATATCAGCCCTGAGGAAGATACCTGCCAACGGCATTGCTGCCTGAGTAGCATCCAGCTTGATAAAAGCAGATACAGACTGTGAGCGCTCATCAATAATATTTCCAATTCTGTCGATATGACCATCCCAATCATTTCCATAATCATCAGAGTAAAGCTTCACAGGAGAGTCAACTGCAATCCATCCAACATCCTGTGCAGGGACCTGAATTTCTACTTCCAGCTTGTCCAGATTGATTAGTTCTCCCAGGCGAGTTCCAGGGGCAGCAGTGCTTCCTTCTCGGAGCTGAGTTGATATCACAGAACCGTTAAAGGGGGCATAGAAATAATGTTTGGCAGCCCTGATCTCCAGATTTTGAACAGCAAAATAAAGTTTGAAGACATTGTAACGAGCAAGCAATGCTTTGAGACGCTGATCATCCGTAAAGGGGAGTTCAGATATTGGATCTTTAAAATTGATGGAATCAAAATACTTCTGCCAGGTTTGAAATATGGCTGGAGAGCTAACCTTAATTTCAGGCATGAGAGATGCCAGGGCTGTTAGGAGATCACTCTTGGTGCTATTTAATTCCAACTTGATCTGACGGTCATCAATCCTGAGTAGCAGGTCACCCTTTTTAAAGGATTGTGAAGATTGAAATGGAATATCGCCAGCTTGTATGGTTCCTGACACTTCACTGATGAGCGTCACAGGTTGACTGCTAGCCAGACTACCAAAAGTTGTCAACTTGGCTGGAACCTCTCCAAGTATAACAAGCTGTGTTGCAACCACCCGGGGTCTAACCTGAGAACTGCGTTTGGGTTTATCTTCTTTAAAGGAAAGCAGCACCTGCATAATAAGATATCCAACAACAAGCAGTACGATGGGTGAGATCACCAAAATTTTACGTTTCATATATACCCTCTACACTCTGAATAGGTGCATTTCCTGATTTTATAGCTCTGAAGCTGGGCACATTTTATGTCATGCTCATCATGAATAATCCACCCCATGATTGTGCTCATGACACCGACCCTCTCATTCACAATAATCCTTTTTTGTCACAATTGACAAAGAGTTTACTATAGTTGAGTGAACATCGATTGGCAAGGGTTCATATTCAGGTCCATTGATTGGGAAAACCCTCTAAACTTCAGACGTAAAAGTAATTCACTCGACTGACGTACACTATCTTGGGAATAATGATTTTGCTTTGCTGATTTTGGGGTGTTGTGGATTAGAAGATCGCGATAACTCCTTGGTAACATCCACAGTTGCGGTGTAAGTGCCTGGAGCGTCATCTGTTGAATCACCTGGATTTAAGTAGTCCCAGTATTTCTTCACGACAAAATAATACTCACCATCCTCGTCGCACAGCCACTCCAGTTCTGGATCAAGATCGTTTGAGTCTCTGTCATCGTTAAAAGCAACGGTGTCACCTTCGGCTGTAAAAAGTGTCAGGGTTAAATCCAGCTCAGGACTCCCTTTCGCAGACACATCAATGATATATATAGTTCCCCCCAGCGCATCAAACTTAAAATAATCTTCATCATCACACACTGCCTGATAATGCTCCTGGCTGGAACCTGCTGCGGATATACTCGTCGCTTCTACAAACGAATTGTCTGGTTCGTATACATCGTTAGTCAGCAAGCTCGGGTCACCCCAGACAGTAGGTGGAATGGTACCGCTATAGTAAGATAGTGTGTATTGATCATCCTCGTAAGTGAGTATAAGTCCGTCATCTGACAGGGCGTAGAACCTGTGGGTTCCGTCATCAAAATAGATCAGGGTGTCTGTTACATCAGTGATAACCTTAGCCTGTGTAACAGAATTTGTGTCACATAGGTTTTCAAAATTTGCATACTCGGTGAAACTGCTGCTGGAGATGACAACAAATCTGGTTTCCTCCAGTGGCATAGCACTATAATCTGTAGAAGATCCATCAATAATGGAATAGTCTACGATATAACTGCCGATTAGCTCTGTGGTATAATCTGGTGCTTCTTCCTCACAGCTCACAAGGAGAAAGCACAGAACGACCCATAGGGCTGAATTGATTGATGTCTTTAATTGTCTTGAGCGCATATGAATTGCTTCCAGCTAAAAACTATTTTTATGTAGATGACATGCAATAACAATCGAATTAGCTCTCTCATCATCATGGATAGAGCTTTTGTCACTTCCATGACAGTAAGGATACCTGACTGAGACTATTCTCATGGCAGAATTTAGAACTCATTGAAAGGAGTTAACATTGAAACTTAAAAATATCATCATATCACTCATTGCTCTTACACCCCTTTTCGTCTGGTCAAACATTATCATCACTGAAGCAGATGGAAGTCTTGCTGGTTCAGGACACGCCAGGTCTCATGATTTCCCCGTTGAAGCAGAAATCTTTACCATTCAGGTTAGTGAGACTGACACTTCTGGAAATAGAAGCATTTCCGTGGAGGTGTCTGTCAATGACCTCCATACAGGTAATGCCATGCGTGACTCCCATATGCGTATGTCAGTTCTAGATAGAAAAAAGCATCCGCTGATCACCTTTAGCTCTAAAATATTTATGCCTCAATTGCAAGCTGGTGATATTGCACTTCCTGGTGAACTACAGGTAAATGGAGTCACCAAGCCCTATACATTCAACCTTAGATTAGACCAATCAGCTGGCAAATGGAAGGCAATAGGTAACTTTCAGATCATCCCAACTGATTTTGATTTACCCCTGGTAGGATTTGGTCCCATGAAAGTGCTTGATAAGGTTGATCTCGTGCTGGAAGTTCAATTCCTAGATTGATCTCCCCTGCCCTTTTCCGAAAGCCGGTTCGCCACCCTGTTTTTGATATTATATCAGGGTGGCGCGGTTAATTTCCAAACCTAATTCTTGCTCAAGGAAAGTATTTATGGATATAAAATCTATTCATTGTGTTATCACAGGTATCACAGGTGATACTGCCAGAGGAGTCGCCGACACACTTCTGAGGAAGGGAGTCACCGTGTTTGGAACGACCCGGCCAGGGAATCCATCCCAACCTTTGCGTCCTGTCTCAGCCCATGAGTTTCTTGTTGAAATGGATCCTCTAAATTCCGAATCACTTCAAGTTGCTATAGGTGAGATTATCTCCAGGGTCGGACAGATTCATGTCTGGATTAATATCATTGGTGGTTTCGACATGGGCCAAACAGTGGAAGACTTTGATCATCGTAACTGGGAGCGTATGCTAGATATAAATTTTAAGACAGCGCTTTATTCAACTCAGGCTATTTTGCCTCATTTTAAAAAATTTCAGCAGGGGCGTTTGATCAACTTTGGATCAGCCGCCGTTGAGACGAACATGGCAATGGCTGCACCCTATTTAGTCAGCAAATCAGCGGTTCATACACTCACGAGAGCCTGTGCTTCAGAACTCAGTGGTGAAATCAGTTGTAATGCAATTCTGCCCCGTACAATTGATACCCCTAAAAATCGAGCTGCCATGCCAGATGCAGATTTCTCAACCTGGGTTTCACCCCTGGTGATAGCAGAAAAAATTAAGATGCTTATTGAGGGATCATCAAATGGGGAGCTCATTCACGTATGATCAAACCGGGGGTATTTCCAATGTCACAATCCGAATACATTAAACAATATTTACAAGTCAGGTCCTTCTCTGAAAGGCTCTGTGCACCTCTGGAAACGGAAGACTATCTGATTCAGTCCATGCCTGATGTAAGTCCCACCCGCTGGCATCTGGCTCACACCACGTGGTTTTTTGAGACCTTTATTTTAAAGCCTGAACTTCACACATACAGATCACCAAATGAACGCTACAATTACTTATTCAACTCGTACTATAACGCGATTGGAGATCAGTATCCTCGACCAAAACGTGGTTTACTCAGTCGTCCAACGGTACAGGAGGTATACGCGTACCGCCAGCATGTTGATCAACAGATGCAAATTCTGTTGGATGAAATGAGTGACATAAAATTTGATAAACTTAAATCATTCCTGGTATTGGGACTCAACCACGAGCAACAACATCAGGAACTCATGCTCACAGATATTAAACATGTCTTTTTTCAGAATCCTTTGTTTCCAGTTTATCAAAAACAGACTTTGGATGAATCCTCATCAACCACACCACCCTATTCCTGGACTCAATTTGGGGGCGGTCAGGTCAAGCATGGATATTCTGGTGATGGGTTTTGTTTCGACAATGAAACACCTCGACATGACATTCTATTACAACCTTTTGAGCTGGGAAATCGCTTAATCACCAATGGGGAGTATTTATCATTTATTGAAGCAGGGGGATATAAACAACCCAAACTATGGCTCTCGGATGGTTGGGCTATAATCAACTCTGGGAAGTGGGACAGTCCATTGTACTGGGTCAAACAAGATGATAAATGGTCTGAGTTTACCCTGTCAGGACTCCTGCCATTACAGCCTGAATCACCAGTTACCCATCTGAGTTATTACGAAGCGGACGCCTTTGCTAATTGGTCAGGAGTCAGATTACCAAGCGAGTTTGAATGGGAATTTGCAGCACGGGGTCTCAAGTCCGAAGGAAATTTTGTAGAAGGTCAACAGTTCCATCCCCGTCCTGTCGATGACACCCAGGATCCTGATATACAGCAGATGTTTGGTGATGTCTGGGAGTGGACGCGGAGTCCTTATTCACCCTATCCTGGATTTAAAGTAGATGAGGGAGCTGTCGGTGAATACAATGGCAAATTCATGTCCAGTCAGATGGTCCTCAAGGGAGGCTCATGTGCGACCAGCTCAAATCATATTCGATCGACATATCGCAATTTTTTCTATCCACATTCACGCTGGCAATTCATGGGGCTTCGACTCGCTCGTGATGTTGGAAATGGAGGATAGTATTTTCACCAAAGAAGCAAACGAAATGGGGACAGCATCCATGACTGAAACACTCACAGCTCCAATTATTGTCCACTCACAGCACACTACTGAAGACCCAACCCTCACTTTTGCTAAAGATGTGTTAAAAGGATTGAATGAATCGCCAAAACGCTTGTCCTCTGTATATTTCTATGATGAGCGAGGCTCCCAGATCTTTGAGAAAATCTGCGATCTGGATGAATACTACCTCACTCGGAAAGAAACTGAAATCCTTGAAAAATATGCTTCTGAAATCATTTCCGATCTGCCTCTAAACACCCATCTTGTTGAATTAGGTAGTGGCAGCTCACGCAAGACACGCATCCTTTTAGAAACTGCCCTTGCTCGATTTAATTTGATCCGATACTCACCTATTGATGTCTCAGCTGAAATTTTAGAGAAAACCTCCCGAAACTTGACCCAGCGCTATGCGGAGCTTCAAGTTGAAGCGATCGCCGGCAGATATGAATTCGGTATTGATCATATTTTGCAGCATAGCCATGGACCCAACTGTATCATGTGGTTAGGTTCAAGTATTGGGAATCTAACACGTCAGGAGGCTGCTAAATTTCTTGTGGGAATTCGTCAAAGAATGAAAAAAAATGACTGTTTGCTCCTGGGGATAGATCTGCGTAAAGGTCCAGATATTCTGGAGCCAGCTTATGATGATACCAGAGGGGTTACTGCTGATTTTAACCTAAATCTTCTTGACCGTATCAATGGGGAGCTAGGTGGACAATTCAGTCGGGATCATTTCCAACACAAAGCTGTCTATGATGTGGATGAAGGCCGTATTGAAATGTATCTGGTGAGTGATTTAGACCAGGATATAAAAATAGAAAATATTGATACCAGCGTGTCGTTTGAAAAGGGTGAGCACATCTTGACAGAGTATTCGTATAAGTATTCTCACGCTGAAATTAAAGCACTCGCTGATGATTCAGGTTTTCGTCTTGAAAGACAGTGGCTAGATGAATCTGGTTGGTTCAGTTTGAATGCCTTTAAACCACGTAACACCATGCACGAGATGCATGCCTTATAAAGGAGTACCAAATGAAAGCCATTTGGAATGATAAAGTGATTGCTGTGAGTGATAAAACCATACTCATGGAGGGTAATCACTACTTCCCAATTGAATCTGTAAATTCAGAATTTCTGAATAACAGTCAGACCCAAACCATTTGCGTATGGAAGGGTACAGCCAGTTACTATAATATCGAAGTAGATGGTGTAAATAATTCTGATGCTGCCTGGTATTACCCTCAACCCTCAGATGCAGCGGCTCCCTTAAAAGATCATATCGCCTTTTGGAAGGGTGTAAAAATCGAATCTTAAATCTTTTCCCAATCCCTTTGGTCTGCTAGATTGTAGCTACCTGGATTTTTCTTGCTGGGCTTACAGAAATTTATACGCTAGAGCTACTTGACATTATATATGGATCAACATATCTGTTTTTTCATGTCAATAATAAAAAAAGGAAATACGATGAAAGCACTTGGTATCATTTTACTATTGGTTAGTAGCAGCTTGATTGCAGGACTTCCTGTCGGTCAAAATGCACCTCAACTTGATCTTTCAGGCGATGCTGGCGGTCGTGTGAATGAAACAGCCTGGAGCAGTTCAGAGCTGGTGGGAAAAGTCTGGGTCGTGGTTCACGCTGATCCTGATGAAAGTGAATTGAACAATGCGGCTACTGAAGCCCTAAAGGCAAAAGGGTATGATTTAGATTATTATGGCTCCGTTGCACTCATTAATATGGCCGCTACCTGGAAACCCAACTTTGCCATTAACCTGATTCTCGAAGGGAAGCAGGAAGATTATCCCAGTACCGTTTATGTGACTGATAACGACAACAAAGTTGGCGAGGTGTGGGGACTTGCTGATGATTCAAACAACATTGTTGTCTTTGATCCAAATGGGAAAGTGATTTTCAGTGTTGATGGTCAATTATCAGCTGCTGATATTAAAAAGATGGTCAAGCTCATTGATGCTGAAATTGATCTGCTGATGAATCCTCCCATGCCTGAATCTGAGCCAGTTGAAGAAGCAGCTGAAGAAACAGCTACTGAATAGGAAAATGAATGTCTTATAACCGTTTGGTTTTTGATTGAAAAAAAGACCGTCTCTATGGGGCGGTCTTTTTTTGTTAGGGGAAACCTATCTTTTCCAGACATGCTTAATCCAGCCAATTAATACCTGTAGGACAGGTTACCCAGATACAAACTTTGGGGGGCAAGTCCCGCCTGCTCTTCAGGTGGGTAAAAACTGTACCCATAAAAATGGGGTCCCAAAGTGAACCCGTGAGGTCACGAATTTCTTTTATGATCTCGATTCGCTTGCCAAGGTTGGTTTGCTTTAACCCAATTATATTTTTCAGTTGAATTGATTTCAGGAAACGTATCAAAGGAGGTTGAGTCAGTACCCCTGTGGCTTCAATCCCCCTTGAATTGATAGCTTTGAGTAAATTACCCGACGCCACTGCAACAAAATGATGGAACCCTTTCCCGATTTCAGCCACAACTTGATCTACTGCCAGATCAGTAACCGGGTCTGTTTCTAAACTACCGCCGATACGCATAAAATGATGAGTCACGTCAGCTTTAAATTTTTGGAGATTAAAAGCCAGAGTCATCCTATAGGATGGACCCGTTTTTTGAGCAATGTTTGATTGTTGATTCAGAGTCCTGATCATTGTGCGTTCGTATGCCCCTCCACCATAGCGGCTACCATATAGGTGCACCTGAACCTCTGGCAGGAGCCTGGCTAGTGTATATGCAGTATGCGAACCAGCATATGACAGGATATGGATATGCTTAAAGTGGTTGAAGACTTCACGCTTTGACTCTAAAGCCCGTCTTTTCTTACCCCCGCCCTCTGGCAACAGGTCCTCTCGTACCAGAATGATCTCCTCCACACCGAGCCAGGTTGCTAACGCAACGCTGGTTTCAATCTGGGGCTGCGGAAGCGTCATCTAGTCAGAATGCTGGAAAGTTTGGGAGCCACATACTGGGAGCCAATCATGAATTTCATGGGTGGACCAAAAAACATTTCGGTGGCTGGACCTATAAAGTATAGATCCCTACTCGAACTCATGAAGTTCTTATCTATCCTGGGCATGGCGAATCTCATTTCGAGTGAGTTTCGCAACTCCTCAGACAGAAAACTCATATGGTTCAGCGTGTACTCATAACCCGTAGCAGAAATGACATGATCATAGCTATCCAGATCCGGCATTTCTGAAAAGCGGGTTATATTTTGCAACTTGAGCTCATTGTCTGGAGTCATGGTGGTTGCTGAAAAAATTGAAAACATTTTCTGGATAACTCCATGGGGTAAACGCCTAAAGAATCCAGCACTTTTCACCACAAGGTTGAATATCCATTTGGGTAAATCCAGGGGCTCAGAATAGAAACGGGGTTCTTTTCTTGAGTACCAATCGACATGATTATCATTTTGTTGACAAATTTCCATGGCTTCCGCTGCAGACTGACCCGCACCAACAACCAGAACCTTCTTGCCTCTCAACGCTTCGATTTCCTGAGTAAAATAGCTGTGTATAACATGACGGGCTTCCCTAAACTCATCAGGTATTTTCAGGTGATGAGCCACGCCAGTTGCAATGACCACCTGTTTTGCTTCAATAACCTCTCCTGTGTCTAATTCAGCTCGAAATGATTCGCCATTTCGGGTCAGTTCCATAAGATAGTTTTCTTGAATATCATACGGAATTTCTTGTAAAACCCATTCGATGTATTGTCGATATTCATGAACACTGACTCGCTCTGAGATTGCATTTCCATCTTTGACATGAAGCGCTCTGAATTTTTGAATTGAGTACGCATTCTCAGGGTGTGAAATTTCAGATGTCGCCATATCAGAGCGCAAATCCGCATCGCTAAAAGTATGTTCTTTCCAGAGCTCCATGGGTTTGCCAATTATTTTAAAGGGATGTCCTTTAGCTGTCATAAAATTTGCCAGAGACAGACCATAGGGACCTGCACCTACAATTAAGACCGGGATCGAATTCATTACCAACTCCCTATTTTTCGTCCATGGGTTCCATATACTAACCCCATAATGGTTGAAGTTATTATGAGTGCTCCCAGGGCAGACTGCATGCCCTGTAGACCCATTACAGAATTCGCCACACCAACCTGGGTTGGATTGGAGAACATAATGTATCCTATGACGATTCCCTGTAGAACGAACGACAGACTAAACCACTGCCAGACAGTGAGACCCACAAAATAGACACGTGGAAACTCATCTCGCAGAAATTCAACACTAAAGCGCTTCAAGCCATATAGTGTCATGTAGATCGCAGCTAACACTCCAATAGGGCGAGTTTCCCAAGTTATTGCAAGCGTGAGAATGACACCGTAGATGATCAAGTTTGCCAGAACCGAGTAAATCTGAGTAGGGTGTAGCCTTTTTCCTTTTAGCTCCGGTGCAAATCTTAAAACTTTAGTCTGACTATTATGATAGCGAACACCGAATTGACTGTCCGAGCTACATTCCCGGCCATGGCAACATCCATAGTTCAGACAGCCAAATCGCCCCATCATCTGTGCTAGGGGGACTCCCAGTGCAAATGCATCTAGGAGTGCCCACAGCGGGGTCTGGGTGGTAAAAGCAAAAATAGTAAGTATCAATAGACCACCTACCAATCCACCCCAGAGACCAAAGCTTACGGTCCGTACGAACTCAATGAATGTTTTTTCACCAGATAGCCATGTTTTAACATCCAGAAGTCGTGTGACGATATAGGCTGACAACGGTGCCCCCAAAGCGAGGGTCAGTGCCAGTTGATATGCCTGACTTGCGCTAGGAACAATTTGATATGCCCCCAGATAATACCAGGTGTTCATCAGTCCCATCAACGCTCCCAGTCCAACCAATAGTCCGAAACTAACAAAGGTGATGGACTGGTTTTGATAGAGAATCAAGGGACCATAATCACCCTTTTCACGTATCGTTTTCACCTTACTTCGACTGTTTTCATTGATCGCATTTATAGATTCAACGTGCTCATTCATCTTTCAGTTCCTTGGCTCAATATGTGACAAATAATGTAACATAATATAGTGTACGAATGAAGTTGAGATGTCGGCGAGCTTACATTTCCGCAGATTCGCCCCTCACCGTCTTCGCGAGGGAGCATAGCGACCGTGGCGACCCCCTTACCTCAACCCGTATTTGTTTGAGTTAAATCATCATAAAGATCAACCCAAACAGGATTCATGGATTCAATCAAGTGAATTTTCTTAATTCTGGATCCACCCTTAATCTGTTTTTCTCGTTGAATGGCTTCTACAATCGAGTCAAAGATCTGGTAATAGACTAAATTGGTAACATTCTACCTTGAGGAAAATGACTTTGGATTTCTCAACATTTTGTGATCATGTATCCTTTGTATAAGGTTAGAGGTCACTCCAGTATACAGCACTGACTCATTCTTGTTGGTCAATATGTAAACTGCACATATTTCAGACATTGAATTCCCCATATTGTGGTTGTTGATCTGCGAAAGTAATTACACTCAAGTGAAGTTAAAATGCTTAAATCTATTGAACTCATGCAACACAACTAGCTAAGCTGCGAAAGAGGGATTACTTCGTCGTGCCTCCTCATAAAGACGCCTGGAGATGATCCTCTACCCGTCTTCGCGAGGGAGCATGGCGACCGTGGCGATCTCTCTATCTGGGATTCGAAAGAGAGATTACTTCGTGGTGCTTCCTCGTAAAGACGGGTTAAAAATATGCTTGTAATAAATGAATGATCGTTTATTATAGAGCCGTGAGAGTAAAGGATGAAATAAAGCAACAAGCGATTATCGATGCTACTATTGAACTGGTAAATGAAATCGGTTTCGCCTCCTGTTCTGTTTCCAAGATTGCAAAACGGGCTGGGGTATCTCCTGCTACCTTATATATCTATTATAAAAACAAGGAAGACTTGCTGGTTTCTACTTACATACAGATTAAGACCACTTTAGGTGCCTCTGTTATGCAAGAATTCGACCCGTCACTTCCTGTACGTGATACACTGATGGCAGTAGGAATGAGTCTCTTTCGCCATATAGCGGAACATCCACAGCTTTTCACCTTTACAGAACAGTTCGCTAATTCACCCTATCAAGACCTGGTTGACAGGGACAAACTTGAGGCTGTATTTCAACCCTTACTCGAATTGTTACATTATGGGATCACACAGAAGATCATCAAGGATGTGCCAATGGAAATCTTATTTGCACATCTTTATGCACCCATATATGCTCTGGTTAACCCCCATATAAACCCCGATTTCATAGTAACGCCAGAAAACATTGAGATATCAATGAACATGGCCTGGGATGCCATCAAACTATAAAAAAATTTACAAGGATAACTAAATGAATGTTCGTTTAAAATATATAAATTCAAGACCGGGAAAGATCGCAATCGCTGTTGTGTTAATCCTTTTCGGATTCTTTTTCACCCTCAATAATGTCTTATCGGCAGCTCAATATAAAGCAGGAGATGCTCCTTTGAACAAGATCAAGTCTTCCCCGCAGTTTAAAAATGGAAAGTTCGTCAATCCAAACCCCCCAGCTATGAGTCCATCATTTGGAATGTTTAAAAAATATATCTTTGGTAAAGAAATACGGACCCCGAAAGAGATATTACCCCAGCAACAGATTGATCTGGATATGCTTGAGTCTACGGACAGCTCCTACCTTAAGGTCACCAACGTTGGACACTCTTCTCTCCTGATTCATATGGATGGGTATCGTATACTAACTGATCCGGTTTATGAGGCTAAAATCAGCCCGGTAGGTCCACGTCGATTCAATAAAGACATACCTATCGATCCAACCCAATTGAAAGACATTGATGTCGTTGTCATCTCGCATAACCACTATGATCACCTCAATAAATACTCCATCAAAACCATTCATGAGGAAGTCACTCGCTTTATTGTACCCCTTGGTGTTGGTGCTCAATTGGAGAAGTGGGGTGTCCCTCGTGAAAAGATTGCTGAGCTTGATTGGTGGGATTCATTTGAATATGATGAAAACCTCACCATCACCTCAACACCCAGCCAACACTTCTCTGGTCGCGGTATTACCGATCGTGACAAGAGCCTGTGGACCTCTTATGCCATTGCCACCTTGGATCACAACATCTATTTCAGCGGTGATTCCGGGTACTTTGATGGTTTCAAAGCAATTGGTGAGAAGTTGGGACCATTTGACATTGCCTTTATGGAGTGCGGTGCCTACAACCTTGAGTGGGCTGATGTACATATGTTTCCTGAAGAAACCGTTCAAGCATCTCTTGACTTGAAAGCTCACTATGTTTGGCCGATCCACTGGGGGACCTTCAATCTTGCACTACATGACTGGTTTGATCCCATGGAACGTGTTACCCGCGCCGCCCAGAAAAATGGTGTCAGGTTATTGACCCCGATCTTTGGTCAAGTCGTTGAATATCCAGGTAGAATGCAGACTGAGCATTGGTGGAAACCCTATGTCCAATCAAAACAAGAAGAGGGGTAGATATGAGTATTAGAGCAATTATAACAGGAGCCTCCGGTATGGTAGGAGAGGGTGTTCTGAATGAATGCCTGGAACACCCCGATGTAGATTCAGTCCTGGTCATCGGTCGAAAAACCTGTGGTGTCAATCACTCAAAATTAAAAGAAATCATCCATGAGGACTTTTCAGATTTCTCCTCCATTCAAAATGAACTTGAGGGCTATAATGCGGCTTTTCTCTGCATGGGAATTACATCCTTCCGAGCCAGTGAGGCCCTCTATACCAAAATTACTTATGATATGACTCTGGCGCTGGCAGAACCACTCTCCGAGATAAATCCGGATATGACACTTTGCTATGTATCAGGACTGGGGACAAACTCATCGGAAAAGAGTCGCAGCATGTGGATGCGGGTAAAAGGTCGCACAGAGAATGCACTTCTTAGACTCCCCTTCAAACAGGCTTTCATGTTTAGACCAGGTGGAATGATAGCTGCGCGAGGAGCCAAGAACATGAAGGGTATCTATAAGATATCCATGCCCCTCATGCCACTGTTGAGGGTGTTATTTCCTGGTTCGGTACACACACTCAAAGCACTGGCTCAGGCAATGATTTTTGTTGCTCAGAAAGGGTTTCCGAAACAACACGTTGAAGTAAAAGATATCGTCGCAATTGCGAAACAAGTAGAGGGGAAGTAAGTATGTCCACACAGCAATGGAACACTGATAACATTCCGGATCAAAATGGTCGGGTCATTCTAATAACCGGATCAAACAGTGGAATAGGGTATGAGGCAGCCAAAGTGCTTGCCAAAAAACAGGCTGAAGTCATCCTGGCAGTAAGAAACCTGCAAAAAGGTAAAGCTGCAAAGGAAGAAATTCTTAAGGTTATCCCACAGGCAAAAGTAGCCGTACAAGAACTTGATTTAGCCGACCTGAACTCTGTAAAATCATTTAGTGAAAATTTTCTACAGCAACACCAGAAGTTAGATGTCCTCATTAACAATGCTGGCATTATGATACCCCCTTATGGTAAAACCATTGATGGCTTTGAGTCACAGATGGGCACGAACCATCTCGGTCACTTTGCCCTGACGGCCCAACTCTTTGAGCTATTGAAAAGTTCTGGGAGCAGTCGCATTGTAAATGTGAGCAGTACCGCCCATAATATGGGAAACCTGAATTTTGATGACCTGACCTGGAAAACTCGCAAATATGTAGCCTGGAAAGCGTATGGCGATAGCAAGATTGCCAATCTCTATTTTACCAACGAGTTAGGTCGGAGATTGAAAAATGCTGGTGTTAAGGTCTTAACAACGGCAGCCCATCCCGGTTATGCTGCTACGGAATTGCAGAAAGGTATCGGTCTGAAGATACTTAATTTTTTAGTGGCGCAATCTGCATTCATGGGATCCCTGCCAACCCTGATGGCAGCCATCGATTCAGATGCAAACCAGGGTGATTTTTATGGTCCATCAGGATTTGCTCAACAAAGAGGTTTTCCCAAAAAGGTTCAGCCAAACAAATTATCTCAAGATGCCGATATTGCTGCAAAGCTCTGGAATGTATCTGAGGATTTGACTGGCATTTCTTTCAATATTTAATTAATAAGGTTCTTTCTCTGGAGGAACCATATAATGGAATATTTAGCCACGTTTCACCCTGTATTTCTGGCTCTACTCGCAGGTTTATTCACCTGGGGGCTAACTTCCCTGGGTGCTGCCGGTGTCTTCTTTCACCGAAAGGATTCATTCTCAAACATGGATGGGATGCTGGGTTTTGCAGCAGGTGTGATGATTGCTGCCAGCTTCTGGTCACTCCTGGCACCTGCATTGGAAATGGCTGAAGGCAGATCACTTCCACCCTACATCCCTGTAGCCCTGGGATTTTTATCCGGCGGTGGTGTGCTCTGGGGAATCGACAAACTACTCCCCCATCTTCATCTCGGTGCAAAGGATACTGAAGCTGAAGGAATCTCTACCTCCTGGCGACGAACAACGCTTCTCGTTTTAGCAATTACCCTCCATAACATACCTGAAGGTCTGGCTGTGGGTGTCGCATTTGGTGCCATTTCAGCTGACTTGCCTGGTGCAAATCTCCAGGGGGCTATTGCTCTGGCTATTGGAATTGGGATTCAGAATTTCCCGGAAGGACTGGCTATTTCCATGCCACTTCGGAGAGAGGGTATCTCAAAAGGAAAGAGTTTTTGGTATGGGCAGTTGTCTGGGATGGTAGAGCCCATCGCAGCAGTATTTGGAGCTGTTATTGTCATGACTTCAACTGCGATTCTCCCTTTCGCTCTGGCATTTGCAGCAGGGGCTATGATCTTTGTCGTGGTTGAAGAACTAATCCCTGAATCCCAGCGGGCAGGTAACACGGATCGTCCAACTATAGGAGCAATGTTAGGTTTTACCATCATGATGGTACTCGATGTAGCACTGGGGTAATGGCTTGATCCAAATGAATTATTTGTGCGCTATGTTTTGTCTCTTGAAGCCCCTCAAGTGACGATTATATTTGCCCCGCTTTTTATACTGAATTAGGGCTAATATTTTGTAACTGTTCCCCCGGATGAAACATCTGACTAGTGTTGAGGGTAAATAGAATAGTACGGGGAACAAAAAGTTTCAGTAATATTATATATGATCGATTCAAACGATTTAGGAGATAGCTAGAAAATGACAAAACATGTTTTTCAAACAGAAGTAAATGAGCTACTACACCTCATTATTCATTCACTTTATTCACATAAAGAGATTTTCCTGCGGGAGTTGGTTTCCAACGCCTCAGATGCTCTGGACAAGCTCAAATACCTGACCCTCACTGAAGACGAATTCAAAAAGATTTCTTTTGACCCCAAGGTTGAAATTTCTTTTAGTGATTCTGAAGATGGTCGTTCTATTACCATCAAGGATTCTGGTATTGGAATGAACGAAGAAGATTTAATTGAACACCTCGGAACGATTGCTCGCTCAGGAACAAAGAACTTCCTGGGTAAACTTACAGGAGACTCCAAAAAAGACTCCAACCTTATTGGACAATTCGGTGTAGGTTTTTATAGTTGTTTCATGGTGGCAGACCAGGTCGAAGTGATCACTCGCAAAGCCGGTGAAGAAGACGCCTACCGTTGGGTAAGTGATGGTAAGAGTGGCTTCGAAATTGAACCCACAGCCAAAAAAGAAGCTGGTACGGAGATCACACTATACCTCAACGATGAGGGAAAAGAGTTCGCCAACCGCTGGTCTATCACTGAAATTCTGAAAAAGTATTCAAACCATATTGCCTTTCCGGTCTACCTCAGTTATGAAGAGAGTGAGTTCACAGGTGAAGGTGAAGACAAGAAAGAGATCAAAGAGCTCAAGACAGAACAGGTCAATGATGCCACTGCTTTCTGGAAGAAACCTAAATCTGAACTGAAGAAAAAAGACTATAATGAGTTTTATAAAACCTTCAGTAATGATTTCACTGATCCATCTTTGTATGTGCACACCCAGGCAGAAGGTGCATTGGACTATACAACATTGTTTTTTGTACCAGAAAAGGCACCTCAGGATCTGTTCTATGCAGATTATAAACCTGGTGTAAAACTCTATGTAAAACGCGTTTTTATCACTGATGATGAAAAAGAACTTCTACCCACATATCTTCGATTTGTCAAGGGGATCATTGACTCAGAAGATTTACCACTCAATGTAAGTCGTGAGATTCTTCAGCAGAATCGTGTGCTTGACAACATCCGCAAAGCCTCTGTTAAGAAACTATTGAAGTCTTTCCAGACATTGGCGAAGAAGGACAAAGAATATATCAAGTTCTATGAAGAATTTGGTCGACCCATCAAGGAAGGTTACTACCAGGATAAAGATAACCGTGAGTTACTGGAGAAGTTGGTCCGCTTCAAGTCTACCAAGGTTGATGGATATACAACCCTGGAAGACTATGTCAGCCGAATGCAAGAGGATCAAAAGGGTATTTATTATATCACGGGTGATAATGAAGCAACCCTACGTCGCTCCCCTCTCATTGAAATGTACATGCAGAAGGACATTGAAGTGCTTATTGCCGATGATGAGATTGATGAAATCATTATTCCTGGAGCAGCCAAGTATGGCGATCACGATTTTAAATCCGTGAACCGCAGCAATGCTGGTGATGAACTTAAGAAGGAAGGTGATAAAGAAGAGGACACGGATACAAAAGAATCTGCACCGTTTATCAAAAAGATTAAAAAGGTACTCGGAGATAAAGTGAAGGATGTAAAAGTTTCTTCTCGCCTTACAGATTCACCATCCGTTCTGGTTGCCGACGCTGATGACCCTACCTTCCAGATGCAGGAGATGATGCGCGCCATGGGACAAATGGGAATGCCTGAAGCCAAGCCGATCCTGGAAATCAACCTGGGGCATCCTATCCTGAAAAAGATGAAGGGGATGCGCAAGTCAAAGGATTTTGATAACGCGACTGAGTTGCTTTATGAACAAGCCCTGTTACTTGAAGGAATGAAGCTTGAGAATCCTGCTGATTTTGTAAAGCGTCTTAATGAGGTTCTTACTAAATCTCTTTAAAATTGCATTTTCAAACCCAAACGGTCTACAAATGCGACATAATGGGTGGCAGATGCGACAATATTCATCGCCTATATAGGTTATTGATTACTATTGTCTAAATTTGAGCCAATGCAAAACAGAAACTATATATAGTAATTTAATAAAAGCTTCTCTCTGATGGAGTAATTCATCAGATCCTCACCAAAAGAGCCCCATATGGGGCTCTTTTACTTTTATGCAGGAAATACCATTCGCGGGAATGGGTCACTTTTTGACTACCCAAACCCTCTGAATTTCGTCGCTTCCTTTCATTACTTGCCAAAGCCAGGTATACATATGCGACAATTAGGGTCACATATGCGACACCAGGGGACACATATGCGTCAACGAGGGTCTTATTTGCGACAATATTAGTCACCAATATAGGATCACCCACTTTTTGCCCTAGCTTCCCACCAATCAACACACAACGATCATAACGTGGAGTTATGGTTTTAACCAGAGTTACTGAGTCAAATTGAATTAAAAAGTACAACTGAACTTATCATTTTTACCTCAGCGACTCCATCTTGAAAGGATTTATTAGGATGAAAATTGTTAAAAGTTTTCTCTCTATCGCTCTATTTTCAATCTTTAGTATCAGTTTTGTTATGGGTGCTGATGCCCCACCACCAGGATTTGAAATAGACCGTGAACCAACAGGAGAGGTCCTGATATTTGATCATATCAGTGATTATACGAAACTCCCTCTCGCTGAAGCCCCCACAAATTTTGAAGAAGTACAACTTCCGGATTCACCCGATGGGTCAAAATCACCTGAAGAAGCAACCCTAAATGGATCAGAAGGAAGCTCAGTGCTTTCCACTGTATGTAATTATTACAGTTTTGCATACTATTGGAACTACATTTATCAGGTAGGTGATCTGTCTATTTCTCCATATATATATTCCTACTACTATTACGCATACAACTGGCAGCCAACTACTTTCACGTTTGCTCAGGGTGCTTCTAGTGTCACCATGGATTTCTACTACGGTGGTGTACTCATCGCATACGATGCTGATGGTAACTACCTTACCCAATCCTCGAGCTATGGTTACTGGTATGCGGCAACCGTCAATGCTCCCGCTGGCACTTCAATAGCCTATGTTGTTGCCCAGAGTAGCTATGGTGCCTATAGCTATTACTATTCAAGATATATGACTGTCTGTTATGAAGACAATCAACCACCTGTTGCCAATGCTGGCGTCGATCAATCCTTTGATTGTGTCGTTGGAAGTCAATCAGTTTCCCTTGATGGTTCAGGTTCATCTGATCCAGATGGTGACGCTTTAAGCTATTCATGGTCAGGTGCATTTGGTACTGCATCAGGCGTCAATCCTTCCATATCACTGGGTGGTGGAACACATACAATCACACTAACAGTGGATGATGGGAACGGTGGAGTAGCTTCAGATGATTTAACCGTAACTGTTGTTCTGGATACTGAAGCCCCTGAATTAGATGCTCCCGCAGATATTACAGTCAATGCCAATACGGCAGGCGGATTTTCCGGTCTCATCGGAGAAGCAATTGCTCTGGATGCCTGTGATCCAGCTCCAGCAGTTTCTAATGATGCTCCTGCATTGTTCCCATTGGGTGACACTGAAGTGACCTACACTGCTGTAGATGAAGCCGGCAATAGCAGCTCAGCTACTCAAACTGTAACCGTGGAACCATTTCCAGTGGTCGTTGATATTAAGCCTGGTAACAGCAACAATAGTGTCAACCATAGAAGCAAGGGCGTCATTCCTGTAGCTATCCTCAGTGATGCAAACTTCGATGCCACTGGTATTGATGTAAGTTCACTCAGCTTTGGTCCAGATGGAGCGAGCACTGCTCATAACGGTCACATCGAAGATGTTGATGGTGATGGTGACGATGACCTTATGCTTCATTTCAGAACTCAGGCAACAGGCGTATCAAATAGTACAACTGCGCTTTGCATGACTGGTTTGACTGCATCCGGTATTCCAATAGCAGGTTGTGATGGGATCAATGGCAACAGTCTCTCAAGATCACTTGTAGAGGGTGGAGAAGCACTGCTACCTTCTGCTCTGGCTCTTGATCAGAACTATCCAAACCCCTTCAATCCTTCAACCATAATTGGATATTCCTTACCTGAAGCTAGCGTAGTAAGTCTTGTTGTGTACAACGTTCGTGGCGCAATTGTCGCAAACCTTGTGAATGACTACCAAACCGCTGGATCATATCAGATTGAGTTTGATGGATCTGCATTAAGTTCAGGTACATATATTTATGTCCTGAACGCCAACGGGAATCAGGCAATTAAACGATTCTCTCTTATGAAATAACTCTTCACCCTTAACAAAAAAGAGCCCCGAAAGGGGCTCAGATCGTTGAGAAACCCGCCCTTTCGGTGGGTTTCTTGCTTTAGGGTGGTTTTAGACGGCAAAAACAGTTTTTGGTGAGTATGTGTATGAAAATGCTGGAACAAGCTTCTGAGAAGCCTGAGGGGTAAAAATACGT
>JAERTJ010000071.1 GCA_016844945.1 Fidelibacterota bacterium | reverse complement strand
TTCGGCCAACATTTGTATGTGTTGGGCTGAATGATACCCTACGGAGTCAAATGTCATTGATTCCATCATATTCAACATGGATATGAGTGCTATACCGCCTGAGCTGGGTGGTGGCATGGAAACAACATCATATCCGCGATAGTTCCCTGTAACTGCTTCTCTGATCAGCGGCTTATAGTTCTCCAGATCTTTCAGACTCATACTGCCACCAAAAGCATCAGCACTGCTCACCAGTGACTCTGCTACAGCACCTTTGTAGAAGCCATCATTGCCCTTTTTCTGAATCAATTTTAAAGTTTTTGCCAGATCAGGTTGCTTGAATTGCTCTCCAGGCATATAAATATCACCATTTCGACAAAAGATGCGTCTGGTTTCATCAAAGACCTCTGCAGATTTATTTAACCAACCAAAGGAGTAGGCCAGATGGTATGGGACTGGAAATCCCTTCTGGGCCAATTTTATGGCCGGTTTCATTACCTTTTTCCGGGAAAGTGTTCCATATTCATCCAGGGCAAGCTGCAGGCCAGCCACCGTTCCGGGAACACCAATTGCAAGTCCACCACGAATGCTTTTGCCTTTTGCTACACGCCCACTGTCATCAAGAAACATATCTCTGTGGGCGTTGCCAGGTGCCATCTCTCTGTAATCTATAGCGACCTTCCGACCATCAGCCATCTGGATGACCATAAATCCACCACCACCAATATTGCCGGCTTGTGGATGGGTTACTGCCAGAGCATAGGAGACGGCCACAGCTGCATCAATGGCGTTGCCGCCTGCTTTCAAAATTTCAATACCTGCATCACAGGCTTCCTGACTATGGGCGACCACAACTCCATTTTCACCATAGATAGCAGGCTGGGCTGCAGACAGCATAGTAACAAGACCAACGAGCAGAGATAAGGATTTAAACAATTTCATAGGATTCTTTCATTCATACAGGCAGGAATGCATCGGTGTAATGCCTGATATCTGGTTTAGGATTTGAAAAATTTACGGTAATAATATCGAACCGGCATTCTGGTTCTTCAATTTCGCGACTCTGGAGATATATCTCAGCAATCTTGGCAATTTGCTTCTGTTTGGCCGGTGTAACTCTTTCCAATGCTTCGGTATCGTCTGATTCACCGGCAAAGCTTTTCACTTCAATGAAAATAATTTCATCATTCAGGGTTGCAATGAGGTCAATTTCACCCTGACGACCCGCATGATAACTGTGAGCCAGTAAATTGTATCCATTTCTGACCAGGAACATCCCTGCGATGATCTCACCCATGCGACCATAGGCGGCTTCCTGATTGAAATACAGATAGTTTAAATTTGAGGTTTTGGCTACCGGACTAAAACTCCGGCGGTGAATGGGGGTCCGACCCTTAGACTTCAAGGTTTCCATATGCGCTTTCGAGCCATAGCCCTTGTGTGACTTGAATCCATAATCTGGAAACAAAACATCATACGAGATCATCATGGCATCACGGGTTGTTTTGGCAATGATACTGGCAGCACTGATTTCCGGTACCAGGTCATCTCCCCCCACAATGGCCTTCTGATTCAATTGCAGTTCCGGGATAGTGAAGTTGCCATCCACCTGGACTTCATCTGGGTGAATCCCCAAGGCTGAGAGTGCACGACGCATGGCTTCGAATGTGGCCTGAAGTATGTTATGGCGATCGATATCCTGTTCATGAACGATACCAACACCAACGTGGAGTGCTTTTTGTCGAATTTCAATGGCCAGTTTTGTACGCTTCTTTTCACTGATTTTCTTTGAATCCCTTAACCCTTCAGGAAGTTCTGACGGATTAAGGACTACAGCTGCCGCCACAACAGGACCTGCCAGGGGACCGCGCCCTGCTTCATCGACACCTGCTAAGACTATTTGATTCAAATGCGTTCTGACTCCATTTGCGCGCAATATAGATAGTGTCAGGAGGTATAGAAGACAGAAGTAAGAAGACAGAAGCAAGAAGATGGAATTGTTATGCCTCTGCATAAAACTCGGAGGCTGAGGTTCTCGAAGCCGTGGAATTCTGGGATATTTCGAGTTCAGGGTTCGGCCCATTTCTGGGCGCGGATTCGAATCCGCGCGTAGGAGTGGGTGTGATTTGGACATTTGGGCGAGCTCAATGTCCACAAAAAAAGCGCCAGGGTTAACCGGCGCTTAATTAAAGAGGTATATCTGTAAAGCTTAGGCAGTAACTGGAGCTACTCCCAGTACATCATTGAATGCCTGAACAAACTGTTCTTTGGGGAGTGCTCCTGCTGCCATCTGGGGTTTTTCACCTAGAGGAACAAACAATAATGAAGGGATGCTGCGGATACCGAAAACACCAGCCAGTTCCTGTTCGGTTTCAGTGTCCACTTTGTAGACTTTCACTTTGCCTTCATACTCAGTAGAAAGTTCTTCAAGGACAGGAGCAACCATTTTACAGGGGCCACACCATTCGGCCCAGAAGTCAATGATACAAGGGGTGTCGCCTTTATAATTCCATTCCTGTTCATTCTCATAGTCAAATACTTTATCGAGGAAATCTTGTTTGGTCAAATTCTCAGTCATTTTTTTCTCCATTTCAAGGCACCCGCACCAGCACCATGTTTAAAATATATCGTTGTCAAATTTTTCAGCTTACAGGTCTTTGAGGCTGACAGGGATGATTGGTTACAAAATGGATATTTTTGCAATCCTAGATAAGTGTTGATGGCTGAGCTGTGGGGACGCAATGCATTGCGTCCGTACCCTTCCAGGATCGAATGGGGCTGATCTCTTGTTATGGGGACGCGATGCATCGCGTCCGTACTATCCTGAGGTATGAATGAAGTGCCAAATGTAGGATGTGGGTGCGTTTCGCGAAACGCACCTCACAGTTTATCCAATTCTAATGATTATTGTCGAGGTATTGTTCATCCGAGATGCATTGAATCCCGGCTTTTTTCAAGGTTTTGGTGAAGATGCCATCACCTTTGATCAGGGTTTTGGTGAATGATCCATCATAGACTTCCCCACATCCACAGGCTGGGCTACGGCTTTTGAGTATGGCTAGATTTAAGTCTTTGGTTTGTGCCAAGTGCAAACCAGTCCTTGCACCGCTTTGAAACTGGACTGTTACATCGTCCCCATTTTCTCTCAGAACTTTATCGCCCTTAATCTCTGCGGGTGGTCTGGGGGTGGGCAATCCACCTTCGACCTCTGGACAGAATGGGATTAGCTCCTCATCGTGCAAGAGGTCTAATAGCTCAGATTTTTCTTTGCCCTGACCATCAAAGCGGCACGGTTCTCCCAGGAGACATGCCGAAATGAGAATAGGCCCAGCTTGATTCAAGGGCTATCCCAAAATTTATATTTATGAAGCTTTTCACTGGTGTCATCAACAATATAGAACACTTTTTCAGATTCATCGAAGACCAGACCTTCTGGTTGAACCATGTCAACTCCATACCCAATGGAAATGGCTCCAGCAGCGTCCATTTGATACACCATTGAAGCTTCATCACTCATGACCCAAAACATGTTTGTGGAGGTGACGTAAAACAATCCTGAGTAATCAGGGGCAAAACGCAGTCTGGTGATGGTTTGCTGTAGAGAATTCTGATCCAGGGTTATGAGCGCACCAAACTCCTTTTCCTTGAGCATGAAAATCCGAGAATGTTCAGAGTCTATAGCAATACCTTCTAGCCCTGAGCCATCAGAGACACCAGCTATAAGTTGTGTGCTCACTACCTCACCATTTGAATTGAGATGGATCAAATTACCCAGGCTTTCATCCACTATCCAGATGCTTGAATCACGATGGTCATAAGCAATCCCTTCTAGATCCTGCCCTCGATATGGTAAAGCTCGCAAATTATTGCCTTCAAGATCTATCTCTACCACCTTCCCATTTGACTTATCACTCACAGTCCAGAGACTATTGTGGTTTTTGCCAAAACTCAAACCTGAGGGGTCATCCACGTGCATGGCATATGATGCTACAAGCTCAAGTGATGGAATTACCTCAATTGTTTTGGTATCGGTTTCTGACTCTGTGTCACCAGTAGTCAGGACCTCTATGGTGTAAGTTCCAGGGTATATATAGGTGTGCTCTACCTCGCGACCAGACTCCATCAGACTGTCCCCAAAGTCCCAGCTATATTCAAAATCCTGCTCAGAAAGGCCCGATCTTAATTCGAGGGTAAAAACTATAGGATAGCCTTGTAAAAAGCGTGTATTCTCGGTGGCAATTTCCGCAAGAGGTCCATCTCCCGGATCCCACCAACAGCTAAGCAAACTCACACTAAGCGTTATGAAAATACCGACAAGGTAGGCAAATCTTCTATGGAGTTGTTTTGACATAATCCCTGCTAATTAACCAAAAAGTGAGATCATTCCAAGACAGGGATTAAGAATATGGATAATAAAATCCTTGTAGCAGATAACTATTTCAGCTTTAATGCATCAATATCGTAAGTCAAGATTCGGGAGTTCCATTGATCGACAACAGCCAGTACTTTTTCACCAGAAATCAATTCAACCACACAGACACCATCGGGTGAAGCCAATTCACTCTTTTTCCAATCGTTCAACAAATGAACCTGCGCTCCGCCGGCGATAATGTTTTGCTCGTTGTAATTCACACCTTCAATTACACAATCGGATTCATCGTCACAGTAAAAGGGGGCTTCCATTCCAAAATGGCGGACGCGTACACCAGAGTCAATGTTGTAGCAGTCTACTCGACCGTCCTTCTCCACAACTGCGTACAGATAGTCACCCAGGACCGATAATCCTTCAATGGAATCGTCACAGTAGCCTGAAATGATGTTTCCATCAATCATTTCAACACCGATCAATCGGTTTTTAAAAACACCCGTCTCCAAATCGAATACACCGATATACCTGAATTTGTCCTGATTCCCGAACTGACTGGTCACGGGTTTTTCCTCAGCGACAAAGAGCAAACCGCGTTCTTCTGAAATTGCCATACCCTCACTTTTACGCATGATGGTGGTTACTTCTTGCGTTTCTGCGAAGTCAACATCATATGCATAAGTGGTACCCTGCTCAGAGTGCAACTGCTTGAATTTCCTGAAACCAAAATGATAAACCTTCGCTTTACGAAATACTGCTTTGGCCATATCTGCGACGAAAATATCACCAGCCTTTGATACAATGATGCCCTGGGGATTGATCAATAGACCATTATTCTCTGGTGAATAATACTCCTCAGATGATACCTGTCCTTTATAACCAATGAACTGATCCAGGGTCAGATCCGGGTTAAATCTGGCTACTACACCTACCCCTTCCAGCGTTACATAGACATAACCCTCACCATCACTGGCGATTCCAGTGGGAATTATTTCCGGATCATCCAATCCAAGAGATTTTGCATCAATGCTCAGCGTCAGCTCGCCAGATTGATTGAAAACCTGGATTCGATTATTATCTACATCAGAAATGATAAGATCACCGTTGGGCAATATTTCGACATCATCTGGTTGAGCCAGTTGGTCTGGTGCGTTTCCATATCCATTTTGGGGATTGGGATACAAAGTTAGAGGATCAATTTGAAAATTAGCATTTTCTGATTTGCAGCTGGTTGTGAAATAGATGTTCACTAGAAAAATGCAAACCACCATTAAGCCTATATACTTCAAAATTGAACGAAACATTAC
>JAERTJ010000070.1 GCA_016844945.1 Fidelibacterota bacterium | reverse complement strand
CAATATGGACAATGTTATCTATGTGTGGGATGCTACAGCCAATTCCGGTGCAGGAGCTTACCTCACTTGGAATGGTACGTCTGGCTCACTGGGTAATGGCTTAATCCCACCCTTTCAGGGCTTCTGGGTTAAGGCAAATGCTACAGGGCCAGTTTTGAAGGTCCCCAAAACTGCAAAAACCACGGGTGGGGTCTTTTATAAAAAATCCGACCAACAACCGCTTATAATGTTTCTACTCGAGGGCGACACACTTAGTGCCACCACGCATTTACAATTTCATGACAATGCTTCTCGCGATAAGGATGGGAGGGATGCTTATTATCTTATACCACCTACCTCTACCTATCTCCAACTCTATAGTATCAGTCACGACAACAAAGCTCTGGCTATTCAAAATCACCCCTATCGTTTTGGTCAAAAAGTAGAAATCGAAATAGATGTGGATGGCTACGTGGCGGGTGAGCAATTTGAGGGTGGTTATAAGCTGAGCTGGCCTCGCCTGGATGATATTCACCCAGAATGGACCGTTGAGCTCGTTGATAGGGAAACAGGAGATGTGATTGATCTATCGCTATCAAGGGAGTATGAATTCACACCAACTGGTGGATTGAACAAATCGCTATCATCATTGGAACCATCACCTAAGTTGAACAAGACTGAGGCATTCAAATTGAGAAAGCAAACCGCTGCCAGTCATCCCCGATTTGTTCTGAGAATTGATCCAGGGAATGCCTTTCCGGAAATTCCAAGGGAGTTTGCTCTGCATCAAAATTATCCTAATCCCTTTAACGAGGGGACTGTAATACCTTTTGCACTTCCATGGTCAGGTGTTGTTAATGCTAGGATCTATGACATACGTGGCCGATTGGTTGAAGAAATAATTCAGCAAGAATACTATGAAGCGGGTAAATATGATTATAACTGGCTGGCAACTGGAGAAAGTAGTGGAATCTATATAATTCGTTTGACAAATGGTAACAACTCATATACTAAAAAAATGATAATATTAAGATGATTGAAAATATGAACATAAAAATAGTGATATTGATTCTAAGTCTGACTTCAATAATTCTCGGACAAGAGAATAGATCTTCAATATCCTTGAATATTGAAGCTACAATCGCGGATCAAATTGAAGTGATTACGATTTCAGATATCGATGCAGGAATTGTATTACCCGGACAGGATGAGAAAGATATCTCACCATTGACGGATGCTGGCGCAGGAATTCTCAAGCTTCAGGGACAGCCGCAGTCGAGCATTCAGATTTCCTACTCCAAGCAAATCACAATGACAAATGTTCTTTCCAATCAGCCATTGCTAATGAATTATAAGCTAAGTGGATCAGCAGAAAATGACCAATCTGCATCTGAATATTTACAGACCAATCCGGCTAATGTCTACTTGAATGCAGAAGGGGTATACTATATTTGGGTAGGATGTAGGTTTAGCCTCCTGGATTTGGTCCCGGGTCAATATGATGGAGATTTCAACATTGAAGTGGATTACAATTAGGCCAATATGATTATACCAGCAATTATGAGTACTCACAATAGACATTATTTGCTCAAGACTTGGATGTTACTTCTTGTTCTATTGCCAGGAGTTCAGTTTTCTATGGGTCAGACCATTAATTTTAGTGTTCATGTGGCGAGCTCACTGGATGCAACTAAAGATTCAGATATGGTGTTTCCGCAAGTATTTGCGGGTGATGGTCTGACTGAAATTGGATTGGGGGATGGTGGAATGGGGGTTTTTGCCGTTAGTGGAAACGAAGAACTGGATGTTGAAGTAGTTCTGACGGCTCCTGCGAATCTGGTGCACATTAACAACCCCGCTCAGCTGATTCCCCTGGATTTACATTTTGCTTATGCCAATAGAGGGGTTAATGATATTAATCAAGCAAAAGTGGTTTCTGGTAATTCTGCTCGTTTTCAGCTCCGTGAGCGCGCGAGTGGCCCTGCCGGTGCCCCACCAACACCACCCAATGCCTCACATACTCCGAATATTGTAACAGCATATATCTATTTATACGGCACGATGAATGTAGGAGCGATCGCTGCAGGGTCCTATAGTGGCACTGTTGACCTCTCCGTGCAGTACTATTAGTTACCACCTCATGTAAGTTAAAATTGTCATATTTTCGTTCCATTGTCATATGAATACGTCAATAAATTATGACAAAATTTGTATTGTATATCCTGAATTGATATATGTAATAGCTCTATATTATTAATAATACTGATTTTGTATGAGCGGTGGAATTTTTGGCACCGAAATTGATATAATAAGGGCGTCGGTTGAAACGAAGTTTTGAAAATTGAAAAAGGGAAAGAAAATGAAAAAGACATTATTATTAATTGTTCTTACACTCGCAGTAAGTTTAAGCTTTGGTCAGACAGTTACATCAGATTCAGAAGTTACAGCAGAAATAGCGAAACAAGCTCTACAGTTCACATTAGAAACTCCAGTGGATTTTGGTGTCATCACTCGTGGTGTTGTAGTAAACCTTGATGAAACCAGTACCGCTTCTCACACAGGCGTTACCGGTGCAACTGTAGGACACTTCATTATCACTGGTGAAGAGGGTGAGAGTATCAATATCGATTACGATGCTTCTGTATTACTTGAGAATTCCAACGGTGACCAGCTAACGTTTGCTCCAGAAGTAGTTGGTGATGGAACAACACCAACTATCGTTCATGCCAATGCTGGTGTGATTAACTCTGCGGGAAGCACTGTTAATCTCAATGGTAGTGCATTCGGTGGTGGAACTGGTTCATTTGAAGTGTGGGTAGGGGGAGGCTTTGGTGGAACTGTTTCTGCAGCCCAGCCCAGAGGCGTTTATTCAGCAACCACCGCTGGTACAAACTTCACACTGAATGTGACATATAACTAGAACCACATTTGAGATTTAATTTCAAAGAGCCGTGTTTTCACGGCTCTTTGTGTTTTAAGGCATAATCACTTTTTCTTTATATTCCAGTTGGCTTCCGGTCCCTGTTTTAATTAATATATAATGATATTAAATGGAATCCATTTTTATAAAACTGAGAGAAACCAATGATTAGCAGAAAATTGATCGCTCGTGCAATGATATTGCTCTTTGCATTAACAAACCTGTATTCCCAAGTTGCTATTTCACCAACTTCAGCTTTTCTTGATGATAAGCAACGATTTGAAACCATCATTATAATGAATAATTCCACAGATCCTCAGGAAGTCAAATTAGAATTTAAATTTGCCTACCCAAAAGCTAATGAGGCGGGAGATATTGGCTTGATATACGATGATGAGGAGCAGGAGGGGCTTCACTCTGCTGCTGGCTGGATCAGGGGTTTCCCTAAGAATTTTGTTCTGGAAGCAGGAGCACGCCAAACGGTTAGAATTACAGCAAAACCACCTCGAGATATAGAGCCAGGTATGTATTGGTCTCGACTTATAACCAGTTCAAGCGCGGTGAGCGCTGAAATTGGCGATGTAAATCAAACAGGTATAAGTGCCCAAATCAACATGCAGTTCAATCAGATTACCTCAATTTTTTATAAAAATGGAGAACTCAATACGGGGTTGGAACTTACAGAAGTGAGAACAGGAGTCAGCGGTAATAACACAAATGTTTTCGTACATTACACCAAAAGCGGCAACGCTCCCTATCTTGGTTCAATGCATGCACAGTTGATTGATGATCAGGGTGAAATCGCTTTGGAACGAAAGATGTTTGTTTCTATCTACTCTGACGGTCTTAGAAGAATAGATTTAGACACAAGTGCGCTTCCTAGTGGGAATTATGAATTACTAGTCTCCATGTCTTCGGGTCGCAGTGATATCCCAGAGCGCGATATCGTTCCTGCAGAAACCAAGACTATTCGGGGCAGCTATACCAAGATTTAATTGAATCAATTCATTCGCCTTACATTAGCCCTCTGGCTGTTACTTGCAGGGAACACCCTGCTTGCATTTCAAGACTCAGAATCCGTCAACGAGGAAGAGGAAGTTTATCTCTCTTTCCGCTATCAAGGTGCCATTGACGCAATTGTAATTGCGCTTGCCACAGATGATGATTTCTATCTACCTGTAACCGAATTATTCGAGTTATTTGCGGTAAACTATACGCTGACTCCCAGTAATTTCAGCATTTCCGGCTATTATTTATTCGAATCCAACACATATGTCCTGGACTTTGCCAATTTCCGGGCAACAATTAATGGTAAAGAATTCAATCTTAATGCCAGTGATTTTATAGTCAAAGATGTCGATTTTTATGTAAAACCTCAACTATTGGAGCAAATCTTTGACCTCAGGATGACCATAGACTTAAGCCGGCTGGTTTTGAAACTGGATACTCAGAAAACATTGCCAATTATATCTCGTTTGACAAACCGCAAATCCCAACAAACTCGCATGCGCTACACGCAGGTCTCAGACGAGTGGTTCCCGCTACTGGTGAATAGAAATCCACGAGTTGCCAACGGGGCTATTCTGGATTATACCTTGTATACATCGGTTTCAGAAAATAACAGGGTCGTCAATCTGAATAGCAATTTTGGGGGTGAATTGCTTTTTGGAGATGTTCAGGGGCGCTTGACTACCTCCTCCAACACCCTTGGCACTCAGACAGAATTGTCTGGTTTCCGTTGGCGTTATGTTGAAGATCGATCACCCTGGTTTACTCGATTGAACATTGGGAGCATTAATTCACGAGGACTCACATCACAAACTTTTAAGGGAGTTAGCGTTTCAAATGAACCTATCGTGACCAGAAGGTCTTTCGATCAATATGTCATAGACGGACATACTGAAGCAGATGCAGAAGTAGAACTTTACTCAGACAATCGATTGGTTGAAGTGTCCAAATCCGATGAGAGCGGTTACTATAGATTTTTTGTACCATTGAGCTATGGCGTATCGCGATTTAAAACTAGAATCTATGCCAAGCAGGGGCATATCATTGAGCAGGACAGACAAATTGATGTGCCATTCACATTTTTACCACCCGGTGAATTTCGGTATCAGATAAATGCTGGGACGCAATCAACGACTGATTCCATCTATCAAGTTGATCAGAATTTGGGTCTGGCAACCCTGGCCTACGGAGTAAACAACTGGTTAAGTGTGAAGGGTGGTATTGATTATTCCAGTGAGGGGAATAGTGGCAACCCATTTTTATATAACCAGATATCCAGTAGGGTCGGATCAGCATTTTTGATGAATATGGATATGGTTTACGGCGCTTACTATAGAATGACAGCTAGCGGGTACGGTCCAGAAACTTCATCTTGGAATGTTAACTACACTTACTACGAAAAACAGGGTGAACTAAATAGCCTTGGTTACGACCAGCAATTTAACACAGGTCTGTTCTTCCCACTTCCCATGGGTGTTTCCCCGATGATAGTACGTTTTGAGGGTAGCTGGTATCAGAAAGGGACAGAAAATTCATATCGGACAAATTTATTTCTAAATCACACCTACCGGGGGTTTCGCTTACAATATGGATTCAAGGATGAGCATCGTTTCACCTCTTTATTTCATACCATAGTAAGCACCGCACATTTTGGAGCCGTGTATTCAATTCCCCGGAATCCAATCTATCATCCACTTTTTCAAGGTGTCTATCTAAGGGGAGACTTGTTTTACAATACCTCTCTAGGAGAGTTCGATTCATTCAGCATGCAATTCTCCAAACAAATTAA
>JAERTJ010000069.1 GCA_016844945.1 Fidelibacterota bacterium | reverse complement strand
ATTGACAGGTTGGTTCATCACAGTGTAATACTTGAGCTGAATCTACCCAGTTACAGGTTGGAGAAATCAAAGGAAACTAAAGCTAAATGAATCGGGAATAATAACTGTCGTTGGATGGGAAAAAACCTTGTCGTTGATCACTTCGTTAAGATTCAAATTATGCTTTTATGTGGTAGGAAGTCTCAGATCGATATTGGATAGATCATTTCGTGTTTTTCATTCCAGAATGCAATAATACCCAACAGTTGGCTTTCTGTGATTGGCCAATCACCTAATACAGTAATGAAATGCTATTGATAAGATTTTCCTATATAGTTTCTGAGAATCTATTCGTCCTGTAGAGATGATGGGTACAGATATACTAGTCTATAAAAGCGTTTCGAATCCCCGGGTGTCTCTATAACCGCCGTTTTTGAGACTGCAAAATAGTGCCCGAATGATGAGACATCCTTTTTGAGACTATGTGAGTTCAAGCTGGAGAGAAAACGTGTCGTCAAAACGTGAAAGTAACGACACGTTCTGACAACATGTCGTCGCTGAAGACATGTTTTACTTGCGCGATATCATTGTCTAGCGTACTACATACTTTAACATAGCCGAAGTATATAATTTCAATTAGCCGAAACTAATATTTGGAATTAGCCGATGCTGAGAGCTATAATTAGCCGGTATGAATAAGCTACAGATATATCCGCGATGTTTAATGGAAAGCTTGAAAGTAGCTCTCGCTGATACGCCAGCAGTTCTAATCCATGGTGCCAGGCAAAGTGGAAAAACAACCTTAGCAAAGATGCTGGGGGATGAGTATGCATACTATACTTTTGATGATGAGACAACATTAACAGCTGCGCGACTGGATCCCATAGGTTTCGTTAATCGCTTGCCCAGGAAGTGCATTCTGGATGAAGTGCAAATAGTACCAGAGATATTCAGAACACTTAAGACGGCAATAGATGAGAATAGAGAGCCAGGACGTTTTATCCTGACCGGTTCAGCTAATCTTATGCTATTACCAAAAGTCTCGGATTCTTTGGCAGGCCGTGTGGAGATATTACGCCTCCATCCTTTATCACAGGTAGAGATAGAGTCATCCGGGATGACTGCTATTTCACAGATGTTCTCTAGTGCATTTTCCCCAAGGGATACAGAAATTGATTATGCTGAAATATTGGATAGGGTTGTTCGGGGTGGATACCCTGAGCCAATTAAGCGAATAGATCTTGGGCGAAACAGGGCCTGGTATCGCAATTATGTTACTACAATTATTGAGCGTGATCTACAGGAAGTTGCAAAGATTCATAATATTGGTTCGATGCCTAAGCTATTGAAGATGTTAGCAAACCAAACGGCCCAACTAATAAACGTATCTGAAATAGCACCTGCATTCCAATTGTCTAAACCTACGCTTAAACACTATACCGAGCTATTAAATCGGATATTTATGGTTGAGTATCTACAACCGTTTTTCAGAAATAGAATTAAACGTCTAGTTAAGACGCCTAAAGTTCACATGACAGATACAGGACTTGCCTGCTCCGTTATGAATATATCTGTTGAGCACTTACTACAAGATCCGGGGAAGTTCGGGCATATCCTGGAAACCTTTGTCTACAATGAATTAAGGCGTCAAGCCAGTTGGCTAAACGAGGATATTGAGTTCTTCCATTTTCGTGATAGAGATGGATATGAAGTAGACTTGGTGTTAGAAGACAGCCAAGGGAAAATCGTTGGGGTTGAGGTCAAAGCAAGTGCTACGATCAGAGAGAACGATTTTGTTGGATTAAAAAGACTGAAAAGGCTTCTTGGAGAGCAGCTTTCAGTTGGGCTTGTATTATATATAGGAAATCGTGTGATTTCGCTTGGTGATGGTTTGTACGCGGCACCAATTTCATCTCTTTGGGAACCAGCTGCCAAGTAGAATCCTGATCTCAAATCTCTGGGTTTATGAGACTCTTCACACCCCCATTTTGATTTCGATACCTATTCGAGACTGATTCCCTATAGGCGATCCAAAATTCTCGCTGTCATGCAGGGTAGATAGGTATGGTAGAATGTTCCTGTATTCAGGTTTCCAGCCCCCGGGTCGTATATACTGGCGGTTTATGAGACTGAATTCCGGAGCCCTGTCAAACCTGCACAAACCTATTAAACAGAGTCTCAATACCCGTCTTAAAATCAAAGTATCATAATTATCCACTTTGGCGTATTTGATACTTATTATAATGGCCAATCTCTATATTCTAGGCATAATTACACAATTTGATAATTGAAACATGGAATAGCGGGGGTGATATGCTATCGGTATTAGCTGGTGATTTTAAAGCTTGGGCTCAAACTGGTGTAGCACATAGTGTTCTGGGAGAGTTCATACTTAGACTAGTTCACTCAAGTATACCTCTATCAGGTATCAAACATGATAGATTCTTATCATACGATTCAAACTTTCTTTCTAGCTGGGATGGACTACTTGAGATTCAGGCAAGTCATCCACGGATACCAAATGGGCATTCAGTATGGGAAGTTAGTGGTCAAGACAATGCTCTGACTAAAATTAAAGACGATTTCGAAAAGAGAAAGAAGAAGCCACTTCCCGATGGATGGTCCCATGAGGAATCTTCGTATGTAGCAGTGACTTTGCGTAGACTTACGGAGCCAGAGCAATTAGCAGATGAACTTAAAACTGATTCACCTTGGGCTGATGTCAAGGTGATTGATTCACAAATGCTCCGAGATTGGGCATCCATGTACCCAAGCATAGAGTCATGGCTGCACGATCAAGGTGTAGGTAGACAACATTCCATTAGGCGACTAAGTTCCGTATGGGAAGATTGGAGACTAGACACCGACCCCAAAATGTCCACAGGAATTCTTCTTTCTGGAAGGAGCAAGGACTCAGCAGAGCTTAGAGCTAAGCTGAATTCCCCTCAAGAGGTAATAAACATATTGTCAGAGTCACCAGATGAAGTTGTAGGCTTCATTTATGCAACAATTTGCTTAGAGGAAGATCTACTACGTGACCATCTGCTCTCACGCTCAATTGTGATCAATAATAAAAATGATGCCAATAGACTGAGGTCAGTTGAACCACAGACAGTTGTATTGCTGGGAGAGGCAACTGACAAGGCAATTTCCCTCTCGCACTATGGTCATACCGTCATCAATGCAATTGGTAATTCGTCATCTTCCTTTCGGATGGATTACATCCTTCGAAGAAGCAGCCGTGAAGATTTCCGAACAGAACTAGTTGGTATGGGCTTGAATGATAGAGAAGCTGATATCCAAACTAGAGCCTGTGGTAGAAGTCCCTCACTCTGGAGAGTGTGGAATCAAATGGAGAAAGCAAATCCTGAAGATATACCAGAATGGACTAAAGGAGATAATCCCTCATATCTTTTACCAGCGATAATGATGGGGGGCTGGTCTGAGAAAAAGGATGGTGACCTGAAAATTGTCGAGCAACTCACTAGGTTAGATTACGATAGTTATAAAGAGAAATTGGAGCGGATTCAAACAGAGAATCACCCACAGCTGACAGTGATTAATGATGTTTGGAGCACCATCGCTCCCGCTGTCGGATTTGCATTTTTAACTCCAAACATAACCACTGGAATGATGGAGAGATTTACCGAAGTAGTTAAAGATGTCTTCTCTGAACTAGATCCAACCCTAGAACTAGAGCCGGATGAAAGACCCTATGCCTCGTTACATAATGCAACTATGATGTATTCGAGCTGGCTGCGAGATGGCTTGGCTGAGACAATATTAAGGATCGCCATGCTAGGGCACAAACTGGAACAGTTTGGTCGAATTCCAAATAATATGAGTTCGCAAGAGTATGTAAATAGCTTGATCAGTCAACTAGACGGGTTGAAGACAGACTGGAGAGTGATAACAAGTCTTAGAAATCAATTACCCATCCTAGCAGAAGCCTCTCCAATCCCTTTCCTCGAAGCCCTGGAGGATCTCATCCAGGGCCAATCCGAAGATTTAGCAAAGATCTTCGAAGAGGGTGAGTCAGGTTTTGGCCATTCTTTCCATCATCATTTTTTGTGGGCTCTGGAAAGGTTAGCATGGAATCCTTCATATTTGATGAGGGTATCAAGGTGTCTGATATCGTTAGCAAAAATAGATACTGGTGGGAGAACTCAAAATAGACCGATTAATTCTCTAAAGGAGATTTTCCTTCCTTGGATTCCTGATACATCTGCAAGTGCGGAACAAAGGCAGAAGGTTCTATCAACGATTCTTGCTGAAGAATATGAGCTTGGTTGGGAACTTCTCCTTGAACTGCTTCCCACGCACCATGGAACATCTAGTCCTACAAACAAACCGCAATGGCGAGACTATGGTCAATCTGATAGAAATCGTCCTTCAAGGAAGGATGTATTTCTTATGTATGATTGGCTAGTAGAGTTGACAATCGGACAAGTAGGTAGAGACGTTGATCGGTTGCTTGATTTACTAAAGCATTATTCAATGTTCTCTCCAGAAAAGCAGGCTTCTCTAAATCGAAGATTAATTGATTTCAGTACATCAAGCCTAGAGTCAGCGCAGCTTGATGCTATTTGGAAGGCTCTTCGAGATTTGATATATCGACATAGAAGTTATAAGGATGCTGAATGGGCTATGTCTGATTCTGTATTGACCGAATTAGAAAGTATCTTGGGGGCATTCTCCCCTACAAGTCCTCTTGAAAAAGTCAAATGGCTATTCGACGATCAATATCCTTCAATTCCGATTCCTTCTGATGATTTTGATAGTATAGATGAGGAACTTAAGCGATTGAGATCTGAAGCTATGCAACTTGTGTATACTACGGGGGGGATGGACGGAATTATGAGTCTCGTTGACAATGTGCAGTTTGTCTATCTCCTTGCAAATCCGCTTGTCGAACAAATTGATACTATTAGCGAGAGCTTGGAATTGATAACAAAATCAATCACCGGTGAGAATAGTCGTCGAAACTTTGTTTCTAGCTTATCTGAAGCAAGCCTTTCAAAATTTGGAACGGAATGGAGCAAAGCAATAGTCCTGGCCGCTCGTGAGAAAAAGTGGTCCCCTGATTTATTTGCTCAATCTGTGCTGTATTATCCCGATACAATTGAAACATACGATCTCGTTGATTCGCAAGGTGAGGAGGTCGTCACTGAGTATTGGAAAAGAAAGCAAGCATATATAAGATCAGATGAAGAGGAGGTTTTAGAGAGAGGAGTAAATAGCCTTTTAAAGGCGGGGCGTTATTTAGATGTTGTTGCGTTAACACCAAAGAAACTCAAAGTTTTGTCAACGCAGCAAATAATTGGGCTTCTAGAGAATGCTGTGGTAGAATTGAACTCAGGAGGTGAATTCCACCATGGTGGAGATCTTGGTTATTACATCGAGCTGCTGATTACCTGGTTGAGGGATCATCATAGGTGCGAACCCGAGGTTTTGGCCAAATTAGAGTATCAATACCTGACGTTGCTTACTCGCGGGTTAAAAAAACTGAGTTTGACGATTCACAAACTACTCGCAGAAGATCCAGAATTCTTTATTCAAGTGATCTGTGATTTGTATAAGCCCAAGACACCCCGAGAGAAAGAAGTGGAACTAACGGAGGAGGATAATGCAAAGGCCGGTCAGGCGTGGAAATTACTCCAGTCGTGGGGTACACCACCGGGTTTAGACAATGATGGAAAAGTTGACTATACAAAACTACAGAATTGGGTTTGTAGTTCAATTGAATACGCCGCCGAGAAGGATCGTCTAGATATCACCAAAGAGCATATTGGAAAGGTTTTGTATTATCTCCCACCAGCCGAGGCGGAGGGTCTTTGGCCCTGTGAAGAATTATCCGAATTACTTGAATCCCTCCAGGACGAGGCAATTGAAGATGGAATCTTATTTGCGCAGATTGATTCTCGAGGAGGGACATCTAGAGCTATGTTTGAAGGGGGAGAGCAAGAGAGAGTCTTGGCAAGGGAATGGGAGGCGAAATTGAGCTCGATCGATGAAAAGTGGGTTCGTATGCGGTCTCTCATCAAGCGAATAGCTGAGTATTGGGAAAGAGATGCAAAGCGTGAAGATGAACGTGCTGAGAAGGATCGAATTCGATTTAATTGAGTTGAATTAAATCAATTGATGATTTTGCTGATACTGAGTCTCAAAAACGATGATTTAAGATAGTATCGATACTTTGATTTTGAGATGAGTTATGAGATATGGTTAATTGAATTCGAGAGGCGTGGCGAAGTGATCTAGAGTGAGTCTCATAAACCAAGGTAATTGAGCCTGGGAAACGTTTCAGGAGGATGGGGAATAATATTGTTAAACACCGTGATTATTATTGGAATCATTGCATTTGCAATTTGGATGTTCTGGGATGCGCACAAGAATTCTGAAAAAGATCCGCCTATATATATGCGCACAAGCAGAGGAGAAGAATCAGAGTCAAATCCGATATCGGAGACTTCTGCCGCGGGTATAGATGAATCGGATACGTTTAATAAGAATCGAGCCAAGAGGGAAAATCATCTCTTGCGTAGTGCCTGTCGCCAAACACTGAGACAGATGCTTGGCCAACCCTTAAAGTATACCAGAATGAGGTTGGATAGCGCCTATGATCGCCATAAGGTGAACACTACAATGACCACAATTGGTGCTTTATACTATTCTTTCTGTGAATTGTCCATTGGAGATTTCTGTAGAAATAATGATCTTGAAGATGTTTATGAGGAATGTGTTAAGGATAACCTTTTGAACCATTTTAAGAGGAAACAAGTATCTGAAATTCAAAATATTCTCAGCGGAAATGGGTCATCAAATATCAAGCGTCTTTCTGACGATCTTAATGAGAAAATAATTAGATCTCATATTCGCCCTTATCACAGCTCAATATGCTTTGCGCTGGATGAAGAAAATCCAGAGTCTAAGGCGTCATTATTTAACATGTTAACCATAACCATGACAGGTTCTTTACAAAACTCTGCATCATTTGTTCTTCTTGTGCGTAAACCGCAGATGACCTGATTAGCATTGTTGGGGAATCTAAATCATAGTGTTTTTGACTACATTTTGACTCTGTAAAAGAGACGAAAGTCTCAATTTATCTGTCTCATATTTATGAGTGAAATTTGGAGTATCGTATGTATCCTGTCAGAACAAGTTGGATTATTTAGTTTGATTTCTTAAGAGATACTTTTGGGTTATCCTGAAAGCAAAAAAGGATTAAAGAATGAGCCCAAAATCAACTGTAGAAAAGCGTGTCAAAGATATACGTAGAAAC
>JAERTJ010000068.1 GCA_016844945.1 Fidelibacterota bacterium | reverse complement strand
TCATCAGTCATCGTGGCGTCAAACTCCCGCATATCAGAAGGCTTTTTCCCCAGACGTTGCATATTTTTAAAATCAGGAGGAAAGGTCATTTTTATTTCAGTTGAAACGGGGAGGTGTATGCCGTCAACATTGTCATATTCAGAGTGCATACGGAAGAATTCCTGATCTTCATGACTGACCCATGCATCATAAATGCTGCCCGTATTCTGATCTACAAAAAAACTGATTTTTCCAGCCTGGTTCATAAAGGTATCTTCCAGTGCCACCTCAAAGACAGATTTTCCACCAACAATGCTGTCAGCAACAATCTTAAGTGAGAGGGAATCTCTCAAAAAGGTGAAAAATGGCTGGATCCCCTGCTTGGGGACGATTGCAAACCCTTTTACTTCAACCTTGCTCATATCGGGGGCTTTATAGAGGTAGTGAATTTTCCGTGAAGGCATGCGAAATCCCGGAATATCCAGAGCCAATTTAATATCAACCTCATAGTCCTCAATCAATTCCCAATTCTTGAGCATGAGATCTCTCAGCTCAATTTCATCTGGAAATTGCTGAGCAAAAGCGCCAGCCGGTAATATACATAACATCAAAACGATTATGATTCTTTGGAAATATCTCATGAAAGGATATCCTTTCTACGGAAAATGATATAGGCAGTGCCCAGGAAGAAAACCATGTTGGAGATAATTAATCCCAGACCACGAAAAAGATCTGCCCATGGAATTGGATCATGAAAAGCCTGCTCCCAGTTTGCGAAATAAGTTGTGAACAAGTAGGGTTGGACGTGTTTGAAAACATCAAGTGGTAAGGACGAGATCATCAGAATAAAGATAAACAGCGCCATGGTTCCAATCACCGGCCCCACAGCATTGCGCACCATGGTGGAAAAGAAAATTGCAATGGCACTCACCAAAGCCATATTCATAAATGAAAATCCATAAGCGATGAAGAATCTTCCCAGGGCATCACTGGATTCCAGAATCAGGATGCCATCATGAAAAACCAACATATCACCACCACCGTGCCAGATAAGACCCAAACCCAACGTCAATAGTCCAAAGTAGACTACGAAGAGCAAGGTATAAATCATTGTTGCCAGTACCTTTGAGGTAAAAATGCTCAGGCGGGATATAGGCCGGGTTGCATAGACACGAAAAGTTCCATTGGCCTGTTCACCGGCAAAGATATCCCCACCCACCAGGGCCAGCAGGAAGGGGATATGAATCCAGAAGAAATTCATAATGAAATAAGCAGCTGTGAACCCATTGGTAGGGGAGCCTTCAATAAAAAACATCTCGGACATGGATTTCTCAATCTCGCCCTCGATATGTGAAGTCCCCATCCCATAACCCCAGAGGATCAGGGGCACAATCCCAGTAAACAAAATGGGACCGATATAGGATCGAATCAGGGAGAATATTTTATAGAGTTCGTTCTGTGTCAATTTTAAGAGGATCATTTTTCCTCCATGAGTGACAGAAAATAATTTTCCAGACGATTACGTTGTGAAGCTGAAAAGATGTTGATGCCCTGTGCGGACATACTTCGGATCAAATCAGGTATCTTGTTGTAATTAATATCTACACTAATGGCATTGGCCAAGGGTTTCAAGTTGCTGATCAGATCAGATTTTTCCAGAAACGCCAGGGCCGCAGGTGAATCCTCAACTTCCAGTTCGACGGTGACACCTTCAATTTCGCGGAACATGGTACTCATGGATCCCTGAGCGGCCAATTTCCCATTAAAAATGAGCGCAATGTCAGAGCAAATTAGTTCCACTTCGTGTAGGAGGTGGGAGGAAAGAAAAATGGTGACATTCTGCTCAGCGGCTATTTTCAAAATGAAGTCACGAATTTCGTGCATGCCTTGTGGATCCAGACCAGTCGTTGGTTCATCCAAAACCAGAAGACGAGGATCTGGGAGAAGTGCCTGGGCCAGTCCCAAACGTTGCTTCATTCCTTGTGAAAATGTCTTTACCTTATCCTTGCGTCGTTCATATAGGCCGAGAAGCTGCAGTAATTCATTGATGTGTTCATCTTGCTCATGACCGGTTAGTCTACCCAGAATTTTCATGTTCTGGAAGGCGCTGAGGTTTTTATAGAAATCAGCGCGATCAACCAGGGCGCTCATATCCTTACGCACATGATGTCCTGAACTGCTTGAATTACCCAGGATGCTAAAATGTCCCGAGTCACTATGAATGAGACCGGCCAATACCCGAATAAGGGTGGATTTACCAGCTCCATTTGGTCCCAGGAAACCAAAGATGCTGCCCCGGGGGACTGACAGGCTCACGTTGTCCAGAGCTTGAATGGTTTTAAACTTTTTTGAAATCCCAAAACACTCCAGAGCGGGGGATATCTCAGGAGTGGTGGGTGACTCAAGTACATCTTGAGCTACATTATTATCAGGCATTGGCAGTCGATTCTGTTTTATGGGGGAGTTTTGACATTATGTGTTCAGCCAGTGCAGTAATAGTCAGGCTGGGATTAACACCCAGGTTAGCCGGTATTACCGAACCATCAACCACATACATGTTTTCATAGCCGTGCACCTTGCCTTTAAAGTCGCAAACGCCATCTTGTTCCGTATTTCCCATAGCGCAACCACCCAGAATGTGAGCAGTTGAGGATACATTGAAGAGCACTTCAGGCAGAACACTGTAGGCATTGCCCTCCATTTTCTCAGCCATTTTCTCAGCAACCTTATTTGCGATGGGAATATAGGTAGGTACCATAGCAACACCGGGTGCAGTGGTTGAATTCATGGTACGTTGGCCCAAACGCCACCAGCGTCGTTTAAATTCGAATTTCATATAATTTTCAACGGTTTGCATTACCAAAAGAATGGCAGTACGATGTGCCCACTGGAATGGATTGAGGGCTTCAATCGTTTTCAATGGATGTCGGATCATGGTGACCAGATATCTCAGCGGTCGTGGGATGCGCCCTCCACCACCAACCAGCAGGGTAGTTAGCATGGCCATGGCATCAGAACCCTTGGGGTAGCGAACTACTTCAATATGGGTGTCTTTATCAGGGTAAATGCCTGAAGTAATAGCAATTTCCTTTGAATAATTCACATCTTTTCTACCGGTTTTTACCCCGATGAGTGTTTCTGAATTGGTACGAATCAAATCACCCAAACGAGGAGAAAGCTTTGGTAAATCTCCATTGTCCTTGGATTTTAAAAGTAATTTTACCGTACCCATAACGCCACCTGCGAGAATTACACCTGTGGAATTGAAAGTACTGATCTTATGCCGGAATCCAGTACTTTTGCGAGCAATAATTCGGTATTCGCTCCCACGATTCAGGATTTGATTGACCTCTGTTTCGGGAATGATTTCCACACCCGATTTCTCTGCAAGGTACAGATAATTTTTGTCCAGGGTATTTTTTCCACCATCCCGACAGCCAACCATGCAGGCACCGCATCGTGTACAGCCCACGCGTTCTAGACCTTCACCATCGAAATAGGGGTCGGGCACCGTCTCGCCTGAATTTTCATAAAAGACACCCACATCATTGATATGAAAGGTGTCTTTTCCTGTAAGTTCTTTACCCACCTCAGCTAAAAACGTATCGGTGGGTGAAAGTGTAGGACTGGGAGTAGACCCCAGCATGCGTTGGGCCGTCTTATAGTGGGGTGTTAGCATTTTTTTCCAGTTACCGGGACCCCATTCAGGCTTTTTGAATACTTCATCGGGTGGAATAAGAAGATTGTTTGCATAAACAAGACTCCCGCCGCCCACACCAGCGCCATGTAAGATAAATACATGCTTTAGGAGCGTCAGGCACTGAATACCGTAGAGCTTTAGCTGGGGAAGCCAGAAGTATTTACGAAAATTCCAGTTGGTTTTAGCATAGTCCTGGGGTTGATAGCGTTTCCCTTTTTCGATGACCGCAACGCGATAGCCTTTCTGAGCCAGGCGCAGGGCTGAAACAGAACCACCAAAACCAGAACCGATTATGATGTAATCGTATGTTTTAGACATGGAAAAATCTACGCGGGATATGGGGTTATGGTACAAAAAAGTCAACTGAAGTGGTCTTTTTTAATAGAGAAGGATAGCTAGCCTTTGTTTGTGCAAAACACCAATGATCTCTGAGTGGAGCGCTATGGGTAAAAAAACCCCGGGAGGCGAACTCTTTTGAACTGAGAGGACACCTAATTAGTAGCGAGATAAAACAAAAAAAGTCCCTGGATCAAACTTTTTTTCCATAAAAAAAGACCCGGAAAGCGAACTTTTTTTGAGCTAGTGGAACTACTAGATAGAAGTGATGTAAAACAAAAAAAGTCCCAGAAGGGACTTTTTTAAATTTTTCGCGATATGGAAAAAATCAGGCGGCTTTGACAATCTTTCCCGATTTGATGCAGCTTGTGCAAACTTTCTGGTGTGTTACCTGGCCTTCGCTAATAACGCGAACGCGTTGCAGGTTTGGTAACCAACGACGACGAGATTTCTTGTGTGAGTGACTCACATTATTGCCGGTAACCGGACCTTTTCCACATATATCACAACGTTTTGCCATTTTCATACTCCCATTCTAAAGCGCGCAAATATAGACGGACATCGAGCTGTGTCAAAGAATATTTCATAAGTTTAAAAGAGAATATTTAATGGAGTTAGCTGTGGGTCCACTCTTTTGTTGATGCTCTGCTTGTTCTCATGTAAATTCGCAGTGCCAACCCTGAACCAATATCAATCTTAACTCGAATTAATCCGGAAATTTAAAATTTCAGCAATGAGGTGATTTGTGATTACTACTTCCACATCGATGGACAATCGATCATTGGGTTCAATTGGAACATCAGGCCTAGCAGTTTTGATGAGCGAGATGGAGGAATCCATACAGTCCAGGCATTACAGCAAGCGGACTGAGAGTGCATATCGTAGTTGGATAGTTCGATATGTAAGGTTTCATAAGTTTAAACATCCCGCAGAGATGGCAGAAAGGGAGATCAATGCGTTTCTCAGTTTTCTTGCGGTAGAGACAGGAATAGGAGCTTCAACACAAAATCAAGCCTTGGCAGCAATATTATTTTTGTACCGTCACGTCCTGGATATTGAGATAGGCGAGTTGGGAAACTTAATCCGAGCCAGGAAAGCCGTGCGAGTTCCTGTCGTCATGTCCAGATCTGAAGTTTCATTGGTTTTAGGTGGGTTGAGAGGGCGAGACAAGTTGCTAATGAAGATGGTGTACGGGACAGGAATGCGAATATCTGAATGTTTGCGTTTGCGGGTTCAGGACATTGATTTCAGCCGAAATGAGGTTTTGATTCGATCTGGTAAGGGGGACAAAGATCGGGTCGTAATGTTACCTCAGAGCATAAAAATCCATTTGCGGAGACATTTAAAGAAAGTGAAAAGAATTTATGAAGAGGATTTGGCAGATGGGTGGGGTGAGGTTGAATTGCCAGATGCATTGCATCGAAAATATCCACGAGCTTCGCGGGAATGGCGCTGGCAGTGGGTCTTTCCACAGCAGAAGCGATGGGTGGATAGGAAAACCTGGAAAGAGGGGCGCTATCATTTAAATGCTTCGGTCATTCAACGTGCAATTAAACTTTCTGTTGAAAAATGCAACTTGACCAAGCGTGTGACCTGTCATACTTTCCGACATTCATTTGCTACGCATTTATTGGAAGGGGGCTACGACATTCGCACGGTTCAGACTTTATTGGGTCACAAGAATTTAAAGACGACAATGATATACACGCATGTCCTGAATCGTGGGCCCGCTGGAGTAAGGAGTCCCATGGATGATCTGGGAGATTTCCAACACCCTGTTGTTGAATCAGGGGATATACGTTCAAAGATCAGCGAGAATTGATGCCGTCGGTTATCATGGATTTTTGTGAGGATTTGGTTTGATTCCAAGATTCTATTCCGGTGACTCAAAATGTAGGTATCGAGAGGGTGTCTCTCTGACTCCGACCTGTTTTGACAAAGCCCGGCTGTTTCGTTTTACCTCTGGCAGCTTATGCGGTCTGCATAAAAACCCGAGTATGGTTGTCAGGTCTGCGAGTGATGGAAAATATGAGGCTTATTTTGTTGACTGAGGAGCTTATGTTACATTTTTTAATAAAAATAGACTTTATACCAGACGGTATAATTACTTGTTAGACCCGAGTGTTTAAATATTTGATGGGAGAAACATGTTAATAGCTAGTTCGACAACAAAAGCCGCAGGGATTCAGATATTTGGAGATTATTTTGATTTTGAAAGTGTCTACGAAACTATTCATCATTTGTGTGAATCCTCAATACTCGCCCCTCAGATGGAGGATTATGTTCTTGGACTTGCATATGAAATTAGACAAGCTTTCCAAGGTAACAGGCTACAAGAATCTTTGGAAGCTGGTCCAGAGGGCGATGTTAATTATTTTGGTGTGAAACTTCTTTTACCTCAATATTTAGTTCAGCTAGCCTTACTTAGACATTCAGCTTCGATGAAACCTACAAATCATGAGCATCAGTCGAACTTGTATAGACTTGAGTATGTAACACTGGAAGCATTAGGTGAGATTGATGAAAAAATGGCTGGTGTTATTTTCAGACTTATGGCGGGACTATCGGGCTTAAATACTCGTGATTATCTTTTTCAATTTATTGATACAATGACTTTGGAATATATTACTGAGTACAAAAGCAAAAAAGAACGCTCCAAAGAATTGCCTGTAATTCTATTGTCACTTTCACCTACATCGCCACCATATGAGCACTTTGAAAAAATGATGAACAAGCTTGCGAAGAAGGAAGGTTGCAACCCGCTGGAATTGCAAGATGGAGAAGAGTGGCCTGACTTTGAATGGTAAAGTGGTCACCGGTCTAACAAAGGCTTCAAGCTGACTCACATGAAGGGGATTGGTTAACGAAAATGATGTGGATGGATAAACGGAATTTACTAAGCGATGCTTTCTTGGGAAGCAGCTCAAGCCTAAAGCGTTAGCAGGATTAGGAAGTAGGCAACTGATTGTGGCTGATCGTTTAAAACTGTTTAGCAGAATTCTACTGGGATTGTTTTTCTTATCAATCTCGGCACTGGCTTTGTTCGCACCAGTTCTGCAATCTATATTTTCTTATCCTTTTGGTGAAGGAATTTATTCATTTCTATCTCCAGCCTGCCACCAATTCCCAACTAGGTCGCTGTGGATATTGGATAGACCTTTTGCTTTATGCAGTCGTTGTTTTGGTGGGTATTTGGGTTTGGTTTTAGGATTACTATTTTTTAGGAACTCATTTTCCTATGCAAAGAGGATTGCATTTGGGGTTATATTAATTTTACCTGGTATTCTTGATGGGGGGATACAATTAACATCTAACTATGAAAGCACGTGGCTATTCCGGAAGTATCGGACACCTGTTCCGGTTTTTGTCGGACACCCTGATCGCCCCTGTTCAGGTCGAGGTATTTTAAGGTGGGGTGTCCGAGAGACCTACCCTGTTTTTGAGTTTTCTCATACTATCTCCTTCTAGTTCTATTCGATGTGCATTGTGAATGACCCTGTCCATAATGGCATCAGCCAGAGTCGGATTTTTAAAGATACTGTACCATTCCTTCACCGCTAACTGACTGGTTAAAATGTGAC
>JAERTJ010000067.1 GCA_016844945.1 Fidelibacterota bacterium | reverse complement strand
GGGCGTTTTTCGCTATCCCTCAGGAGCTGTTGAGGGTGGGGATGAAAAGTAATAACAACCGAAGGCAGATTGCGAAGGCTGGCCTCGGATATACACTTTTCAATCAAAGATTGATGACCGCGATGGATTCCATCGAAACTTCCGATGGTTGCCACGCTCCCCTGAAGCTCAGGTAGATCGTCTAAGCAGCGGATGAATTCCATTTTTCAATAAACTCTGGTATGCTTAACGCATCCTCAACGCGATAGTCACCTATCGCAGTTCTTTTCAATTCTTTCACATGGGCAACAGTACCCAGTGCTTTGCCAATTTCCTCAGCCAGCACACGGATGTAGGTCCCACGCCCACATTTCACTCTTACATTTAGTTGATCTGCTGTCCAGGACAATAGATCAATCTCATAAATCACAACAGTTGAAGGCTTACGTTCCACAACCTTGCCTTTACGGGCTAGTTTGTAGAGCGTCTTTCCTTCGACCTTCTTGGCTGAATACATGGGTGGGATCTGCTGTATTTCACCTGTGAACTTTGAGAGAGTATCTAAAATTAATGGCTCATTCAGTTCCGGAATGGGCAAAGATTCAACAATCTCCCCTGTCCTGTCACCCGTATCCATTTTATGACCCAATGCTATTTCTGTCTCATAGGTCTTAGGCATATCCATAAACTCGTTCTGGCGCTTGGTATTTTTACCTGTCAGGACGATAAGGACTCCTGTGGCGAATGGATCCAGGGTGCCTGCATGACCAACCTTCTTGATTTTTGTGGTATAGCGTATTTTACGTACGACATCAAAGCTGGTCCAATCCATGGGTTTATCAATGTTAAGGATATGCTCATTCCCGATCATAGATCTCGCATGACCCGGTTCATTTTATCTGTGTAATTGAGCGTATCATCTAAAAAGAATCTCAATTCAGGGACATACTTGAGGACGACTTCCTTACCCACATGGTAACGAATGCGACTACTCTGTTGCTCTAACGTTTTAAAGCTAAACGCCACATCCTCATCATTTCCATATATGGAGAAGTAGACATTTGCAATCTTTAGATCAGGAGACATCTTTGCCTTGGATACTGAAATAAAACCAGGGGTTTCATTGGCCAGGTTCAATATCAGATATTCAGCAACAGCTGCTCTGATAGCTTCAGCAACACGTTTTTGTCTGGCAACACCCATTCTGTTTTCTCTACTCGACGTCCACTATTTCTTTTTCGCTGCAGAGTCCAATTTGCGCTTGATAACCTCTTCTGAATAGAATTCCAGAATATCGCCCTGTTTTATCTTATTAAAGTCTTTAAGGGAGACACCACATTCGTTGCCTTCCATCACTTCTTTGACTTCATCTTTGAATCGCTTGAGGGCATTGAGTTCACCGTTGAATAAAATTTCACCTTCGCGAACCAGTCTGACCTTGGCAGCTCTTCGCACAACGCCTTCAGTAACCATACAACCAGCAATCACACCAATCTTAGGTATCTTGAAGAGATCTGTTACTTCTGCTTTACCAATCTCATTCTCAACTACATCGGGTTCTAGCAGACCTTCGAGCGCCTGATAGACATCATCAACAGCGGCATAGATAACATCATAGAATCGCATTTCAACATCATCAGCTTTAGCAAGTAGCCTTGCATTGCTATCAGCAGTCACATTAAAACCAACAATGATGGCGTCTGATGCTGCTGCAAGCAGAACATCGGACTCCTTAATCATTCCGATTCCGCGATGAATAATACGGACCGCTACCTCGTTGGTAGACATCTTCATAAATGAATCTGCCAGTGCCTCAATAGAACCATCAACATCCCCCTTAATGAGCAATGGAACTTCCTTGACTTTACCTTCGGAAATCTGTCTTGAGATTTCATCCAGGGTCATATGACGCATCCGCTTGAAGTCCTGTTCGCGACGGAGAGCCTGACGGCTTGTACTAACCTCTCTGGCTTCCTTGTCGCTTTTCATGACAACCAGGTTGTCACCGGCACGCGGTACATCACTAAATCCAAGAATCTCAACGGGTGTTGAGGGTCCAGCAGCTTTGATCCGCTTCCCATGGTCATCCTTCAGTGCACGAACACGGCCAGAATAATCACCACAAACAAAGGGGTCACCAATTTTCAGGTTACCACGGCTCACCAGTACTGTAGCCAGGGCACCAACACCCTTATCCAGTCTTGATTCAACCACAATTGCTCTTGCCACACCATTTGGCTTGGCTTTTAGGTCAAGTACTTCTGCTTCGAGTAAAACGGTCTCGAGAAGATCCTCAACATTAGTACCATTCTTGGCTGAAATTTCTACATCAGGATATTTACCACCCCAGCTTTCAACCAACATGTCGCGCTCTGATAATTCTCTACGGACACGTTCGGCATCAGCACCTGGTTTATCCATTTTATTGATGGCAAACACAATGGGAACACCAGCCGCTTTTGCATGATCAATGGCTTCAATGGTTTGAGGCATGACAGCATCGTCAGCAGCGACGATAATAATAACAATATCTGTGACCTGTGCACCACGAGCACGCATAGCAGTAAAGGCTTCGTGTCCGGGAGTATCCAGGAAGGTGATTATTTTCTCGTCTACTGTTACAGAATAGGCTCCAATATGCTGGGTAATACCACCGGCTTCACCAGCGATAACGTTGGCCTCACGGATATAATCAAGTAGTGAGGTCTTACCATGATCAACGTGACCCATAATGGTAACCACTGGAGGTCTGGGCATGAGTTCGGATTCGTCAACCTCTTCGGTGGCGATTTCCTCGTCCATGGTGGTAACTGTATCATCTTCAAACTCAACTTTGACTTCAAACTCAGCAGCGAGAAGTTCGATGGTATCTTTATCAATCCTTTGATTGATGGTTACCATCATTCCCATATCCATACATTTTCCGATGATGTCTGCTACATCGATCTCGACTAAATCTGCAAAATCATGGACAGACACAAACTCGGAGACTCTGTAGATGGTATCTTCAGCAGCTTCCTCTTGTTTGCCATCTCTACGGCGGCGACGTTTTTTCCCTGAATCCATGGAAGTCATGACCTTCTTAATGGAGGCATCTACTTCCTTCTGATCAAAGGTACGACGTTTCTTAGCCGGGCGTCCTTTACCCTTCGGAGCAGTTGTAGCTTTTACAACATGCTTTATTTTTCGCTCAATCTTCTTGGCAATAATTTTGTCTTTTGAAGACTCTTCAGTTTTTTCCGATGGGTCTTCACCAGGTCTCAGAATAGTAGGCTTAGCAGCCTTTTTACTCGCTTTTTGACGTTCTAACTCTTCACGCTCTTTTTGTGCCTGAGCTTCAGCCAACTTGCGATTTTCTTCTTCTTCCTTCTCACGCTTGGCTTTTTCAGCAGCTTCTTTGTGCTCCTGCTCCACCTTGCGCTTGGCATCTTCAATTTCAAGACGACGTTGAACTTCAGCATCTCTACGAGACCGCTCTTCGTTTTCACGGGCTAACTTTTCTTCTTCAGCCTTGCGAATACGTTCTTCTTCTTCCAGACGACGCTGTTCTTCCAATGCTTTTCGATCAATTTCCTTCTGGTCCTGTTCAATCTGGTACAGGTCAGAGGCAAAATTCTTCAGAATGAGATTGTATGTATCTTCATCCACAGGACTCATGTGATTCGTCACATCAAGACCCTGGTCTTTAAGGAACGTCACAATCTCGCTATGGGAGATATTGATCTGCTTTGCAATTTGATATATTCGTTTCGGTTTACTCAATCGTTCCTCTTTCCTCATCCTGTATAAAGCAAAAACACTGTAGCCCTGCTATAATTCGGATACGTCAATACTGTTTCCAGGGGCAGGTGCCTATTCTTCGTCGTCACTTGAGTCGTCTACTTCAACGACTTCTTCAATGACTTCTACTTTCACTTCTACTTTTTCCATCAGGGCTGTCATAAAATCATCCAGGGATTTTTCACCAAGACCCTTAATACTCAGAAGAGCATCTTTACTGGTATTAACGATCTCATTGACCGTATCAATACCATTCTCAGCAAGTAGGGCGACAACACGTTTGGGTAATCCTTCAACCTCTTCCAGGTAGGTTTCCACGACGACAGGTCCTTCGACCTCGCTACGAGATTTTGCATCAATCTCGAAACCAGTCACTTTGGAAGCGAGTCGGACATTCTGACCATTCTTACCAATGGCAATTGAAATATCCTCAGCTTCAAAAAGAGCGAGGGCTCTCTGATTTTCATAATCAATGGTCACGCGATATGGTTTTGCAGGTGACAATGCACGAGTAACCAGTAGCTGTGGTTCAGATGTATAGTTGATGATATCTATCTTTTCGCCATTCAGTTCGCGGACAATCACCTGAATTCGGCTGCCCTTCATACCCACACAGGCACCAACTGCATCAATGCGTTTATCATGAGACTCTACGATGATCTTGGTTCGGTCACCGGGTTCGCGATGCAGGGTTCTGATATCGATGATACCATCTTCAATTTCTGGTACTTCATTCTTAAACAATTTGTGCAAGAAGGTTGGATCAGCACGTGAAATAATGATCTCTGGACCCCGTTTGTCTGAACGAACTTCCTTGATAATTGCACGGACACTGTCACCACGACGATAACGTTCGCTATAGATTTGCTCTTCCCGAGGCATCTTCAGTTCGGCCTTATCAATATTTACAAAGAGGGCATCGCGACGAATCTGATGGATCTCACCAATGATGATCTCACCGACACGACTTGAATAATCTCTATAGATTTGATCGCGCTCGAATTCCTGAATCTTTTGTGCCATGACGTGGCGTGCAAATGTGATTAAGCGACGTCCGAAGGTAGCAGGATCAACAACATCAATAAAGGGATCGCCTATTTCAAGGTCCGGTGCGATTTCCTGAGCAGTTTTGATATCTACTTCAAAATCAGGATCATCAACAACTTCAACGACTTCCTTCTCCTGGTAGATTTCAATCTCACCCTTATCCATATTGACAATCACATCAAAGTTGTCAACGTTTCCATATTTTTTCTGAATCAGAGCTTCAAAGATTTCTTTGATAATATCAGCCAACTCTTTGCGGTCGATATCTTTATCCTTGGCAAGCTGCACAAACGATTCGATGATAATTTTACTGATCAAGGGGTCAATCCTCCTTCTACCAACGCATATTTACTTTTCCCTGAACAACATCTGCCATATCCAGAGCTACTTCCTCCTCGTTCACTTTTAGTAGAAGTGATTCAGGAGAAGCAGAGATGATCTCAGCATCCAGGGGGTTTTGCACCGTGTCTGAACGATGCTCAATTTTCATAGAGTGCCCGGCTAATCGATTAAAGTGGCGCGGTAATTTCACAGGGAAACCTGCACCAGGAGAGGTGACTTCAACAGAAACCTTTTCTATATCTAATCCGGGGAGTATAAAATTATTATGAATGGAACGATTGATACGAGCCAATTGGTCAATGGTGATACCGGAATCACTGTCACACTTTACAATCAACTGGTATCCCCTGCGTGATGCGTTCAATTTCACATCAACTAGGAAAATATCGTCAGCATCTTGTAAGCAATGCTCTATTCCGGCTTTTATTTCTTCATCGGTCCAATTCACTTCGTGTCTTCATACCCTTTACAAATAAACAAAGTGGGTCATTCAACCCACTTTGCGGGCGAAATATATCCGAGGAGAGCCCTGATTGCAAGTCCAATAATTGCAATTATTTCTCTAGTACTTTGCCTTCTAAATATTTGATCTGTTCAAGAAATTTTCCCGTAGGATTTTCACTTAGCAGATCAGATATCACATTTTCAGCTTGAGGCACATTTCCGGCAGCAAGAAAAGCATGTCCCGCCTGCAGTTTAGCATAATCTGAAATGATACCTTCAGTCATGCCGGCTGCTTCAGTATAGTGAGCCGCTGCACTGCCATAATCGGCTTCTTTTTCGCTGATATACGCAAGCTTCAATGTCCCTGCTACTTTCAGCTGTTTATCTGAGCTAGATGCAAGTGAACTGAAGAGCTCTTGTGCACCAGCAAGATCATCTGCTTCTAGTTTGGCTACACCTAACTGAAAAGATGATAATGCGACATTATCATTGCTTCCATACTCGTTAACAACACGTTCAAGCTCTGAGACAACATTGTCAGTGAGTCCTTCTACGGCTGCCAGAGTAGCTTTCGTGTTCGCAAGCATGGCTTCATTTTTAACTGTTTCCATGTTGTTTGTCCAGCCCCAGCCCAAAAGCAATATGGCAATCAGAGCGACAACAGCTGTCATTATCTGCTTGCTGTTCTCTTCATAAAATTCTTTACTCTTTTCCAGAGTGTCCAGGAGTGGGTCGTGTTTTAATTCTTTTTTGGTAAGTTTTTTCTTTGGTGTCAACATTAGGTTTCAGTATCCTTCAAAATTTCTATTCTCGATATGCCCGGGATGTCTTCCCACAGGGCGCATTTTCGTACCCCTGAGGTGATTCGAACACCTGACCTACGCTTTAGGAAAGCGTTGCTCTATCCTGCTGAGCTACAGGGGCATCATGGTTTAAAAAAGCAAGGCAATATAAACGGGCATACAGGGGCACCAAAGGGATTTACAAGTCCAATTAATCTTCAATGTTGCGTAATGCTCAACTATAAATTTTCAATGGACCAGAAGACCCACAAAAAAAAGACCGGTATTAAAACCGGCCTTTCTAATTATATCAGTCTTTAACTCCTGTATCAGGTTTTTATCTCAAGACCGCCAAAAGCTACTGTGGCGTTCAATGTCACATTGATTGAGTCCTCTTCTCCACCTTTGGATTTATCCTCCACACCCCCGAATATCGGGGTTCCTGTGACGATAACGTTCCAGTTTTTAGGGACTCTGATTTCAGCCCCGCCAAAAAGTGCAGTAACATTAATGACACAACCTGACTCAATGGCTTTGACTTCTGTGAGGTCTAACTCCACACCGCCAAATAGAGCCATGACACTTGCACCCTTAAACTTATCAGAGTGAACGACTTTTTCCACACCACCAAAAATTGCTGAAGCCTGAACAAAATCATCATCAATGGTAGCAACCGTTGAAAATGTGAGTCCTGACTTGCCTTTGGATTTAAGGAGCATTGAGACACCGACATATAAAATGGCTAGCGGCCATAGTTTGAATATGCTCCCCCAATTAATAAAATTGAGTGTGGCTGATAGTAAAATTAAGCCAACAACAAACATGATGGCGCCATTTCTACGATCATCATTCTGCAATTTTGTAAACCCAACAATAATGATGATAATTGGCCACCAATCCCCGATGAAATTCCCCAGATGCATGATATTTAAACTTTGCAAAAGAAACACAGCACCTACTGCGATCACTGCATATGCGATCCAGGACTGTTGATTACTTTTACCAGGTAACTTTTCTGTCATTTTATATTACTCCCTATGTTCATCCAGACTATAGCCAATAATACTCATAAAGATTGGCTAGCCCAAAGGTATTTTAAATGTGAATAGGAAATCCCTGTTGTTTCTGCTTCTTTGTGCAACAGAATTCAGACTTCCCCCCTCACTGTCCTCAAATTTGTCATATTCCAAGTTTGTTATCGTCCATGCAATCAACGAGCCAACACAGGCTCCGACAACTATATCTGAAAAATAGTGCATATCTCCTGCCACACGCAGATAGGATGTTAATCCTGCTGTACTGAGTAATGCAGTCCAGATTAAGGATTTATATTCATCATAGTCATCACTGAGAATCATAGCATTGGTAACTGCTTGTGAAAAAGCGATGCTACTGTGTCCGCTAAAAAATGAAGCGTAATCCCTGGGTCCCTCAGACTCACGCGTCTCGAAGTGATGGTACGGTCGCTCTCGACCTATAGCAATTTTAAAAACATTGGTCAGGATACTATTAACACCGAATACTTGCATATTAACGAGTGCAGATTGATTCCTATTCTCTGCAGCCAGAGGTCCCCAGAGCAAGCTACTCATAGATATACCGTAGAGTAATCTATCACTCCACACTTCTGCTTGCCCTCGCTTGCTGTCTGACCACTTCAGCTTAGTCCTAATGTTCATATCCATGGTATTGGGTACTGATGTCATCGGGGATACGGCTAATAACCGATCTTTAACAATTAGCTCTAATCCAACTGCCAATCCCAAACCAGAGCCTGCGAGCAAAAAATCACGGGTGTCAGCGTTTTCTCCAGCCCTGACGTCATGAATGGGAAACAGCAAAATTACTGTGACGAGTCCGATTAGTGGAAAGCGAATAACCTGTATCATGGATTGAGTATTGATCATTTTCTCAGTTATAACTCGATTCTATTGCTCCTCAAAAGCTATTTGAGAAGAATGTCCAGCATTTCCCTTTTTGTCCCGGTCACCTCATCAGAGTCAAACATGAGTGCATCACTCAACCCCGATTGACACGCACAAGCTTGACTATGGTCATGATTTTCAATGACATACCTGAGTAAATCTGTTGCCGACTCAAGACTCTCAGCGTATCGCATAAGAAGTTGTGGTATCGTGACATGCTGTTCGGGATCATCCATCCAACAGTCATAGTCTGTAGGGATGGCGACTGTGGCATAGCACATTTGCGCTTCCCGGGCGAGAAAAACCTCCGGGATGTTTGTCATGCCTACCAGGTCACAACCAGCAGCGCCCCTTAGGAAAAAACTTTCAGCACGGGTACCCAGTCTGGGACCGTCCACGCAACCGTATGCTTTCTGATCATGAATGCGTAGACCAAGTTTATTCCCAGATTGATATATTTGTTCTCGGAGATTAGCACAAACGGGTTCAGCTGTGCTAATGTGTGCAACTAAGCCATCTCCAAAGAAACTTTTTGGACGTCCATCTTTCACAAAATCAAAATACTGGTCGGGCAAGGCAAATTCACCGGGTTTAATCTCTTCTTTCAGACTGCCAGTTGCCGAAAATGATATAGTCCGTTTTACACCCACAGATTTCAACGCCCAGATATTCGCTCGATAATTCACCTCTGAGGGTAAAATCTTATGGTCAGCACCATGTCGGGGAAGAAATACAAGCTCTGTATTACCTAATTTACCAAAAGACAGATCTGCAGAGGGGTGGCCGAAAGGTGTTTTAATTGGGCGAGTTTCTGTGACACTTAACCAATCAACACTATACAGCCCTGTTCCACCAATTATTCCCAGCATTAATTATTCTCCTAGCTTGATCGGTATCTGACGACCGATTAAATATGGATTAATCTAAGCTGTAATGGAGACAGAGGTATAATTTTCGAATAGGTATGAGTGTATCTAGTTATTCGAAGGTATGGGAACCGTTCTATTCAATTTCCCAAGGAAGGAATCTTGAGAATATGAACCTAGAAACCAGAGTTCGTCATTTACCCAGATTGAAGGAGTGATTCCGCCTACTGTATTCCGATAGGGACCACTCTCAGATATGTCTGTGATCTTGAGTGTCATTCCTGACAGGAGCTTTTTAGTTCTTAGCAATGCCTTAACTGTTTTGATGCTCAATTCGCATCCGTCACGAACGATGATCTCTACACGGATTGGAGGTGCTTCAGTTTTTGCTTTTATCATGCCTGAAGGTAGACTTCAGGTTTTTCTACTTCTGTCATGTACATGACATGGGATTAAAATTATTTATTCTTCCAACAGAGTGAGATCACCTTTCAACTGGAGGAATCTGCGGGAAAACTTGATCACATCATCCTCTGCCAATTCATTTAGCACCTGATTAACTGTTTGTCGTGCCGTGGCTGTCAAGTCAGCTATTTCTTGATGTGTAAGGAAGGGTCGTACCATCCACCCATCAACCATTTTTTTACCAAAAGTCTGGATATAGCGATGGAGGAAGGATGTAATTCTCTGTTTTGCATTCTTAAATACCAGGTCTTCCACATGGGCTTGAATTTTTCGAAGGCGCCACCCAATGATCTTGTTTACACTTATACTCAGGGATGGACTGCGCTCCATAAGGTCCATGAAATCATGTTTATCAACCGCACAAATTAAGGCATCCTCAACCACTTCAGCGATATTATCGTGGACATCTTGTCCCAGAATTGCACCTTCACCAAAGATCTCACCAGGTCCCAGAAGATGAAGCGTGGTGGTTTTGCCATCCTCAGATAGCCTGTATATCTTTATCTTACCTTTCTTTAGGAAGTAGATCGTGTTGGATGCTTCCTCAGGGAAAAAGATAACTTCCTTTTTTGGGCTGGTATGGTCACTTGTTTTTTCAGCCAACTCCATTTTCATCTGTGAGCTCATTCCTTCAAAGAGATTGAAGTTCTGTAAGTACCACAATTTGGTTTTTTCAGCCATGGTCTACGCTTGCCCCTGTTTGGTTAATGAGCCAAATACCAATTTTTGTGTTTCAGGATCCAGGGTAACCGAAACGCTGGATTTTGATTTCTCTAGAAGAACACTATCAACCGGTCCAACAATTCGAGTACCTGCTTCCATCTTACCGACAACCACAATGGTTGGATTGGAAAATGATTCGATCAAGCTGGCATTATAGGCTAACTCTGCGCGCTCCTGTTTCACCAACTCTTCAATTTCTACCAACTCTTCATACCCATTTTTGTATATCCTAAAGCTTTCTTCCATGGTTGATAAATATCGTTTTAGGACATTTCCCACCATGAGGTTGCTCTGGCTTTCATTCTTGATACGTTGCAGTACTAATAAGCTCTTCTGCCTTAATTGTTCCAGTTGAGCTTGCTGAAACTCCAGGGCGATATGCTTGTCATGATGCTTCCGACTTCGAGAAAGATGGGTTTGCTTGAATTTGATAATGAATGGGTCTTCAACTGCACCAGGTCCAAATTTTATCACACAATCACGAACGATATTATAGCAGATAAGTTTATTTCCGATAGCGATTTTCGAGTCAGCTATTCTGGGACAAGCCAGGGTATCCATGACTTCGACCTCTGAATGATCGATGATCCGGTGGGCAAATAGTTTAGAACCTACCCATACATTGAAGTTCTTGATGATAGATGTTCGCAGATTTTGTTCAACACGGACTTCACCATCATCTGTTTGCCGGAAGTTGTCCAATCCATTGGTACAATCAAGATCTCCCCCACTCCTGATTGATGAAGATCTGATAACACCTCTTACAATAAGGGTAGCCAGACTCGAAATGTTGGCACCACCCAAAATGTCTCCTTGAACCAACATAGCATGTTCAGTTTCAATTTTTCCATGGATTTTGCCAATATTTCGATGTTCCTCAAAAGGATAGACCGACACTTTGCCCCGTGTCGTAATCTGAGCCACACCATCCTTGGACGCGGTAATGGAATTCCCTTTTTCATTGGCAACAACATTCTTACCACAGAAATGAAAGATTTCTTTACTACCTGCATCACTAAGTACGAATTCCTGTCCATCGGGTCGAGTCAGTATGCGTTTTGAGGTCGAGTTAATGGTTAGCAATCGATCACCCTCCATCACAAGTCCAGAAATTTCCTTATTGTGAAGAGATGCCAGGATTTCATAGGGGTCATCGTGCTCCGTATCCACATCGTCTGAGAACGTGGTTTGGAACTTAACCAATTCAACCCTGACCTGACCGGTTGCCAGGGGTAACTGACCTTTGTGACCACCTGCCAGTTTTTGAATGAACTCCTTGTGTAGCCCATTATGAAACCCTGCCTCAGCAAGACCAGCTGTAATGTCAAATGGACTCGCTGTCCCCTTGATTATTTCACCAAAGATGAGCTCGCTATTTTTCAATACAGCAAGACTCAGGATCCCAGATGGTAGCCGGATCATCATGATTCTAAGGTCCTGTCCACGATTATACGGAGCTCTTTCAAGATGCGGTCATAGGAGTCAATAAATTCTTTATGTTGGACTGAATAGTGAATAAAACCACCGGTTTGTTCAATTTCCCGATCAGACATAAGGGTTCGTTCAATCAGGCTATATATATGATCCAGGCTGGCACTTCTGAGGATGAGGAAAGCAGTGGGAACATCAGGGGGTAGATTTTCTCCGGCGACGGGTTTATCGTCACATATGTAGTAAATGGGAAACGTATCTACTCGGTTGCGTTTCAGAATGGTGTCAACTTCAACAGCCATATCCTCATAGCGAATTGTTGTAACTTCAGTATTCGCGATGATCATACCAATTTGCCCAGTGGCTACTAAACGCCGCACTTCATTTTTACGTGCGACGTGCTCGAAGGGGATCTCCAATATTTCGGCTAAACTGGCAACACTTCTTGCCAGTTCCGTATCATTATCTATGAATAGAATTGATTTCATATAGCATATATAATAGTTGTGGTACCTGTATTTTCAAGACGATACTTATTTGAAGTTCCCCCGAAACCTGAGTTAAAATTCATTGAAAGTGTTGTTGAGTAATGGCTTGGGAGATTTGACAAGTGGCGGAGCCTGTTTTGGGTAAAAAACGGGGGTAGTTCGTATT
>JAERTJ010000066.1 GCA_016844945.1 Fidelibacterota bacterium | reverse complement strand
AATCTGTGTAATGATGTATCATTCCATTAAAGGTTCACAGCTACAGACCCTGACACTGATCGTGTTGATTGTTACAACCGTGTTTGTTGTTGCCACTTTTGCTTCTGGAGGGATAACCTCAGCCAACGAGGGGACGCTTCCAGTGATGCTGTGGTTGCATAGAATTCTACCCTACTTTACCACAGCACTTCTGGTGTGGTGCGTTTACCTGACTTCAAGGGTCAACAGCTAACTCTTGAATCAGTGAGAATGATATGAGTGAGTAAGGGAGAATATGAGGGGGATATATCTACGGTTCATCATGTTTATGTTGTGGGTTACTATTCCTGCTATATCCACGCATGCCCAAACACCTCTCTTCCTTGGCGAAGACATTGAGTTTCATATCTCAGATACAGTCTGTTTTGTTTCAGCAGCCTATCATTTTCTCAATCCCCATGAACAGAAAATAAAAACGCGGTTGCACTACCCCGTGCCGGTTTCAAATGACATGGTTCTTCCACATAAGTTTGAAGTTAAGGATTTGAAGACAGGTGAAGATCTTTCATTTCTGGGCTACTCAGAGGGAATATCGTTTCTGCTGGAAATGGCACCAGCTTCTGAAAAGAAAATTCGTGTACAATATTGGCAAAGAGTAAGAAAACAGAACTTCAAATACATTTTGACCACAACTCAGAACTGGGGTCGTGGGTTGGAGTGGGCAAATTACGAAATTTATATGCCTGCAAATTTAAAGTTAGAATATTGTTCACTGGAATCAGACAGCACGGATGTAAATTCAGGAAAAGCATTATACCTTTTTCACCGAGAAGATTTCCTCCCGGAAAACGACTTTGAAATTAGATGGGGGTCAAAAAAATGAAAAAAACATCAATCCTTCTATTCCTGATCTTTTGTGCAGTTGTTCCACTACGCAGGGGTTGGACCAACCCCGTAGAAATAAAAATAATTAATGAAGTTTTAGTAGGTCATCCTCCACAGGGGTGGGCTATTGAACTCATAAATGCAGGTTATGATAATAACCTAGATGGTTGGTTCCTTGTCAATCATGCTGATACAGCCTATTTCAATGATGGGATTAGTGTTGTAGGTGGTGAACTACTTGTTATCCATCCGGATAGTCTACAATCTGAATTTCTTTTGGGAAATTATGCCTGGGAGGTTGAGATTTATAACTCTTACGGGGAAGGGATGGATGAGCTCAGGTATGGGGCAACTGAATATGCACAGATATTAACCCCCCAAATGGGTCATAGTATGTGTCTGGACAATGATGGGCAATACTATTGGTACATTGATGCAACTCCAACTCTGGGCGAGCCAAATGATGGTGAAAATGGACGAGGTGTCGTAGAGGGTTTTGTCTATAATTCAGATGGTGTTCCTTTGTCTGGCGCAAAAGTAGCAACGGGCTATACCTATAATATGTGGCAGCGTGATACGACCTGGGTCGAGACAGACTCCATGGGTTATTATTATTGCACCAAAGCAGCAAGGTTGAACGGTTTTGCTACCAGGGTTGATGGTTTTATTGACCAGGATACGACAATTCAGATTTGGCCGGATAGTACCCAGCAGTTAGACTTTTATCTAACCCCTCAGGTGAGTATTAACCCTGATAGAAATCAAATCACTCCCAAGCAGCTCACCCTTGCACCCAACTATCCCAATCCTTTTAACGGGTCAACACGAATCAGCTATTACATACCAAACCCTGGAGACGTTCAGGTCAAAGTCTTTGATCTTGCGGGAAGACTAGTCTGGCATAGGAGCTATGAAAACATGGATCAAGGAGAACATGGACTCGTCTGGGATGCTCGTGATCATGAGGGTAGGTCCATGCGCTCTGGTATCTATTTACTAGAAGTCACCTCTGGCTTTAACCGGGACTCCCGCAAGATAATTCTCGTCAAGTAGGGGGTGCGAAGGTGGGATCATTTCACAAGGTCCCAGGGGCAGCCCTGGTAATAGTTATTATAGCCGCTTGCGACGAAAGCGGGCAACCTGATACTGAACCTGTAGGCCAGTGGGAGCTTCTCGTTGACTCAATCGTCAACATCCTTAGCAATCATTATAGCACACCTTCCGATTGGGGCATGGTGTCCAGGACACTTGATTTGCAGGAGGATGGCTCCTGGATTCAGTCAAGTGAATATCCAGATACGACCTATATCAATACCGGGACATGGTATACCCACAGAGACAATTTGGTCTTGAGTTATGAACTTGGACCGGCTAGTACGCGTCATTATGAAATGGTGGATGACCGGATGATCCTCACACGTTCCGCAACTGAAGCCAACATGGTCACTCGATATGTTGCAGTTTATTTATGGCTAGAGTAACCTGAATCTATTGATTTGAGCAACGATGAATAAACAAGTATCCATAAAGATCATTCTACTACTCAGCACAGTATTGTTGGTTGCTAGTCCTTCTCTGGCAAAAGACTTTTTCTACTACGGCACAGTTCATAAAAAGCTGGCTTTTGGAAGAATAGGACCTGCAGTCTCTGGGGTAGATGTGCTTTTCTCTAATCCACGAACTGGATTGAACATGACGGTAAGATCCAAATGTAATGGTTATTATTATGTAAAATTACCCAGGGCAGATTACAAGATATCCACAGTTCAATCGGGGTATACCGTGGTGGTAAGAGATCGATCCCAGAGCATCCGAAAGGAGTCTCGGTCAGCATCCACAGCCTATAGAAACAATGTTACCGCAACAGGATATGCCACCACACTTGAACCGATGACTGTTGGTGTACGGCCGGATAGAAAACTCGTCGATAGCGCACCTGTGGTGAGTATTCAATGTTCACAGGATACTGTCTTTGTGGGTGAGGAGTTCACACTGACACTCACAGCATCTGATGTTGATGGACTCAAGGAAATATGGTGGTATGCAACCTGCTCAAAATCAAAAGCCTTGAGTCAAAAACATATCATTAAATGTGGAGGAAAAACATCCATACGTCATTCGGTAACCCTTTCGGTTGAAAAACCCGGACCTGTAGTGATTGCAGCCGATGCTATCGATGTGAATTTCTCAGTAGATTCCAGAAAAGTGGCGAACAAAACCTCCATGGTCTATCCCATAAGTGAGGTCCATTTGTACGTGGTCGATCATTAAAACCAACCTGAAGCATAACAAACCTGCGTAGCCCAGTTTGTTAATGAAATCAATTGCTCCTTTGTTGCAAGATCACTTCAGGGGAATGAATTAACACATGCATTCACGCCATAGATTACTATTCTAAACCATGCTGTTTAACTCTGTCGAATTTCTAGTATTCCTGCCAGCAGTTTTCTTCCTATACTGGGCTCTACAAAAGCACTCGCTACGAATTCAAAACCTATTCCTCATTGTTGCAAGCTACTTCTTTTATGGCTGGTGGGATTGGCGTTTTCTTTCCCTGATTGTAATCAGTTCTCTTGTGGATTACCTGGTAGGTATCAGGTTGGGCGTCACCAAAGCACCCGGTAAACGAAAAACGCTACTTGTCATCAGTCTTATGGTAAACCTGGGTTTTCTGGGGGTCTTTAAATACTTCAATTTTTTTGCGGAAAACCTGGTTCAAGCATTCACCTTTATGGGAAGCCCCATAGAAATGTCCCGCCTGAACATCATTTTGCCTGTGGGAATCAGTTTTTATACCTTTCAGACCTTGAGTTATTCAATTGATGTCTACCGCGGTAAATTGGAGCCAACCCGAGACCCTGTCGCTTTTTTTGCTTTCGTCAGTTTTTTTCCCCAGTTGGTTGCAGGACCCATTGAACGTGCAACCAATCTCCTGCCACAGTTTTCCAGACCACGCGTGTTTAGCGAAGCGAGTTCTGTGGATGGTCTACGTCAAATACTTTGGGGGTTGTTTAAAAAGGTTGTCATCGCTGACAATTGTGCTGAAATAGCCAATGCGACCTTTGCCACACCCGGGGAATACTCTGGCAGCGCATTGGCTCTGGGTGCCATGTTCTTTACCTTTCAGATTTATGGCGATTTCTCAGGCTACTCGGATATCGCTATTGGTACTGCTCGCCTGTTTGGTTTTAATCTTATGCGGAACTTTGCTTTCCCATATTTTTCCAGAGATATCGCCGAATTTTGGAGACGTTGGCATATTTCATTGTCCACCTGGTTTAGGGACTATTTATACATTCCACTTGGGGGTAGCGTGGGTGGAACAGGCAGGCGTATTAGAAATACATTCATCATCTTTGCCGTGAGTGGTTTCTGGCATGGCGCAAACTGGACCTTTATCAGTTGGGGTGTCTTAAATGCCCTATATTTTCTTCCGCTTCTGTTAACCCAAAAGAATAGACGTTTTACCCATGGAGTAGCTGAAGGGAGGCGACTTCCTGGTCTGAAAGAGGGGCTTCAGATACTCAGTACATTTACCATGACTGTTTTTGCCTGGATCATTTTTCGGGCAGGGTCTCTAGCACAGGCAGGTGAAATTCTAGCCAGAATATTTTCTCAAAGTCTGTTCAGTCCACCAGCTCTTAAGGTTGGTATGGCTGTAGATTCTCTGGGCGGACTCATCCTGTTACTTGTGGTGGTGGAATGGATACAACGCGATCGCCAGCATGGTCTTGACTTGAATGGTAGGAAGTTACCGGCATATCTGCGTTGGGGGATATATTATTCAATCATCATTTTAATTATCAAGTTTCAAGGGGTCCAACAGGAGTTTATCTACTTCCAGTTCTGATAGTCATGAAGTCATTTCTTATCAAATTAGCCAGTTTTGTACTTGTACCGCTTTTAACGCTATTGGTGGTGTATGGTTTAAAGCAGCTTTCCATAAATCAGACTTTTAAAGACCTGAGTCAGACCTATACAGTGGTTCTTGTTGGAGATAGTCAGATACAACGTGTGAATCCTGAATACTTTGGTGTTCCAACCCTTAATTTTGCTGGCTCTGGAGAACCCTATTTTGTTAGCTATGCAAAGTTGAAACGACTGCTTGATGGAGAGGATCATGCTATACAAACTGTGATATTGGGCGTATCCCCCCATAATTTTAGTCCGGCTTACCAACGCTTGACCCAGCCCCAGACCAGTGAAGGGCAGAGGACCTTAAAAGCTTATCTGCATTTAATGGATTTGTGGGAGTCTTCAAATTTTCAATTACCTGGAATTCTGTTCAACCCTTCATTTCATAAAGCTTTTTTCAAAACCCCTGAATGGGAGGGTTTAATTGAGAGCAGTCATGAGAACCCGGACGAGGCAATTATCAGTAAAAACCTGAAAATGTTTTCAGCTGAAGGAGAACCCATTGATTCTTCTCATCAAATGCGTTATCTGGAAGCGATTATCGCTTTGTGTAATGATCATAATGTAAAGCTAATCGCATTGTCGACACCGGTTCACTCGCGATTTGCAGAGCAGATTCCCCGTGAGTATGAAGAACTGTTATCAACGTTTATACAAAACCATCCGCAACTCGAGCATATGGATCTCAGGAGTGTTGATCTAGATCCGAGCTTTTATTCAGATGGGAATCACCTCAATAGGAAAGGTGCCGCTCTCATCTCTCAGCGAATCTCAACCTACATTGGTGATGTTTTAATCCAGCCCTGAATTAAAACTTGACACCCTGGATGAGTGTATAGGCCTTTTGTGGGGGTGGGTGAAGGGTGTATCGTTTCGTTACACGGCCCTTGCATAGAACAATAGTTTTAATTGTAGTTTGTTTTAAAAATGAGCCAGGAAGGAAAATAAAACTCTAAGATTTTAGTTAATCTTTTCAGCGTTTTTTTGACCAAAGCAATTAAACACGGCTAAACAACGATGCATTATTTAATTGCCCTTCAATTTTAATTCCAAGATAACCTCGCCTGAAATAGAGCTCAAATAGCACTTTTAAAATGATCACAAAGAGTGTGCCTTTAGTCTTGACACGTCAAACGGCTAGACCTATCTTGAACACATGCTAACACACAATGAACATATGTTCAGACCGCTATGAGTCCACAAACTGCTGATAGAAACCTGTTGTTGCTTGAGGCTGCCCGTCTCTACTATGAGCATCATATGAATCAGGCACAGATCGCTACCAGGTTAAGGGTTTCAAGACCAGGGGTTTCTCGACTGCTCCAGGAGGCGCGAGACACGGGGATTGTAAAAATTCAGATCGTGGATCCAAATGCAAGTGGTACTCGCCTGGAGGCAGCACTCCGTGAAAAATATTTACTCAAGCACGCCATTGTGGTTCCTGCAGATAAAAATGATACTGTACTCAAATCACGTCTTGGCGCCGCCCTCATCAATCTGCTGGATCAATTATTAACTGAAAATATTACCCTTGGCGTTTCCTGGGGGTCAACTCTCCAGGCGGCTACCGAACATTTGAATACACGTCGAATAAAAAACATGACAGTGGTTCAGCTAAATGGGGGCGTATCAAAAGCTGAGCTGGATACACATGCCAGTGAGATTGCAGGACGCATGGGAGAAAACTATCACGCTATACCCTATCTGTTACCATTACCAGCTATTGTTGATACGGCTGAGCTCAAAACTGCCATCACATCAGACCGTCATATTGCAAAAACACTAAAGCTGGCCCGTGAAGCCGATATAGCCGCATTTACCATTGGTGCATTTGGATCGAAATCGGTTCTGGTACAGGCTGACTATTTTGAAGAAGATGAGGTCCAGGCACTCGTTCAACAGGGAGCGGTGGCAGATATCTGCTCTAGACTTATAAAAGCTGATGGCTCAATTTGTTCGCCTGAGTTGGATGACCGTACCATTGGCATCGAACTGGAAGAATTGAAAGCCAAACCATTCTCCATTGCAGTGGCTGGTGGTGCAGAGAAGGCGAAAGCCATCAAAGCAGGCTTAGCCGGTGGATATTTTATCAGTCTCATCACAGACGAAGATGTCGCATCAATGCTTTTAAATGAGGATTAAGATGAGTATAACAATTGCAGTCGGCGCTGACCACGGAGGCTACTCTCTCAAGGAAGCTATTAAGAAATATTTGGCGAAAGAAGGGTATCAGGTTATCGATTGCGGAACTGATTCTACAGATGCCGTTGATTATCCTGTGTTTGCAGCCAGAGTTGCCAGGAAAGTTGCCGAGGGCGATGCTCGTTTTGGAGTGATTGTGGATGGCGCCGGTATAGGATCCTCTATGGCAGCCAATAAAATCGAAGGCGTTCGAGCCGCATTGTGTTATGACTTATCAAGTGCCAATAATGCCCGTGAACACAATGATGCCAACGTTTTGACCCTTGGGTCGGGACTCATTGGCAGTTCATTGGCTCAGCAAATCGTCAAAAAATTTATTACAACGGAATGTACCGAGGATAGACATTTAAAACGGGTTGGTATGATCGATGATCTGCAAACCGAAAAAGGAAATACTGTAAAAATGGAAACACCTGTAAAAGATCAGGGTCTGGATTCACTCACAGATCAGGATATTCTTAGAATTGCTGAACGAGTGGGGCAGATTGTCCAATCAAGCGCTGGCAATGTCACATCAAATGAGCAAGTAACCCCTGGACATAATCATCAGGATAGTGATATGGTCTGTCGCTGTGGAGTCTGCGCCGAGAAACAGCCCGATACCTATCGTAAATTTATGGATTTTGGAGTAGAGCGACTGGGTGTCCATGATGGTACCAATGCAGCAGCGGTTCCAGAAGATGTAGCCAAATGTATCGATCATACGGTTCTCAAGCCAGACGCAACTGAAGATGACATCAAGACCTTATGTTCAGAAGCGGATGAGTTCCAGTTTGCAACGGTCTGTATTAGTCCCAGTTATGTCCCGCTGGCTGCAAAAGAATTGGAACATTCCAGCGTAAAAGTATGTACGGTGGTAGGCTTTCCATCAGGCGCTCATCATCCCACAATAAAAGCCATGGAAACTCGTAGAGCGATTCGTGATGGCGCTAAGGAAATTGATATGGTTATCAATGTGGGAGCCCTGAAAAGCGGTAACGATGAACTGGTTTATCGAGATATCCGCATGGTTTGTGAAGCTTGTGAAGATGGCGGCGCTATCAGTAAAGTCATTATCGAGGCGGCTCTACTCACTGATGATGAGAAAGTGCGTGCTTGTACGCTGGCCAAAAAAGCCAGGGCAGATTTTGTCAAGACCTCAACGGGTTTTGGACCTCATGGAGCAACAGCTGCTGATGTGGAGTTGATGGCTCAGACAGTTGCGAATACTGGAATCGGTGTCAAGGCGGCTGGTGGCATCAAAAGTTTTGAAGATGCCCAAGATATGATCAAAGCAGGAGCAACCAGAATTGGTGCCAGTGCCGGGATCGCCATCGTAAAAAAAGCCAGATCCATCACCATCTCGAGTTAGAGTGTTAGCCACGGATGAGCACGTATAAACACAGATAGAAAAACAATAAAGCAAAACATCCGTGTAGATCTGTGAAGATCAGTGGCTGAGTAACCTGGAGGGTGAGTATTATGAGCCAAGGATTCGTACAGATGAACACAGCATAATAAGGATAGTAGTCAAACAACATGGAACAGAAGACTAAAAAGCTAGAACACGAAGACGTTACCAAGGCAATACTTGGTGCTGCCTTTGAGGTTCACAATGTTCTTGGCTATGGTTTTTTGGAAAAAGTATATCAGCGATCACTGCAGGCTGAACTTGTTAAAAATGGACATATGGCTGAACTCGAGCCATCGCTTGAAGTGAGATATAAAAACGTAGTTGTTGGAAATTATTTTGCTGATCTCCTAGTCGATAAAAAAGTGATAGTGGAAATCAAAGTAGCGAAATTTTACAGGAAGCAAGATGAAGCCCAGCTACTCAATGAGCTAAAAGCCAGTAACATTAGGGTGGGATTACTCATCAATTTTGGTAAAGATAAAGTTGAGTTTAAGCGACTCGTATTTTGAAAAGTTGTTTTACCAAATAGTTCAATCGGTGACAATCCGTGAGTCTCTGTGGCTAAAACGCAATGGAATTGAACACTTAAAGGAGAATACCTTGTGGTAGACCTAAGATCATATGTTTTTCTCGATAACCTGCAACCTCAGCATGCGGCATTCTTCTGCACCATCGCCAGGGGATTTTTACCCTTGACAGGTATGGCGTCACTTTATGTTGAAATTTCGCCTGGGATTGAGATAAACAGGATAACAGATATCGCCTTGAAGTCCACGAATGTGACCCCAGGACTCCAGATTGTGGAACGTCTCTATGGTCTCCTGGAGATCCATTCATTCTCACAGGCGGATGTGAGACAGGCTGGCTCAGCAATCCTTGATACATTGGAATTAAGGAAAGAAGATCGCTGGAAGCCAAAAGTGGTCTCCAGTCAGATCATTCGAAATATCGATGATCATCAAACCCAATTAATTAATAGAATGCGCCATGGAAATATGATTATTCCAGGTGAGTCCATGTATGTAATGGAGTGTGTCCCTGCCGCCTATGCAGCCCTGGCTGCCAATGAAGCTGAAAAAGCAGCTGAAATCAATATTTTGGAAGTTCGTGCGACAGGTAGTTTTGGTCGTGTCTATCTGGGTGGCGATGAAAAAGATATTGATGTGGCCTGGCGTGCAGCGGAAAGCGCCCTGGAAAATGTTGATGGACGTGATCCAGAAGCAGGCAAGAAATAATTAATTTTAGCCACGGATTTACACAGATAAAACACGGATTAGAGCTTTTGAACAACTCATAAAAAATCCGTGTCAATCAGTGAAGATCAGTGGCCAAAAAGTTTTTTTAATGAGAAAATTAACGTAAAGAAATAACAAACAGGAGGCACTACAATGTCTGAAGCACTAGGAATGTTAGAAACCAGAGGCTATCCAGCCGCAGTTGAAGCAGCAGATGCCATGGTTAAAGCAGCCAAGGTTGAATTGGTAGAATATGAAAAAACCGGCGGTGGATATGTGACCGTTGTTATCCGTGGTGATGTCGCTGCAGTAAAAGCTGCTTGTGATGCTGGTCGTGCAGGGGCTGCTCGCGTAGGTGAAATCGTAGCTGTTCATATCATTGCCCGTCCTCATCCAAACGTGGATGCTGTTTTACCCCTGGGTCGCGCCAAAGAAGGTAAAGCCGAACTGGCCAAAAGATCTTAAGCGTCAGGTGATCTCATGATCCTGGCGAAAGTTGTTGGGACCGTTGTAGCCACACAGAAAGAGTCCAGTATGGATGGACTCAAGTTTCTGACCCTACAACAGGTCGATATTGAGGGTAAAGCCACAGGTGGGTTTGTCATCGCTGCAGATGCCATGGGTGCTGGAGTTGGTGAAATAGTGCTCTACGCCAGTGGCAGTTCTGCCCGTCAAACCAAAGTCACAGAAAACCGTCCCTGCGATGCCGTTGTGATGGCCATTGTTGACAATTGGGAAATTGATGGCAAGCTCAAATACAAAAAAGGCAGGGATGACTAAGGTCTTTTTCCTTTTTGTATCGTCATTGCGAGGAACGAATGGACGAAGCCTGCCTATGCCAAAGCGGCTCCGCGCAGGCAGGCAATCTCTCATTTTCTCACATAGAGCACCTGGGCAGGAGGCTGAGCTTGTCGAAGCCCCCTCTAGCTTGTCTCCATCCGAGCTATGTCAACACTGGTAAGCGATGGCTGGAGGTTATCAAAGAGTGAAAGACAATCTAGGCTTGGAGGAATCGTTGCACTTCGAGAACCTCAGTAAGACGATTCAGGAAGCATGATTGGAATGATTTTTACTGGAGGTAGGACATGTCAAAGTTGACAGATAGTCAAGTTGACCTCATAGCAGATAAGGTAGCCTCGCTACTCAACCCGACCCAACCATCGGGGGGTGTTCAGGCACCTGCAGTTCCAGATGTAGGACAGAGTAGTTCCGGGCATTATGGTGTGTTTGCCACGGTGGATAGCGCCGTTAAAGCCACGCGTGTCGCCTATGAAGCATTGAACACCTTGACTCTGGACCAGAGATCTGCCATCATCGAGAGCATTCGCGCCAAGATGCGAATCCATGGTGAAGACCTTGCCAAAAAGGCTCATGAAGAGACGGGAATGGGTCGGTTTGAGGATAAAATACTCAAGAACCAGCTGGTCACTGAAAAAACTGAAGGTCCTGAAGCCTTGACACCAAAGGCTTTGTCTGGTGACCGAGGGCTCACTCTCACCGAATGGGCGCCTTATGGTGTTATAGGCTCTATTACACCAAGTACAAATCCAACGTCTACAATTATTTGCAATACTATCGGTATGCTGGCAGCCGGAAATGGCGTGGTCTTCAATGTTCATCCCATGGCTAAGGAAGTAAGTATTCTGAATGTTGAGTTGCTCAACGAAGCCATCATAGAGGCAGGTGGACCACCAAACCTGGTAACCACCGTTGCATCACCCACAATTCAAAGCGCCAATGAATTGATGAAACACAAAGGAATCGATCTGTTGGTGGTAACCGGTGGCGAAGCTGTTGTGAAAGCTGCCATGTCCAGCGGGAAACGGGCACTTTGTGCAGGTCCTGGTAATCCCCCTGTTGTCGTCGATGAGACAGCAGATATTGAACAAGCCGCCCGCGATATTGTTCGCGGAGCCGGGATGGACAATGGTATCATCTGTGTTCTGGAAAAGGAAGTCTTTGTGGTTGAATCGGTTGCTGATCAACTCCTGGCAGCATTTCCTCGACATGGAGCTGTTGTGCTTCAACCTCATGAAGTCAATCAACTGGAAAAGGTCATTTTCGAAAAAACAAATGGCATGCGCAAACCCGGTGTGATGAACAAAAAAATGATCGGGAAAAACATTCAGGTCATTCTGTCCAAGATCGGTAAGCAGATAGCAGATGATGTTCGCATCGCTGTGGCTCCGGTTTCAGTGGGTCACCCGTTGATCTGGACTGAGCAATTGTTGCCAGTTCTTCCCTTGGCTCGAGTTCCCAATGTGGACCAGGCTATTGACCTGGCTAAAGCGGCTGAGCACAATTTTCGTCATACTGCTGTCATTCATTCCAAAAACATCAATAGCTTGAGTCGCATGGCCCGAGTGATGGGTTGCAGTATTTTTGTTAAAAATGGTCCCACGCTAGCCGGTTTAGGTTATGGCGGTGAGGGCTATACATCATTTTCAATTGCCAGCCCCACGGGTGATGGATTAACCGGACCACATTCATTCGTCCGGCCCATCCGTTGTGTTCTGGTAGATAACTTCAGGATCGTCTAATGAAATCTCAAGTTGCATTGGCTCTAATTGAGCTGGACAGCATTCCATCAGGGATATTTACAGCTGACGCCATGTTAAAAGAAGCGCCTATCGCCGTATTGAAATCTGGAACTGTCCATAATGGGAAGTATCTGATTCTCATTGGAGGCTCCGTAGCCTCAGTGGGAATGGCTTTTGCCAAGGGTATGAGCAAAGGACAGGATCACCTCCTGGATGCTGTGTTTTTGCCCGATATCCACGAAAGTGTTTATAATGCATGTCTGGGACAGAGACATGGGTGTGGTGGAGAAGCCCTCTCTGTCATGGAAATGGCTACGGTTGCTGCTATTCTACGTTCAGCAGATGCCGCCATGAAAGGTGCATCGGTTGATCTGGTTGAACTTCGCCTGGCAGATGACCTCGGTGGAAAATCCATCGCTATCTATGCTGGCAAGGTTGAAGATGTTGAAATGGCTCTTAATATTTCCGAGCAGGTCATGGAAAACCCGGAAATCATCCTGTCCCAGAGTATCATTCCCAGAATTGACCCAGAACTAGCAAAACAAATTGATGCATCCACGTATTTCTCTAAATCGGACGTATCAACACTAGCAGGGGCTGAATAGTGCTCTTGGGGAAAGTCATTGGAACTCTGACACCATCTACCATCTATGATGGTCTTGAAGGGGTGCCTATGCTCATGGTACAGCCCTTAGATAAACATGAGGCTCCTGAGGGAGAACCTATGGTCGCTGCTGACCCCACTCGCATGTGCGGTCCCGGTGAGTTAGTCTATTATGAAAGCTCTCGAGAAGCAGCGCTGTTGTGTGATCCCTGGTTTGTCCCAGTTGATCATGCGGTGGTGGGAATTGTGGATGATAACCAAATAATAAAGAAATCAGAATAAGCCACGGATTATCACAGGTGAAACACGGATTGGAACTAATTAGGGTCATAAAACTATATCTGTGTCAATCTGTGAACTCAGTGGCTGAGAGATTATAAATGAACAAACTTAGCAATCAAGATCATGCAAAAAGCGAATACACTCGCAATAAAAAGAGTTCGGTATGGTCACGCTGCTCTTTCACAGAAATGAGTAATAAAAGTATCTCTGCGCCCTTTGCACTCTCTGAGGTTAATATTGAGTCGGGATTGGATCTGGTATGATTCTGGGAAAAGTCTGTGGCACCATTCATTCCACCATTAATCATGACTTCTATGATGGAAAGCGGCTCTTGGTCGTGGATAAGCTGGATGCCCACCAAAAACCAACGGGTAAATATCTAATCTGTATTGATGTGGTCGATGCCGGGGTTGGTGAAACAGTTCTCATGCTGGATGAAGGCAACGGGGCACGGCAGATCGTTGGTGAATCCAATGCCCCGCTACGCTCAGTGATTGTAGGCATTGTAGACGACGTTCATCTCAATTAGATCAATGAGCTACCAGGTTGGGTGGCACGTTTTTCTATAAATTGAAACATGCTTCAGAGAGGGGGTAGAATCATGCGCTATCTTTGGGTCTTTGTTTGTACTGTCGGGCTATTACAGGGGCAACAATCTCTATACGATAAAGCTTTTGAGGAGGCGATGCGCGATAGTTTTATCACTGGAGATGAGCGAGCGCTACTAAATATTATTTCTGCCGACTCTAATACCACCCAGAGTTCTTTGACACATGAACCTGCTTCTGCAAAATCTCTTCCTGGTGTTCAATTAAATCAGGCCGGTCGTTGGCGGTTGATTTATTCAACCATGGCTCTAGGTAATGGTCTCTATGGCGTGGGAGTCCCCTACTTGATGAAATCCGAAGACCCAAAAATATATGGTGGCTTTCAGCTGGTTGCAGCAGCCGGTGGATTCTATTTCTCATACAATATGACTCGGGATATGGATATCCCCCTGGGGAGAGTCAGTTTCATCGAAAAAGGGGAGTCGCTGGGTTTTACATCATTCTTTATCCTGCACTCCATGATTGGTGGTGAGCGCTGGATGAACTTTGATCCAGATTTACGTTTTGCTCTGACCTACATCATGCTATCAACACCCACAGGCGCCTTTCTTGGAAACAGGCTCTACAATCATTGGAAACCAAGTGATGGACAGGCAATCCTGATTAATGCGGGGTCCTTTCTCTCAACACTCAATGGGGTAGCTTTACATCGCATTCTCACTAGTTCTCTTGACCTTGAAACAGAAACCGCATTTAACAATTCATATCGGGCACTTTCCCTCCTGGCATGGGGCGGAAGTGTTGGTGGGATGTTTTACTCTCACTCCCGCCTTGGAGATAATTCCGTAAGTACAGGAGATGCATACTTGGTTCAAGGTACAGCCTTGTTGGGTGCTTATGTAGCCATACAGGCTCTCACCATTGCAGAAATGGAAAGTGAGAGAGCCAATATTGTTGTGGGCATGTCAATTATGAATGCCTTTGCCTTTCAGGGCGTTAAACTTATCGAAGATGTTGACTTTTCTGAGGGGGATGCTGCAATTATGGCCTTGGGAACTGCAGCTGCTAATGGTATATGGCGGGGGCTGAGTATTATGATGGATGCAGAGCTATCCTCTGATGCCGCAAGCACACTTGATATCGCAACCAGCCTTGCAGGTTTTTACACGACCTATCGTTCCGTGAAAACCAGACGGCTCAAGAGTGGTGAACCTTCCGGCTCAGGAGGTTTTTGGAGGATCAAAGCATCACCCACACTCCTGGGTGATTTTGAGCGAATGACACCAGGGATATCCCTGCAGTTGAAATTTTAGAAGGAATTAGTTATGTCAGAAACACCTGTATCACCGATAAAAAAGGGACAAAGTCTTGAACTGGATATCGAAAGCCTGGCTTTTGGTGGAAAGGGTGTTGCCAAAGTTGACGGACTCGCCATTTTTGTCGAACGGGTGGTCCCGGGACAACGGGTTCTTGCTCGCATTGTAAAGAAGAAGAAAAGTTTTGCCGAGGCCTATCCACTTGAAGTACTCAAAAGAGCTCCCAACGAGATAGAAGCAAAATGTGAGGCTTTTGGTGTGTGTGGTGGATGTCGACTCCAAAACCTTGAATACGAGGATCAACTCAAGGAAAAAACGCGCCAGGTCAGTGATCTTATTCAACGTGTCGGTGGATTTTCTGACTTTGAAGTACCAACAGCGCTATCCTCACCTTCAGCCTTCCATTATCGTAATAAAATGGAATTCACTTTTACGCCAAACCCCTGGCGAAACCACCCGGACGATGAAGATGAACCTTTGGGTCTGGGTCAACATATCCCCGGACGCTTTGATAAGATTGTTCACCTGAACACCTGCTATCTGCAAAAGCCTGTTATGAATGATATCATGAATTTTGTTTTTGCCTTTGCCGAAGAGCATGGTTGGGAAGCGTACAATAATAGAACCCATGAGGGCTGGGCGCGGAATCTGGTTCTGCGTTATGGAGAACATACCGATCAGATTATGGTCAATCTGGTGACGAAAACATATGAAAAAGAACATATGAAGGTTTTCAAAAAAGCCATTATGTCCGCTTTTCCGCAGATTACCACGTTGATTAACTCCATTACCACCCGATTATCTGATGTTGCCATAGGTGAAAGAGAGGTTTTCCTCCATGGGCCCGGTGTCATCAGAGATCGTCTGGGGGAATCAGAATTTGAGATTTCAGCCAGTTCATTTTTTCAGACCAATACCCGCCAGGCAGAAGTCCTCTACGATGAGGCACTTAAGGGCGCTGACCTCAAAGGTGGAGAAATCGTCTATGACCTTTATTGCGGTACAGGGACGATAGCTCTCTTTATGGCACAAAAGGCTAAAAAAGTCTACGGGTTCGAGCTTATCCGAAGCGCAGTTAAAAACGCCCGGAAGAACGCCAAAGAACAGGGTGTTGAAAATGTGGAGTTCATTGAGGGTGATCTGAAAGATGTACTGTCACAAACCACAGCCAAAATCGAAGCTGCAGATGTCATTGTTGTTGACCCTCCGCGTGCTGGATTACACCAGAATGTGGTTGATGATGTATTGAAGGTGGGTCCAAAACGCCTGGTATACGTTTCGTGCAATCCATCAACTCTGGCAAGAGATCTCAAGCTGTTCTGCGCTACTGATTATAAATTATTGAGTGTCCAGCCCGTTGATATGTTTCCCCATACTTCACATATTGAGACTGTAGCACAGTTAATTAAAAAGTAGGCTCGAACGATCTTCATGAAGATCACAATAATTATGGTTCTATGTATCCCTGCAAGACATTGTAGTCGGTATAAAGTTTTCCCAGCTTCCAAAATCGCATAAGACAAAATTTCCGGTTCGAATTTAAGGGTTATAAAATTTTGAGCTTCCAAATGCTTACCAGGTCTGAACAAAAAGTATTTGGGCTTTCTGTTGAGTTGTCAAACTCCCCCATCGAAAATTATCGAAGAATTAAAAACCATTGGGTTTACTTCAATCAGGAATTAAAAAAGCAGCATTATAAACAGTCAGGTAATTGGGAAAAATTTGGTGTGACTTATAAAAACAATGATAAATACTATTATTTATCCAGTGTACCCTCAACCTATCAAAGTGTTAGTTTCGAACAATTGGTGCTCTCGGCCGGTAACTATCTGGTTGTTCAACACAGGGGCAGTATGGACAAGATTAAAGATAGCATTCACAATGTTTACAAAAGGATTGTTCCTGAGAACAAGATATCATTGGACCTGACCAGAACAGTCATGCATTTTGAGCATTACGATTACAGGTTTCAATGGAATAAGGGATCTTCAGTTATCGATATTTATATACCAGTAGCCAGGGCATACGTTTAAAATTGCTGGTGAACGAGTGTAACCTGACCCAGGTTGGTTTGGGTCTTTTAAACAAAACGCTGACATAAACAATTACAATTGGAGAGATATACATTGAATCGACGCAATATCATCTTCTCTATCATGGTTTTAATCATATCAACAAGTGGAGAAGCCAATAACACGATGAAATCTATTGATAAGAAAATTGATGATATAATCCAACAACTTACACTTGAAGAAAAAGTGGCTATGTGCCATGCCCAATCAAAGTTTAGTTCACCAGGTGTACCGCGGCTGGGGATTCCTGAGATCTGGATGTCCGATGGACCCCATGGTGTTCGTGCGGAGATTAAATGGGATAGTTGGGGCCATGCAGGATGGACAAGCGATTCAATCACTGCTTTTCCTTCACTGACATGTCTTGCAGCCACTTTTCAACCAGAATTATCCAGGGAATATGGGATAGCGCTAGGCGAAGAAGCGCGATACAGAAAAAAAGATATCCTTCTGGGTCCTGGTGTAAATATCTACCGAACACCACTCAATGGTCGAAATTTTGAATACATGGGTGAAGACCCATATCTTGCCTCAAAGATGGTTGTCCCATACATCCAGGGGGTTCAACAGAATGGTGTGGCAGCCTGCCTGAAGCATTTTGCATTGAATAATCAGGAAACATGGCGTGGACACATTAGCGTTGAAGTCAGTGATAGAGCATTGCATGAGATTTATCTTCCTGCTTTTAAAGCCGGTGTTCAGGAAGGTCATGTTTGGTCCGTGATGGGTGCCTACAACAAATTTCGTGGGCAACATACCACCCATCATGCAATGCTGATCAATGAAATACTAAAAGGAGCGTGGGCTTTTGATGGAGTTTTAGTCTCTGACTGGGGATCCACCCATGACACACGAGAAGCGACTTTGAATGGATTAGACATTGAAATGGGGACCCATACCGATGGCTTGAGTTCAACGGTAAAAAATGCTTACGATTACTATTATCTCGCTAACCCCCTGGTTGAGCTTGTCAAATCTGGTGAAATCCAGGAATCAGTTTTAGATGAGAAAGTGAGCAGGATACTGCGTCTCATGTTTCGCACCTCCTTGTCCCAGAATCGTCCACTGGGTAAAATGAACAACCCTGAACATTTACACATCGCCCGGAAGGTGGCAGGCGAAGGAATTGTATTGTTAAAAAACAAAGGGGACTTTTTTCCAATTGACCCACACAAAAAGATGACGATTGGTCTTATTGGGGACAATGCAGTTAGATCAATGACGGCAGGAGGAGGTTCATCAGAGCTAAAAGCCAAAAAAGAAGTTTCGCCTTTTGAAGGACTTCAAAAGCGATTCAAGAATGCGACCATTCTGCATTCATTGGGATATAATTCTGGTGCACCGGTATATGGTCGGGAATTGGAATCTCCTCTCGACGCTGACTCACTCCAGGCTGCTGCTCTAGAGGTAGCTTCTCGAGCTGATGTAGTGTTGTTTATTGGAGGGTTGAATAAAAACCATAGTCAGGATTGTGAAGGTGCCGACAGAAAGAGTATGGCTTTGCCCTATGGTCAGGATGAGCTCCTGAAAAAGATTCTGAGAATTAATCGAAATGTTGGTGTCATTCTGATAAGCGGTAATGCTGTTGAAATGCCCTGGTTATCCAGAGTGAAAGGGTTGATGCAGGCCTGGTATCTGGGTAGCGAAGCGGGTCATGCTATAGCCGATGTCATCAGTGGAGATGTAAACCCATCAGGTAAATTACCATTCACCTTTCCAGTAGAATTGACAGATAATGCCGCCCATCATTTTGGTGAGCTTTCTTACCCTGGAGACGGCACAACTCAACACTATAAAGAAGATATTCTGGTGGGTTATCGATGGCATGATACTAAAGATATCAAGCCCTTATTTGCCTTTGGTTATGGGCTGTCATATACATCATTTAGGCTTTCAAGGATCAGGACAAACAAGAAGACCTATGTTGCAGGAGAACAAGTCAAGGTCTCGGTCAAGGTGTCCAACAAAGGCAAGACAAGTGGCGCTGAAGTGGTTCAAGTCTATATTGGGAAACCTGAATCGGAAGTAAAGCGAGCAAAAAAAGAGTTAAAAGCATTTTACAAAGTCGAACTTGATGAAGGCGAAGCAACTACCATTGATTTGGTTTTTGATGTGAACAACCTGGCATATTATGATGAGACTATTTCTGATTGGAACCTGGAAAAGGGTGATTATCTGATATACGTTGGCAACTCTTCTGATAATATTTCACATAAAGCAAAGATCACGATCAAGTGACCGGAGATTTTGGATATATACGGGTTAAAATGATGCTTAAATCACATCTTTTCAGACACATCCTGTTAGCATTGATAGTCACAGTGATGATTTTGTCATGCAAAGAACATGAAGCACGAAGACAAACTGATATTTTAGTCGATTCAAACCTGATTAATCTGGAAGACACGCCAAAACCTTCTCATATCACAATATCCAGGCAACAGTATCATGATAAACTACAGGGGTTCTGGCTGGGTGCCTGCATCGCAAACTGGACTGGACTGGTAACCGAGATGGATAAAATTGGTCGGATTGGTGAGTTTGATACGGGTGAATTCTATACCCGGAACGATTGGGGACAACCGGACAAGCCAAACATCTGGAGTGAAGGAAAACCCAGCGATCTTTCCTCGACTATAGATTTTGTTTTAAGGAATAGGGGAGAGGTTTGGGGTGCAGATGATGATACTGACATCGAGTACATGTATCAGCATTTACTGGCGGGCAACAGAACTGCATTTTTGACCGGTGAGCAGATTCGGGATGGGTGGCTCAAGCATATTCTACCAGAAGAGGAAAATTATCTCTGGGTTTCGAACCAACAGGCATTTGACCTCATGCGTGAAGGACTTATTCCACCAGAGACAAGCTCACCTGCGGTCAACCCACATTATGATATGATTGATGCTCAACTGACCACAGAAATCTTTGGTCTCTTTGCACCTGCCCAACCAGAATTGGCTGTACAGATGGCGTCACTACCCATTCGCACCACAGCTCGTGCCAGTGCAGCAATCATTTCTGAATTTTATGTTCGTATGTATGCGTTGGCGTCTCTAGTCGATAAAAACCTGCCTCCTAAGAACCAGGTCCTCTGGATGTCAAATGAAGCTCGGAAACAGATTCCGTCAAATTCCTACCCTGCAAAAATGTATGATTTTGTAAAAAGGCTATATGATATGGGGCATCCCTGGGAGCAGACACGCGACTCAATCTATGTGCGCTATCAGGTAGAAGAGCAGGATGGATATGATATCACCTCCCAAAACATTTACTGCAACGGATGCTTTGCTGCAGGCATCAATTATGCCGCCAGTTTGGTGAGTCTCTTTTATGGAGAAGGAGATCTGAAGGAAACCATCAAAATTGGCGTCCTGGCAGGTTGGGATTCTGATAACCCCACGGCGACCTGGGGTGGTTTACTGGGTTTCATGATGGGTGGTGCAGCTGTTGATGCTGCTTTTGGAGGCGAACTGTCGCATCAGTTCAATATCCACCGAACCCGCCAGAATTTTCCAAATGATGGCCTGGACAATTTTGACAACATGGCTCAAACGGGAGTGGGTATTATAGATCAGGTGGTTCTGGAGCACATGGGCGGTAGGCTGGATACGGGATTAAATATCTGGTGTATCCCTTCCGGGATGAAATAATTACTCCATCCTGTCGAAAGCGGAAAAATATTAGTAGATAATATCTCAGACTCCAAGAGCGTAAAAGTCGAACCTGGAAAATGAATATATTCTGATCACAGTGTTATGGGTTCTTAGAAAAACCAATAAGAGTATGGTTGAGTTCCCTCGTTTTTCTCAGCCCCAGCAAGACACAATACTTATTTCAGTACCAGCATTTTACGGCTTTGAGCCCCCATTTCAGTGGTCAGACGATAAATGTATACTCCTGCAGGAATATTCGCTGCTGAAAAGATATGGGAATAGCTTCCCGGGGACTGGTAAGTGTTCGTGAGGGCGCTGACCTCTCGGCCGGTCACATCAAATACCCGTAAATCAACGGTTGAACCCTGGTCCAGTGTGTAATTGATCCTCGTGGTAGGGTTAAATGGATTGGGGTAATTTGCCTCAAGTGTCATCTGTGGAAGCAGCTCCGATTCAGAGTCATTAATGGTGGTGGGATTCATTGTCACGCGGGCGATATAAGCGTTGGTAAAGGTGCCAGTAACAGTGATGGAGTCAAAGCTGGCAGATTCTCCACATCGGCCCGTTACCCATAGGTTGCCCTGTGAGTCAACAGCAAGGGCATCTCCTGAATCCTGATGCTCTCCTCCGGCAGTTTTGCCCCATCGCGCTTCACCATCTGAGTCAAAATTCAATAATAAAATATCATTGTAGGCATTCGCCTCAGTAAACACACCATTACCCCAGTCAATTGAATGACGGATAAAACCGGAAAAATAGATTGAGTTGTCAACCCCGACATCAAGAAAAGCGCCAAACCCTTCACCACCATCACCTAGCAGGGTATCAAGGGGGACTTCTCGCAACCAGAGAAAGTTACCATTTGAATCCAGTCTTGTGATGGCAAAATCATAGACCCAGTCCGGTCCCTGAGTCTGAATATCTCCAAACATGAAATCACCACGTAAGCCAGTACCAAAATAGGCATAACCCTCTTGATCTGTGACGATCTGTTGATTTTCAGCGGTGACATCTTCGATAAAATTCACCCATTGGGCCTCACCAGACCGGTTATAGCGTGCGATATACTGATTGTAACTGTAGGGTGCTTCAGCGGAATATCCATTGAAACTCTGGGGACCCATACTCGTAGCTCCTGTCACCCAGAGTCCCCCAGAAGGATCTACAGACATGGACATGGCACTGCCCACATGTTCTTGCTCGACGACCATATTCAGAGCACCACCGGGCTCCATTTGAAAAATCTTTGAAACCCCAAACCCTGCATGTGCAGCGACCCAGATACCGTTTTGTCCCTCGCAAATGGATGAGATATCTTTAATCTCTGAGATGTTGGGATTGTAACTACCCATCCAGATTAATTGACCTTCACCATCAAGTTTCGCTATCCAGGAATGAGTTTCTGATTCGTTGTGCAACGGAAAATCTGACCCCGTAATGGCTATGGAGTCTCGATAGTTACCGAAGGCGTAAATGTCATCATGGCGGTCAACCAAAAGACCTTTTAAATTTACATTCCCAGACAAGGTATCACTCCATAGTTGCGTGCCTGAGAGATCAAGCTTTTCAATAACAAAATCTCCGTATGGGTGGGTGTAATTCAGTTTGTTGGATACCATTCTACCAACAACAGGTCTGTCTTGTGAATCCAGGTCAATACTGGAGGAGAGCCTGGGGGCATTTAGACCATCCACAGGGTGTGATCTGACAAAATCAAAATTCTGAGCCAGGGATGATCCCAAAATAAGAATAGATAGTAAAATATAAATTTTCATATTAGCCCCTCATTTAGCTTTCATTCTATTCTACTTAGTGTGGGTGTAGGAAAAACTAAAGAAAAGGTGACAAATATTATGTTCTATAGTCAGGTGGTTGATAATTGTATATTAAACTGAAACTCAATTGACCAGACAGTAGCAGGAGGGATCAATATATGAAAGCAGCCGACATTCTTAAAGAACTGGAATCATTTGGAGATGACCGCACCAAAAACACCTTAATGAACCATGGTGCGAAGGAACCATTTTTTGGTGTTAAGGTTGGGGATATGAAGAAAATTCTCAAGAAGACCAAAAAGAATCACGAGTTATCTCTCGAACTCTATGCAACAGGGAATTCTGATGCTATGTATCTTGCAAGTCTGATGGCAGATGAAACTCAAATTACGCAGGTTCAACTTGAGGAGTGGGTGGACCAGGCATATTGGTATTATCTGAGTGAATATGCTGTACCCTGGGTTGCCGCTGAAACATCTTTTGGATTTGACCTGGGAATAAAATGGATCGAGGATGAGCGGGAGTTGGTCCAGGATGCAGGCTGGGCGACCCTGGCCTTATATGCATCCATGAGAAAGGATGAGGAGCTAGATATTCCTCTGTATAAAAAGTTACTCCAGCGAGCCGGTAATGAAGTTCACTCTGCACAAAACCGGGTACGCTTCGCCATGAATAGTTTTATTATCGCAACAGGTTCCTATATCGAATCACTCACTGATGAGGCAATGGATGTCGGTTCAAAGGTAGGTAAGGTTGATGTGACTCTGGGTAGCGCTGCATGTAAGGTACCTCTGGCTACTGAATACATCCAAAAAGTCGTTGTTCGGGGATCTGTAGGCAAGAAACGGAAGACTGCTAGGTGTTAAAGCTGTTTCTACACGGATCCTGTACAAACAGGGCGAATTCAATTACTACGTGCTTAGCGCGGGGGGTTGTGACTCATCTTCAAAGAGGGCTTTAGTCCAAAAGGGTGGGGCTGAAGCCCTCAAATGTTGAGGTTATCCACCCCCGGCTTAAAAGCCGGAGTAATTGAAATAACTGTTGACCCAGCCATCTAATTGGTCGTTTTCTAAAGCCCTTTGTGTTCTCTGTACCCTCGCGGTTAAAGTCTAACCCAGATAGTTTTAAAGGAACAATCCCCCCAATTTATCATATATTCAGACGCTGTCATCTAGGGCAAGGTCGATTGGGATAGGCCAAACCAACGATGATGGCAATTGAAGAATGAAATTGAATATATACTCGCCTAAAAATATTTCCACAAGGAGTTGAATGTGAAAAAAAGTACTATCATACTTATAGCTGTCGTTGTTGTGATCTTTTTTATGATCTCGGGCGCTATAGGTAAATACAACACCATGGTTACCATGGATGAAGGTGTTGATGCTGCCTGGTCTCAAGTCGAAAATGTCTATCAACGTCGAGCGGATTTAATCCCAAACCTGGTCGCCACAGTCAAGGGTTATGCTGAACATGAGAAAGAAACCTTTACGGCAGTTACTGAAGCCAGATCAAAGGTGAACAACATCAATCTTGAAGGTATCGTGAACAATCCACAGGCTATGCAGAACTTCCAGCAGGCTCAAAGTGGGTTGTCAGGAGCTCTCAGTAAACTCATGGTTGTAATGGAGCGTTACCCTGAACTGAAAGCCAACCAGAATTTTCTGGACTTGCAAACTCAGTTGGAAGGAACAGAGAACCGTATCACTACAGAGCGAAATCGCTTTAACAAAGCAGCTCAGGGATACAACACCGTGATTCGCCGCTTCCCAGGCTCTATCTATGCCGGGATGTTCGGTTTCGACCGCAAGGCTTATTTTGAAGCTGAAGCTGGTGCTGAAACGGCTCCTAAGGTCGAATTCTAAAAAGCAGTTAACACTATGGTGCATAGGCGGTTCGCGAACCGCCCCAACCCCCAGAGGAAAGAAGATTTTTTATGATAAAAACCATCTCCCATTTAGCCCTGCTTTTTTTGCTGACCACCAGCATTTTCGCTGACGGTATTTTCCCTGACCGGATCAACAAACAGGTTAATGATTGGGGAGATCTACTGTCCTCCACCCAGGAACGCCAGTTAGAACAAGCGCTCAGGCAGTATGAGAACGAATCATCCAATCAAATTGTGGTAGCTACATTTCCCTCGCTTAAGGGAGAGAGCCTGGAAGATGTATCTGAAAGAATGTTCTCTACCTGGAAGTTGGGGCAGAGTGGCAAAGACAACGGTGTTCTTCTAAGTATTTTCAAGCAGGAACGCAAAATCCGCATCGAAGTTGGATATGGTCTTGAAGGTGCTCTGCCAGACATTACCGCAGGCAAAATTATCCGTAATGATATGAGACCCTATTTTCGTGAAGGGCGCTGGTATCAGGGAGTCGTGGCTGGGTTACAGGGTATTATTGAAGCTACAACAGGCGAATATAAAGGTAGTGGTGCGCGTCGCACCCGTGAGCGTAAGGAAAAGAGCAGTCCACTTGGGATCATCTTTCCTCTGGTCATTTTTCTACTCCTCGGTCGTGGACGTATGGGGGGGCTCGGTGGTTTCTTTCTAGGC
>JAERTJ010000065.1 GCA_016844945.1 Fidelibacterota bacterium | reverse complement strand
GCCCAGAGGTCATCATAATACGCTTTTGTATGCAATTTGGATTTGAGGAGACTCATTTTTTCTCCGATGATCTCATCCCTTTCATAGCCAGTGAGCCTCAGAAACGCAGGATTTGCCCAGACCATTCGACTGTCCGCATTGGTAATAATGATTCCATTCGCGGCAGCTTCAAGAGTCTTTGATTGGAGTTGCATTTGTTGTTCTGCTTCACGTTGAGCAGAAATATCCCGCAGGTAAGCGGTAAAACCAGGGCGTTCTTGATTATCAATTTGGGTCACTGCTAATTCAACCGGAAATATTTTGCCATCCTTACCCTGAGCGACAATTTCAATTCGTTTGCCTAGGATCGGACCCCCACCAAATTCAAGGTGCTTTTTCATCCCTGCAGTGTGACCGGAACGATAATCGGGGGGAATAATCGTGTCTGAGAGCTTCATCCCTAGAATTTCTTCTCTGGTATAGCCAAAGGTCTTTTCGGCTGCTGGGTTCCACTCTGTCACACGACTTTGATTATCAATGGTGATAATACAATCAAGGGCAGTTTCAAAGATGGCGGCTATGTTGGCGCGAATGGATTCACTTTGGCGAATTTTCAAGGAAAGTTCTGATGAACGATCTTCCAAAGTTTTTGCCATCTGCCAGGTTTTACAGAGGTATTGGGTGAGCATAAAAACATCATCAATGGCGAAGGGCTTTCTCACGAGGATGAGATTGTTTTGCAGGGATTGATCTAAAGTTTCCAATATGTTTCTGGATTCACCCGTCATGAGTATGAGATGAATCCTTTCATCCAGTTCTCTAATCTTCCGGGCGGTGGTAATTCCGTCCATATCCGGCATATTGAGATCCATGATGGCAACGGAGAATGGTTTGTTTACTTCCAGGGATTGTCTGACACTCGCTATGGCGTCCTCTCCGCCCTCTTGCAGGGAAAGATCATAGCTATCCTGGAGTGTCTCCTGCAATAATAGGCGGATATGCTCTTCATCATCTACGATAAGTAATCTATCTGTTGTTGCCTTCTCAGAATTTCTATCCACGGGAGGGTTACCTATATCTCAGTTGAATATCAGTGCTTCAAAATTATGGGTAGTACCACTTTTAATAGTTGGTGGGATAAATATAGGTTCAAACCCTTTGGAATCCACCTTGTACTTTGGGTGACTGGGGGCAGACTCAATTGGGAAGACAAAAACCACATTTCATAAAAAAATGTTAAGAATATGTGCCTCAATATGAAACAAATCTCAATTTGAAACACCTTAAAGCCTCAAAACAGCTCACAATAAACATGCATTAATATATTATTATTTATATACTTATATCACTTTTTTACAGTTGGCAAGGTCTTCGCCCATAGAAGTGTGAAAGATTTTTTAGAATTATTGAAAGGAATACGATGAATATTAGAAATGCTTTACATAAAGTCTTCATTTTGGTGACCGGCGCGTTGGTGATCGTTGCTTGTGATACCAATCAAATGGGTCCAGAGCAAGAAGAGCTTCCAATTCCCCTGGCTGAAAGAGAAATGCCACCGGATTTTAACTACTCAACCAAGAAAAATCTTGAGGTAGATATTTTAGCAAGAAATGCCAGCAGCCAAGGACTTGGCGGCGTGAAACTTACTTTCTTTTCGCTGGAGGAAGATGGGCAAGAAACTGAATTGTTCAGCGGTTTTACTGATAGCCAGGGTGTTTTCAAGCGCAGTGTGGAATTGCCAGCCTCGTTGGATCAGTTAATTCTTAGAAATGATTTCATCGGGTTGGTGAATGAAATCGTGTTGCCACTTGATGACAATGACCTGTTTGTCGATTATCAAAACCTACCAGACGCCATTGAGAATGAATCAGGTCAGGGATCATTGGGGAAAACAAGTCTGTTGTATACCCTGGGATATTTGGGCTCATACAATAGCAGAACGGGTAAGCCAAATTATCTCACTGCTGTAGGTGATAATGTGACCCAGGAATTCTTGAATGATGTGAATACTTCTCTCCCTGAAAACAATCCCGTCCCCTTGGCTCACCCAGAATATCTGGTAGATGGGAATCAGATTAATACTACCATGAGCGAAGATGGAGATGTGTGGGTCACCTTTGTCCATGAAGGTGCCGGTTATAAAAATGTCTTGGGCTGTTACACCTATCCCAGTAGCGATCCTCCGCTTTCAGTGAATGATATTGATAGTGTGACCATCATCTTCCCCAATGTCTCATATCAGGGCAGTGGTGGGGCTTTAACCTCCGGTGATAAAGTATATTTGGGATATTTCCCAGCAGGAACTGAAATAGGATGGGTACTGATTTCAAATGGTTGGAATAATGGCGTTGGTGATGGCTATCGACAGCTTTATTCAAATCCAGATTTTAATCCTGAGTCACAAGCTTCAAAGCGCCAACATAATGTTTTACTCTATGATGAAGCACGTGATTTAACCGTATTAGGGTTTGAAGATTTAAACCGTGAACAAGGCTCTGATGATGATTTTAATGATGCCCTTTTTTACGTAACCTCTAATCCCCGATCAGCCATTGTAAATGATGCGACGGTCACAATCACCTACACTGGAAATGATAGCGATGGTGATGGCGTCAACGATCCAGTTGATGACTATCCAAATGATGCGACCAAGGCTTATGATAACTTCTATCCTGCTGAAAACACATTTGGCAGTCTCGCCTATGAAGATCTCTGGCCAAATAGAGGTGATTATGACTTCAATGATCTGGTTGTGGACTATTATTTCACCGAGGTTTTAAACGCCTCCAATGAAGTCGTGGAATTGAAGGCTGATTTCGTTCTGAAGGCAACGGGCGCCACCTACGAAAATGGCTTTGGTTTTGAAATGGGCATCACCCCTGATCAGATCACCTCCATCAGTGGTTCCCGTATTGTTGGCAGCGAAGTGAGTTTAGGAGAAAATGGGACAGAATTAAACCAGGAAAAAGCTGTCTGTATGGTATTTGACAATGTATATGGCGTCATAACACGACCAGCGGGTTTCTATGTAAATACACAAGTAGATGCACCCTATGTTACTCCCGACACTGTTAATATTGTGATCTCATTTGCTCAACCTCAAACATCAGAATTCCTGGGAACACCACCCTATAACCCTTTCATCTTTGTAAATCAGGATAGAACTCGAGAAGTTCATCTTGCTGGTCATCCGCCAACAAGTCTTGCAGCAACGTCTGACTACTTTGGGACAGGTGATGATAACAGTGATGTTTCAGGTTACTATAAGACCTCCAATAATCTTCCCTGGGCACTTGATATTGTGGAGACCTTGTCCTATCCGTTGGAACGTGTCACCATTGATCAGGCGCACAATTTCTTCATTGGGTGGGCTCAGACCAGCGGGAGTAACTACTCCGATTGGTTTAAGGACAGACCTGGGTATCGAATCCCAGAAAACATCTATTAATGCAAAAGTAGAAATGTGAAAATCGAGAAATAGCCGGGGTGTTTCCAAGTGTCATTGCAGACACCCCCTTTCTCGAGTTTCCTGAATGAGGTATTGGCATAGATCTGTCAACCCCGGGAAGCACGCTTCTGAAAACTATAAAAGGAAATAAAATGTATCTTAAACATGTTTCAAAAATATTCTTCCTCATATTGGCGAGCAGCTTCTTACTAGTTTCATGTAGTAAAGACCAGCTCAGTCCAGAAATTGAACAGGAAATGATTCCGTTGGCTGATAGAGATATGCCATCAGACTTTAACTACTCAACCAAACGAACAGTTTCAATAGACATAAAGGCTCGGACAAATGCCGAACAAGCATTGAGTGGTGTTAAACTTACTTTTTTTAACCTTGATGAAACTGCTGCTGAGACGGAGCTTTTCAGCGGCTTAACCAATAGCCAGGGCGAGTTTAAGCGCGAGATAGAGCTGCCTGCAGCTTTAGAGCGGGTCGTCTTGAGAACGAATTATATCGGTCTTGCGCATGAGTTGATCCTACCCATTGAATCAAATAGAATTACCCTTGATTATGCCAGCTATGAGATACTTGATGAGGAAGGGGAAAGTGCTTTGGGAAAACTTAGCAGTGCTTCTGATTATGTATTTCTCTCTGACTATAATCCCCAAGGGAAGCCATTTGATCTCGTCACGCCTCAAGACCCGATTGAGCAGGCATTTCTAAATGATGTGAATGCATCACTGCCAGAGGGCATATCTGTGGTTACATCTCATCCAGACTATCTGGCTGAGGGTCGTCAGAGTAACACGCTTCTGTCACAAGATGCTGACCTGTTTGTGACCTTTTTTCATGAAGGTACAGCTAACAATAATGTGCTGGGCTTCTATCACTTCGATGCGAACAATCCGCCCCAAACGCTGGAGGAAATTGATAGCGTGTATATCATTTTTCCCAATGCTTCTTACGCGGGTTCTGGAGGAAATCTGAGACCAGGAGATAAAATGAATTTGGGTTACTTTCCTGCTGGAACTGAGATAGGATGGGTGCTACTCAGTGATGGATGGGATAAAAGAGATGGGGTAAGTAGTGGCGATAATCAGTTTTATTCCATTCCTGAATTAAATCCTGAATCAGACCCATCGCTCCAGAGACACAATATCTTACTCTATGATGAGGCTCGAGATTTGACAATTCTAGGATTTGAAGATGTAAGACGAGATGGTGCATCAGACGATGATTTTAATGACGTGCTTTTCTATGTGACCTCAAATCCTGCTGCAGCGATCTCAGCAACAAATTTGTCCCAGGTATCCTATACGGGTGCGGATAGTGATGGAGATGGCATTAGTGATCCAGTTGATGATTATCCTAATGATCCAACGCGGGCTTACGATAATTATTATCCTGCCTTTAACACCTTCGGAAGTCTTGCTTTTGAGGACCTCTGGCCAAACAGGGGTGATTATGACTTTAATGACCTGGTCGTGGATTATTATTTTACTGAAGTCTTAAATGCATCCAACGAAGTTGTAGAGCTCAAGGCTGATTTTGTGTTGAAGGCGACTGGAGCAAGCTTTGAAAACGGCTTTGGTTTTGAGTTGGGCATCACGCCGGATCAGATTACTTCGATCATTGGATCCAGTATCGTTGGTAGCGCCGTGACTTTGGCGGAAAATGGCACTGAATTGAATCAAGAAAAGGCTGTCTGTATGGTATTTGACAATGTGTATGGCTTAATGCCCCGACCTCAAGGGTTCTATGTGAACACACAAATTGAGGCACCTTATGTCATTCCAGACACGGTAAATATTGTGATCTCTTTTACTCAACCGCAAACATCAGCAAGTCTGGGAACACCACCCTATAATCCATTCATCTTTGTGAATCAGGACCGGAGTCGTGAAGTTCATCTCGCTGAACATCCTCCAACAAGTCTTGCGGCTGGATCTGGCTACTTTGGTTCAGGGGATGATAACAGTGATGTCTCAGGCTATTATAAAACATACAACAATCTGCCCTGGGCTCTGGATATTGTTGAGTCACTATCCTATCCTCTGGAGCGGGTAACCATTGATCAAGCCCATAATTATTTCATCGGTTGGGCAGAGACGAGTGGCAGTAATTATTCAGACTGGTTTAAAAACAAACCAGGCTACCGAATTCCTGAAAATCTCTATTGAGCAACTTTTCATAAATAGAAGCCACAATTAACAGAAGGGGTATTTGCAGGAAGTCTGTAAATGCCCCTATATTTTTTTTTGCATGAAGCTCTATAAAAAAGAATAGCCCACAGACTCCGAAGAGTCCAAGGGCTTGGGGGGGTGAAGTCAGCAATTACCGAAATCAACTTACTATCGTGCTCTCAGGATTGTTTTAACTCTGTGCTTCAGCATCCTGAGCTGGAACTTCAATCTTCGGTAATCGATTGAAGCACAGAGTGAAAAAGCGTTGATTGAAAACAACAAGTCGTTTTCAATTGGGGTGGTGTGAAGATTACACGAACCTTACCTTCCCTAATCATAACAATGATGTCTTCATTTTGCTCTTAACATTTATTTATCTATAGACTTGCGCCTTTATAAAACAAGCTAGGTGTTCACAGTTTACTCTTCTGTTTAT
>JAERTJ010000064.1 GCA_016844945.1 Fidelibacterota bacterium | reverse complement strand
TGGGTCTGAATCGAAGCATTGGCTTTATTCCAAGACAAGCTCATAGACTTATTCAACTCCAGTGCAATGTGTGGATCTCTTAACATACAGATCAAGTTATTATGTGATTTTTCCATCGCCCAAGTCTAATGGACAAGCTCAGGGTCCGGCTCTACTGCCTCGTCTATCACTGTTAGACTCATCGTGGTGAACCCACTCGAGTTTAAAACCACCCGTCCCTAAACAACAAGAGGCCAGCTGATGCTGACCCCTTGTTGTTTGTGGGCCCACAGGGACTTGAACCCCGAACCGACGGATTATGAGTCCGTGGCCACTGGTTGTTTTTATTAGACTTATGAGAGGGGTGTGACTGGAAAGTGTCCAACGAAAAAGCCACGTATTTCTAATACGTGTCCCCTGGAGTTATGTAAGGCTTTAGAGGGTATCGGCACTAAATAGTCAACAAAATTCTTGTCCGGGTATAATCATTAGGAAAAAAGCTTTATTGGTTCCTGTGAACGGACATATATTGAGACACAAAATGCATCACGATACACAAATGACACAATACCTTGATACAGAATTATTCAAGGGGATGAATCAAAGCTCGGTACGAGATATTCTTAAACATGCTCAATCCATGAAGCTAAACCAAAAAGAGATGGTATTTCGCCAGGGTCACCAAGCTAGAAAGACATATTTGGTTGGCCACGGTAGATTAAAACTCACACAAGTCAATTCACTGGGCGAAGAAATCATCCTTCACTATGTAGGTAGCTTAGAATTAGCTGCTGCGATGAGTTGTATCACTGGTCGTGAATACCCTGCTAGTGCCGAAGTTATTCAGGGTGGTGATGCGATATATTGGGAGCGAAATGATCTTACACAGCTCATGCTCGAATATCCAAAACTAACCCTAAACATCCTTGAAATCGTCCAAAATAGGTTTGGGGATGTGCAATCTCGCTACATGGATTTGAGTACGAAGCGCGTTGAACAAAGACTAGCAAGGACTCTTGTCCGTCTTTTAGACCGTGGTGGAAAAAAAGTCGACGGGGGAATTCTAATCGACTTTCCCATCACCCGTCAGGACCTTGCCGAGCATACCGGGACCACGTTGTTTTCTGCCAGCCGTGTTTTGAGTGAATGGGAAAAACGGAATCTTGTAATCTCAACTCGGAAGAAAATACTCATCAAAGATCTTCATGGCCTTGTTTTAATTGCAGAAGATCTATCCTAACCCACCAATATTTTTTCAGTAGTTTGTTTTAGCGCAACGTTTGATTCTCCTATTAGGCGTATCCTGAAGCCTCAAAGGGGAATACTCAGTGCACGCTCAGCTTGAAATTCAACCTGATACTACAATTAAAAATCTGCTAGACAGTTATCCATCCTGCTCGCAGTATTTCATAAAAGAGGCACTGTTATGTGTCGGCTGTGTTGGTGAAGCTCACCACACAATTGCAGAGGTTTCACAGACCTACAATCTGGATCTCAACAACGTAATTCTCGAATTAAACAATTACGCGAGGCGTAATTCATGAATAGCAATGACCATTATAGGAGGGACTTAAATTGGTCGATTCAGCACTAGTTCTTTGGGGACAAACCCTGGTTTACACGTTGTATTGTGTAGTCATAATCCTGTTAGTAGGATGGTTTGGTTACAAAGTAACAAAAGAAGGTAAAACCATTGTGAATCCGAAGTTTTTTTATGGTTTTGTAATCGCTCTGGCGATCCTTGGTGTATCCTTGCACCTGATCACGATGAAGACGATTCCATGGGTGAATTTAGATTTAAATCGAGACACGATCACCCCGGATAAGACATTTAAAATCACCGTTGAGGATCAAACATTCATCCTCCCCGCTGAAAGGCTTATCATCGATTGTGGTGACAAGGTCCTTTTCAATGTCGAGTCTAAAGATCTGACATATGGCTTCGGTCTATTCCGGGAGGACCATTCCATGCTTTTCCAGATCCAGGTTGTTCCTGGTCATCGGAATGACGTGCTCTGGCACTTTGAGAAAAGTGGAGTTTATACCATTAGATCCACAGAATATTCTGGACCTGATGGAATCGACATGATTATTAAGGACGCTGTCCAAGTCTTGCCTTGTGGCAATTAGACTTTATTAATGAATTCGAGGTAAGATAATGAGTTTTATTAAGACTTTCATGGATGGAGAGCAAGGTTTGTTCAAAGCTGGAACACTTACTCCCATGCAAAAATTAACATTGAAGTTCGTTGTTGTAGGTTTGGTTTATTACGGTTTCGCGGTGATTGAAGGCATGCTCATGCGAATATACGCAGTAGAGCCAATAACTATGCTAGGAAGAGATCAATACTTCGCGATGCTGACAGCCCACCCACTTGTAGGAATTTTTGGATCGACATACGCACTTGTTTTTGGCGCTTTTCTTTTTCTCATCCCATTTTTAATGAAAAAACCATTGTGGAGTTTCAAGCTGGCTAATTGGACTCTGATTCTGATCACTACTGGCACTTTTGTGTTTTGGCTGTCAGGGTTCCTAACACATTACGCACCACTCTATACATTGTACTGGCCTCTTCCTGCGGACTTTACTCAATTCAGTGTCTGGGGAGGCACCTTTTTCATTGCAGGTATTGCACTGGTCATGGTGGGAACCGTATTCTTTGTGATCAATGTTTTTGCAACAATCGGGTACACACCTAAGGGGTGGGACAAGCAACATACCGGTGGTCTGATTCGGTCAGCGTTAGGATTAACAGGTATTGCTAATCTGTTTAGAAAGGAAAAGAAAGAGCATCTTGTTGATCTTCCCGTTGCCGCCATTGCTCGTGGAACAGTTGACGCTGCACTTAATGCAGGTATCATTCTTTTTACTGGTGTATTGATCCTGGTATACATGATCGGCCACATTTTAGGGTTCGACTTGAGACATACTGCGGTTGATGCTTTACTGTATAAAAATTGGTTCTGGTGGGGACTCGATCTGATCGCTGATGGACTTGTTCTCATATTCGTTGCTGGAACCTGGTATTTATTAGCGATGCTAATAACTGGTAAAAAACTGTTTATGCAGAACATTGCAAGAGCAGCCCTGCTGGTAGAGCTGGTTGTTTCTTGGACAGTCTGGTCTCACCACCTCCTATCGGATCCATCTCAACCTGCCATATTAAAGATCGTTTCAGGAGAGTTGGTCACAGCTTTCGAATTAATCACCCAGGGTCTCGCCTTTTTTATTACCCTTGCAACATTGTGGAGTGCACGACCACTTAAGATGACCAATGAATTAAAATTTCTTTTGGGTGGTTTATTAGGCTTCGCCCTTGCAGTACCAGCTGGCATTATGCAGGCCGATCTCGGGTTGAATAAAATTCTCCACAATACTCAATGGATCGTGGGACCACATGTGCATGTGGCCATTTTAGTCGGGTTGAGTATGACCCTGTACTCAGCAATTTATTTACTATTCCCAATCCTTACTAATGGAGCCAAGCTTTATAGCCAAAAACTGGCAACATTCCACTTCTGGGCTCATTTGGTTGGAGGTATTGGGATGGGTGCTTTTATGGGTATGGCCGGTTTAGGGGGCATGTTGCGAAGAACTCTCTATTTTGACGGTGAGTTTAGTTTATACATGATCCTGGCAGCACTCTGCGGGAGTCTACTTTTAGCCGCCTTCCTTGCATTCTTTTATAATATAGTAATGAGTGTCGGTCTGAATGGAGTACTCGGTCTCTTCAAAAAGTCCAAGATCGATAAGGATCAGCTCCTACCTACAAATGAGGCTTAGTCTCGTACCAGGAGTTAAATAAGCTGTAGTTTTCATAAGAGAGCCCTCGAAAAACGAGGGCTCTCTTATTGTACACGGGACAGGACTCGAACCTGTGACCGACGGCTTATGAGCCCCCGGTTACTTATTGTTTTTTTTAGTCTTACAGGAGGGGCGTGACTGGAAAATGACTAGGTAGATAATTGATTGAATTTTAGTGGGATTGATATTTATTCCATATCATCCAGCATTTGTTTTACTGTCTCAGCAAGGGGTCGTATTTGGTGTTCACAAACCCAGAATATCTGTTCTGCATCGATATCAAAATAATGATGTGTGATAATATCTCGCATCCCCATAGCACCCTTCCAATCAACTGCTGAATATCTGGTAAGAAGAGATCTTTCTGTAATTTTGTCGAGATTTTTTAGACTCTCACCAATAGCTATAACCAACATGCAAATTGCATCCAGCTTTTCCATGCCTTCAGGTGTGTTGGTGAAATCGGAGGCAGACTTAATAGGAATGAAGCGATCCTGAACAGTACGGCTTGCATTCAGAATCTGATTTAGAATATCCTGAACGAGGCTTTTATCATACATAAATAGCTTCCTGCTCAATCCTTTGTTTTAAACTTGGGTTCATGGTCTTTCGAAGTCGAACAATATCAACTGAGTGAATCAAGCGTCTTTCTAAATCCTCTTTAATATGCACAATCAAATAAGGGTTAGGAGTCTGAGTTTGTAAAACAATATCGACATCACTATGCTCATTGATTTGATCTCTAGCAACTGATCCAAAAACACCAAGCAATATGATGCCATATTTCTCAGCAGATAATTTCTTGAAATCGGTTAATATATCGATCACATCTGACTGTGTCATGTTTGACCTCTCTAAAGTCATAAAGATAAATACTCAGCCTGAATATAATAAATACAGTCAGCTATGGTTGCTAAAATATGTCGCCAAACTTACTGACCAAAACTGTCGTTTGAGTGAACTACCTGACTTGAGTTGCTCTCTAAGAGGCAACAAAAAAGGCCAGCAAAGCTGACCTTCTTAAGTGGGCCCACAGGGACTTGAACCCCGAACCGACGGATTATGAGTCCGGCGCTCATTGTTGTTTTTATTAGACTTGCGAGGGTGGTGTGACTGGAAAGTGTCCAGTGTGCTAAAAGCCCTTGGTTTTGAGGTCAGAGACAATTGGTTGGCGGCTTGTGGTACTATTTTGCTTCACAGAAAGATCACTTTTCTCCTCTCGGTATCATAGATCGTGAGTTAATCTGATTCAAAACTCTCCTCGCATCCCTCTTGACCATTTCGATTTCTGGACTAACCAGTTCAATTTTGGCATCCAGTATCACCTGAAGCTCGTTACGCGCATTCTGTAAGTCTCCCATCTCATAGTAAGCCCTGCTGATCCAGAAGTGCGGGCTAATCAATCCGGGATAGTAGTATAAAACCTTGTTGAGATTGTATAGGGCTTGCTCGTAATCTTTCAGATCTAGGTATGCTTTTCCCAGCGCGATGTACTGGTTTTTATCCAGGAGTCCTTCCTTGGATTCCTCAATCAATTCAATTGCCTTTGTTGACTCACCAATCATTGAGTATGCTGCCCCCAAACTGAATATGAGCTCATGATTATTGGGTTGATACTCCAGCGCAGACACATATTTAGCAATCCCTGCCTCCCATTTATTCGAACCTGTCAATTCACGGCCCTCTTTCGAGAGGAGTTCCCCCTGTATAGATATATGGGTGGATAGTGAGGCGAACAGCAATAGTGGGATCACGACTACATACAACCATTTGCTGAATACTTTTTGGGAATTTGTCTTCACTTGCTCTTCAGCTGGGTGTCTTAAAGGCATCGCCAGAATGATCACAAGAAGAAGCTGCACCGGAATACTTATCAGCACATCCTCAACCATGCCATGAACAAACAGGATCGTCAATGCAGAGATCAATACAATATCTTCTGGTTTTCCATGTTGCGTGGATTTGATTAGTTGTCTGAATGCTACAGTAAAAAGCAGAAGAAAAAGACTAAGACCTATTACTCCGGTTTCAGCAAAATTATTGAGAAGCTGAGAATGAGCGGATACCAAGCTCACAGCTCGCCCAGGGTCTGTTGCAATGAAACCACTCGCAAAATGTGCACCTTGATATTCCAGCCACTGCATATCAAAGCTCCCGTGCCCCACTCCAAGGAGCCAGTGATCCCGGATCATATCCAGCGCAACACACCAGATAAACAACCGACCATTGGCTGAGGCTGGATTAAGCTCATAGATTCCTTTAGCACTAACACAGATGGCGACCAGAACAATAATAGAAGCAAATAACAGTAGAACCTTTTTCTTCACCAGGGTTGCCAACACATGTCTGATATGACGCCAGTTCATTACGACGAGACCGAAGCAGGCGGCCAACCATGCCCCCCGACTTTTTGAGAGGATAAGAGCAACAATTATAACTACAAGGGCAAGAAACCATCCGAGCTTGCTTTTTGATTTCCTTGATGCAAGTAGATGAATAACGAATGGTATTGATAAACCAAGGAAAGCTCCCAGAATGTTCGCCCCACCCAGTGTCCCGGTCGCCTGTGATTCAAAACCGCTGAAAAAGCCTTCCGTCCACGGGAAGAAGTCAAGATGCTGCAATATGGCGATAGCAGACTGTATGAAGGCTGCAACCACGATCAACCTGGATAGATGAGCAAAGCTCAAGTGCTTGTTGATGCCCCCTCGCAGAACAAGGTAAACAAGGCCTATCAGAACTGACGTCTCAAGCGCTGTGCGTCCACTTGCCCATGTACCCGTGAATGGTATGGATAGGATCTGCCAACCCAGGTAGGCAATGAATACAATATCCAATCGTTGCCACCCGAACCCAAACTTTCCTCCCGGTACAATCAGGAGCAACAGGAGTGTCATGATTCTCAGAGCATACAGCTTGGCTGGTTCAAAGGGGTGTATGAAAGCTGACGTGAAGACAAAGCTGCTTAGAATCAATGCAGCTAGATACAAGCTGCTCAGGACTTGACGTTTATCATTTGAGGCGTTCACGTTGGTTTAATGCAAATAGTGGACAGCCCTTGTTAGAACTGCCCACTATCTTCTATGATTATTCTTTCTATGCTTACTTCAGCAGAAGCATTTTCTGATTCGCAGTGAACCCACCGGCCTGGAGCTGGTAGATGTACAAGCCACTGGGAAGTGAATCGCCACTTTCTGACCTGCCATGCCACTGAACTGCGTATTGTCCACCCACCTGCTGATTGTTCACAAGAGTCGCTACCAATCTGCCAGTGATATCGAAAACATTCAACTCAACCCGTGCATCTTCTGGGAGATCATAACGAATGGTTGTGACAGGGTTGAAGGGATTCGGATATGCTGCATACAAAGCATACATCGTAGGAAGAACATATTCTTTCTGTTCTTCACTTTCATGACCAAAGTCAACCAGGGACCAATCCACTTCCTCACCCATGAGTTCTGCAGCCATGAGAGTAAGTTCGTTGTTAGGATGCTGTTCTTTCATCTGGTTCAGAAACCCTCGAGCAGCAGTGCTTTTCCCTAACGAGTACTGATTTAGATCAATAAGTGTGAATAGAGCAATCAACTCCTGATAGTCACTCTCAGCTTGATCAAGAAGTGATAATGCACAAGTATATGCATTCTCATACTCCCCAGATATCATGTTAAGTCCAATAAGAAGTTCCAGTGAGGTGATTCGTAAATCATCTGGATATTCAGAGTTGTCCAAAACAGAATAGAGGTTATCGTTGAGCTCAGCATGATTCTCTAAAGCAGTATAGGTAACAACTTTCGAAAGCGCTAGCTCTGCATATTCTGATTCTGGGTAATGCTCTACAAGATACTGCCAAGCCCAAAGAGCTACATTTAATTGATCTGTAACCCTCAGATCGTGCGCCCAGTACCACATAGCACACTCAGAAAGTGTATCGGGACTATAAAAATCATAGTCAGGACATTCAGCGTATCCGTCGTAGCTACCAGTCTTAGCAAGGCTTGAGCCAAGTGACGCTGGATCTGGCGCACTGGTTAGTACAGGTGTGACATCATAGGTCGATAAGTAATAAGCTGACCAGGTAGTTTCGCCTTCCCACCAGTTGTGTTCAGCTTCAGCTGTTGAATAGCGATAGGTTCTGAGGTTGTATGTGCCATTATCGTGGATACTGTTGTATCCAGCAATTGGCTGATTGTAGGGGTCTGTTGTTCCCAGAAAGGGATCGCAGTAATAATTGGCATAGATACCGTAGGATGAATTGTCAACGATCTCATTCCACCCTTTCTCATCGGCACCCAAATGACCAAACTGTACATCTGCACGGTTGTACATGTAAACACCAATTCCCGAATTATCCCTGACGGTGTTATGATACATGCGAGGAGTGCTTGTTCCATAATGGTACATACCGCGCGTGCTATTGTTCTCTATCAGGTTGTTGGTATAAACAGGGGAGGACACATTGCTGTAAGTACCGTAATTGTTATACTCAAACACATTCGAAGTAATATCTGGAGAGCTACCACTTCTGGATTGGATTCCATATGTGTTGTAACGAATTGTGTTGTTTGAAATATCTGGACTGGCACCGTATAGTTGAATCCCATACTTGGCATATTCAATAATACAGTTATCGATTATGGTAGCATTGTCATTCACCGTTGAGTTCAACTTGATGGCATACCAATCCCCTTTTGAGGGGGTTGTTTCAGAGCTTGTGAAAATGATAGGGGCATCTGGGAGACCGTCAGCTATTAAGTCACCGTTCACCGTCAATATGGATTCATTACCTTTAACATAGGAGAAGTTCAGGTGTGATCCAGGGAGAATAGTCAGTGTTGCACCTGAAGCTACGGTTACATCAGCATCAATCTGATATGTACCAAACCATTCTGTATCCTCGGTGATTGTCAAGGGAGAAGTGATGGCTGGAGGTACTGGATAGTACAGGGCTCCTATATCCATGCGACTGCCATCAGGATCCTGATCATCAATATCTGTTGTATAATCAGTTCCATCCTCATCAAAATCCTCATAGCCATGATCGAATGCTGGAGATGTAATTCTCAATCGATAATCATGGTTATTTGGATCAACAAACTGTGGGTTATCTATTAAACAATAGTTGGTAGGCGGGTTGGGGTAATAGGTATCTATGTGGGAGGCATATCCAGACACCTCAGAATGGAATAAGTTCCAACCATAGAATTCATTTGAACCACTCCAGACATTATACTTTACATCGTTCTCGAATACTGCACTGTATTGTGATTGGTTGTAAAAAATGTTTCCTGCTAAAGCAATGTTAGGAAAATCTGGTGTTCCAGTTTCAATACTGCTTTCATTAAACCCAACCTGGTTTTCGGCAATTGTGTTATGGTAGATTTTATAGAAAAAATCATCAATATCATCCATGTACGATAGCCCATGCGCCACATTGATACCCGTTTCAAAGTGATAAACAATGTTGTGATGAATTAGAAATGGAGTATGGCCCCATGTGCTAACACCAATCGACCCTATAGCACCATCTCCTTTGACTACATTGTTCTTAATGATTACACGGTCTGGTCCATCAGCCCAGTTATATGTATCACCCTCCAAATCACTTGCCAATTGGACATCGATTCCATGGCTAAAACCACTAATCTCATTGTTTACAATACTGATCAGATCGAATGTCTCAGCGAGATCAAAAAAACTCTCTGTTCCCGGTTTTACACGGATTGCTGTCAGATCTGTTTGGGTTGGATTATTAAACAGACAATTCTCTAACTGGATATATCCAATTTCGGTTGCGTAAACTCTGAAGCCGTACATGTTCGGATTGCTTACCGATACATTTGTGCAGACCAACTCTCCGCCATATGAATCTGCCGATTTCACAATTCCTATCTCGGTGTCGTCAATGGTTATTTGATCAAGTTCAGTATCCAGATCGGTTCCTGTGATTTCGATTCCGATCGTGGTGTTTTTAAGTATCATATTTTTCAAGAGGAAATCACTGGCCAGTTCAATACCATCCCATCGTACACCTGAAACACCTTGTAGAGTAATGGGATCAGTCTCAGTCCCTCCAAATTCGTCGGATGACTCAAAAACAAGTTGGGTTCCTTCTGCAAATTCAATTGTTGATCCTGGTGGGATTGCCAATACATCATCCATCTGAATTCGGATCTCAGCACCAGCTTGTAGGTTTAGAGGATTATTGAGATCATAATTCACTGTGATCTGAGCATTTGCTTCCTTGAAGACGACCGCAGTGGTCCTACTGAGGTGGTCTCCAAAATCTGCTGCGGGCTGGCCGGCACCTGGACCTTCTGTTTGATTTGTAACAGACCAATGAGAAAACTGGTAGATACCGTTTTCATCGGCATAGTGGCGAGGTGCACGGAGGGAGTAGTGGGCTCCTTGATCTAGTTCTTGATTCAGAAAAACCTTATAGGTGTCAGAGGGTGCCAATTCTGACAGGGGTCGGAAGGAATTGGGTTGAATCCAATTGTCTGGATCAGCACCAGGGTTTTGGATGTACCATGGGTCACGAAAGTCGATAATCTCAGGCTGTGTAACCGATACCTGTTCCCTCTCTTTGTACCAAGCAGTCACCTCGCCATCGGGGACCATGGGGAAATCCGTTATGCGAATCTTGAAATATTCCGGATCTATACTCCATGAATGGTGTCTTTTGGTAACACCATCATTCGACAACTCATAATCGTTTGTTTGAACCGTGTAGCTATCTTCTGTTATAACAACTGCTGCACTATCTGAAGGATGATCAAGAAAAGTATAATCCAGGTTATCGTGATTCACAATATCGAGTGTACTTTCACTATAATGATCTATAGTTGAACCGAAAGGTCTATTAGCAAAATTAATGATACCAGGTGTAACATTTAACCCGAGTGCTTTAATAACACAGTGCATGACTCGTATTTGATCCCATGAGAATGTTGTTCGGCAACCAATATCATACCCATATTCGATACGGGTTTTTGCCATTATATTTGTAACATCAGGTAAGTATGGCTGATCAAAGTCGTCTTGTTCGCCACTATCAACATATTCGCAATCCTCAGATATGTGGGTTCTGGTAACTCTGTAATCAGCAGGTGTTCCACATAAATAATCCCCTGCAACTGTGCAGTTACAATTATTACCCTCTCGTTCAACATTTTCTCTAGCGCAGTCAAATGGTGCATCACCAGCGCATTCATTTTCATAAGTAGCGTGATAGGTATGGTATAATCCAAAACAATGCCCCATTTCATGTACTAGAACTTCACCAATCTGTGTTGCGAAATCATCAATAGTCAGGGCAGACGTACGAATCCACTGGGCAATACCATTTTGACCCTCCCACAGTTGGTTTACAAAAAAGACGTCCAGCACGTCCTCTGATGAGTGTGTTTCCATCATTTCCAAAGCCTCATCAGCATCATCTATGATTTGGTATTCAGAGTCTGTGATAACATGAACTTCCGGTAGAATAATCAAATGAATTCTGCTGTTGTTGTTATCAAAATGAGCTTGGGCATCAGTATATGCATTCGCAATCGCACTTTCAGTTACCTGGTCGTCTCCACTAACAACATGTGTGCGGACTTTTACAAAAATATCATCCACAATAATAGGATCCAGGGCTTCATAGGGGACGGTGGTGAAAGGTACATCACCCATGTCTTCACCACCTGTCTCTGAAACCCGTGCTAGGCAATTGTTCTCCTGACCATATCCAATCGTTGCTATCAAAATCAGACCGATTAACACACTTCGCTTTTTCAATGTTTTCCCCGCTATTTTTCCAGTTAACATTATTGTCTTGTCCCTCTGGCAATTACCGCATGTTCACCACCATTGATGTAACCAACGACTCCAAGGAAATCATTCAACAGGTCGGCACCACGTGCATAAATATTGCCTGCACCATATTGCTCAACAACATGATCATCATGGTGCCAGGTTATACCATTGAAATGTGAAACAACAAAGCCTCGGGTCACCAGAAACACATCTGTGGAGCCTGTCGAATGACTCGCCGCATAAGAATGGAGTGGTATCTGCTCATAGCTGGATGTTTCTGTAAGATAGTTGTATTTCCACAACCCTTCACTTGCTGTTGCATAGAGTGTTTCGCCTTCTATATGTACAGTGTATATATAGCCATATTCGTCAGGACCATGAGGTAGGACAGAATCAGATTCATAGAGTCTTTGCCAGGTCCCGGCTTTCAGATCTAACACGATACTGCCTTGGGGCTCAACATCTGAATGGCCTGAAACAAACACATGATTCCCATCAGAGGATCCGTGGATACTCCTCAGCTTGATATCCGTCCCACTTTCCATCTTTGAAAATGTGGAACCATCATAGTGAACTATACTCCCGCCATCCCCCACGAAATACATGTTGGAGGAGGAGGTGCCCCATATACATGTTACCTGATTGATACCATATTCGGCCCAATCGCACATCCACAATTCCGTGAAGTCATTCCCATCATAATGAAATACCTTACATCCATCCACAAACCATATGTCATTTGAAGCAAAAGCATAGACTCCTTCAAAATCCACTGGCCTGAGTATCCTGTGAATCTCCCACTCACTCCCATCCCAATGGGCAGCGTTGTAAGAACCTGAATCCGTCTCCAGCATGCCCACCACCCAAATATCATCCTCAGAGATGATTGCTACATCATTGAGATAGGAGCCATAGTTTCCCAATGTATTGATGGTCCAGGTGAAGTCGTGGCTGGTGGTATCAAGGGTAGTCACCGTGAGTGTATGGGTTGAGTCCATGATCTCATCACCCTCTACGAAATAAGCGGTATAGCTGTAATCCCTACCCGGTTCAAGGCCTGGATCAATGATGGTAGTATCCGTGCCGAATACTTTCGCATCCAATATGATGGAGTCATCCCTACTGAGAGCAAAGCGCCAACTCTGTGTTGTATCACCCACACTGATCCTGAAGGTGAGGTTGGTGGTCCAGGTGTTGATCAGTTCCAGATGGATACTCGTGTCACGAGGTGTGCCTGGGGGCTCAGGTGCTGGACAGGCGACGAGTACGATCAACACAGCGAACGATGAAATGAGTGCCCACCACAAGGTTCTAGATCCCCAGGTTAGTGCGATCAAAATACTCTCCCCCTTTTTTCAGCTCATTCGAGTAATATTGCCCATTGATGTATTTCTAATGTAGAATATCCGGTAGTTACACCAACACTTAAAGGAATAAGTTTTCAGCTTAAAATGCAAAGGATATATTCAACTTTCAAAGTTCATTTGACCTGCATACCTCTCTGTCTCGTTCAATATTCTGAGAATCTTGTGGTTGTGGACGCGGCACCCCCAGTCCCAAAATGTCCCAATTTGTCCATATTGGATAGATTACTCGGAAAACTGGCAAAAAGAAAAACCCCTCATAACTCTATGAATTACAAGGGGTTTAGATGGTGGGCCCACAGGGAGTTGGCTGCGAGCTCCGCTCTCGCCTTTCTCCACAACCTGCCACTGGCAGCTTGTTCCGAATGAACCCCTTCGGGGTGAAAGTCTAGGGTGCCCATATAAAAGAAAAAGCCGCCGAATGGCGACTTTTCTTTTGTGGGCCCACAGGGACTTGAACCCCGAACCGACGGATTATGAGAACGACGTTATAACCACATATATATCTAGAGAGGTTTCTCCAGGTTCAAGCATGCAGCTAGAGATCACCAAAAGAATTTGAACCACGATTAATATTTTTATTGTCCGACTCATATCATCACTCCATTTGTTATTTCTTGCTGGCTCACTCTAACGTGCTTTCGCTTGTGCAGCAAAAAGCAGTTTGCTGTAAGTCGTCAGAACATTTCGGACTAATTTAGCTCAAAGTTAAGAGACACTTTCGAGTTGTCCAGTTCATTATCCTAGCACCTCTGTGTGCTGTAGATTCAAGTTAATTCGCTTCCTTTGTTGAAGCGTTTTTTG